>NZ_JBIQWA010000006.1:0-216108 GCF_046591575.1 Marivita sp. S0852
ACAGCGCCAGCCAGCGATTGAAATGCGACGAGGTGATCGGCAGGCTGGTATGCTTGGGCACCGGAGCGCCATGATACCGCCCCGTCATCAACGCAACCGACGACCAGAAATCGACCATCCGGTCCAGATGCGGACCCCAATCCGTGATCCGATCCGCAAAAATCGGACCCAGCAGCGCATCCTTGCGCACTTTGGCGTAAAACCGATGAACAAGATCGTGCAACACATCTTCATCGAGACCGGTTTGCGCCATCACCGCGCGGGTCATATGCGGTCGCGCCGAAGATATGGGCGGGCTGTCTGTCGAGGCGTGGGTCAAGGCGCTGTCCTTTTTACGTTGCGCTGGATCGTATGCCTGCTAATACGTATTGTAAATGCCAATTCAAGAGCGAGATGCCGCATGCGTCTGACATCTTTCACCGATTACGGGCTTCGCATGCTCATGCGCATGGCCAGCGCGCCCGAACGGGCGTTCTCGACAGCCGAACTTGCGGATGAATTTGGCCTGTCGCGCAACCATCTCAGCAAGATCATGCAGCAACTCGCCCGTGCGGGAATCGTTGTGACGCGCCGGGGCGGCGGCGGCGGTGCCCGTCTGGCTCGACCGGCGGCGGACCTCAAGCTGGGACAGCTGATTGCGGTGCTCGAAGCCGATCAACCGATTGTTGAATGTTTCGGAACCGGCGAAACCCGCTGCACGATCAACACGCAATGCCGGCTCAAGACGCGGTTGCGCGCTGCCGAAAACGCGTTCATAGCCCATCTGGACCGCTCTACCCTTGCCGATATTGCCTTACCCGACGCTGATTTCCCGCTCACATCACATCAATTTTGAGGAAAGGAACCGCCATGGCGACCTGGCTACCCACCCTGATCACAAACACACCAGAAGAGGGCTATGACCTTGCCGTCAAACTGTCCCGTATTGCGATCAAACTCACCCAGCCCGATGCCGAAGCCCGCGAACGCATGCGTCCGGACTATGCCGAGGATGCAGATGCGCTGATCGCGGTCAGTCAGGTGGTTGCAACGCATTTCGCAACGATTTCCGCGGCCAACAACTATTGGCGCGACGCGTCCTGACACGCGGTCAAGCGGCTTTTTTATATCACTTTTAAGACATGCGTCATGTCGTCCTTGGTGGCAGGATCACACTATTTGGTTGCCAAATGCGACGTCAGATGCGACGCAGGCCTGCCTTTCCAAGCCTGCCGCTTGGAACACATTCACAGCATCAATCAAATTTGCAGTGCCCAATCACTCTGGGCAGTGCCTGTAAAAACAACGAAAAGACACTCAAGTGAACATGATTGACGAAAAACTCCAACCCATCCTAAGCACCGTTCTGCATCGCAACGCAGGCGAGGCTGAATTCCACCAAGCGGTGCGCGAAGTGCTGGAAAGCCTTGGCCGCGTGATTGCCCGGCATCCCGAATATGCCGACGAGGCCCTGATCGAACGGATTTGCGAACCAGAACGCCAGATCATCTTTCGCGTGCCCTGGATCGACGACAACGATCAGGTTCAGATCAATCGCGGCTTTCGCGTTCAGTTCAATTCGGCATTGGGGCCATACAAGGGCGGCGTGCGGTTTCATCCGTCTGTGAATATCGGCATTGTCAAATTCCTCGGGTTTGAGCAGATCTTCAAGAACGCGTTGAGCGGTTTGCCCATTGGCGGCGGCAAGGGCGGGTCCGATTTCGACCCCAAAGGCAGGTCGGACCGGGAAATCATGCGCTTTTGCCAATCCTTTATGGTCGAGCTGCACCGCCATATTGGTGAATATGTCGATGTGCCCGCAGGCGATATCGGCGTTGGCGCGCGCGAGATCGGCTATATGTTCGGCATGTATAAACGCCTGAACAACCGGTTCGAAGCTGGCGTTCTGACTGGCAAAGGTCTGGTCTATGGCGGGTCGCGGGCGCGCAAGGAAGCCACAGGTTTCGGCACCGTCTATTTTGTCCGCTCGATGCTGGAAAACATGGGAACAGATTTCGAAGACAAGCGCTGTGTTGTCTCGGGATCGGGAAATGTGGCCATTTACGCGATGCAAAAGATCAACGCGTTCGGCGGTAAGGTTGTGGCCTGTTCGGACAGCGGCGGTGTCATCATTGATGAAGATGGCATCGACCTTGATCTGGTCCGCGAGATCAAGGAAGAGCGGCGCGGCCGGATTTCGGAATATGCCGAGGCCAAGGGTGCGGGATGCACCTATAAGCACGGTGGCAATATCTGGGATGTGCCCTGCGATCTGGCCTTTCCCTGCGCCACCCAGAACGAGCTCGACGGGCGGGACGCCAAAGCGCTGATCAAAAACGGCGTCACCGTCGTCGCCGAAGGGGCCAACATGCCCTGCACCCCCGAAGCGGTCAAACAGTTCCAGGCCGCCGGAGTGCGCTTTGCGCCCGGCAAAGCCGCCAATGCGGGCGGCGTGGCGACTTCGGCGCTCGAGATGCAGCAAAACGCCAGCCGCGACAGCTGGAGCTTTGAGAAGACCGAAGAACGGCTGGCCGAGATCATGGGAAATATCCACGATTCCTGTGTGCAAACCGCCGACGAATATGGCGCACCGGATGATTATGTCCTGGGCGCGAATATCGCGGGCTTCCTGCGGGTGGCCGACGCCATGCGGGCCATGGGTGTTATCTAGACACCCAAGCCGACACCGGAACGCCGCGCAGCACATCTTGCGCGGCGTCGAGGCCGCCAACGGCCCTTTGACCGCTTACATCAGAAGCGGAACAAGATAGAGCCCAAGCAGCAACAGGCACAGCGCGGTCAACGCCACATCAAACCCCCGCCGCCATGTCGGTGCGGAGGCCAGCCCCAGATATTGCGCCAGGATGATCCGCGCTTTTTGCCAGGCCAGCACCATCACTGCCACACCTGCCGCAACGGGCCATTGCACGTAGACACCCGAAAGCGACAGGGCGGTTGACCCGAGGCTCAGGGCAACAAGCAACGCCCAGGCGATATAAAGAGATCGTTGTGTCATTGCAGCAGATAGATCACTGGAAACAGCAGCACCCAGACCAGATCAACCATATGCCAGAACGCTGTCGCGTCCTCGATATTGTCGATATGATCGCGCCAGGCCACAAGCAGCAAAAGCACCACTCCGGCGGCGACATGCGCGGCATGAAACCCGGTCAGCATGAAGTAGAAGTTGAAAAACACATGTGTGTCCCAGACGATGCCATCCGCCGCCTTTGACGCAAACTCTGCGCCTTTGATCCACAGGAACACTATCCCAAGGACTGCCGCCGCAATCAGGGCAAGCCGCGCGCGGCCGCGCTGACCGGCGCGGCGCAGCTGGCAGGCCATTGCCGCCAGAAAACCGCTGGTGATCAGGACAACGGTGTTGATGGCAGCACCGGTCCGGTCGAGCATATCCTGCGCTTCTGCAAAGCCTGTTGGGTCGGTGATCCGAACAGACAGAAACACAATCAGCCCGGCCCCGAAAACCAGCACTTCACTGATGATGAGAATCCACATCAACAACTCGCCTGGCAGTTCATCCAACGCAGTTTTACCAGTCATGGGGTGAACACCTTTCAAAGCACTCTGGCCACGAGACGGCCTGTGTCGTTCTGTGCATGTCCTGCGGATCGTGAGCCGCAGGCTTCAGTCTATCCGGTCACCACTCAACCGCAAGTCACTGTTTTTGTTGATCGCAATTTCCGACTATTTTTGTCGGTAAGCTTGCATTTCGACTCGTCCAAACGTATTAGTATTAGAGATACCAATTCACAAGGCCAATCGATGTCACTGACCGCCTGTCACAGCAATTCACCCAGCAGGCCGCTATCCCACCTACGGCGGCTTGGCTGGCAGGTTTTGGGTTTCGTTGCACTTGGCCTTGGGGCGCTTGGGGTGGTGCTGCCGTTATTGCCGACAACGCCGCTGGTGATTCTGGCCACCTTCGCCTTTGCCAAAAGCTCACCTGCGCTGCACGCTTGGCTGATCCGAAACAAGATATTCGGCCCCATTATTGCCGATTGGCAATCCAATGGGGTGATTGCACCGCGTTACAAGATCCTTGCCCTGTCGATGATGCTTGGCGCTTTGTTGCTCTCGGTCCTGTTGGCTATGTCTGCACTGGTTCTTGGCATTCAACTGATCTGCATGGGGCTTGCAGCCTGTTTTATCTTGACCCGCCCAAGCCGCGCAAAATGATACCTGTCATGCGCATCTTTGATCGCGCAATTTGATCTAAGGCAAAGTCGCCGCGATCATTGCGCTTCATAAAGGGCGTATGGAACATATCGAAACACTCAAGGCGCTTGGCCTTTTTGATGCGCGCGTGCCGCGCTATACGTCTTATCCGACTGCGGCGGTCTTTTCGCCGCAGACGGGCGCGGGCTTTCAGCACAGCGCACTTGAAAAGCTTGATCCGAACGATCCTGTCTCGGTCTATATCCACATCCCGTTTTGCGAACGGCTGTGTTGGTTCTGTGCCTGCCACACGCAAGGCACCCAAACCCTTGGCCCCGTAGAAAGCTATATCGAATCGCTTGAGGCAGAGCTTGAGCTGCTGCGCCACACCATTCCTGACGGTCTGCGCATGGGCCGTTTGCATTGGGGCGGCGGAACGCCCACCATTTTGCCCCCAGAGCTGATTCACCGATTGGCCCGCGCGATCCGGTCTGTCTTTCCGCAAAGCGAAAATTTCGAGTTTTCCGTCGAGATTGATCCGACAATGGTGGACCGCGCCAAGATTGATGCGCTGGCCGCCGAAGGCATGACCCGCGCCTCTATCGGGATTCAGGATTTTGATCCCGAGGTGCAACAGGCGATTGGCCGTCTGCAACCCTTTGACGTGACCCGCGCCTGTGTCGACGATCTGCGTGACGCGGGCATCACATCGCTGAACACCGATCTTGTTTACGGTCTGCCGCACCAAAGCCTTGCGCGGATCGAAGACACCATCGACAAGGTTCTGACCTTTGCTCCGGACCGGGTTGCGCTGTTTGGCTATGCGCATGTGCCGTGGGTATCAAAACGGCAGAAACTGATCGACGAGGATGCGCTGCCCGATGATCTGGCCCGCTACACACTGGCCACCCGCGCCGGTGAACGCTTTGTCGAGGCGGGGTTGACCTCGATCGGGATTGACCACTTTGCCCGTCCCGAAGACGATCTTGCCACATCGCTGGCCGCCGGGCGCTTGCGTCGGAATTTCCAGGGCTACACCGCCGACACCTGTCAAACCCTGATCGGGCTTGGTGCCTCGTCCATTTCGCGGTTTCCGGAAGGCTATGTGCAAAACGCACCCGCCACCGCCGCCTATAAGCAACGCATCGCGGCAGGCGAATTCCCCGGCGCGCGCGGATATCACATGACCGCCGAAGACCACCTGCGCGCCCGCGCAATCGAGCGTCTGATGTGCGAGTTCCGCGTGGATCTGGATGATCTGAGCGCCGAATTCGGACCACGGGCTCACTCGCTTGCCCCGCTCTTGACCGAAATGGCCGATCGGTTCGCGCCGTTCACACAGCTGGAGGGAACCCGTCTGTCCATCGCGCCCGAAGGCCAGCCTTTGACGCGTATCATCGCCTCGGTTCTGGACCAGCATGTGCCGGAAGGCGTGCGCTACTCGCGCGCGTCGTAATCACCACTCACGATCTGACGAAAACCGCGCCCGGCCTCCCGGGCGCGGTTTTTGCGTCTACAGCGCATAGACTCCGATCACAATCGGATGCAGCGCCAGCAACGCGACAAAGGTCACCACCCCGGCCACCAATCGCAGCGCCGCACCAGACCAGGACGCGGGTGCCTGAATCAGCGGAGCCTGCGCGACCGCCCTGTTCAGGCTGTCCCATGCCTCGGCCCCCATCTCGCGCCGCTTGCGACGATTGATCAAAGCGCGGCCGGCGATGGCAAATCCGCCAAGCACGCCAAACAAGATCACATGCGCCACATCCCCGTTGGGAAGCAGATGCAACCCCGCCCAAAGCGCCAGAGCCAGCAACACAGGATGCCGCGTCAGGCGAACGATGCCCGGACGCGCCGGATCAAACTGATCATTCCGCGACCCGCCAAAGGAAAACGGATTGGGCCGCGCCAGCGTGAAGGCAAGGATCACGCACACCGCCAGCATCCCCAGATGAACCACATGGCGCTGCCAGGTCATCTGCGGCCAAAGCTCGACATAGGGTGCCTCGCCCGCTGACCAGATCAGCAGGGACAGCATGCCAATCGACAGGATCGAATATCCGATGCCAAAACCCCTGCTGCCAACCTGCGCCGTGATGCGCGATTTGACAGCGGGCCGCACCGGGATCGAATGGGTGACGAAAAACAGCGCGAAGATGCCGGTAAACCCAAGCCAGCTCATGCCGGTTTCTCGGGTTTCTGCCGCAAGAGGGACGGGCCATATGCCACCGCGAAACCTGCGAATGCCAAGACCCACAATACGCCAGAGACATAGCTCAGCTCAAGAAAAAGGGACGTCCAGAACCGCGCAAGCACCGATCCAAAGAGGCACAGATAAATGACCACGGTCATTGGGCTGGCCGTCAACGCCTGCCCGGTGTGGCCCAAAGTGGCGCGTGTCATCACCGCAAGGGTCATCGCCCCGATCGCACCGGTCATCCACAAATGCTGCGCCCCGGCTGTGCCCGGATTGCCAAGGATCTGATCCAGCCCCAATGCCAATGCGCCCAGCGGGATAAACACGTAGGACACGTGCAACACCCAAACCAGAGGCTCGCTCAGCGTGTGATGCGCCTGCCAGCGGCTTTGGCGCGCCAGATGAAGCACCGCAAAGACAACCAGCGCCACGCCAATATAGACGTCAAACGGGTTTACGACCCAAGCCAGCAGGACGGGAATGCTGAACAAGAGCACAATCTTGTCAAAGCGCTGCATCGGCGGGGCCGGACGCGCCGGATTGTCCTGTCGTGCCAGCCAGTTGCGCGTGAAGGACGGAATGATGCGTCCGCCGATCACACAGATCATCATGACCGCCGTAGCCACACCAAGCCGAAGTCCGACGCCCTGTGCGGCATAGCCTCCGGTGACTGCCTCGTAGTGAAACAGTGCATTGGCCAAAGCAAAGACCGCCAGTAACGCCAGCACAATAAGGTTGCGCCAGTTCTTGCCCGCCACAATCTCGCGCAGGATCAGGCCCCCCAGAACCAGCGGAAAGGCGAGGTCGATCACCGGGGCCACCGCGACAGGCAAAGCCGCCGAAAACAGAATGGCAATCCGGCCAGCCACCCACAGCCCAAACAAGGCGGCCAGCCGCCAACCGACCATGGGCAACCGCCCGGTCCAGTTCGGCACCGCCGTCAGAAGAAATCCGGCAAGCACCGCGCCAAGATAGCCAAACAGGAATTCATGCGCATGCCACGAGACCCGGTCCATGCGCGAGGGCAGATCAATCGCACCGGACAGCGCGACCAGCCACAGGCCCATCGCCAGCACGACCCAGATCGCTCCGAACAGAAAGAAGGGCCTGAACCCAAAGCTGAATAGCGCCGGCCCCTGCCAAGCGCGCATCTGCTCTGCCGAAGTTTGTGCCATTACGTGGCTCCCGTATCCTTAGTGCCCATATCTGTTCTGATCGTGCTGATCACTGTGCCGTCTTCCGAACAGGTCAGCCGCACGCGTTTACCATTGTGATAGAATGTCAGACGAAACTTTCCGGCGTCTTCATCCGCGCCCTGTTCGTATTTGCTGGTAATCTGACCCCGCCGCATTTTGCCCTGCACCTCGGCGGGGTCAAGGCCCAGAAGCGGGCCAAGATCATGTGCGTCAATCACCGGTTGGCCACTGTCCAGTTCGATTTTCATGTCGGCTCGCTTGCGTCGGCCACATCCATCAGGTGTCGGATATGGCGGGCAAAATACCAGGTTGCAGGCGCGCCGATCACGCAGCCCAGCCCGATTGACCACGCGGTCGAGAGAACCGGCCCTCCAACCCAGCTGAAGATCAGCGATGCAAAAAACACATTCACCGCGGCGGCCCCGGCCCCGAACGGGTACAACGCCAACGCGATTTTTGGCGTGGACCAGCCTTGTTGTGTTATCTGCGCGTCACGAGCCATTGAACCAATCCCATCGAAGCAATCAGCATCACACATGCCAGCGCATACCAGAATTCGGCCGTCGCGGATTGCGCCTGCGGTATCGGGCGATCAAATTCTGCGGCAAACCCAGAGCTTGCAAAAGCGCACAGCACGCTGGTGAGAGGAAAGAGAAAACGCATATCAGGTCTCCTGAGTCAAAGTGCGGTAGATGTCGGGCAATGCCCGGGTCAGACGTTTGGCGTCGGGCAAAAGCGTGAACCCGCCGCGGCCAAAGATGCGGGCAAACCAGTCCTGCCCGTCTTCATCGATGATGATGCCATGCAAGCTTAGCCCCGCGTTGCGGGCCTCGCGCACGGCCATATGGCTGTCTTCGATGCCATGCTGACCTTCGTAATGGTCCAGATCGTTGGGCTTGCCATCGGTCAGAACAATCAGCAGTTTGCGCGCGCTGGGTTCTTCGGACAGCTGCGCGCTGACATGTCTGACAGCGGCCCCTAGCCGCGTAAAGTGACCGGGTTTCAACGCGCCGATATTGGCGGTGATGTCGCCTGACATCGGGTCGTCAAACCCTTTGCACCGGGTCAGGAACACGCGGTCACGGCGTAGCGATGAAAACCCCCAGATGCCAAGCCGGTCGCCTGCTGCGTCAATACCGGTGGCCAAAGCGGCCATCGTGTGACGCGCCACATCAATCACCGACGTGTCACCAATAGCGGCCTCGGTGGACCGGGAATTGTCAATCAGGAAGGCCACTGACATATCGCGTTCGATCTGGCGCGCAGATTGCCAGATACGATCAGACCCGCGCCCCGTGGCCTTAAGATCGGCCTGCGCTGTCAACAGCGCATCAAGATCAAGTTCGGTTCCGTCCACCTGTCGCGGCTGCAGGATACGGCGGGGGCGCAGCGCCTCGAATTGGCGGCGCACATCGCGCACATGGCGGTCATCGGGCCTGAAACTGCTGCCCTCGGGCTGCGCCGGGGCATCAAGCACACGACAGTGATCGGCCATGTAGCTGCGGCTGCGGTGGTTCCATTCGGGATAGGTGTGGATACCGGACAAGGCTTCGTGATCCGCATCCGAGGGCGAAAGATCCAGATGCAGACGCAACCGCGTTGCCGCCTTTCGGTCATGTTTGGTCAGGGCAATCTCGTCCTGATCATCCGCCGCTTTCTGGGCGTTTTCATCGTCATCATCATCGACGCTGCGATTGATGTTCATCGATTCCACCCAGGACAGGATCGATTCAAAACGGTGCATGATGAAACTGTCATTGCGGTTGTTCTGTTCGTGATCCTTGCGCGCGCCGAGTTTGCGGCTGGTATACGCCGCAGTCGGCGGTGGTGCCGCGGGATCCGCGGCCTCTTCGCCGGCGGCGGCACCAGAGCCGGGTTGCGCAAACTGCAACCAAATCGGTACGGGGGCAAAGGGCATGTAGCTGCGCGATGCAGTCACAAGGTCCGGTGTTTGATCCGCCCCGCCAAGTTGCTTGCAAATCGCGGTTTCGATCATGTCTTCCTGCGCCGGACGCATCACCGAAGGACGCAGCGCCAGACACATGAGCGTCATGTCGTCATAAGATGCGCGCAACCCCGGACAGGCGTCATACGCGGCTTTTGCAGCTTTGGCATTGGCGGTGATCTGGGCGCAATCAAGCGCAAACGGTTCGTCGGGCAGGTCAAGATCGGTCTGGTCAGCAGTAGCAGCAAGCGCGGTCAACCAGAAATAGGCGGCGCGGTTCAGGCGGGCTTCTGGGAAGGCGGCAATAAAGGGCGGCAGGCCCAGCCGTTCGCCATCAAAGCGCGCCACCCATTCGCGGTCCTGATCCGCACCCAGCTTGCGCCGCAGCGGGCGACGGTGGCGCATCACGGTTGCCGGAGCCTCACCCAGTTCGACCCCGGGCGCCCCGCCAAGCGCGCGGAACAGCACCGCAAGACTGGGGCGCACCGAGGCAAGCGTGACGCTGGCCTCGGGATATGTCACATCTGCCCCGATCCCGATGGCCATGTCGTGCCACAGGTTTCCAACAGTTTCTTCGGGTTCCATCAGGTCGAGTAGATGCATGACGTTTATCCGTAGATTGTGCTGACAAGATCACGCAGCGATTGCTGCACATCGGGCTCGTCACTCAGCGGTTCGATTACGGCCGCCTCAAGCGCATGTTCCACGCCCATACCGCCTGCCATCAAAGTGGCTGCATAGATCAAAAGTCGTGTGGAGACACCTTCTTCAAGATCCATACCAGATAGCTTGCGGATATGCCCCGCCAGCCGCACAAGCGGTGCGACACGTCCGGGTTCAAGACGGCTTTCCTGCGCCACGACGGCAATTTCGGTCTCGGGATCAGGGAAATCAAACGAGATCGACAAAAACCGCTGCCGGGTGGAGGGTTTCAACCGCTTCAGCACGTTCTGGTAGCCAGGGTTATAGGACGCGACCAGCATAAAGCCTTTGGGCGCTACCAGTTCCTCTCCGGTGCGGTCAATCATCAGCGTGCGCCGCGTATCGGTGAGCGGGTGCAGAACCACGGTCACGTCCTTGCGGGCCTCGACTACCTCGTCAAGGTAGCAAATTCCGCCTTCGCGCACGGCCCGTGTCAAAGGGCCATCGACCCAGACGGTTTCCCCGCCCTTGAGCAGGTAGCGCCCGATCAGATCAGCCGCCGACAGATCATCATGGCAAGCCACGGTATAAAGCGGTTTGCCCATGCGGGCCGCCATATGTTCGACGAAGCGGGTCTTGCCGCAGCCGGTAGGCCCCTTCAGAAGAAGGGGCAAACCGTTGTCATAGGCCGTCTCGAACAGGTCACATTCGCGACCGGTTGCCTGATAAAACGGCAGGGACGGTGTGTTTGCAATATTCATTGCTTACTCTCCCGGTACGGGGTTGGCGGGACCAGGTTCGATGATCTCGCGCTTGCGCACAACCAGCATCGAATAGATGAACAACAGCGCACCGATCACAACCGCCAGGCCAGAACCCCAGCGCATCAGGTAGAAGATCGACAGGCTTTCCTGCACATCCATGTAGTAGTCACCGATCACCCGCTGCATGTGAGTCTGAATGGTGCCCGCAAAGGTCAGCACAAAGGTCATGAATGCCATACCACCGGTCATCAGCCAGAACGACGCCATGTTCAGCACCTGATTATAGGGTTCGCGCTGACGCAGCATTGGCATCGCGTAGGTGATGATCGCCAGGTTCAGCGCGACATAGGCCCCGTAGAAGGCAAGGTGGCCGTGGGCTGCGGTGATCTGTGTGCCGTGGCTATAGAAGTTCACGCCGTGCAGAGTGTGCAGAAAACCCCAGACGCCCGCGCCAAAGAAGGCAACCGTGCTGGCCCCGAGTGACCACAGAAGTGCGGCCTTGTTCGGGTGGTTCTTGCGGCCCTTCCAGACCATGACAAAGGCAAAGGTCATCATCAGGAAGAACGGGATCACCTCAAGGGTCGAGAAGATCGAGCCAACCCACTGCCAGTAGCCCGGCAGACCGATCCAGTAGAAGTGGTGGCCAGTGCCAAGGATGCCCGAGAAGAGCGCGGTCGCCACGATGACATAGAGCCACTTTTCGACAACTTCGCGGTCCACACCGGTCAGCTTGAGCAAGAGGAACGCCAGAATAGACGCCATCACCAGTTCCCAGGTCGCTTCGACCCACAGGTGAACAACGAACCACCAGTACATCTTATCAAGGGACAGGTTGTCGGGGTTGATAAAGGCAAAGATCCAAAGCAGCGACAAAAGCCACATGCCCATCAGCAACACGTTGGTGATCGCGGTTTTCTTACCCGCCAGAACGGTCATCGAGATGTTGAGCAGGAAGATCAGCGCACCGACAAGAATGCCGAACTTGACCCAGAGAGGCTGCTCAAGAAATTCGCGGCCGCCATGGATGCCGACAAGGTAACTACCAACGGCACCCAATGTGCCCACGAGGAAAATGATCAGCTGAAGATAGGCCAACTTTGGCGACCATATCTCGCGCTCTGATTCCTCGGGAATGAGATAGTAAGCGGCCCCGAAGAAGCCCAGCAACAGCCAGACGATCAGCGCGTTGGTGTGGATCATGCGAATGATGTTGAAGGGCAGAATTTCCGACAGGAAATTCGGCGCGACGTAAATCCAGCCGGCAACCAGCCCACCCAGCACCTGAATGGCGAAAAGGGCCATCGCGGCAAGGAAGTACCAGTATGCGACTCTTTGTGTTTCATATTTCATAGTTCTTATCCTCTTTGTGCGCGATGTGATCCGACAGCAGCGATGTGCTTTTCGGAGCGCGCAGTACCTCCTTAACCGGCATCATTTGGTGGCCAGCCCTGGGTGTCCGTCTGGTCCGCCCAACGCAGAAATTCCGCAAGTCCGCGGATGTCTTCATCGCTCAGATCATAACTGGGCATCTGGCGGCGGCCTTCGATCCCGCTGGGTTGGCTTTCGATCCATCCTTTGAGGATTTCAAAAGCGTCCTCGGGACTGTCCTGTACGCCCCAGCGGGTCATCACGTTGCCGACTTCGGGGGCAAAATAGGCACCCTCGCCATGCAGGCTGTGGCAGTTGATGCAGGAGTTTTGCTCCCACACATGTTTGCCGTGAATCACCTCTTCGCTCAGCGGCATACCCGCTGTCGAAACGTTGACGACGTATCTATGAGAATGGACGGTCATTGCCACGAAGACCACAACGAAAAAGATCGAGCCCCCGTAGAAAATGTTGCGCGCCCGCGATTTGGTTAGAAATTCAGCCATCCGTAAGGCCTCCATGAATTCGGGATAACCCTGTCTAGCAGCCCTCGGCTGAGCGACGTTTGATCTAGCGCAACATTCCGACCACTTGGCTGGCTATTGTCGATGTCAGAAGGAGTCTCTTATGAATGGCTTAAAGTTGGACGATCCGGATTTGCCGCTTGCAGATATGATGACGCAGTGGCCGCAAACGATTGCGGTTTTCACCCGTCACAAGATGCTCTGCGTGGGATGTCTGGTCAGCCCGTTTCATACGATCGCAGATGCCTGCGCCGAATATCACCTTGATGAAAACGATTTTCTAATGGAACTCAGGTCGGCGATTATGCCTGGCTGAGCATGACAAGCGCGTGTGGATCACAGACCGTGATGCGTTTGCGTTTGCTTTGAACAAGGCCCTGTCTTTCCCACGCGCTGAGCACGCGGCTGACAGTGTGAAGCGTGGTCGCGGTCAGTTCGGACAAATCTTGACGGGTGATGGGAAAGTCGATCTCGATCCCACCCTCGACCTTGCGCCCGGTCTGGTTGATCAGCCGCAGCAGCGCATTGGCGACACGTTGTTCAACCTGCTGGGTGGCCATTTCAACAATCCGGTTGTTCATTTCCCCAACCCGCTGGCCCAGCGTTTTGTAGGTTTCGGTGGCAAACCCGTCATAGTCCTTGACGAAGGTTTCCCAAAGCCGCATCGGCCAACTGAGCGCGAGCGATTCTGTCGCCGTCATGGCCGTGGCGGGATAGGTGTCCTGTCCGATGGCTTTTGCGATTCCCATCAATTGACCCGCCGGGATATGCAGCGATGTCACCTGTTCGCCCGTAGGTGTGATTCGCACCACGCGCACATACCCATCCAAAAGCATATAAAACCGCTCGGCCGGCGCGCCTTCAAGAAACACCGCGACCCCGGCCTCGTAGCGCTGGGACGACGCCTGATCAAGAATCGTGCGCACCTCGCGCTTGTCGAGTTTCGAAAACGGCGGCAAATGCGTCAGCAGGCTTTCATCAAGCTGCGGCAGAATCTTGCGTGTCGGAGCATTCATATCCCGGTCTTGCCACATCTGAACCGGCGACGCCATAAGCACCGTTCAGAACATGCATGGTTGACACATTTTTGTTATTTGTCGCAGCGCAAATTGGGATTTTTCAAATCGGGTAAGTTTCAGATCAAGACATGCAGAGATCTGAAAGGACACCGAAATGATCCGCACGATGGCAACCGGTCTTTCCCGCACCCCGCACAGGGTGCCGCATCCGTTTGCCACATCACTCGCAAAGCATGTTGCTTGAAGCCACACGCGCTTTGACCCCCAACCCCGAAAAACATCTGACCAGTTTCAGTGGATGGCAGGCGGACAGTCCGTCTGACCAGTCCACCCCGATGGAGAAGACCATGACCAAATTCATCAACCCCGGCCTTATGAAGACCAGCCGCCGCAACGTTCTGCGCGGCAGTATGCTTGCCGGAGCGGCAGCGGTGACAGGTGCCGGTGCGATGGCCACCACCCGCACACCGAAAATCACTGCGATCAACGCGACATCGTCCAAGCTTTATAAAACCGCAGGCAAGCAAGACGCAGAATCCAACGCCAAAAAGGCAGACCTTTCCGGATACACCCGCGTCAAACAAGAGCTGGTCGCGCCACCCTTTGCGCCCGAACACGAACAGGTCGCAACAGGCGGACCCAAGATCATCGAAATCACAATGGACACCACCGAACGTCTGATGGTTGTCGACGAAGACACAGGTGCCGAAGTCTGGGCGTTGACCTATAACGGCTCTGTCCCCGGACCGCTGATCATCTGTCACGAAGGCGACATGGTGGAGCTGACGCTGCGCAATCCGGTGGAGAGCCGGATGGAGCACAATATCGACTTTCACGCGGCAACAGGCGCATTGGGCGGTGGTGGGTTGACCCATGTCTATCCCGGCGAAGAATGCGTTTTGCGCTGGAAAGCTAGCAAACCGGGGTGCTTTACCTATCACTGCGCCCCCGGCGGGGCAATGATCCCCTATCACGTGACCCATGGCATGAACGGCGCTGTGATGGTGCTGCCGCGCGATGGCCTGAAGGACAAGGACGGCAACCCGCTGCGCTATGACAAAATCGCCTATTTCGGAGAACAGGACTACTATTTGCCGATGGACGAAAACGGCGACTACCGCAAATACGAGGCCGCTGGCGATGACTATGCCGACAGCCTTGAGGCCATGCGCACCCTGATCCCGACACATTCGGTGTTCAACGGGGCCGTGGGTGCCCTGACCGGGGAGAATGCACTGACTGCGGATGTCGGGGAAACCGTTCTGATGATCCACAATCAGGCCAACCGGGATTCCCGTCCGCACCTGATCGGTGGACACGGCACCTATGTGTGGGAATCGTCGTTCACCGATGCGCCCCTGCGGGACATGGAAACCTGGTATGTGCGGGGTGGTAGCGCTGTTGCGGCGATGTATACTTTTGAACAACCGGGCGTCTATGCCTATGTGAACCACAATCTGATCGAAGGCGTCATGCTTGGCGCGACAGCCCATTTCGTGGTTCAGGGACAATGGGACAACGCTTTGATGGAACAGGTTGTCGCGCCTCGTGATTTCCAGTCTGATGCCTGAACAGAAAAGGAACTGAGCTATGCCTGCTGTCATGACCCTTTCAAAAACGTCCCTTCGTTTTGTTGGACTGGGCCTCGTGGTGGCGGCATTGGCGGTCGGGGGCGCGCTGATGCAGCGCGGCCCTGATCCGTCACTTGATCCATCCCTCGCCCCAGAAATGGCCGAACAGAGCGTCACGTTGCCGGATGGCTCTGGGCTTTGGGTGCAACGCCACGAGGTTACGGTTGCCGAATGGAACGCCTGTGCCTCGGAACAGGCCTGTTCTTTGACGTTGCGCGTGCGCGCGGGCTTTGATGCCGAAACAACACCAGCCACCGGTCTGAGCTATGTCGATGTTCAGGAATACATTACCTGGCTCAACGCCCGCACCGGGCAGAGCTATCGCTTGCCAACCACAGACGAATGGAACCACATCGCGGCACCGGTTTTACCCAAGGACACCGAACCGCTGTTTACCGACCCGTCGCTGACCTGGGCCTCGACCTATCTGACCGAAGGGACCGCGCCGCGCGCCCTGAAAACACAAGGCAGCTTTTCCACCTCGCCCGAGGGCATTGCCGATCTGGACGGCAGCGTCTGGGAATGGACAAGCGATTGCTATGCCGATGGGATGGATGCAAATCGCTGCCCGGCGTTCTATCTTGGGGGCGAACACGTCGCTGCAATGTCCTTTCTGGTCCGCGATCCCGCACGGGGCGGATGCGCCGTTGGAACGCCGCCGGCCCATCTTGGGCTGCGATTGGTCACCGACAGCTGATCCAATGCACGCGACGGGTCTTTTGGCCTATCCTTGACAAACCGAACGATACCGCGCCGGATCAATCGTGCCGCGATGCGCGGCGTCTTGCGGGGCGATCCCGCCCAAGGAGATTGGCGCGATGCTTATGACCATTCTAAGAGGTTTGCTGTTTGCGACGGCGTTCCTGGGTCTTGCGCTGCTTGTGGCCCGTTTGGCCTTTCCACCCCCGGCCCAGCCCGACCGCCCCACAGAGACCGCGCTGCCGCCAGCCACGGATGGCGCGCTGGCCGACGCGGTAACGGCGCAAGCCGCGCAACATGAAGGGCTCAGCGGGATCGCCGCCTTGGAAGACGGGATGGACGCCTTTGTAGCCCGAATGTTGCTGGCCAATGCCGCGGTGTCGTCAATTGACGTGCAATATTACATCTGGCGCGCCGATATGACCGGGCATTTGCTGCTCAAGGCGCTGCTGCGTGCAGCGGATCGCGGGGTGCGGGTGCGTCTTTTGTTGGATGACAACGGGATTGACGATCTGGATGATGTGCTTGCCGGGATGGACACCCACAAAAACATCGAGGTCCGCCTGTTCAATCCCTTTGTGCTGCGCCGGTTCAAACGCCTGTCCTATGCGTTTGATTTTTTCAGACTGAACCACCGCATGCACAACAAGGCATTTACCGTTGATGGCCGGGCCAGCATTTTGGGTGGGCGCAATATCGGTGATGAATATTTCGGAACAGATGAAACCGCCCTCAAGATTGATCTTGATGTCGTCGCAGTGGGCGACGTTGTCCCAAAGATCTCAGCCGATTTCGATCGCTACTGGAACGCAAGTTCGGTCCACGAGGCGAAGCGGATTCTGAGGCGGAACGGCGGTCTGGATCTGCTGGCGTCGCGGCTGCGCCGGTTTGAAACCGCACCGCGTTATGCCGAATACCGGTCTTTGCTTGAGTCCTCTGACATCGTATCGTCCCTAATGCGCGGCAATCTTGCGATAGAGTGGACCCGTGCCGACCTGATCAGCGACGATCCGGTCAAGATCTTTGGACCCGTGCCGCGTTCCGAATTGTTCACCTCGCGCCTGCTGGACGGAGTTGGCCCGATCCAAAGCCGCTTTGATGGCGTCACCCCCTATTTCGTTCCCGGCACCGCCGGTGTCGCGGCCTTTGCCCGCCTTGAAACAAACGGTGTCGCCGTGCGGATGCTGACCAATTCGCTGGAGGCGACGAACATGTTGCCGGTTCATGTCGGCTATAGCAAACGCCGGACGGATCTATTGCTGGCAGGTGTCGGATTGTACGAATTGC
This sequence comes from Marivita sp. S0852, assembly GCF_046591575.1. Taxonomy (NCBI): domain Bacteria; kingdom Pseudomonadati; phylum Pseudomonadota; class Alphaproteobacteria; order Rhodobacterales; family Roseobacteraceae; genus Marivita; species Marivita sp. S0852. The sequence goes on from NZ_JBIQWA010000006.1 coordinate 17,428, forward strand.
GCGCCGAGGCGGCGGGCCCATCCGACCATGACGTGATGGGTCCACTGGGATCATCGGGATCAAACCTGCACGCCAAGACATTTGCCGTGGACGGTGCCCGTATCTTTGTCGGCTCGTTTAATTTCGATCCCAGATCCGCCACGCTCAACACTGAGATGGGATTGATCATCCACAGCGAACGGATGGCCACTGCCCTGCACCGCGCGTTTGATCAGGGCCTGGGCGATCTTGCCTGGCGGGTGTTGTTACAGGACGGGCACCCGGTGTGGAGAGACCCGATAAATCAGGCGACGTTGACCCAGGAACCCGGCACGACATGGCTCAAACGGCTGGCCCTGCGCGGGATCGGATGGCTGCCTGTTGAATGGCTCTTGTGACGATGATCAGCCATGGAGCACTTAAGCAAACTTCCGCCGATCCTCCATAGCGCGTGCCCGCCTTCTCTGTTAGCATCTAATCTTACGAATGTGTGTTGCCGGATTCGTCTGATCGCGCATCAACACGCATAATCGGGGAAGGATCTTCAGATGCACGTTCAAGCCGAGCTCATAAGATTAACCCCAACACCAAAGAAACCAGCGCTTGTCACAGCGTTTCTAAAGGCACAACCCAAAGCGCATATTGAAACGGCAGCCAAAGGCACGTCGATTGTGCGCGAGGATGATTTTGCTGATCACTCCATGTTGCTGCTTGATGGCTGGGCCGCCTTTTCCAAGATGTTGCCAGACGGCGAGACGCAGATCGTTGATGTGATGTTGCCCGGCGATTTTGCGTTGATCGGTGCGGCACACGCCTCGGTCGCGGCCTGTTCTGTGGACGCGCTAAGCGATGTGCGGTACATCAACATCCGCGCGGTTCAGGCCAATGGACCAGAGCCGGAATTGGCGACCCTGCGTGAATTGATGGCAGCCGAAATCGTCAAAACCCAATCGCGCACGTCAGAGCTTTTGTTGCGTATGGGCAAAGGCAGTTCCACAAACCGCATCGCCTATGCGCTGCTTGAGTTTTTTGTCCGGCTTGAGGCCATCGACCGTGTCGACGGCACCCGTTTTGAATTTCCGATGACGCAGCACAAGATCGGTGAATTCACCGGAATGAGCAATGTGCATGTCTGCCGGACCATGCGCCGTTTTGAACGCGACGGTCTTATCTCTTACCCGCAACATGGCGAAATCTGTCTGGATGATCTTGAAGCCCTGACCGAATTTGCAGGCATTGATCTTGATACGCTGCGGCACGTTCTTTTGTCTGACTAGTCAGCGCAGCTCGACAATCTCGCCCAGGGTCTGACCGGCCAAAACCTCGTTCGCATCATTGGCAATATCGCCCAGGGTCAGGATACCCACAGCCCGTCCCATGTTGTCGACAACGACAAGACGGCGAATTTGCGCGTCTGACATCACATGAGCAGCACATTCAATCGTCTGATCAAGATTACAGGTGATGACATTGCGCGTCATGATCTGGGCAATCGCGCAATCGGACACCATTCTGCATGCCCAGCGTGTCACGATATCGCGGTCTGTGACGATCCCGATTGGATACAGGTTTTTGCACACCGGCAGCGCTCCGATTTGCAATTCCCGCATCAGGGCCGCAGCCGCCCGCACCGACGTGTCCGGAGAAATAAGCGTAACGGGTTTGCGCATAACGCGACCTACCAACATGCGGCGGGCTCCATTTTGCTGCTTCGCTTTTGTACCCGAAAGCATAGGCAAAGAAAAAACGTCAGAATTAACACAGAGCAATCACACCTTGAAAATGACGCCAGATCACCCCGCAAAAGCGGGCATTGTGTGATCCACACCTTGGCGACACAGGCCAAATCGGCGCAATTCGGGTCTGGCACCCGTTTGTGCCAAACCCGTGATTTGCAGACAGCACCGTCAGATCGCGGCAATGATGGCTTAGAACCGGAACAGGGCGGCCAGACCGGTGTCAGAGGGCATGCGCTCGGGTGGCACGATCACCACCTCACCGCCGGTCTTTACGATATGTTCGCTCAGATCATCGAGCACATCATCAACGCCGGGTTCTTCGAGCCGGGCAAATTCAATCGCACCGCTTTGCGCATCAAAGCGCCCCGGCACCACACGATCCGCGTCAAGCAGCAGGGTCGAGACACGACCCGACGCGGCGGCTTTGCCAATTTCGGACAAATCCGCAGCACTTCGACCATCTGCCTTGGCAGGCGTTATACTGGTCGACCAGCCCGTCAAGACGTTCAAGATAAGACGGCAGCACAATCTCCCAGGCGCGCCTGCGCAGATCGTCCAAAGCGATCGACCCAGGATCAACATCAAGCGCCTTATCCATCAGCAGGGGATTGTTGCTGACCTCACGGAACAGGTGATGATGTTCGGGAAGCGCGGCGAGCAACACAGGAATACCCGTTGGCCTGGAATATCTTTGCAGCACCGCGTCGCTGACAGCACGGAAAAACTGCTTTGTGTCATTCCTGAGCGCATCTTGGCGCACATCGGTTCCGTGACGCGATGTCTTGCCAGGGCCGCTGGGGCCATGCGCGCGCTTTGTACGTTCCGGGTCGCCTTCATAGGGATCGGTGACGTCGCTGCTTGTTTTCGGAAACCCATCATCAAGCTCAACAGGATCAAGCGCATAGCGATTGCCTTCGTACAACGTGGCGCTGTGACGGTTTAATCCCAGAACGTGATAGCGGTCCGCCGATTGCAAAATTCGCATCAAAGGCTTGGTGTGAAAGCTGTCGGCAACAATCGCCGACGCGCGCACGGGCCGTTGCAGGTTGTAGACCTTGAACATCGTCTCTGTCGCAAACACCGCGATGCCATCAAGGGTCCGGTTCCAGAATTGCGCATCATCCTTCAGGTCTCGGAACGGTCGCAAAAGCGCAGAAGACCGCTGTTCGGAATATTGACGCGTCAGCGATTGTTCCAGCTCCTTGAGCAGATTGCCAAACCGGATCGGGTCTTGCTGTCGGTCGGGATAGGACCGATGCGTCGGCTGGTACAGCGAAAGACAAGGGGCCGCGTGATCCGCCAGCAAAACGGCTTTGTAGTCTTGTACCAGGTCGATCATGTTCATCTCCGATTGTTCTCCCACAGACACACTATAGGCCTGCGGTTGTTGACTCAGAGACAGAATAAACCAAGGTATTGGTTCGTCATTAATCCCGGTTAACCGGGACGCACCCTATTGTTTTCACAATCGCCCGGTCTCAACCCTCCGACAGCGCAGGCTGCGTCGGGGCAACGGCGCGTTTGTCCCTGCGCTCTGCCAGCATCAACATGGCGGGCGTCAAGACAAGCGTCAGAACCGTTGCGATCACCAGCCCACCCGCGATGGCCGAGGACAGTTCCGTCCACCATTGCGTCGACGGCGCACCGTAAACGACCTCTCGGGTAAAGAAGTTCAGGTTCAACCCGATGACCATCGGCATCAATCCCAACGCTGTCGTCACAGAGGTCAGAACCACCGGCCTGAGACGTTGCGCGCCGGTGCGCAGGGCGGCCTCAAGAGGGGATTGGCCGGTTTTCTTCAGGTCATTATAGGTGTCGATCAGGACGATGTTGTTGTTCACCACAATCCCGGCAAGCGCGATAACACCGATCCCGCCCATCACGATGCCAAAGGGACGCCCGGTCACCAGCAATCCCAGCAGCACACCTGCAATGGAAAAAATGATCGCGCTCATGACGATGATGGCCTGAAAGAAGCTGTTGAATTGCAAAACCAGGATCACAAACATCAGCGTCACCGCCGCGATAAACGCGCCGATCAGGAAATTCATCGCCTCGGCCTGATCTTCGGCTTCCCCCGCAAAACTGAAGGTGACCTGTTCTGGCAGGTCTGCCGCGTTCAAGGCAGAGGTCAGCGCGCTGATCTGGTCATTGACCAAAACACCGGGTGCCACATTGGCTTCGATTGTCGTCACCCGCTTTTCGTCGATCCGCCGTATGATGCCCGTGCGTTCGGACGGAACGAAGGTCACGAAATTCGAGATCGGGACCAAACCGGCGGCTGTGGGCACGCGCAAGCTGCTCAATTCCGCCAAGGACCGGGCCTCGGCCGGAAACCGGACCCGGATATCCAGCGTCCCGTCAACATCTTCGGGACGGTAATCGGCAACGGTGATGCCCTGCGTCAAAAGCTGAACCGCTTGCCCCAAAAGGCTAACATCGGCACCAAACCGCGCGGCTTCGGCGCGGTCGACCAGAATGGAAACCTCGACCCCGGGCACAGGGCGCGTGTCGGTTACATCGGTAAACCCGCCAATTCCGCCCATGAGGTCGCGAATTTGCTCGACCGCCTGTTGCTGAATCTCGGGGGATCGGGCGGTGATTTGAAGGTTGATCGGTTTGCCCGATGTCGGACCCATGCTTTGGGTTTGCACCTGCACATCAATGCCGGCGATATCCGCCACGGACTCGCGGATATCGACACCGATCTCGTCAGCGGTGCGGCGTGTGTCCCACTCGGTCAGTTCCAGTTGCAGCGTTCCGATTGTTTCCTCGTCCCCCTGCCCGGCGCTCATGGACGATCGCGCATAGATGCTGGCGATCTCGTCATAGTCCAGCAGCCGGTCTTCCACAGCCCGCACCAGAGCGTCGCGTTCAAAAATCGAAAAGTTATCGCGGGCGCGGACCTGAACCTGCATGAATTCAGGCTCGACCGAAGGAAAAAACGTCACACCTTTGCCGAATTGTCCGTAAAGCCCAAAGCCCCCCAACAAAAGCGCAACCGCCAGCAGCACAGTTGCCCCCGGACGCAGGATCGCCCATTCCAGAACGCGAACATATGCGCCCGTCAGCCCACCAATATCACGCGGATCGCCGATTTCAGCCGCGTGCAGCGTTGCCTTGGCACGCGCGGTCTTGGGCTGGCGTTTGCCAATCAGCCCGCCCACCACCGGAATAAAGATCAGCGCCATGAAAAGCGACGCCGTCAGGGTCAGAATGACCGTGATCGGCAGATATTTCATGAACTCACCCACCATGCCCGTCCAGAACAGCAGCGGAAAGAACACCGACAAGGTGGTCGCGGTCGATGCAATGATCGGCCATGCCATGCGTTTGGCGGCAAAGGCATACGCCTCTTTCGGCGGCGTGCCTTCTTCGAGTTTGCGGTCGGCCAGCTCGGTTGTGACGATGGCACCATCAACCAACATGCCCACGACAAGGATCAGCGCAAAAAGCACGATGATGTTCATCGAATACCCCAGCGTCCACACCCCGATGATGCCGGCAAAAAACGCGCCCGGAATCGCCAGACCGACAAGCACCGCAGATCGCAAGCCAAGCGCCAGAACGATCACGATCATAACCAGAATAACGGCGGCAATGACATTGGCCTCAAGATCGCTGAGAAAGCTTTTCACGGTCTCGGACTGGTCCTGCAAAAACGTGATGTCGATGTTTTCCGGCCAATCGGCCTGCATCTCGGCCACAAGCGCGCGTACCGCATCAACGGTTTCGATGATGTTTGCGCCCGAGCGTTTCTTGATCTCCAGCGCCAGCGCCGGTTGCCCGTTGATCCGGGCAAAGGAATCCGGGTCTTCAAACGTGCGCCGGATGGTTGCGATGTCGCCAAAGGTCACAACAGCGTTGCCGCGCACCTTGACCGGCATCGCCATCACATCCTCAAGATCCTCGATCAGCCCCGGCACCTTGAGCACAATGCGCCCCGCCCCGGTTTCAATCGCGCCCGCGGCAATCAACCGATTGTTGCGCTGGATCTGCCCGATCAGTTCATCAAAGGACAGGTTATAGGTCTCAAACACGGTCGGACTGATCAGAACCTCAAGAAATTCAAAACGCTGCCCGCCAATATCGACCTCCAGAACACCGGGCAGCCCTTCGATCTCTTCCTGCAGGCGTTCGGCAAGATCGTTCAGCGTGCGTTCGGGAACCGAGCCAGACAGGATCGCCGTGATGATTGGAAACAGGGACAGGTCAATTTCGGTGATGGTGACATCATAGGCATCTGTGGGCAGATCCCCCTCGGCCCGGTCCACGGCATCCCGCACCAGCTGCAATGCCTCGTCATTGTCGCCGCCGGGGCTGAATTCCAGTTGCAGACTGGCAAACCCTTCAGCGGCGTCGGATTTGAGCGTTTCAAGCCCTTCGATAGAGGCAAACTCGGTCTCCAGCGGCTCCAGCAACAGGCGTTCCGCGTCCTCGGGGCTGATCCCGTCCAGTCCGGTCGAGACATAGAACAAGGGCAGCGGCACCTCTGGATTGGCCTCTTTGGGGATGACTGAATAGGCATAGACCCCGATTGTCAGCATCGCCAACAGGGCCATCACAACAACGCGGGATCGCGAAAAAGCGGCAGTGATTATGGCGTTCATTGCTCTGCCACCTCGGGACGTGGGGCAACCGTTTCGCCGGCGCTGACATAGCCCTGACCAACGGTGATCATGTCAACCGTGTCGGGCAGACCGGTGACCCAGATACCGTCGATCTGCGCGCGGACAATGTCGATGGGGTGAAATTCAACCACATCATCGGACGTAACCGTTTTCACGCCAAGCGTGCCGTCCGGATCAAGCGATACAATCGATGATGGAATGAAATGCGCGGTGACATCATTGGTCGGAATGACCACTTCGGCAGAAATGCCCGCCGGGATTGCGCCATCTTCATTGGCCACCTCGATCTCTGCCAGAAAGGTACGCGTTTCAGCAGCGGCAGCGGTTCCGATAAAGCTTACTGTGCCGTCACGGGTTTCGCCGGTGATGAAGGTCACGGTCGCGGTCTGGCCGACAGCCAGCCGCGTCAGGGATTGCTGCGGCACCTGAATGGCCACGGTCAGCGGCGTGATGTCAACCAGACGGCCAACCTCTGTCCCGGTCGAAACAAATTCGCCGACATCAAGGTCCAGCGTCTCAACCCGGCCTGCGAACGGGGCTGCGATGGTCAGATTGTCCGCCGCCTGTTCAACAGCCGCCACCTGGGCCTGTGCCGCAGCCAGCGTTGCGCGGGCCTGTGCTACACGGTCGGCAGTGGCGATCCCGCGATCCAGCAACGCCTGGGCATTGTCAAATTCGCGCTGTGCGCGGTTCAGTTCTTCGGCGGCGCGTCTGGCATCGGCCTGATTGGTGGACGGATCAAACCGCGCAATAACCGCGTTGGCTGCAACGTCTTCGCCTTTGCTCACCAAAACCTCGACGATTGTGCCAGAGGTCTCCGAGCGCAACATCGTATCCCGATCGGCTAACGCCTGACCTTCGGCGCGGAAAATCTGCGTGACCTCTTCTGCGGTCGATGGTGTCACAGCCACGGAAACCGGTGCCGGGTCTGCCCGTGCTGGCACCTCTTCGGTGGTGTCCGTGGGAAACACAAACCCGCTGCCCATCCAAAGAACAATCGCAACCACCAGCCCTGCGGCCAACCAGACAGGCCCGGACGCCCCCGTATCGGACTGAAAGTCCAGTGTGCGTGGCGAAGTTGAGCGCTCATTGCTGTCCGGCGCGGCCTTGTTGCTTTGATCTGTAGACGTCTCTGTCACAAAATTTGTCCCTTACAGCGTCGCGGTGGTCTGCTCTGACTGACAGCTTGTTTCATTAATCAAAGGAAATCACCATCGGGCAATGGCCGGTCCTGTCCCGAACCATCTGGCCTATAACCCGGCAGGATGATGGCTTAGTCATGTATCGGCTCGACAGTCGGGATCATTCCAATGCGACGATAGGGGGCAATGCTGCCTGCGCGACGCAACGCGTCATCCACAAGGGTGAACACCTCGTCGCGGCAGTCAACGTCACGATCAAACCGTGAGACCCAAAACCGCAGGGTATAGGTGATCCCGGCCTCTTCATAAGCGACAACCCGCATATCCGGCGCAGGTGTCTGCTTGATCAGACTGGCCTTGGCCAATGCATCAAGAATGATCTCGCGGGCGCGGCCAATCGGCATGCTGTGATCCAGCGTGATCCTGACCTGCGCGCGATATTCCTGTTTTGGGGCAGAATAGTTTGTGATCTGTTGGCGCGCGATCTGGCTGTTGGGCAGGATCATATAGGTCCGGTCCAGCGTCAGGATACGCGTCGTGCGCCATCCGATCTCGATCACCTTGCCGCGCGACAGCCCGTCAATGTCGATCCAGTCGCCGATGCGAAACGGACCTTCCACACCCAAGGCGATGCCCGACAGGGTGTCGGCCACAACATTGCGAATGGCAAAGCCAAGCAGCGCCAGGATCAAACCGGACCCCGCAAAAGCCCCAAGCGCACCCTGCCCCATGAACAGCGATGCACTGGCGACGAACGCGATGATGAACATCAACGCGGCGATCATATCCTTCAAAAGCCGCGGATACGGACGCCTGCGCGCCGCCGCCTGATCCAGAAACAGCGCAATCACCCTGCTGATCAGCCAGGCCGCGGCAAAATAGGCAAGCGCCGTCACTCCAAGCGTCAGGCCGTCGCCATCGCCCAGATACGTCGCCAATTGCTCGGGAAACAGAACCAGCGCCAGACTGATCAAAGTCAGCAAAGCGGGCCAGACAAGCCTGCGGATATTCTGCTTTAAATCCATGAAACAAAATCCTAACGCCAGATCAAGATCAGGCAAATACCGGTTTTGAAAATCAACAGGTCATGACACCACCCCCACGCGGCAGACAGGCACGGCCCGAATGTCGGGCCGTGCGCGTCTGATCACATGCTCAATCGTCATCCGTGTCTGATTTCGCTTCAACCTTGATGACCGTCAGCATCCGGCGCTGGTTGCCTCGGGTGTCCCAGTGAAACACCGCACCTTCGGACAGGCCGATCAACGCCACCCCGATCGGGGTCATGACAGACACGCGCTGACGCGCAATATCCGCGTCCTCTGGGTAGACCAGCTCGACCGTGCGTTCCTGACCGGTGGCTTCATCGCGATAGGTGACCGCGCTGCCGATCTGAACCACGGTTTCGGGGATACGGTCTGCCGCCACGATCCGGGCGCGGCCCAGTTCGTCCAAAAGCCGATCCGCCAGCGTTGGGTTGCGTTCCAGTGCGCCATCGGCCAGCCCCTCGATATGGGCCAGGTCCTCGGCGCTGATCACGATACGGGGACGGCGTGTTGACCGCTTGGGCGGGGCGTCGGGTGTTGGGGTAGACATGTGAAGTGTCCTTTCGGAAAAAATGAAAAACTGTCTGCCTTCGGATCGTCGTATTTTCCGAAAAGAGATCAGGCAGGCCTGGTCAAATCGGGAACTGTCGCCGTTCGGACCCGGCCATCAGGATGCGTCAGAGATGCGCTATGCGATGGGCAGTGTGCATGACGCGGCGGCGAGGGGATGTAAGGTGAATGTCGGTCATAGGCTCTTCCACGATGTCGATCTTCGGACAGCATCCTGTGTCCGGTCTGAAAATTGGGAATGTGAGGAACCCCGGGGAGCAGGCGCGCGCGGACGCGCCTATGCCGCCCGGGGAAACGAGCGGGTCAGGAGGATGTATCGCGTATGTGCGTCATGGACCAACATAAGATCATAGCTATGTAGCCCGCACCCGTTCGTCAATCATGCACCACTGAATTCCCGTCAGTCTGTTGCATGTCGGCGAATTCCGGCCAAAAGGTCGCAAATGCAACTATCACGCTTGAAAGCCACCGTGAAACTGACCATGTTTTGGCTATGTTGATGTTCATGCTTTATACGAGGTTCCTGCTTTTCGCGGGAAATCTGCTGAACCGCTGGTGACCCCAAGCGGGACGAGGCATTTGGCCGGTCCGCGCTTAGGGGTAAATTTCTATCTTTACTGAAAAAGACGACATGACGACGCCCTGAGCGGTGTCTGGTGTCCTGTGATGCAACTTGCTCAAAGGCCCTGTGCGTCACTGTCGTGATCATAGAACACCTGAACGGAGACAGATATGTACACCTACCTGATGCAGAAACCCGACTATATTTCACCCGCACGTCCCTACGCCAATGCACAGCAACAGCGCACCGCAATTGGTGATGCCCTGCGGTCCTGGGTCAAATCCGCGATGCGCCGGCGGAAACAGAACCAGATGATCGCAATGCTCGAAGCGCTTGATGACCGGATGCTGGACGATATCGGCGTCGCACGCGATCAGATCCGCGCAGAGGTTTATCGCCTTGATGACCGCGAACTGAACATGCGGCCCGTGGCCCGCACGCATCGCCGCGCCTACCGCCATGACAGCCAAATCCAGCAAGCCGCATAACGCCCTGCGGGATTGACCGCGCCTGTGCCTGTTTTGTTAAAAAGGACCGAACCCATGATGATCTGCAAAGCCGATTTCGAAGACCTGTTCCCGGATCTGTTCCCCCCCGAGGCCGAACCCGCAGAACACCCTGACGCGGCAGCGGCAAATCCCGCTGATGAAGCACTTGCGGCACAACAGAGCGTTGATCCAGGCCTGCATTACGGCTGGCCCGGAGTGATGATCGCCAGCGCGATTGCCGCCAGCAAACCGCTTACCGCCGCGAACGAGGCTGTGTGGAAGAGCCTTCCGGCACTGGGCAACGGATAGTCAGACAGCACCGCAAGCGGGGTGATTGACCACAGTCCTGACATGCCTCAGGCATGACTGAAACATGGCCCAACACAGCAAGGAGGAGAGGATGACCATATCTCATATCCTCGCTGCGGTAGATCATTTCCCCCAGGACGAACCCGTGCTGTTGCGCGCGTTGGATCTCGCGCAACGGCATGGCGCGTCTTTGACGATCGTGCATGTGATTGACCTGCCGGGAGCGCACGGTCTTCCCGCCACGATTGACATATTACAGGCGCATGCAGAAGTCGCCACGCGCGGCATGATCAGGGACATGGTGCGGCAGCATGGTGCCGATCCGGATGAGATCAAAATCACCATTCTGGCCGGACCGCCAGCACTGCGCCTGATCGCGCTGTGCGATACCCATGCGCCCGATCTGGTGGTCATGCGCGCGCATCAGCGCTCCAGGATCAGCGAAAAAATACTCGGCTCCACAACCGACCGCCTTATCGCGGCAGGCACGCATCCGGTTCTTGTGGTCAAAAGCCCGATGAACGGGGCTTATACCAAAGTGATGGTCACGACAGACGGCACCGACGATGCCCCGGCGTCTTTGCGGTTTGTTGAAACGCTGTTGCCCAAGGCCGACCTGCATCTGGTGCAGGTGGTTCACATTGCTCGACAGCTCAAAGAAGCGATGTTGCGCAGCGGGACGGACACGTACGAATTGCAATCCCATCGCAACGCGCTGGCCATACATGCCGGTCAGCACTTGGTCCAGGCTGCGTCCTACGCCGAAAGCCCGGTCAAAACGCGGGTTCTGCAAGGCGAGCCGGCAAAAACCCTGGTGCGCGCCTCCCAGGCTGGGGGGTTTGACCTGATCGTCGCCCGCGCTGGCCGGAAAAGCCTGATCAAACGGGCCTTTATCGGCAGCGTCACGCGCCGCCTTTTGCGCGACGCGCCTTGCGACGTCTTGATTGACCGCGCGACCCAAAAGACTGGTTAAACGATGTTCACACACAAGTCTGGCGGACCAGTCGCGCGGCTTGACCCCAAAGCAGAACAAAGTTGGGCGCAAGGGAGAGGTGCGACTGCATCAATATGCCCAAGGCGCTGTGAAAGCAGCGTTGCTCATGCTTGGGACACTGACTGGACTCGCAAGCAAAACAATGGCGATTGAACAAGGGGTCGGGCAGCCTTTGGGGCCGCACGAAACCCAAAAGTGACAACCGGCCGCAATTGATGCAACAGTCACATCCAGACATCAAACCGTTCCTGGAGACCGCATCATCCGCACGGCAGCCACGCCTCAAAGCCTGCGCAGGCTTCTGATCCCTGTGAAACCGCTGCTGGGCGGAACGGTGGCGTTTACCATGGGCAACAGCCTGCTTGGCGTTGTCTTGCCACTGAAAATGGAAGCGGCGGATTATCCTGTGGCGCTGACCGGGATCGTCATGGCCGCCTATTTCCTGGGGCTGGGGCTTGGCGGGTTCCGGGCCAAGCGCGTCATCATGCGGATCGGCCATATCCGCGCCTTTGCGGTCTTTGCAGCGCTGACATCGGCGGCGTGTCTGGGCTATGCGTTTTTCTTCGCTCCGGCGGCCTGGGTGATCCTGCGGGTGATCAACGGATTTTGCATCGCCGGGATGACCACCGCAATCGAAAGCTGGTTGAACGACCGCAGCAGCAACCAGACCCGTGGCCGCGTTCTGGGCGTTTATATGGTGAGCTTCTATCTCGCGATTGCCGTGGGACAGACATTGGTGAATGTGGCCCCTCTTTCGGGCGACACGCATCTGATGATTTCGGCGGCATTGATCGGGCTGTCGCTTATTCCCATCGCGCTTACCAAGCTTGGCGAACCGGATCTGGGAGAATTGCGGGTTCTGGGTGTGAAACGCTTGTTCGCGGCATCGCGTGTGGGTGTGATCGGCGCTGGCGTGGCGGGTATGCTGGTTGGCTCTTTTGCCGCTGTCGGCATCGTCTTTGCCCGCCAGGTCGGTCTCAGCGTCGCCGAAGCCGCGATGTTCATGAGCACGGTGGTCCTTGGCGGGTTATTGTTTCAGGTGCCGGTTGGCATGCTGGCCGACAGGTTTGACCGACGCATCGTCATGTCGTTTATCCTGATTGGTGTCGGCACATCTTGGATTCTGTTGTCGAACCTGATTTCCACAGGTGTGCCATTGCTGCCCATGCTGGGCATGGCGCTGGTATTTGGCGCGGCGAACAACAGCGTGTATCCGCTGTGCGTGGCGCAGACATTCGACCGGCTGGACCGGAAATACTATGTCGCGGCATCGGGGCGCTTGCTGATGATCTATGCGATCGGGGCGACAACCGGGCCGCTTTTTGCGTCGACCCTGATGTCGATCTACGGGCCATATTCCTTTTTCCTTTTTGAATCCGCGATTGCCATAACCTATGCCGTGTTTGTTCTGATCGCCATCCGGGCGCGGCCCGCGCTTCCGCAAGAAAACGCACGCGAAAAGTTTGTGCAGGTGCCCGATATCTCTCCTGTTGCGATGCGGCTTGATCCCCGGACCGAACCGGACAAACCTGACCGCGACACTACGACAAAGGCCGAATGATGGCAGACACAAAACACCGGATCTTGGCCCGCCACCTCTATGACGGCGTGTCCGATGATATGATCGCCGATCAGATGATTGATGTTGCGCATGGCCGGATCGTGGCGATCCGTCCGGCAGATCACACTGATCTGGGCGACGCATCGCTGCCGGTTTTCGATATCGTCGCACCCGGTTTTATCGACCTGCAAATCAACGGGGCGGCGGATCGGCAGTTCAATTTTGATCCAACGCCCGACACACTCGAACAGATTGCAACCGGCGCGCGCCAAGGCGGCACGGCGTATTGCCTGCCCACCTTTATCACCGCCGCCGGTTGCGAATATGTCCGGGCGTTGGAGGCCACCCAAACCGCGCTGGCCCGGTCTGTGCCGGGCGTTCTGGGGGTTCATCTTGAAGGGCCGTTCCTGTCTCGGGCAAAGCCCGGTATCCACAACGCACGTGCCATCCGCGTCATCGAGGCCGAGGATATCGACCTGTTGGTCAACGCGAGGGCGGGAACGCTTCTGCTGACGGTTGCGCCTGAAACCCTTCCGGATGGGGCTTTGGCCAGATTGGCGGCTGCGGGCATCCGGGTGTTCGCAGGTCACAGCGACGCCACTGCCGACCAGATCGCACAGGCCGAGGCAGCGGGGCTGGTGGGTGTGACACATCTGTTCAATGCCATGTCACAGATGACGGGCCGCGCGCCCGGTGTCGTGGGGGCCGTTCTTGCCTCCGATACGCTTTACGCCGGGATCATTGCCGATGGTCATCACGTCGATTGGCGCAATGTGGACATCGCCGCCCGGCTGATGCCACAGCGTCTGTGCCTTGTCACCGACGCGATGCTGACGCTGGCGGGAAGTGTGACCTCTTTCGATCTGGATGGAACCACCATCACAAAACGCGACGGGCGTTTGACGAATGCCGCCGGGCGGTTGGCTGGAGCGCATGTCAGCATGATTGAATCGGTGCGCAATATGCTCGACCACACCAGCATGGGCCTGGCACACGTGCTCAGACTGGCCACATCGAACCCGGCCCGCGCGCTTGGGCTTGAGACCCAGATCGGAGTGCTGCATCCCGGACACCGGGCCTCCCTGACCTGCCTGACCAAAAACCTCGACGTGGCCGCCGTCGTGATCGACGGGCGGTTCTTTGACATGGCCCCGGGCGCGAGTCAGGGCGCAGATCCGGCATCAACAGGAGACACTTCATGAGTTGGAACCCAACCCAAAACCCCGACTGTCCACACACAGACATCAACAGCATCGAAACACTGATCATCCCGCGCGCCCGCGATTTGGGGGGCTTTGAGGTGCGTCGTGCGCTGCCCTCGCCCGACCGGCAGATGGTGGGGCCTTTCATTTTCTTCGATCAGATGGGACCGGCAGAGTTTATCAACGAAGGTGGCATCGATGTGCGCCCGCATCCGCATATCGGGCTGGGCACCGTCACCTATCTGTATGAAGGTGAATTTGAACACCGCGACAGTCTTGGCACCCATCAAATGATCTATCCCGGAGAGGTCAACTGGATGACCGCCGGCAAAGGCGTGACCCATTCCGAACGCACGAGCAAGGAAACCCGGGCCGGGCGCAGCAAACTGTTTGGCATCCAGACGTGGATCGCCCTGCCCGAAAACCGCGAAGAGATGGACCCCGATTTTGAACATCACAAGGAAGCCGCGTTGCCGATGATCACCGACACCGGCATGACCGCCCGTCTGATCCTTGGAACAGCCTATGGCGAAACGAGCCCCGTCACGATGCAATCCGAAACCTTCTATCTTGACGTTGTGCTGGCCCCCGGCGCGTCCTTTCCTTTGCCGGACAATCACGAAGATCGCGGTGTTTATGTCACCGAAGGCAGCGTCGAGGTGGCGGGAGATTTATTCGAGCAAGGGCGTATGATGGTGTTTCGCCCCGGTGATCAGATGACGCTGAGCGCAGGCCCGAACGGCGCGCGACTGATGGCGCTTGGGGGCGCGACCCTGAACGAAAAGCGCTATATCTGGTGGAACTTCGTGTCTTCGTCCAAAGACCGGATCGAACAGGCCAAGGAAGACTGGAAAGCGGCGGATTGGGCAAATGGGCCGTTCAAATTGCCGCCGGGCGATGAGGCCGAATTCATCCCGATCACCCCCGAACTGGACCGGACAAAGCCCAGAGGATAAGGAAACTGACCATGAAAAACATCACCATTTGCGCCGCATCTTTCCTTTTGGGGGCTGGCGCTGCCGCCGCGGATGTCACCCTGTCGCTTGGGATAGAAATCGACGAGACCGACAGCATCCGCTCGGTTGTTTATGACTGCGACACCGAGGACCGCCTGTCGGTGCAGTATATCAATGCCGACGCGAACTCCCTGGCTTTGCTGGAAATCGACGATGACACACGGGTGTTTGTCAATGTCGTATCAGCCTCTGGCGCGCGGTATGTGTCGGGGTCTTACGTCTGGTGGTCCCAGGGCGACAGCGCAACGCTGGAAAACACGCTAAGCGAGGATCGCATCATGCAGTGCCAGACCCAAACTGCGGCCAGCTCCGAGTGACATAAAAGACCGCAATCGTCGCGAGACAGCGGTGGTATGAAAAACGGGCCCCAATGGGGGCCCGGTTTTCGTTTCGGTATGAGTTAAGCTAGGGGTGACAGGTTCAGGCCTTCAGACCCTGTGGAACGAACCCGTCGACAACCGGCAGCTTGCGCAGCGCAAAGGCACCACCGCCCTGGACGGCCACCGCAACAGCAAGAGCGACAAGCAAGAGCGGGAATTCCCAACCACCGTTCGGCGCGCTGAACAACCAGCCATTCGCGGCATGGGCCCAGACCGAACCGATCAGGATCGGCAGGGACAGCACCGCAACCAGCCGTGAATAAAGCCCCAGAATAAGCGCTGTACCGCCGGCAAGTTCGCCAAAGATCGTCAGATAGGCGGTGATCGCGGGCAGGCCGAGGCTATCAAAATAGCCAACCGTGCCGGGAATGGTGAAAACAAAAAGCTTTAGAAATCCATGCGCCAAAAGGACAACGCCAAGCGAAACGCGTGTGATGAATGCGCCGTAGTTCAGTTCAGTGTGTTGTGTCATGATCGTTTCTCCAGATGTGTGTGTTTGTTCTGGGAACGATATTGCATGTCAGATATTGATTGATAATACTGTTATTTAGAAGATAACTCATTCCATTAGGTTGATAATAAACATGGACCACATCTCGCGCATCGGCGTGTTTATTGCCGTGGTCAAAGCCGGAAGCTTTGCCGGGGCCGCCCAATCTCTGGGCATCACAAGCTCGGCGGTGTCCAAGCAAATTCAGAACCTTGAGCAGGATTTGCAGGTCAAGCTGCTGAACCGCACGACCCGCAATGTGGCCCCAACCGAAGAGGGCGCGGTCTATTACGACCGGGCCGCCCGCGCGCTGGAAGATCTGAAAGAGGCAGAGGACCAGATCAACGAGCTGAAATCGCGGCCCCGTGGCCCGTTGAAAATCAGCCTGCCTCAAAGCATGGGCATCAAATATTTCGCCACAGACATCGCAACCTTTGCCGCCCGCTATCCAGAAGTCGAACTGGACATCAGCCTTGATGAAAGATTTGTCGACATTGCCAGCGAAGGGTTCGATCTGGCCGTGCGGATCGGATCTTTGCAAGACACATCGCTGATCGCCCGCCGATTGGCCGCCTGCCCGTTTGTGTTATGCGCAAGCGCCGCATATCTGGAAAAACACGGCACACCAAAAACGCCAGACGACCTTGCGCAGCACAATGTGCTTGCCTTTACCGGCAACAGCGGGCTGCACGAATGGCGCTACACCGATGCCGCGGGACACAGCGGTCAGGTGTCCTTGCGCGGCACGTTCAAAGCCGATTCAGGCGACATCCTGTGCAGTGCGGCATTGCAGGGTGTCGGAATGACCGTTTTGCCGATTTTCTATGTCGCGGAGCATCTGAAAAACGGCGATCTGCAAGAGGTGCTGCCCGATTACGACACCGCCCCGACACGCGAAATCTATGCGGTGTTTCCGCCAAACCGGTTTCAATCAACGCGGCTGCGGCTGTTTGTCGATCACCTGGTTGAAATGTCCAAAAATCTGCCATGGCAGGTTTAGATGGCCCCACACCACGAACCGCGAACTGGTGGTTTTGACACGGGCCTTTCGGGTTGGGCGGGCCGCGCATACCGGGCCCGCCCAAATCTGTTTACGCCGACTTTGTCGTGGTCAGATCGTAGCTGGCGATCATCGGCGACATCGGCTTGTGGTTTTCGTCATGCGGGATGTACTTCACTTCCATCTTGGTAAAGTTCAGACGGATCGTCTCGACCGGACGGTCGCCCGCGCTGTCGATCGAGTAATTCGCAACCAGAGTGTTGGTCAGCTTATACTCGATATAGGTCTCGCCGGGGTTGCCGGTTGTCACCATGTGAATGGTGGTCAGCTTGCCGGTCTTGCCGGTGCAGGCCTCTGCAAACAGCTTGGTTGACGAACTGTCGGACACTTTGGTCAGGACAACTTCGCTGACTGTCGGTTCGCTGGCTTCGCGGTTGGCGGTCGATCCGGCATTGGTGGTCATGTTGCGCGACACGTTCCAGTGGATGCTTTCGATATCCATCCATTTCTTGTGGGTCTCATGCGTTGCATCACCCGGGATTGCGTCGATTTGCATATAGATTGGCATTGGTTACGTCCTTTGACTGGTTTGGTTGACTGGTAAAAAGATCAGGCGCTAGCCTGTGGCGGATGCTGGCAGAGGCCAGAACCACACTTCGTCCGACCCGAAATGACAGGCCGATGCACACCGATCTGCGGTGTTGTGATTGTCGATCAGATCGATATGCCCACCACCCGTGAAACCGGGGATGCGGTGAAAGGCGACAATACCCTGGCGACCGGCTCGGGCAGTTGAAATCGTTCCATTGGTCAGTGTCTCATAGGCCCCAAGATAGGTGGGGCGCGCCAAAAGCCGCGCCAGACGGGCCATATTGACCTCAATACCCTCGCCTGCATGCGGACCGGCCAGAATGTTGTGCGACTTTGGGCTGATGCGAACACCGACGCGCACCAAAGCGAGGCTCACACGTATGGCGCAGGTGTTTTGGTAATGGGGATCGCCGATGAACCCGTCCCAACCGATCTGCCGAAACAGATCGCCTCGCGAAATAAAGTTGGCGCTTCGCGGGTTCGACGAAGGATATTCAGCTTTTAACGTGTCGTAAGCAATTGAAAGCGTCATGCGTTATCCTTTCTGATCGCATGGCCCAAGATCGACCAATATGGCGGTGACCGCCGTTGCGGCGGGGTCTTCATCCGGGGATGAAGCGTTTTGAAGATGTTCAAAAACACGAGATACAATTTCGTTGGGGGCGATGTCGCCCAGGCCGCACCACACCCCGTCCAAAGCGGCGCGCTCTGCAATCGCAAAGATATAGCCGTCGGCAAAGTTGGCCGAGGCATCGCCTTGCATGATCCGTCCGCGATGCGCGATTTCCGCACCCCGGATCGCCTCTACCAGCGTGGCCGCAGACAAGATCCCGGCATTGGCGGCCGCATCACCCTCCGACCCGGAAAAGGCAACGACAGGCCATGCGCTGCCGAGCGCAATCGCTAAAGTCCATGATTTCAAACTGGTCTGCATCGGCGGATGATCCTGATGGAAAGGGCAGCAAAGTGGCGCACAGCATGGCCGCTTTACGGAAAAACGGCGTTATAAACGGGCAAAGATCGGCGTGTCGCCTCTGTTCAGAGCAGGGATCAAAATTGCAGCGGTGTGCATAAAAACTGGCATGGCTCGTCTCTATTTCAGAATGCTTGTTACGGTGGTTACTCGGATCGTCTGAAGAAGGCGGAGGGCGCGGTTCAGCTCACTTTGCGGCACTCCTCGGAGGTGGCGGACACAGTAAACTGGCCATCCGCTCCGACATCGACCTCAATCGCCGGGGGCACGGTGCCGCCCGCCAATGAGGCCAGGAAAAAATCGGCAAGACGCGGCAGCACCTGCTTGGCCAGCATGGCCTCGATGGCGCGCGCTCCGGTGTCCCCGGCCACGGCACGGTCCACCATCGCCCTGTGCGCCGCAGACGTCACGGAAAGCGCAGTGCCATGCGTGTCCAGCGCCCGCTGCGCAATGCGCGCGATCTGCAGATCAACAATGCCCCCCAGAACCTCGCGCCCCAGCGGCAGAAACGGCAGGATCGACACGCGACCCAGAAACGCCGGTTTGAAACTTTGCGACAATTCCGGGCGCAGCATATCGACCAGGGCGTCGCCCTCGGGCATCGCATCGGGATCTTCGGCCAGGGTGGACAGGGTCTCTGTCCCGCTATTGGCCGTCATCAGAATGGTCGTGTTGCGGAAATCCACGTCCCGGCCTTCGCCATCGCGCAGAACGCCTTTGTCGAACACCTGATAGAAAATCTCCTGAACGCCTTCGTGGGCCTTGTCGATTTCATCAAGCAACAAAACACCATGCGGGCGCCGACGCACCGCTTCGGTCAGAACACCGCCTTCGCCATAGCCGACATAGCCGGGGGGCGAACCCATCAGCAAAGAGACCTTATGTTCTTCCTTGAATTCCGACATGTTGATCGTGGTCAACGCAGACGCCCCGCCATGCAGTTCATCCGCCAGCGCCAGCGCGGTTTCGGTTTTGCCGATGCCCGAGGTGCCCAGCATCAGGAACACGCCCTGCGGTTTGCGCGGATCACGCAAGCCCGCGCGGGACACCGCAACCGTTTCACACAACGTGTCAATGGCCGCATCCTGCCCCAGAACCCGTGCCTTGAGCCGGTCGGGCAGGGTCGACACCGCCTCGATCTGGCTGCGCAACATCCGACCGGCGGGAATACCCGTCCAGCGCGCAATCACGGCGGCAATCGCCTCGGCATCGACAACCCGGTGCACAAGCGGTGTTTCCCCGGCGGCGTCCGCCAGCCGCGCTTCGGTTTCGGCAAGCCGTGACATGGCGTCGATCCCGCCTTCCGCCACAATGGCGTCGGCCTCATCCGCCAGATTGCGTTGCGCCTCAAGCGCCTCGGAAATCGCTGCCGCTTCGGATTGGGCAGCGGCAAGATCGCGCTCAAGCCCGTCCAACCGCGCCGCAAGGTCAGGCGCGTCCGGCTCTTGCGCCAGGGCATCAATCTCGGCCTGCAGATACAGCGCTTCGCGCTTGCGTTGCTCCAGCGCCTCTGGCTCTGTCTCGCGGCTCATAGAGACCGCAGCGCCCGCCGTGTCGATCAGACTGACCGCCTTGTCCGGCAAGTGCCGTTCGGGCAGATAGCGGGCCGACAGCTCCACCGCCGCGCGCACCGCACTGTCGCGGATGGCCACGCCGTGATGATCCTGAAACCGGGGCGCGACCGCACGGATCATGCGCACCGCCCGTTCGATATCGGGCTCATCAACCTTGACCGTCTGAAACCGCCGTGTCAGGGCCGGGTCTTTTTCGAAATACTTCTTATATTCCGACCACGTCGTTGCCGCGATGGTCCGCAATTCCCCGCGTGCCAGCGCAGGCTTGAGGATATTCGCCGCATCCCCCTGCCCCGACGCGCCACCCGCCCCGATCATGGTATGGGCTTCGTCGATAAACAGGATCACGGGCGTCTGAGACTGTGCGACCTGATCAACAACGCCTTTCAAGCGCCGCTCAAATTCGCCCTTCACACCGGCACCCGCCTGCAGAAGGCTCAGATCAAGCACATGCAGCGCCACGTCGCGCAGACGGGCTGGCACCTCTCCATTGGCAATCGCCAGCGCAAAGGCTTCGACGATGGCGGTTTTACCAACACCGGCTTCGCCTACAAGGATCGGATTGTTCTGGCGACGCCGCACCAGAATGTCGATCATCTGCCGCAATTCCGCATCGCGCCCGACAATTGTATCAATCTGTCCGGCCCGCGCCTGTTCGGTCAGGTCCGTTGCATATTCGGCCAGAAAATCCTCATGTCCGGGCGCGCGGCGCGATGCCGCCGCAGGTGCGCCGGATGCAGCAGCGGGCGCTTCGGAAGCTGCACGATCTTTCAGAGCGGCCACATCAAGATCAAGCAGCTGCGGCACCGTCCGGCGCAGGATCGCCCGCGCGTCGGCCTCTTCGATCATCGACAACAAAATGGCGGCCACCCCAATGCTGTCCTGCCCAAACCGCAGCGACGCATTGATCCACGCCTCGCGGACCACACCGATCAAGGGCTGCGACAAAGACGGAGCACCCGCCGCACCCCGATTGAACCCCTGCACCGACGTCATGGAGCGCGCCGCAATGTCCGCCGCGTTCACGCCGCAGGCCTCCAGCACCTCGCCAGAGACCGGATTGCTTGCCATGGCGTAAACCAGATGCTCCAACTCAACCGTTCCGTGTGTGTGCCGCACCGCAAGTGCCGCAGCCGATTCAAAAACGGCAGAGGCATCAATGGAAAATCTTTGAAATAGAGTGTGCAGATCTATCGAAGCCAATTGAGATACCTTTAACCGAAGATGAACTCGTTGAATCACGTCTCGTGCAGCAGAATGCCGGTTGACGAATAGGTTCCAAATAAATCAGAAACAATCAATGACGCTGAGTTTCCAAACTCGGCAATCAGACCCAAGTCACACACAAGAATTGACGGCAATTCGTTGAATTTCAAAAAAGCCAGTGAATTCTGCATTTATCAGGCGCAGGAATATTGACATGATTCCAACAAGTTACCAGCCTCTTGAAAAAGTGGGCGAAAATCCGCGCAATCATCCGTCAATTCAGGCAATTTATCGCAATCTTCGGGATGCCCGGTCTCGGGCCCGCACAGCCGAGCGGGCATTGGAAACGCGCGACGAAATGGGCCGCACCAATATCGGGCGTTTGCCGGAATGGGACGAGGTCAAACAATTGGCCCTGTCGATCCTGAGCGAGCACGCCTGCGACATCGAAGTTGCGGCCTGGCTGTGTGAGGCTTCGGTCAGGATCGACGGACATGCGGGGCTGGCCTCCACCGTCCGCGCGATCACAGCGATGGTGCAAGTGCATGGCGCTGACCTTCATCCTCAGCCAGAAGAAGACGATGACGACATCTTTGCGGCGCTTGCGGGCCTCAATGGGGTCGGGCGCGAAGGCACGCTTATCCAACCTCTGCGGCTCTTGCCGTTGGTGCCTGGGGTGGAATACGGGTCGTGCACATTGTGGGATGTGGAAACAGCCGGGAACAGCGACGCGGTGCTGTCAGCGATGTCCGACGCGGGCCAAGCCGCTATGATCACACACTTATCTGATGTTCAGGACGCGCATGATGCCTTTGTGGCGTTGGACGCGGCCTTGACCGATCTGCGCGGTCCGGACGCGCCGCCCTTTGCCCGTATTCTGGATATCCTCGAAGATTCGGTCCGGTCGATTCGGCGATTGTCCGGCGCGGATCAGGCAGATGCGACCGAAACCGCAGACCCAGATACGTCCGCGCCCGCGCCACTGCCGACCGGCAAACCGGGTCCGAAAGAGCGGCTGGACACCCGCGAGGATGCGCTGCGCGCGCTGGAAGAGGTGGCGCGATTTTTCCGTCGCACAGAACCCCATTCCCCCATGTCTCATGCGCTGGAAACCCTTGTTCGACGGGGGCGGATGGATTTCATGTCGTTGCTGGCGGAATTGATTCCGGACGAAACAACACGGGACGCTGTATTGACGACAGCCGGAATCAAACAAACCGACGATCGGCACGATTCTGCCGATTAGGCAAAAGTTTTGAAAAAGCCCCGTGCAAATTCCGTTGGCTGAGGTTTGATAGGACCAAGGAATTGGCCCGGTGTAGCGACTCGGTGCCGAATATATGTGTGTCCTGTTGCCTTCTGCCCGGCGACGGGACTTTGATGATTTAGTAATCCTGAGGGAGGCTGCAATTGCCCAGCGTTCATGACAAACTCGACAAAGTCCGAAAGCCCCGTGTTCATATTAAATACGAGGTCGAAACCGAAGGCGCGATGGTCGAAAAAGAATTGCCATTCGTCATTGGCGTTTTGGGCGATTTTTCCGGTGATCCGACCGCTGATCTGCCGTCCTTTGGAGAACGCAAATTCGTTCAGGTGGATCGGGACAATTTCGATCAGGTGATGGCGCGCATGACACCCGGACTTAACCTCAGGGTTGAAAACACCCTTGCCGATGATGGCAGCACGATGCCCGTCAATCTCGAGTTCAAGTCAATGTCCGACTTTGATCCGGCACAAGTTGTCGATCAGATCCCGGCGCTGAAATCGCTGCTGGAAAGCCGCAACCAGCTGCGCGATCTGCTGACCAAGGCAGATCGCTCCGAAGAGCTTGAAGCCCTGCTGGAAGAAATCCTTCAAGACAATGACGCCGTCCGGCGCATGGTCGAAGAACTTCAGGCGGCGAACGGAGGGGCTAACTGATGGCAACGCATAGCGACACCAAACCGGACGCGGGCACAACGCTTGAGGCCGACCAGAACAGTTTGCTGAGCCAGGTCATCGGGGCCACACGGCAGACCGAACCGGATCGGGCCACCGAATTGATGCGGACACTGACGGATGCGGCCCTGTCGGGCACCGTCACCTATGATCGCAACCTGACCGTGACGCTGAACAAGGCAATCGAGGCCATCGACGCCAAGATTTCCCACCAGCTTGCGGCGGTCATGCAATCGCCGGAGTTTTCCAAGCTCGAAGGATCGTGGCGCGGGTTGTGGCATCTGGTTTACGAAAGCAACACTGGGTCAAACCTCAAGATCCGCGTTCTGAACGCAACCAAGCGGGATCTGGGCCGTGATCTGGCCAAGGCGGTCGAATTCGATCAGTCGCGCTTGTTCAAATCGATCTACGAAGACGAATTCGGCACCCCCGGCGGCGAACCGATCGGCGCGCTTGTGGGCGATTACGAATTTGACAACAGCTTTGAAGACATGGAAACGCTGACCGGACTAAGCCAGGTGGCGGCGGCGTCTTTTGCACCCTTTGTGTCGGCGGCCAGCCCGAAACTTTTCGGGTTCGAGGACTATACAGAACTCAGCAAGCCGCGCGATCTGTCCAAGATTTTCGACAGCACCGAATACATCAAATGGCGCAGCTTCCGTGACAGCGAAGACAGCCGCTTTGTCACCCTGACACTGCCCCGCGTTCTGGCACGGATGCCCTATGGCGAAGAAAGCAAGCGGATTGACGAATTCGATTACGACGAAGCCATCGCCTATGAGGGCGACAAGATCCCGCATAACAATTACTGCTGGATGAACGCGGCCTATGTGATGGCCAGCCGCATGTCCGCGGCGTTTTCTGAAACCGGCTGGTGTACCGCCATCCGCGGCACGGAAAACGGCGGCAAGGTCGAAGGGTTGCCGACCCATCTGTTTTCTACCGACGATGGCGACACCGACATCAAATGCCCCACCGAGATTGGCATCACGGATCGGCGTGACGCGGAATTGGGCAGCATGGGCTTTTTGCCGCTGTGCCATTACAAGAACACTGATTATGCCGTGTTCTTTGGCGCACAGACCACGCATAAACCCAAGAAATACGACCGCCCCGACGCCACTGCCAATGCGGCGATTTCCGCGCGTCTGCCCTATATGATGGCGACCTCGCGCTTTGCGCATTACCTCAAGGTGATCGGCCGCGACAAGATCGGCTCTTTCATGGAGGCCGAGGATTGCGAAGACTGGCTGAACCGCTGGATCAACAACTACGTCAACGCCAACGAAGGGGCCGGCCCCGAGGCGCGCGCCGCCTATCCATTGCGGGATGCCAAGGTCTCGGTCGAGGAAATCCCCGGCAAACCCGGTAGCTATAACGCCGTGGCCTGGATGCGTCCGTGGTTGCAGATGGAAGAGCTGACAACATCGCTGCGCATGGTCGCCCGGATTCCCGAAAAGAACTAAGGTGACGCAGGTTGCGAAAATACTGCCCCGGCCAGACATGGCCGGGGCCCATGTTGCTATTGAGGCAACAGCTGACGCGCGGCGCAGGGCGCTGTGCGCGCGCATTGACCGCGTGATTGCGCTGATTGATCAGGCCCTGTCGCGTCAGGTGGCAGCGGTGCGCCGTGATCCGGCTTTTGCGGATCTCGAAGCGCGCTGGCGCGGGCTGGCCATGCTGATCGACCGCACCGGCCCGGATGAAACCGTCCAGATCAAGCTGCTTGACGCCAGCTGGCCCACCGTGGCGCGCGATCTGGAACGCGCCGCCGATTTTGATCAAAGCCACCTGCACAAGCTGGTGTATGATGGCGAATTCGGCATGCCGGGCGGTTTGCCGTTCGGGTTGTTGCTGTGTGACTACACCTTGTCGCATGTCTCGGATGCCGGATCGACCGATCCGATCGAGGCCACCCGCAGATTGGCCTCTGTTGCGGCGGCCGCGTTTTGTCCGGTGGTCGCGCGCGCGGGATCGCGGTTGTTCGGATTGCGCGACGGAGACACAATCGACAGCGTAACGGACCTGCCCGATGCGCGGGCAATCCTGCGCGAAGATCCCGCCTATCTGCGCTGGCAATCGCTGCGCCGCAGCCCTGACATGCGCTTTGTCGGGCTGGTCGCACCTGATCTGGTGCTGGAACGCCCCATCGACCGCACCGTGCCGCGCGACTTTGTGCCTGCGGCATTCATGGCCGATCACACGGTCCTGAACGGGGCCTTCGGTCTGGCCGCTACGGTGGTTGACGCCTATCGCGACAGCGGCTGGTTTGCCGCGATCCGGGGGGCCTGGCAGGACACCTCGGGCGGCGGGCGTGTGGCCGACGTGCCGCCGCTGGATATGGGCACCGATTGTCACGGCCTGTCCGCACAACCGGCCGTCACCTGCCGCCTGACCGGCGCACAGGAAGAGGCGATGGTGCGTCTGGGCATTGTGCCGCTGTCCACGCTGTATCTGGACACCGATCCGGTGTTCAACACGCTTGCCTCGGCACATGAGCCACAGACCTACGACACCGCGATTGCAACACAGAACGCCCGGCTTGCCGCAATGCTGCAATATGTTTTGTGCACATCGCGCTTTGCCCATTACCTCAAGGTGATGATGCGCGACGAGACCGGTTCGATTGCCGATCCGTCCGTACTGGAACATCGGCTGGACGCGTGGCTGCGCGATTATTGTCTGGGCAATGATGACGCCGACGATGACCTCAAGGCGCAATATCCGCTGCGCGATGCCGGTGTCACCGTGCGCGCGCTGCCGGGTCGTCCGGGGTGTTTTGGCTGTACGATCCGCCTGCAACCGCATTTTCAACTCGATGATATCTCGACCAGTTTTCATCTGGTGGCGGAATCCGTCGATACCCTTCGGAGTGTACCCGCATGACCCTAGCCGCCGACATAGCCACCGCCCTTGCCAGCGACGCACCGGACACGGCACGCGACATGGCGACCGCGCGGGTCAAATCCCATCCGACAGACGCCAACGCCCGGATGTTCCTGGCCGAACTCTGTGTCATCGAGGGCAATCTGGACCGCGCCGAAACACAGGCGCGTCTGGCGGCCACGGCCGCGCCCGAAGCCGCAGTTGGCATCAGCGTGTTTCGCCAGCATTTGCGCGGGCTGCATGCGCGTCAGGAATGGTGGCACACCGGGGCGATGCCGACATTTCCAAACGGACCGTCCGATCTGTCAACGCTGGCGCTGCGTCTGAACGTGGCCCTGCGTGATGGCTGCGGCGATGCCGCACGCGCGGCGCTGGATGCGCTTGACGACGCACGCGGCCTGCAATGTGCCACATGGAACGGCACCCCGGTCGAGGATTTCCGCGATCTGGATGACCGCCTGCCCCACGCAATCGAGGCCATCACAGGCGGAGGCAATTACCTCTGGCTTGATTTCGACACGATTGCCGATCTGACCTTTCAACCCGCAACACGCCCTCTGGACGCCATTCTGCGCCGCGCCCGCGTCAGCCTGCATGACGGGTCTGTCGCTGACATCCGGATGCCTGCGCTGTATCCCGACCCTCAAACCCCGGCTGAATCGCTGGGGCGCAGCACCGATTTTCAGGAATTGCCCGGCGGGCTGATCGCTGCGCGGGGGCTGCGGTCGTGGTTGGTGGGCGACGATGTGCAAACCTGCCATGACGCCCAGACCATCACCTTTGCGGCCCCACAAAAGGATGCGGCCTGATGGCCCGGTTCGAGGCACAAAAACAACGGCCTGCCGTGTCGTTGCTGGACCGCTTGCTTGATCCCGATCCAAGCCGCGAAACCGATCCCCCGGTCTTGCGCGCGGAAACCCCGGACGGGGTGCGCGACAGTTTGCGGCGTGATCTGTCGATCCTGCTGAACACCCGTTGCCGCCCCACCTCGCCGCCTGCCGGGCTGACGGCGCTTGGAAACAGCCTTGTGACCCTCGGGGTCGAGGATTTCTTCAACGCCAGTCTGGTCACCGATGCCCAGCGTCAGCGTTTTGCGGCGCGCCTGCAGGCGCGGATCAGGCAATTCGAGCCGCGTCTCGAAGATTTGCACGTGTCGCTGCCCAGCCGTGATGGCGATGATCGACGCAGTTTGCGTCTGCGCATTTCGGCCCGGTATCGCACCCGCCCCGGATTGCCACCGCTGATTTTCGAAACCCGGCTCGATCCGGTCACACATCACTTTACAGTCGTCAGTGGGCCGGGCCGTGGCTAATCGTTTTCTGGAACATTACTCGGACGAACTGGACGCGCTGCGCCGCCGCGCAGGGTGGTTTGCCGACGCGTTTCCGAAAATTGCCGGACGGCTGCGGCTGACCGAAGACACCACCGACGATCCGCATATCGAACGTCTGATCCAGAGCTTTGCCTATTCCACCGCCCGGTTGCGGCAAAAACTGGATGACGGGTTTCCCGAACTCAGTGAAGGGTTGCTGGAAACCTTGTATCCGCATTTTCTGGCCCCGGTGCCGGCGATGACAATCGTGTCGTTCACACCGGATCGCGGTGCCGAACAGGCGGTCACCGTGCCCCGCGGAACCGAAGTCGAATCCGCCATGCTGCAAGGTGACACCTGTCGTTTCCGCACGACACAGTCGGTCACCCTTGCCCCGATTGAGATCAGCGCCGCCCGCCTGATGAACCGGCCAATCGAAGCCCCGGCCTTTGCCGGCGGCAGCCCGCTTGGCTGTCTTTCATTGACGCTCAAGCGCACCGGCAAACCGCCCCTGTCCGAATTGGGGCTCAGCACGCTTCGGCTTTATCTTGGCGGCACGGGCCAGCAGGCAAGCGCACTGTTCCGGCTTTTGACGCAACATGCGATGGGCGTTGCGGTGGCCGATCATTCCGGCGACCCCGCACCGCGACACTTGCCCGCCACTGCGGTACAGCCGGTTGGTTTTGCAGCCGCCGAGGCCGTCCTGGCCGCGCCAGAACGGTCCTTTCCCGCCTACCGGCTGTTGTCCGAATTCTTCAGCCTGCCCGAGAAATTCCTGTTCGTCGATATCGACATCGGCCCCCTGACCCAGACCGACCGCGTGGATGTGTTTGTCTATCTTGACGCGCCTGCAGGCGATCTGGAACGGCGGATCAACGCGTCGCATTTCAATCTTGGGGCGACGCCGGTGGTCAACCTGTTCCCGTCACGCGCCGAACCGATCATCCTGGATGGCACGCGCAGCGCCTTTCCGTTGCTTGCAGATGCCAGACGGCCCAAAACCAGGCAGGTGCATTCGGTCACCCATGTGACCCTGGCCGATGATGGCGGGCATGCGGAAACGGCGTCGCCCTATTTCAACCGGGTCACAGACCGCCATTCAGGCGGCGTTTTCTATCAATTGCAACGCCATTCCGCCGAGGCCGAGCGCCACAGCGGCGCGACCTCCATCGCGTTCATCGACCATCGCACGCGCCCGTCCCGGCGCGCTTCAAGCACCGCATCGGTCGAGGTGCTGGCCACCAATGGCGATCTGCCCCGCGCCTTGCCTTTTGGCGGGGGCCAGCCGCGCCTGACACTGGCGTCACCGCTGGAATTGATCTCGACCATAACCTGCCTGCGCCCAGTCACCCAGCCGCCTCATCGCGATCCCGATCCTGACCGCATCTGGCAACTGATCTCGCATCTTTCGCTCAATCACCTGTCGCTGGAACAGGATGGCGCAGCCGCGCTGCGGGCCATTCTTCGGCTTTACGATCCCGGTGACAGCCGCGAAACCTCTCAGATGATCGACGCGCTTTTGGATGTGACGACACAGCCCACCATTGCCCGTATCGCGTCGGTCGCGGTCAGTGGCATTGATGTGACCATCACATTCGATCCCGACCGCATCGACGAAGGCACCGCCTATCTGTTCGGCAGCGTCCTGGACCGGTTCCTGGCCGCCTATGTCACCTTGAACACCTTCACGCGGTTGACCCTGCGGCTGAAAGATCGCACCGACGATCTGGCCGCCTTTCCCGCACGATCCGGCGATGGGGCCCTGGCATGACCGAAAGGCTGACCTCCTCCGCCCCGATCGAGGCGCTGGCCAACGCGCCGCAGGCCTATGACGTCACCACGGCGCTGCGCATCGCCGAGGCCGAGGCCAAATCCTCTGGCCGCCGTCTGCTGATCTCCGCGACACCGGAAAGCCGCCCTGTCCCGCACCCGGTTCAGGCGGTTGCCACCAGCGATGACACCATCACCCTGAACAGCTCGGTCATGGGTGTGCTGGGGCCGCTATCGCCCTTGCCCCCGGCCTATGGCGAATTGGCCAGCCGGGCGCGGCGGCGTCGGTCTGGCGGGCTGGCCGCGTTTGTGGATATCTTTACAGACCGGTTGACCCATCTGTTTGCCGCTGCAACCGAAAAATACGATCTCGCGCGGCAGTTGCAGTGGTCCGAACCGGGCAACAGCCCCTTTGTCATCGCCCTGCGTGCCCTGGTGGGGCTGAACACACGCGACATGGATCACCGCACCCCTTTGCCCGAGGATGAAACCCTGCGGTTTGCCGGGCTCCTTGCGCAGCGCACCCGCAACGCCGCCGGACTCGAAGCGGTCGCCGCCGCCGAACTGGGCCTGCCGGTGCGGCTTGAACAGTTTCACCTGCGCTGGCGACCCCTGCCCGAAGCCGAGCAAACCCGTGTGGGTGGGCTGACCCGACTGGACCAAACCACAGGCGCAGGCAGCCGCGTGCCGGATCGCTCGGGTCAGGTACGGCTGGTTGTCGGACCAGTCCGATATCCCGATTTTCTGTCCCTCGAAGAAGGCCAGCCCCGGCTGGACCGCCTGCGCCGTCTGATGCGGTTCTATGTCGGGCCAGTGCTGGATTTCGACATCCAGATCATTCTTGACAAACGCGACGTGCCGGAAACGCAGATGGGCGGGGATGGCCCGCTTCCGCGTTTGGGCTGGAACGCCTGGGCCCGGATTGCCCCTGCAGCACGCGACAGCGATGATGCCATCGTCGGCTCTGCGCCAACGACCCGATCCCCCCGCAAGCAGGTGCCGGTATGAAAACCCTGACCCTGACCCTCCGCACCGGACCGGCGGCAGGCACCGCACGCATGACCGATGGCAGTCGCCCGTTCCATATTGGCACCGCCCCCGGATCGACATGGACCTTGCCCGCGTCAGAGCCGCCTGACACCCAAACCGCAGACAGCTCTGTCTCGATCCGGCGCTCTGGTGACCATTTTCTGTGCGAGGCGACCGGCAGGGTCGAACTCGAAGGGCGCGTGGTGCCAGAGGGCGCAGAGATGCCCCTGCACCACGGAAGCGAACTTGGCATCGGGGGGCACCGGCTGGTCGCGCATGTCGACCAATCGGGTGCCGCACCCGCGTCCGGTGGTCCGACAGACGCCTTTCAAGAGGCCGCACTGCCAACCATCAGCGCCATTCTGTCAGATGTCAGCCCCGGTGGTGACGGGGCCAGCGGCCCGCTTCCGGGACGCACCGGCGAAGAATGGCTCGACAGTTTTACCGTAGCACCCCAAGGCCGGAAACCGACCCGCCCCGAGTGGGACAGGCTGGGCGCATGGGGCGAGGCCCCCGAAGGCCCCGACCCGCTTGAAAGCGCGACCCAACCGGACCCGCTTGGGCAGCCCGGCAAGATCTTGCCAGATGATTGGGACGCCCCGATCAGCGACACGGGCAACCGCATGGTTCAGGCCCCGTCGAACCAACAATCGTTCCGCATCGCGGATGCCCCCGCAGAACCCGACATAAGCGCACCCAACACCGATATTCGCGTGCTGCGCGAAGCTGCCGGTCTCTACGAAGGCGAAGTCGACGCGCCGGACGATATCCAATTGGCAAATGCCGGCACCGCGCTGAACACGGCGCTGACCGGGCTTGGCCGTCTTGAGGCCGTTCTGGACCGCGTTTTGGCCGATTTTGATCTGCCCGCACGCACACCTGACGCGGTGCAGCAGGCCACGCTTGATCCCGGCGCGATCCTGTCGGATCAGACCGGCGAAGCCTGCCTTGCCCTGGCCCGTCGGATCGACGCCATCGAAGCCCGGCAAACCGCGGTGATCGAAGCCTGTCTGGCCACGGTCGAAGCCGCACGCACCACATTCGATCCCGAAACGATCCGCGCCGCCGTGGCCGCCAAGGGCGATCCGCTGGACCGGGTTCTCCCGACGCGGGCAGCATGGGCAGAACATTGCCGCCGCTGGACACAAGACGAACAACCGCTGGACTCTGGAACGCTGCGCGCGTCTGTCGCACAGCGTCTGGATGGACAGATCAAGGAGCCATGAGCCGTGAAAATCCATAACCGCGTCGCGTGGACCGAAGGCATGTTTCTGAGGGTCCAGCATTTTCAGCAGGCCGATCGCTGGGCCGATCAGCTGGTGCGCGATGCAACGCGTCCGCTGGCTGCCTATCCCTGGGGTATCCTGGAAATGTCGGTGGATCAGGCCGCACTTGGCATCGGGCGGTTTGGGCTGACATCGATCAAGGGCATCCTGCCCGATGGCACGCCCTTTTCCGCGCCCGATCAATGCGATTTGCCAGATCCCGTGGCCCTGCCCGAAGGCACATCCGATCTGCACATTCACCTGACATTGCCGATGCTGCGCCCTGGTGCTGCGGAATTCGCGCCCGAAGGGTCGGGCACCAAAGCCCGACTGATGCGCGAGGACGTCGATACCGACGACGCCAATGCCGACACGTCTTTCAACGCGGTGATCGAAATCGGGCGGCTTGACCTGAGCCTGAAACGCGACACCGAGGAATTGGCCGGGCTGGAAACGCTGCCCCTGGCGCATGTGGTCGAAGTGCGCGCCGATCTGGCGGTTGTTCTGAACGACGACATGATCCCGCCGGTTCTGACCGTCGGGGCGTCCAAGCGGCTAAGCGGGTTTCTGAACGAATTGCTGGGTCTCTTGCGACACCGCTCTGATGCGATTGCGCGGCGCACCGGCGATCCGTCCTTGCGCGGCTCTGCCGAACTGGGCGATTACCTGATGCTTCAGGCGCTTAACCGGGCCACACCGGTGATCGGCCATCTGGCCGCCCAGGCCGCACAGATCCATCCCGAAAGCGCCTATCGCGCGTTGATCGCGCTGGCTGGTGAACTGGCGACCTTTACCGCCCCCAATCGCCTGCCGGTGGACCTGCCGGATTACCGCCATGCCGATCCGTCCGCCACGTTCGAACCGGTGATGACCGAATTGCGCCGCGCCCTGTCTGCGGTGCTGGATCAAAGCGCTGTTCTGATCCCGCTCGAAGAACGCCGTCACGGTGTCCGCGTGGCGATGATCGCGGATGCGGGGCTGAAGACCGATGCCGGTCTTGTGCTGGCCGTGCGGGCCGATATTGCCGCCGAAAAACTGCGCCGTCTGCTCCCCAACCAGATCAAGGTTGGCCCGGTCGAGCGGATTTCCGAACTGGTCAACGTGGCCTTGCCGGGGCTTGAGGTGCGACCGATGCCCGTTGCGCCGCGTCAATTGCCGTTCCGCTCCGGCAACACCTATTTCGAACTCGACACCACCGGCGAGATCTGGCGCGATATCGTGGCCTCGGGCACGATTGCGATGCATTTCTCATCCGAATTTCCGGGGCTGGAGCTTGAGCTGTGGGGGATCAGGGCATGAGCGCATCCGACCGGGCCGAGGACGACCCCGCCCGCATCATCCTGCCAACCCCGGGCAAACGTCGCGCCGATCCCGAGGCCGACATAACACCGATCCCTGTGCCAGAGCCGGAGCCGATCTCGAAACTGTCGGTGCCGGATATCCTTGCAGGGTTTCGCATCGACGGCGATCAGGTGCCCGCCATGGTGGCAGAGGCAGCGCCGCTGGTGAACCTCGCACACGCCTTGCGCGAACGCGAAACCGCACCGGACATGGCCGAACTGCGCCGCGACACCATCGGCGCGGTCAAAACCTATGAAACGCAACTCAGCGCGGCGGGTATCCTGCCGCAACAGGCGCGCGCGGCGCATTACGTGGTCTGTGCCACGCTGGACGATGTGATCCGCAACCGCCCCTGGGGCGAAGGCTGGGCCGTTGAAGGGCTTGTCTCGACCTTTCACCACGATGTCACCGGCGGCGACAAGGTGTTCGAGCTGCTGCACCATTTCCAAAGCAATCCGGGTGCCAATCGCGACCTGCTGCTGTTGATCTATCTGTGCCTGTCGCTTGGCTTTGAAGGCCGCACCCGCGTCTCTGCCCGGGGCGGTCTGGAGCTGGCCCAGACCCGCGACAACCTTTACCGCACGCTGCGCGCCCAATTCGGCAGTGTCGAACGCGATCTGTCACCCCATTGGAAAGGCGAAGATGCCGCCCATGCGCCGCTGCGCACCGGGCGGCTGTTCTGGCTGATCCTTGGGCTTTTGGTGCTGACCCTGGCGTTGCTGTTCCTGACATTTTCGGTGCTGCTGGGGCGCGGATCGAACGACACGCTGGCTCGTATGGCCACCCTGCCCCCCGGCGGCACGCCGACGCTGTTCATTCCCGAACCGGTTGTCGAACCGCCGCAAGAACCAGAGGTGATCGCACCCCCCGAACCGATCATAGAGCAACCGCAACCGCCCACCCTTCCCCCCGATCCCCCGATCGAGACGTTCATTTCCTTCCTCCAGCCAGAGGTCGAGGAAGGGCTTGTTCGGCTCTATCGCGAAGGCGATGCCGTTCTGGTCCGCATCGCCAATAGCGGCGCATTTGACGTGGGCGGCGCGCAGATCGCACCGGAATTCCTGCCGCTGTTCGACCGCATCGGTCAGGCCCTCACAGCCGAGGATTTCGACGTCACCGTTCTGGGCCACACCGACGATCTGCCCATCCGCTCGGCCCCCTGGCCATCGAATTTCCATCTGTCCAAAGCCCGCGCCAGCGCGGTGCGCGATATTCTGGCCAGCTATATCGGCACCGAGCGCATAGAGGTGCGGGGCGAGGCCGATACCCGCCCGATTGCCGATAACGAAACGCCAGAGGGCCGCGAGGCGAACCGGCGCACCGAGATCATCGTGCGCGGTGCGGGCGACCGCGTGTCGCCGGCGCTTTTGACCCGAGGTGCCGGCGATGCGCCTGATGCGCCCAGCACAGAGGAGGCCCTGCCATGAACCCTCTTGGGATGTGGACAAGTTTCCGCTCGACCGTCGAAAGCTATGCTGGCGTTGTCGGCGGGCGGTTCCTGTCGGTCATCTGGGTTGGCGCGATCTGTGCCGTGATCTGGATCTTCGGACCGCGCCTTGTCATGGGCGATTTCGCACCGCTGACCACAACCCGGCAGCGCTCCATCGCCATTGCCGTGGTGCTGACGCTCTGGATTGTCTGGATGCTGGTCGCGTGGCTCCGCGCCCGCCGCGCCGACAAGGCACTGGCCGAAGACGTGGCCGAAACCCCCGAACAGCGCGCCGCCAGCGAAACCCGCGAGGAAATCGCCGAACTGCAAGAGCGGCTCAAGGCCGCGATGCAGCTGATGCGCAAGGTGGTGCGGCGGCGCTATGGCTATGCCTATGAATTCCCTTGGTATCTGATGATGGGCCCGCCCGGTGCCGGCAAGACCACGCTGCTGACCAATTCGGGGCTGAAATTCCCCCTGGGCGATGCGATGGGGGCCGAACCGGTGCAGGGCGTCGGCGGCACGCGCAATTGCAACTGGTGGTTCACCGACCGCGCTATCCTGATCGACACGGCGGGGCGATACACCACCCAGGACAGCCAGCATGAACGCGACCACAAGGGGTTTCTGGGCTTTCTGACCATGCTGCGCAAACGGCGCAGCGCGCAGCCGATCAATGGCGTGATCCTGACCCTGTCGCTCACCGACCTGCTCAGCCAGGACCCCGACGAACGCCTGCGCGAGGTGCGCGCCGTGCGTCAGCGTCTGGCCGAGATCGAGGAAACACTGGGCGCACGCATTCCGGTCTATATCGTGCTGACCAAGGCCGACAAACTAAACGGCTTTGCGCAGTTTTTCGAAGAACTTGGCGGGCAATCGCGCGAACAGGTTTGGGGCATGACCTTTGACTGGGACGCCGCCAATGAACCCGGTGCCCTGCCCGACATGTTCAGCCGCGAATACCGCGCCTTGCAGGACCGGCTGACCGGGTTGCTGCTCGACCGGCTACAACAGGAAACCGATATCGCCCGGCGCGGCGCGATCTTCCGCTTTCCTGCCCAGGTCGCCGCTTTGCACGATTCCCTGCGCGAGATTGTCGAGGAACTGGCCTCTGGCAATGCCAATGTGTCTGAACCGATGATCCGGGGGCTTTACTTTGCCTCTGCCACCCAAGAGGCCGAAACCCGCCGCAACGCCGCGGCCCCGGCGCGGTCGATGAACCGGAGCTATTTCGTCAATAAACTGTTTGGCGATGTCATTCTGGGCGAAGCGGCGCTTGTATCGCGCGACCGGCGCGTCAGCCAGCGCAAAAAGATCGCAACCGGCATTGCCTATGGGGCCGTGGGCACGGTGGCGGTGCTTTTGGTTGCGTCCTGGATCGGATCGTTCCTGTTCAACAACCGCGCCCTAGCCGATGCCGACAACGCGCTGGCGCAATACGGCGAACAGGCGCGTAATATTCCGATTGATGCGATATCGGATTCCGATTTCCTGCGCGTTCTGCCCGCGCTCAATACCATCGAAAACGCTCCAGCCTCGTTTGATCCCGAGGCGGGCGCGACACCGATTTATCTGGTGGGGATGGGGTTGGGTCAGGAACGCCGCATCATCGACCGTCATGCCGATGTCTATAACAACGCGCTTGGGGCCTATCTGTTGCCCCGCTACATGGTCGCCTTGCAGGACCGGCTCAAATCCTCGCAGCTTGACGAGGCCGAGACGTTCGAGACGCTCAAACATTATCTGTCGCTTGCCGGTCTTGGCCCGATTGATCCCGACGCGCTTTTGGCGCAGGCCGAAACCGTCTTTGCCGATCTGTATCCCGGCTCCGGGCGGATCGGCACCCGTGCCAGCCTCATGCGGCACATGACGGCAATGCTGACCCAGGGCGATCTGCCTGTCATGGCGATTGACGATGACTTGGTGGCAAGGACGCGCGCCATCATCGGCAACCGCACCGCCGCGCAACGCACGCTGGATCTGCTTCTGACACGCAACGCCGCGCGCGATCTGGGCATGTGGACGCCTGCCGTGGCGCTTGGCCCGGCCGGGACCGAAGCGTTCGCGCGCACATCGGGCAAACCGATGACCGAAGGCATCCCCGGCCTTTACACGCGCGACGGCTATCGCGATGTGGTGCTGCCCAATGTGGCACCTCTGGCCGAGGTGGCCTCGGGCGAAGACTGGGTGCGCGGCCCAACCGCCCTGCGGGTGACCAATGTCAGCGACGTAACCCGCGACGCGGTTCAGCTTTACTGGACGGAATTCGGCGGCAAATGGCGCGATATGGTGACGGATCTGAAACCGCGCCAACCCTCCGGTCTGGCGGATGCGTCGGATCTGGTCGCACTCATGGCGTCCGAGGCAGACCCGATCGGGCGGCTGGCCCGCAGCATCGCTGCCGAAACCGATCTGGCCGGCCCCTCCGAGACCGATGCCGCGCAAGGCCTGTTTGCCACGGCCAGCGACCTGCCCTTTGATCCGCTTGCCGCACCCGATCCCTACAGCCCCTTGCGCCGTGCGCTCGACAAGGCAGACAGCGCCAGCGAAGACGCCGACCCCGAAGCGCTTGCCGCGCTGTCGCCCCTTCTGGACGAGATCTACCAGCAGCTTGGCCGCGTCAACGCAACCGATGCCCGCGCCACCGAAGTGTTTGCCGCCGACAGCCAGCTGAACACCAAGGTGCAGGAATTGGTGGCGGCGGGCCGGTCGCTTCCGGCACCTGTCGATGCCTGGACGGTCAGCTTTGCAACCTCGCTGGCCGGAACGGCGATGGGCCGCGCGCGCGAACAGGTGTCACAGCTTTGGGCCACCGAAGGGGCCCCCGAATGTCGCCGCGCCGTTGCAGGCCGCTACCCGTTCGCACCCGGTGCCCGGCAAGAGGTGACGCTGGATGATTTCACGCGCATCTTTGGCCCCGGCGGCCTGTTTCAGGCCTTCTTTGATCAAAACCTGGCCAGCTTTGTCGATATGTCCGTTGATCCGTGGATCTGGAAAGGCGGGCTTGGCACGTCGGGCGACAGCTCTGACGCGCTGCGCCAGTTCCAAAACGCCGCGGCCATCCGCACCGCGTTCTTTCCCTCGGGCGAAACCGCCCCGCGTGTGGATGTGACCTTTGATCTGCGCAGCCTTGATCCCGACGCGCGCGTCGCGTTGGTGGAAATCGGCGGTGGCACTTCCGTTCATGGCCTTGATCGTGCCGAGGCCCGCATGCTCAGCTGGCCGGGCGAAGCCTCAGCGGTGTCGCGGATCACGCTGTTGCCCGGTGATCGGGCCAATGCGCTTGAGACACGCGGGGAATGGTCGCCATTCCGGCTTTTCGATACCGCCGAAACAGCCCGGATATCGGACAATGAATTTGACGCGGTGTTCCGCGTCGATGGCCGCCGCGTTGCCTTCCGGGTCACGGCGGGCAGCGTCAACAACCCGTTTGCCCTGCCTGCGGTTGCCGATTTTGCCTGCCCCACGGTTCTGGAATAAACCATGGGGCGCGGCGTGAAGGACATAGATCACAAACCCGGCCAAACCGGCTATTTCGGCAAAATCCCGACGCAGGGTGATTTTGTCATGCACAATCTGCCCCGTGCGGTGGTGGACGGGCTGGATGACTGGACCCGCCATGCGGTGCGCGAAAGCCAGAAAGCGCTGGGGCGCGGCTGGCTTGACGCGTTTCTGGTGGCACCGGTCTGGCGCGCTGTTGTCGCGCGGGATGTTCTGGGGCCCGATCCCATCGCTTTGGTGATGATGCCCAGCGTTGACCGCGTCGGGCGGTATTTCCCGCTTATTCTGACCGTACCACTGCCCGATCATCGCGGCCCGCTCAGCGCCCTGCCCCGGCAGCTCAACACGTGGTTCGATCAGGCCGAACGATTGGCTCTGTCCACCCTGACACCTGATTTCCGGCGCGATACGCTGGATCAAGGGATCAAGACGCTGACCCTTGCGCGCTGGTTTGAACCAAACCTGCGCCGCACACCGCACGACGCCGCCCGCACGCTGTGGTGGGTTGGCACGGCCTATGATGATGAGGCGCTGCGCGCTTTCGACACGCTGCCCGACCCAGCCCGGTTTCATGACATTTTCCTGTCCGTCCGCCCCACGCCGAAACCCGTCACCGAAGAGCCTCCCGCAGCTCGGCCCGCGCCAGAACCGGCTGAACAGGCACGGCCCGACACCGAAAGCGTGACCGCCCTGGCCAAACCGCTCCCCGCCGTGGTGCCAGAAACTCGGTCGCGCGTTCTGCTGACCATCCAAAGCGCCGGTGCGGCGCTCAAGGGCACGCATAGTGCGGCCCTGACCGATACGTTCGCCATCGGCGAAGACAATCAGGCGATGAGCGTGATCAGCGGCATTGGCACGCATCCCGGACTGAAAGGGGCCGTCGACACCGTGCGCGCGGCCCTCTCCGATATCGCAGAGCCGTTTTCCATGAACGATCTGGTGGCCGAGGCCAAAGGCAAACTCGGCCGCGCCAATGCCATGCTCTGCGCCCGTGGCATCCCTACCAACACAACCTTTGCCGCCTCGACCGCGACATTGCTGATCCAGGGCAATCGCCACGCCGTTTTGTGGTGCGGCAACGCCCGGTGCTATCTTTTGCGCGATGACCACCTTAGCCTTTTGACCCGCGACCATGTCGATCCGATGCTTCCGTCCCTTGTGACCCGCGCGGTTGGGGCGACACGTCAATTGCCCCTGGAAAGCAGCATCGGCGAAGCGCGGCCCGGCGACCGTTTTTTGTTGTGTTCCGGTGGCTTGTTGACCATGACATCCGACGCCGACATCGCCGAAACCCTCAAAACCGAGACCTCTGCGCAGCACGCTGCAGACCAAATGGTCCAGAACGCGATTATTTCAGGCGCGAGACTTGACGTCGCCGCTGTGGTTGTAATCCTGCAACCCAGAGAACCGGACGGGCCCACGTCGGTGGACCCCCACAACCCTGCGAGACAGACCCATCATGATCCGTAAAACCGCTTTACTCGTTGCCTCTTTGTTATCCATGGTTGCCTGCGCCCCTGCGGATGGTCCGTCCTCGATCGCTGTGGTCACCGATGCGCGACAGAACCAGACGCCGATCCTGCAACTCAGCGATGAAATTGTCTCTGCCCTGGGCACGTCGAAACCGGCGACCGGTTTTTCGTCTTTGGGTGCGTCTCGCTATACGCCCGGCGTGATCAAACCGGGTGATACAATCAGTGTCACCGCCTTTGGCACCGGAGAAGGCGGGCTGTTCAACCCGACCACCAGCGCGGCATTGCCCCTGGGGGATTTCGTGGTGTCGCAGTCCGGCACGGTGTCGCTGCCATTTGTCGGCGGCATCAATGTGGGCGGACGATCGGTCAAGGCCGCACAAGACACGATCACCGCCCGTCTGCGCGAAACAGCCGTTGATCCCTTCGCCACGGTCAGCATCGCGCGCAAGGAATCCGACAGCTACAGCGTGCAGGGTGCCGTTGCATCTGCAGGTGTGTTCAACCTGACCTCGCGCGGGGAAAGCGTTCTGGACGGCCTGGCCAATGCCGGCGGTGCCACCGGCACACCGGACGCCACCGTGGTCACGGTGCTGCGGTCAGGGCGGTCTGCGCAGGAAACCTTGGCCCAAGTGGTCAGCGACCCCCGCCGCAACATCCCCTTGCTGCCGGGCGACACAGTGATAGTCGGCGGCGGCGATGCACAATTTGTGGCCGATGGCGCGCTTGCCGCAACCGGAGAGTTCGATTTCGTCGAAGGCTCGCTCACTCTGGCACAGGCCATTGCGCGCGCGGGCGGGCTGTTGGACAGCCGCGCTGATCCGAAAGACGTGTTCCTGTTCCGTCGCCAGCCCGCTGGTGAATCCTTTATCCTGGTCGATCAAAACCGCGCCAACCCCCGCACCATATTCGGTGACGTAATCTTCCGCGTGAATTATGCCGATCCGTCCCAGCGCCTGAATGCCAGCCGGTTCCAGATGCGTGATGGCGACTCGCTTTATGTCGGCAACGCACCGCTGGCCAATTTCTCTAAATATTTCCAGATCTTCTCGCGGCCCCCGGAACTGCCCGCACCGCCCCAGCCCTAGGATGAGCTGAGCAAGGCTGGCACCCGGCGGCATGGCTAGACCTGCGTCAGCCCGGCATCAACCAACTGCTCCCGGTCGGGCAGATCCTCAAGCGATGGTAGATCGAACGCCACGAGGAACTGCTCGGTTGTGACATAGGTATAGGGGGCCCCCCGTTGCGGGGACCGAGGCCCGGACCCGATCAAGGCCCGATCATAGAGCCGACCAATCAGGGTGCGGCTGATCTCCTTGCCGAAAATCTCCTTGAGCCCGTCACGGGTGATCGGCTGATGATAGGCAATGGCCGCAAGCACCGCGGTGTCGAACTCGCGCAGATCAAGCACCTGTTCCCCGATATCGGCAGCCGCGCGAATGGCGGGCGCATAGGCCGGACGGGTGCGAAACATCCACCCCTCCGCTGCGCACACAAGCTCAAAAGACCGACCTTCGGTCTCGGTGACAAGATCGTCGATCAGCTGCGCAACAGATGCCCCCTGCCCGACCACACGCTGCAACTCTTTCGACGGCACCGGGGCTGCACTGGCAAACAACACCGCCTCGATCCGGCGCATCCATTCGCGCCAACGCAGATCGGCTGGCCAATCAGACAACTCGCGGTCCAGTTCTGCCTGCGGCTGGTCCGACCGGTCCTGTGCATCGCGCGAAGATGTGCCTCTGTCCCTGCCTTTGCCCATTTCTAGAGCCCGTATATCCGAAACGTGTCCCGGCCCGTAAGTTCCCGTATCGCGCCCAATGACACAAGCCTGTCGCACAACCGCCGCGCCGACCGGTCTGGCAAAGGCAAGGCAGACGGCGTCACAGCATCGCGCGACAAAAACATCGCAACCGCATCGGGCGCCGCCTTTGCCCGCAGCTTGGGGGCCACCGCATGCAGCCGCATCGCCCGTCGCGTCAGATCACCGGCCAGACGCACAACGCGAATGACGGCGGCCACAATGGCACGGTGGCACGCCATCCCAAGCGCCGCGCCCCGCTGACGCAGATCGCCGCGTTTCAGTCCGGTTGCCAAAAGCGGCACCAGATGATCCCACCCCAGCGCCTGTGCCAGCACCGCATCCGCAAAGATCAGCGCAGGCGCTTGAGCGCGCGGATCATCCGTCACCACCGCCTCCAGAACCTGCGCCGCCTGGCTGACCGGCGTATCCTGTCGTGACCTGTCCAGCCCGCCCAAGATTGCCTCGGCCTCTCTATCAGGCAACGCCCGCTGCAGCGCCTCTACAGAAACGGGCCGCGCCACCGCCCTGTGCCAAGACAAATAGGTTGCACCCGCAGGCCCCGGCAAATCATCTGGCCGCATCAGATGCAGCGCATCGCGCAAGTCCGCCGCCCGTTCCGGACGCCCTGACAGGGCAACACAGGACTCTGCCGCCCCAAGGGCCAGCCGGTCCCGCAGCAGCGACGCGGGCAGCTCTTTTCGCGCCAAGACACCATGCAGATGCGCCAATGCGGCCCCCGATAAAAAAGACACATTTTCAATATCTTCCACCCCACGCGAGGTGATCCAAGCGGGAATTCGGGGTATCATGTCATCTGCGACAACAGGCGGTGTGTGGGTGTTCGGCATAGGCACAGGCTACAGCATCACGGCGCTTAAGGCCACGATTTCTTGCCCCAACCGCCTCACCCTGACCCGTGCGGAGCTGTATTCAAGACCGACGCTCGACCACCGTTCAACGCGGGGGATGACATCTTGTCCGGCACATCAGTCGCGAATACGCTGGGCAACATCTACCAAGGGGCACCGCCATGCCAAACAAAATCGTTTCCTCCCGCGACGCCGCCGCCCTGATCCATTCCGGTGACACGTTGACAACATCCGGTTTTGTCGGGGCCGGTGTGCCCGATGCGCTGTTGCAAGCGCTGGCCGAGCGGTTCGACGACGAGGGCCATCCCCGCGATCTGACGCTTTTGTTCGCCGCCGGTCAGGGCGATGGCAAGGACCGTGGGCTGAACAGGCTGGCCGCCCCCGGCCTCGTGCGCCGGGTCATTGGCGGGCATTGGGGGCTGATCCCCAAACTGGCCAGCCGCGCCGTCGCCGGAGAGATCGAGGGCTACAATTTCCCGCAAGGCGTGATTTCGCACCTCTATCGCGACATCGCCGCAGGCAAGCCCGGCACGATCAGCCATGTGGGCCTCGAAACCTTTGTCGATCCCGACCAGGACGGCGGTCGCGTGAATGACAGAACGCCACGGGATCTGGTGGACCGCATCACCATCGCCGGCAAAGACCGGCTGTTCTATCACGCCCTGCCGATCCATGTGGCGCTGCTTCGCGGGTCAACAGCGGATGAACAGGGCAATGTCACCATGGAGCGCGAGGCGCTGATCCTCGACAATCTGGCGCAAGCGATGGCGGCCCGCAATTCCGGCGGCGTGGTGATCGTTCAGGTCGATCAGATCGCCGCTCGCGGCAGTCTGCCCACCCGCGATGTGGTGATCCCCGCGATGCTGGTGGATGCGGTGGTGGTGGCACCACCCGAATTGCACATGCAAACTTACGCCACGCAATACAATCGCTACTATACCGGACGCTATAAGAAACCCGAGGGCAGCACCGCCCCCTCCCCGCTTGACCTGCGCAAGGTCATCGCACGGCGCGCAGCGTTTGAACTGCCCGTGGGCGGTGTGGTCAATCTTGGCATCGGCATGCCCGAAGGCATCTCTGACGTTGCCGCCGAAGAAGGTCTGCTGCATCACGTCACCCTGACCGCAGAACCCGGTGTCATCGGCGGGCAACCGGCCTCGGGGCTTGATTTCGGCGCGGCTGTGAACACCGAAGCCATCATCGCCCAAGGCAATCAGTTTGATTTCTATGATGGTGGCGGTCTGGATATGGCCTGTCTTGGAATGGCCGAAGCCGACGCGACCGGCCATGTCAACGTGTCGCGCTTTGGGCCGCGACTGGCCGGTGCAGGCGGGTTTATCAACATTACCCAGAATGCCCGCAATCTGGTGTTTGCGGGGTCTTTCACCGCCGGTGGGCTGGCCGTACAGATCAGCGATGGCGCGCTGCATATCCAGAGCGAAGGCCGCGCCCGAAAGTTCGGCGCGGCGGTGGAACAAATCACCTTTTCCGGCACCCGCGCCGCACGGCTTGGGCAGCCTGTGCTCTATGTGACAGAGCGATGCGTGTTCCGCCTTGATCCCGACGGCGTGCGCCTGATCGAAGTCGCCCCTGGCATCGATATCGACCACGATATTCTGGCGCATATGGGCTTTAGACCGCTGATTGACGATGTGGATGTGATGGATGCGCGTATCTTTACCGATGCCCCGATGGGGTTGCGCGACGATCTGCTGAGCCTTGGCATGGCCCGACGCATTCATTTCGATGCCGATCGCGACACGTTGTTTATCAATCTCGCCAAAATGGACATCCGCTCCCAACGCGACCTTCACGATATCAAATCCCGTGTAGAGACTGTATTAGGCCCTCTGAACCGCAAGGTGAATGTGGTGGTCAATTACGATCAGACCCGGATCGACGACGCGGTTGCCTCCGACTGGGCCGAGATGGTCGGTGACCTGGAATCACGGCTATACAATCAGGTGACCCGCTATGCGACATCCGCCTTTTTGCGCCGCAAACTCGGTCAAACCCTACACCACCGCCGCCGCGCCACCATTTTCGACAGCGAACGCGCAGCCGAGGCCGCGCTGCGGCGCTAGATTTGTCGGCTTAAAACAACGATCTTTTCTCAAACAGTCTCTAAACCGCAGATTAGAGACGATATTGCCCGGAATCGC
Organism: Marivita sp. S0852; assembly: GCF_046591575.1. Classification (NCBI taxonomy): domain Bacteria; kingdom Pseudomonadati; phylum Pseudomonadota; class Alphaproteobacteria; order Rhodobacterales; family Roseobacteraceae; genus Marivita; species Marivita sp. S0852. Next base: position 61,659 of record NZ_JBIQWA010000006.1, read on the forward strand.
GCCCCGCGATTCGAACGGGTACGGGCTTAGCAGGAAGTCACGCAGGACGGGTCGAGGCCAATAGACCGACCAGAATTGCGATGTCATCTCAGCCGATCTCACGATTTTTCTATTAACTGTTTGTTTTCAATAATTTAGATTGATTTTCTCTCTGCCTAGAAAAATAAGCGCCAGTTCAATACCGTGCTGTCAGGGCCGGTTCACACAAGAACACTTGCCAAACAGCCCCTCGCTTGCCTAAAAGAAACGATAAATAAAGCGCTGACGGAAAACAGCGTTACTGAGCAGAGGCAACGAGATGGATTCGATCCACATCAATCGGCGTATTCGCGAGAATGCCGAGAACCTGAGTGATGCGCTGGAAAGCCATATGCTCAAAGTGTTCGCTCCGGATGCCCGTAAAGAGTTGCGGCGCTTTAATGCAGGCGAAGTGGCAGGCCTTTTGGGCATTTCCACCTCTTTTCTGCGCAAGCTGCATTTCGACGGACGCATTCCCGATGTGCATACCACACCGGGCGGGCGCAGGCACTATACGGCGGCTGACATTCAGGTGGTGCGTGCCGCGCTAGAGGAAACCGCCAAAACCAAAGGGGCCTATATGCGCGGGCGCAGGCCCGGCGACAAGCTTCAGGTGTTGTCCTTCCTCAATTTCAAAGGCGGCTCTGGCAAAACGACCTCGTCGATCCACACAGCACAACGGCTAGCGCTCAAGGGCTATCGGGTGCTGTGTGTGGATATTGACCCGCAAGCGTCTCTAACCACCCTGTTCGGCTATAGGCCCGAGTATGATTTCCTTCAGGCCGGCACGGTTTATGACGCCATTCGCTACGAAGACCCCCTGCCCTTGTCAGCCGTCATCCAAAACACGTATTTCACCGGGATCGACCTTGCCCCCGGCGGTTTACTGTTACAGGAATTCGAACACGAAACCCCGCAAGCGCTGCGCCACAACATCCAGCCGCCGTTCTTTTCGCGCATGGCCATGGCGCTGCAGGAAGTCGAGGATCGCTATGATGTGGTGATTTTCGATTGCCCGCCGCAGCTGGGGTATCTGACCATGTCGGCGCTGTGTGCATCGACCGGCGTGCTGATCACCGTCATTCCCAACATGCTTGATGTCGCGTCGATGTCGCAATTCTTGCAAATGAGCGCCGATCTGCTTGATGTGGTGTCCAATGCCGGGGCCAGCATGGAATTCGACTTTCTGCGCTTTCTCATCAACCGCTACGAGGCCAATGACGGCCCCCAGCAACAGGTCGTGGCCTTCCTGCGGCAGTTGTTCGGCGACGAGGTGATGGTCGCCCCGGTGCTGAAATCCACCGCGATTTCCGATGCCGGGCTGACGCATCAAACCGTCTACGAAGTGGACCGGTCACAATTTCACCGCAACACCTATGACCGTGCGGTGGATTCACTCAATCTTGTGAACGATGAAATCGAGTTGCTGATGCAAAACGCATGGGGGCGCTGATGGCACGTAAGGGAATTTTAACAACCGACACAAATACACCACCAAAGCGGCGCATGCCCGAACCCGCCGCACCGCGCGGCGCGGTCGGTGCGCTGCAAAGCTCTTTGACGAAACTGCAGGAAAACGCGGTTCAGGACATTGCCGCGCATTTGATTGACGACGCAGGCGTCGAAGACCGGCTGGCAATTGATCCGGACGCACAGGCGCAGCTGAAACAAAGCCTGGAAACCTATGGCCAGCAGGTTCCGGTGTTGCTGCGCCCCAACGCCGAAAAACCCGGCCGATTTGAGATCGTGTATGGGCGCCGTCGTCTGGCCGCGCTGCGCGATCTGGGGATGCCGGTCAAGGCGATGGTGCGCACATTGGATGACGAGGCGCTGGTGCTGGCGCAGGGTCAGGAAAACACCGCGCGACAGGATCTGAGCTTTATCGAAAAGGCCAGTTTCGCCACCCAGCTTCAACAAGCCGATTATGACCGTCAGACAATTGCCGCCGCGCTGTCAATTGATCTGCCCATGGTCAGCCGATTGCTCAAGGTCGGGGCCGAACTGCCATTGGAATTCCTGCGTCGCATCGGATCGGCCCCTGGCATCGGGCGCGACCGCTGGACCGCACTTGTCAAACTGTTCACCGATGATCCGACGTCCCGTCGCCGCGCCTATGAAATGTCGCGCAGCGCCGGGTTTTCCGATCTGGGGTCAGATGACCGGTTCGAGAAAGTCTATACCGCGGCCGCCACCAAACGCCGCACGGCTGACACGCCCGCCGCTGCCAAACCCCGGACATTGCGCAATGCCGATGGCACCGCTCTGGCAGATATCCGCAGCACACGGCGCGGCGTGACACTCAATATCCCGGCCCGAGACGGCTTTGACACCTGGATTGCTGAACAGGCTGAAACCCTGATTTCCGACCTTCACGCGCGCTGGCAAAAAGAGCGCGCGGAAGACTGAGGCACCGTTAACCAGATAAGGAGGCACGAGCAGAGACCCGCAAAAGAAAAGCCCCCCAGGAGCATCCCGGAAGGCCCTTCTCGATCTTCGCACCATTGAGATAGCAACCACGCTCCGACTCTGTCAACTCCATGTGCGGCATGGGGGCAGGATTTTGTTGTCTTTCGTGACAATGTGATGAGCTACGCGTTCCAGACACCTGTCGGGCGGCCCGTTGAGGCATGCCCAAATACAGATATTCCCGCCATCGGCCCGGACAAATGGCACCTACTTTCGGCACTGACAGATGCCGCCGACCGCTTTGGCCTGACGCATCGTCCGATCTGTGTGTTGCGGGCGTTGTTAACCTTTCTGCCGGAACGGCATATCCCGCAAGGCCACCGCGCAATTGTGTTTCCCGCGAATCGTACTTTGGCCGATCGACTGGGGGGCATGCCCGAAAGCACCCTGCGACGGCATCTGGCCGCGCTGGTCAAATCCGGACTTGTCAGCCGTCACGACAGCCCCAACCGAAAACGCTATGCGCGCCGCGTCAAGGGCGGCATCGCCATGGCCTTTGGCATTAACCTTGCCCCGCTGGTCACCCAGGCCCGCGCCATTCTGACCGCCGCGACAGAGGCCCGCGAAGAGGCCGAGCGCCTTCGGGTTCTGCGCGACCGCGTCATCGCTTTGCGCCACGATCTGGTGTCAGTCGACAGGGCAGGGCAGGCGGCCAAGCTCTGCGAAGAGGTCCGCCGCGCATTGCGTCGAAAGCTGACGAAAAACGACCTGACAGACATGCTGCACCAACTGGAAACCGCAATTGACACCTGCACGATCACAGATCCGGATCAGCAACAGACAAAAAAAATGAGCGCCAGTGACAACCAAAATGAGCGGCACATACAAGGGAAAGATATAAAAAAAACTGACTCTGAAACGCCCCAGAACCAAACCCCTGACAAAGACTCTCTCCATAGCAAGACAAAAGGCACAATCACATTAAAAGAGGTGATTGACCGATGCCCCGGCTTTAAGTGTTTCTTTCCTGAGCCAGTGACAAGCTGGAGAGACCTCGAAGAAATTGCCAGCCGCCTTGCGCCAATGATGGGGATTGAGGCTGCTGTCTTTATCGAAGCAAGGCATCGCATGGGAGCGGGTCCCGCCATGATTGCGGTTCTATACATCCATGAACGGCTGGCAAAAATCGAAAACCCCGGCGCGTATCTGCGAAGCCTGAGCCAATGTGCAACACCACAGGGTTTTGATGTCCGACCATTGCTGGCCGCGCTGAAAGACAAGAAATTGTCAGCTGACAATTCAAATACGTGAATAAAAACAAAGGCTTGATGTTTTTAATCCGTTGTCAGATGCGTGCTTGCCATCAATATCAGCATAAAACGTCCTGTGCGGGGCAGGTCCCTCTGCCTTGCGCCATCATCAATTAGAACGTATCAGGAACACATGGTGCAAAAAACCCTTGATCAGAAACTTGCGATCCTCAGCGATGCGGCCAAATACGATGCCAGCTGTGCCTCCAGCGGATCAACACGCCGGGATTCGCGCGATGGCAAAGGTGTCGGCTCGAACACCGGGTCGGGGATTTGTCATGCCTACGCCCCGGATGGGCGCTGCATTTCGTTGCTCAAAATCCTGATGACGAATTTCTGCATCTACGATTGTGCCTATTGCATCAACCGCGTGTCGTCGAATGTGGAACGGGCGCGCTTTAGTGTTGATGAGGTTGTCCGGCTGACAATTGATTTCTATCGCCGCAATTACATCGAAGGGCTGTTTTTATCGTCGGGCATCATCCGGTCTCCGGACAAGACGATGGAGGACATGGTGCGGATTGCGCGCAAGCTGCGGGAGAAGGAGAACTTTCGCGGCTATATCCATCTCAAAACAATCCCCGACGCGGCCCCTGATTTGATCGAGGAGGCCGGACGTCTGGCAGACCGGATTTCGATTAATGTCGAGCTGCCGACAGATGCCGCCGTGCAGGAATACGCGCCCGAGAAATCGCCGTCACAGATCAGACAGGCGATGGCCGATGTCAGATTGCGGCGCATGGCCGCGAAAGAGCAAACCCACACAGGACGCGCTGCCAAACGGTTTGCGCCAGCAGGGCAATCGACACAGATGATCATCGGCGCGGATGGGGCGAATGACGCCACCATCCTGGGTCAGTCCACGCGCCTATATGGCTCTTACGGGCTGAAACGGGTCTATTATTCGGCGTTTTCTCCGATCCCGGACGCGTCACATAAATTGCCCCTGATCGCACCGCCATTGCAGCGCGAACATCGCTTGTATCAGGCCGATTGGCTGCTGCGCTTTTATGACTTTCAGCTGCACGAAATCACCGACACCGCCCGTGACGGCAACCTTGATCTTGAGATCGACCCAAAGCTGGCTTGGGCGCTGGCCCATCGCGGGGTGTTCCCACTGGATGTGAACACCGCCCCGCGCGAGATGTTACTGCGGGTGCCGGGATTTGGGGTGAAAACCGTCAATCGCATCCTGTCCACACGACGGCATCGCAGGCTCAGATACGAGGATCTGATGCGTCTGGGTGCGTCGTTGAAAAAGGCGCGGGCGTTTATCACCGCGATAGGCTGGACGCCGCGTGGCCTGACTGACAGCGACGATCTGCGCCGCACATTCGCGCCGCCGCCGGAACAGCTTTGCCTGCTGTGATGCAACGGATTGTTTTGCCCCGGATCGGAACCGACACCGCATGGCGCGATGCCGCGCGCGGCTGTCTTGCCGCTGGGGTCCGGCCCGAGGACGTGACCTTTACGGACCCGGACAGTGCAGGCGGCCTGTTTGATAGCGCCGCTGCGCCGCCCGCCGCATCTTTGGCGGAGCTTCGGGTGCCCAAATCCTTTGTGGCCTTGGCGCGATCAGTGGTCTGGCATAGCGCTCCCGCGCGGTTTGATCTGTTGTATCTGGCGCTGCATCGGCTTCAGCAGGAGCGCGGGTTGATGTCGGATCGGGCCGATCCATTAATCCAGAAGCTGCGCGGGATGGAAAAGAACGTGCATCGCTGTCAGCACAAGATGAAGGCCTTTGTCCGCTTTCGCGAGATCGGCCAGCCCGACGCACCCCGGCGCAGTTTCGCCGCCTGGTTCGAGCCGACACATTTCACCGTGGAGCCCACTGCGGATTTCTTTGCCAAACGGTTTGCCGATATGGATTGGCGGATCGTGACGCCCGACATCTCTGCGATCTTCGAGGACGGAACGCTGCGGTTTGTTACCGACCTACCCAAACCGGATCTGGGCGAGGATGCGCATGAAGAGCTGTGGAAAACCTATTTTTGTAACATCTTCAATCCAGCGCGGCTCAAAGTGCGTGCAATGACATCCGAGATGCCCAGGAAATACTGGAAGAACATGCCAGAGGCGGCGATGATCCCCAAACTGATCGCAGAGGCCCCGGCGCGGGCAAAGGCTATGGCAGAGGCCGCGCCAACCCTGCCGGCCCCCCGTGCCAGGGCGGTTCAGGCGGCGGCCCATTGGGGCACCGCGTGGACCGGGCCCGAGGATGCGTTTGCGCAGGCGCTTGCAGGTTGCACCCGCTGTCCGCTCCATGCCAGCGCGACCCAGGCGGTGGCAGGGCAGGGGCCTCGGGATGCGGATCTTATGATTGTGGGGGAACAACCGGGGGATCGTGAGGATTTGCAGAATGCGCCCTTTGTCGGCCCTGCCGGAACCTTGTTGCGCAACGCGATGACAGAGGCGGGGGTTGATCCCGGTGGCGTGTATCTGACCAATGCGGTCAAGCATTTCAAACATAAAGTGCGCGGCAAGCGGCGGTTGCATCAAACTCCGAATGTCTCTGAAATCCAGCATTGCCGCTTTTGGCTAAACGCCGAGATTGCGCAGATAGAGCCCAAGGTCATTGTGGCGCTGGGGGCGTCTGCGGCCTTGGCGTTGACTGGTGACAAAGCGGATATCACCGCGCGGCGCGGCAGGTTGGAGACGGGGCTGCATGGGGGATCGGTGCTGATAACGGTTCACCCGGCGCATGTGCTGCGGACACCTGACGCGGCGCGCAAGGCGGACCTGCACCAGATGCTTGTCCGCGATCTGGCACAGGCGCAGGCGGTGTCGCGCAAGGCGCGGGAAGACCAAGGTGGCATTTGGGTGTTGTAGCCCCGGCAGAAATGCCGAAAACGGTTGTCAAACCGCCCCAACCCGCCGTTCAATACGGCGAGGCGCATCCTTTGCGCATATCGAACATGGAAAGACATCATGACCAGCCCTTGCATCATCTGCGTCGCCATCACGGGCAGTGTGCCCACAAAGGCCAACAATCCCGCCGTTCCGATCTCTGTGTCTGAACAGATCGAAAGCACCCATGAAGCCTTTGAGGCCGGGGCGGCCATTGTCCATGCGCATGTGCGCAATGCGGATGAAACCCCGTCATCGGACCCGGATAAATTCGCCGCGTTGAAAGAGGGGGTCGAAAAGCACTGCCCCGGTATGATTGTGCAGTTTTCAACCGGCGGGCGCTCGGGGGCTGGCAAGGAACGCGGCGGGATGCTGCCGCTGCGACCGGACATGGCGTCGTTGTCGGTAGGGTCGAACAATTTCCCAACCCGCGTCTATGAAAACCCGCCCGATCTTGTGGATTGGCTGGCGTCGGAAATGCTGGCCCATGATGTCAAACCCGAGATCGAGGCCTTTGACCTGAGCCATATATTCAAGGCCAAAGAAATGGCCGATGCAGGCCAGCTGGCAGGCACGCCCTATGTGCAGTTTGTGATGGGGGTCAAGAATGCGATGCCGGTGGATCGCGATGTGTTCGATTACTACATTCACACCGTCAAACGCCTGTTCGGAGAGGACGCGCCGTGGTGTGCGGCGGGGATCGGTGCGCATCAGCACAGTCTGAACGACTGGGCCATCGCGGCGGGTGGTCATGCCCGCACCGGGCTTGAGGACAATGTGCGCCTTGACCGCGATACACTGGCCCCGTCCAACGCGGCCCTTGTGCGCCGGGCGGTGGAACTTTGCGAGAAACATGATCGCCCCGTGGCACGCTGGTCAGAGGCGCGGCAGATCCTTGGGCTGGGGCAGCCGCATGGCACGGGCAAGGGGCAGGCGGCCTAACGCGGCGGGTGGGGGCACAGCCAGACGCAGGGAAATCTCGCGTTCTTGACATGGATCATATGCGTTTCGCGATTTCCGGCTAGGCTATGTGGATCGTATTCCAGCCCCAAGAGGATGACCGCATGTTCATGACCAAGTTTCAAGAAAGCTGCGTTTTGACCCAGGGCATGGCTGACCGGTTGGGCAAGGAAATCCCCGATAGCGTGTCCTATGATCCCGAACGACAGGCGGTAGCCTATCGGTCGGCTGTGCTTTTGTGCAATTCATGTGGGCATCACGAGGATTGCAAAACGCTGCAGTCCGAGAATGACACGCTGGATCAGGCCCCGTCCTATTGCCGCAACGCCTGGGGCTGACCGCCCGCGCCCTGTGTTACGGTGTGAATGGCCCTTTGCGGGGCTTTGACGCATTTTCCCAAATCCCCAATTCCGGCAAACCTATCCTCCGCGACGGGGTGTCATGTGCTGACGCAAGGCGGTTTTGTCCTTGTGCCACGCCACTTGGCAGATTTTCGTGATCGACGTGGCCCGTGTGAACGCGTATCGAAGGGACAGCTGAACGAGGCGCACCGATGCCGTCTCGACGGTGGTCCAAGGGAGACATGAGATGACCATATACAACAAAACCCTGACTTTGCTTGCCGGAACGGCGATTGCAGCGGTTGTGGCGACCGGGGCGCTGGCGCAGGAGGTGACCTTGAAAATGCACCAGTTCCTTCCGGCGCAGGCCAATGTGCCGACGCTCATTCTGGATGTCTGGGCCGACAGGATCGAGGCAGAGTCGGACGGGCGCATCAAGATTGATCGCTTTCCATCCATGCAGCTGGGGGGCAAGCCGCCTGAATTGTATGATCAGGTGGTTGATGGCGTGGCGGATATCATCTGGACGGTGTCAGGCTATACGCCGGGCCGGTTCCCCACCACCGAAGTGTTTGAATTGCCGTTCATGGTCGAAGATGCCCGCGCGGCGTCTTGTGCCTATTGGACGATGGCGCAGGAACATATGCTTGATGGGGAATTGAAGGATGTCAAAATCCTGGGCACCTGGGTTCATGGACCTGGCATGTTCCACACCGCTGATCCGGTTGCCACCCCGTCCGACCTTGAAGGGGTCAAGATCCGCGGCGGATCGCGTTTGGTGAACAAATTGCTGGACCGCGTTGGCGCGACGCCTGTGGGGATGCCGGTGCCGTCTATTCCCGAAAGCCTGTCCAAAGGTGTGATCGACGGCGCGACCATCCCGTGGGAGGTCACGACATCGCTCAAGGTGCCGGAACTGGTTGAGTTTCACACCGAATTCGAAGGCGCGGGACTTTATACGCTGACCTTTATCTTTGCGATGAACAAAGACAAATACGACAGCCTGCCGGATGATCTGAAAGCGGTGATTGACGACAATTCCGGAATGAGCTTTTCGGTCTTTGGCGGCGGCACCCAAGCCGATGCAGACGGGCCAGCGCGCCAGTTTGCCCAGGACAATGGCAACGAGATCATCACTGTCACAGACACGCAGCCCTGGCTGGATGCGGTGCAGCCCATTTACGAGGAATGGATCGCCGATCTGACCGAAAAGGGCATCGACGGTCAGGCCCGGATCGACCAGGCCCGCGCCCTGATGAGCGGCGAGTGCAACGGCGCAACGTCTGATTTTTAAGGTGACATGGCACCGCCGGGTTTCGGTCTGGCGGTGCTGTTTCTAACGCCACGAGGAGCATCATGCACAGCTTTTTCGACAGGTTGGCGCGGGTCTTTGCACGTTTGGGCGGTTTTGTTCTGGCATCGCTTATTGTTCTGACCTGCCTGTCCATCGCCGGACGATTGCTGAACACGATGCTGCATGGGGATTTTATGCAATCCACCATGCCTGGGTTTGCCGAGATGTTGCTGAATTGGGGGATTGGCCCGATCAATGGCGATTTCGAGCTGGTCGAATCCGGCATGGCCTTTGCCATTTTTGCCTTTCTGCCGCTGTGCCAATTGAACGGGGCGCATGCGTCGGTTGATATTTTCACTTCCAGATTGCCGCTGCGGGCCAACCGCGTGCTGCGCGCGGTGATCGAGGTGGTTTTTGCCGCCACGCTGGTTTTGATTGCGTGGCAATTGTTTCTGGGGATGGAAAGCAAACGCAGTTCCGCCCAAACGACGTTTCTTCTGGAATATCCGGTGTGGTGGGCCTACGCGGTCAGCCTTGTTGCGGCGGTTGTGGCGGCGGCGGTTTCGATTTATGTCGCGGTGATGCGGGTCGCGGAAAGCGTGACCGGCGAACGGATATTGCCCGCTGAAATGGAGGCGGACCATTGAGTGATATCGCGATCGGGATCTTGTCGTTCCCTGCGTTGCTTCTCATGATTTTCCTGCGGGTTCCGATTGGTCTGGCGATGTTTCTGGCCGGTCTGGCGGGGCTGGTGATTGTCACCGGCGACACCACCATTCCGTTTGCCCGTCTGAAATCGGAAACCTTTGGCACCTTTTCCAATTATTCCCTGTCGATTGTGCCGATGTTCCTGCTGATGGGGCATTTCGCAACGCTGGGCGGTATGAGCCAGGCGTTGTTCAAGGCCGCCGAGGGTTGGCTTGGCCATCGCAAGGGCGGTGTTGCCATGGCGTCGGTCGGGGCCTGTGCCGGGTTTGGCGCGATTTGCGGATCGTCTTTGGCCACGGCTGCCACCATGAGCCGGGTCGCCTTGCCAGAGCTCAAGGCCTATGGATATGCGGGGGGATTTTCCACCGCGACGCTGGCGGCGGGGGGCACGCTGGGCATTCTGATCCCGCCCTCTGTGGTTCTGGTGATCTATGCCATCCTGACCGAACAGAACATCGCCAAACTGTTTCTGGCGGCGTTCATTCCCGGTATTCTGGCCGCGCTTGGCTATATGATCGCGATTTCGATCTATGTGCGGATCAATCCCGGCAGTGCCGGCACCCGGCCGCGTGTGCCCTATGGCGAACGGTTTCGTGCGCTGGTTGATGTCTGGCCGGTGCTGACGGTGTTCTTTCTGGTTGTCGGCGGCATTTATCTGGGGTGGTTCACACCCACCGAAGGGGCCGCGGTCGGGGCGTTTGGCACAGGGCTGATTGCCTGGCTGTCGGGCGGGCTGACGCGCAAGACCTTGTCAGAGAGCTTTTATGTCACCGCGCGCGCGTCGGCGATGATCTTTTTCATCGTGCTGGGCGCGGCGTTTTACAACGGGTTTCTGGCGCTGACCCAATTGCCCCAGCAAGGGGCCGCCTGGGTCGGAGACAGCGGGCTGAGCCCGTGGCTGATCCTGATCGTGATCCTGGTGTTCTATCTGCTTTTGGGCTGCCTGATGGACAGCCTGTCGATGATCCTTCTGACAATCCCGATCTTCTGGCCGATCATTCAGGAACTGGATTTCGGGCTGGTGACGATGATCGAGTTGCAATCCGCCAAGCTTGAAGAGCTGGCGGCAAGCGGTGCTGATATATCTGCGTCTCTTCTGGCCGAGGCGCGTGGATTGCTGGCCAGTGGCCAAGAGCTTAGCCGCGAAATGACCCGCGAGCTTGGCCTGCGCGGTGTTACGTCCGGGGCGTTGAACCGGGTGAATGTCGAATATACCGCGATCTGGTTCGGTATTCTGGTTCTGATCGTGGTCGAAGTGGGCCTGATCACGCCGCCGGTTGGGATGAACCTGTTTGTCATCAACGCCATGGACCGGAAAACGCCGATGGTCGAAACCTATAAGGCGGTGATGTATTTCGTTGGATCAGACCTGATCCGCGTCATGATCCTTGTTGCCTTTCCGTTCATCACACTTGCCTTGCTGCCGCTATAGACGACCCGGCAGGGGACGGGTGGTGCCGGCGATGCGCGCCGGTCAGGCGTTCCAGATCACGGTGCCGAATTCGGTTGTGTCATAGCCGCCATAGGCCTGCGCCCGCGCGGTGAACACGGCACTTGTGCAGAAGGTCAGCAGCGTTTGGAACGGCGGGTCAAACCATGCCTTGCGGTCGACCAGCAGGGCGAACTGTTCTTCGATGATCGGCAAAAACTCAAGCCCATAGCCAAGCGCCTCGGCCTCAAGCCCAAAGGCTGCATCTGCGTCGCCACGGCGCACGGTTTCAACGGCCTCGTCCTCGGTGCGGGCGACATCGGCAAAATCGAGGCTTTGCAGATCCAGACCGTCTTTGGCGGCAAGTTCGCGAAACAGGGTGTCGGTGCCGGATTCCGGCTGGCGCGGAACGATGCGCCGCCCGGCCAGATCGGCCAGGTCGGTCGGGCCATCTGTTCCGGCGCGGTACACCAGTCCGCGACGGCGGGTGGCGAATGAAATCAGAACGGCGTTTTGATTGGCGGCCTGATCGGACACGGCGGGCACGTTCCAGAGATCTGATTTCGCATCATGGATATGCAGCCCTGCGGCCATGCCTTCGCTCCGCGCGAACCGTTCCAGCCCGTCCAGCGATCCGTCATAATAGCTTGCCAATCCGCAGCGCGATTGCCGGATGGCCCAATCCAGCAAGGGATCGTGACTGCCCAAGACAATCGGCGGGCGCGCCACGGGTTTTGCGCCCGCATCCGGCGGGCCGCCGGATTTCGCCTGTTCGATCCAGTTCCGAATCTCGTCCGCGGGAAACAACAGCTTGCCCGTCGCCTTGGAGCAGGGCACCGCACCGGTGGCTGCAAGATCGTAGATTTTCCGTTCCTTGAGCCGTAATAACGCGGCCAGTTCTTTGACCGTCAGGTATTCGTGGTCGGGAAAGGCAGGCTCTTGCATGGCACCTCGATCTGTTGGTCAGGGCAGACGCACACGCGCCCGCCCCGACACACATATCAGCTTTCCGGTGCGTTGGGAAAGAAGAGCTGCTGGTCGGCCACCTTGTAATCGGCGATGGCGGCCTGACCTTCGTCCGAGATCAGCCAATCGGCAAAGGTCTGTGCTGCCTCGACATTCACGCTGGGGCATTTTTCGGGGCTGACCGGGATCACGCCGTATTGGTTGAACATGTCGGCATCGCCCTGAACCTGGATGTCGTAATCCTGCTTGTTGCCAAAGCTGATCCAGGTGGCGCGGTCGGTCATGACATAGGCCCCCATGCCGATCCCGGCATTCAGCGTGGCGCCCATGCCCGATCCGGTTTCGCGATACCAGTCACCAGAGGCGGCGGTCGGGTCGACCCCGCTATCGGCCCAAAGCGCGATCTCTTTTTTATGGGTGCCGCTGTCATCGCCGCGCGAGGCAAACAGCGCGTTTTCCTCGGCAATCTTTGCCAGCGCGGTCTGCACATCCTCCATGCCGCCAACGCCGGCCGGGTCCGACGACGGGCCGACAATGACAAAGTCATTATACATCAGATCGGTGCGTTCGGTGCCAAAGCCCGCTGCGACAAATTTCTGTTCAGAGGGTTTGGCATGCACCAAAAGCACGTCGCCGTCACAGTTTTCGGCGTTCTTGATCGCCTGCCCGGTGCCAACTGCGACCACGTTTACCTGAATTCCGGTCTCGTCCTGGAACAGCGGCAAAAGATAATCATACAGCCCGGAATTTGCCGTTGATGTGGTGGACTGAACGATGATGGACTGATCCTGCGCCCAGGCCGCGCCGGTCAGCAGCACAGCCAATGTTGTCGCGCCAAGTGTTTTTCCAAGCATTTTGATCTCTTCCTGTTTTGGGTTGGAGGGTCAGACGACAATTTTGCCAGTCAGATAATTCCGCGCCGCGTCGCTTTGCGGATCGGGGAAAAAGTCGGACGCGCGGCTATGTTCGGCCACGCGGCCCTCGTGCAGAAACACGACATCGTCGGCCATGCGCCGGGCCTGACCGACATCATGGGTGACAAAGATGATGCGCACGCCACGGGTGCGGGCGTCGTTTACGATGTCTTCGATGGCCAGCACCGAAGCCGGGTCAAGGCTCGCGGTCGGCTCGTCGAGAAACAGAACCTCGGGATCGGTCGCCAGGGCACGGGCCAATGCCAGACGCTGGGCTTCACCCCCCGACAAAAGCCGCGCGGGCTGATCTGCCTTGTGGGCCAGACCGACGTGATCCAGAAGTGCTGTGCGGCGTTTCATGTCCTTGCGGCGTGATTTCAGCACAAAGTCGATATTCGCCCCGACCGACCGGCGCAGCAGAACCGGTTTCTGAAACACCAGTGCCTGCCGCGATGTCACGTCGGCGGGGGCATGGCCGGCCCAGTCTATGCGGCCCGAGCTTGGCTGGATCAAGCCATGCAACAGCTTGAGCAACAGGCTTTTGCCGGACCCGTTCTGGCCCATCACCATGGTGCATCCAGACGTCCCGAGATCGAACGCAACGCCGTCAAGTACGGTGGCGGTGTCAAAGCGCAGCACAAGATCGCGCACCGCAAGCGGCAGGATATCGGCGCGGTCGATCTGTGCGGCACGGGCGCGGGGGGCAATGGCTGTGATGTCAGACATAGGCTTGCCGTGCGGCCGTCATGCGAACTGATTGCACCGCTGCGTTCACGCCCAACGCAATGACCAAAAGCACAATGCCAAGCGCCAGCGCCAGTGCCAGATCGCCTTTTGAGGTTTCAAGCGCGATGGCGGTTGTCATGACGCGGGTCAAATGGTCGATATTGCCGCCGACAATGATCACCGCGCCCACCTCGGCGACGGCGCGGCCAAATCCGGCCAGACCAACGGTCAGCAGCGAATACCGCGCGTCCCACAAAAGGGCCTGTATGGTTTGCAGCCGGGTCAGGCAAAGCGACCGGAACTGTTCGGAATATTCGGCATGCAAATCTTCGAGAACCTGCCGCGACAGGGCGGCGACAATGGGCGCAATCAGAATGGTCTGTGCGATGATCATCGCGGTGGGCGTGTAGAGCAGCCCCAAAAATCCCAAAGGCCCCGAGCGCGACAGATGCAGATAGACCAAAAGCCCCACCACCACAGGCGGCAGACCCATCAGGGCATTCATCACAATGAGCACCGCGCCGCGGCCGCGAAATTTGCCAATCGCAACCAGCGCCCCGATTGGCAACCCGATCAGGCAGGCAATCGCGGTCGCCGTCAGGCTGACGCGCAGGGACAGCACGACAATTTCCAAAAGATCGGGGTCGCCGGAAAACACCAGCGCGACAGCAAGTCCAAGTGCCTCACCAATGCTTTGCAAAATCTTCCCCTAAGCTGCAAAATATACCAGAGCGTTGACAGGTATGCAGGTTAAAATCAAAGATTCAAGGCCAATCCGGTTGATCATCTTTGGCAAATAGGTGTTATCTGGCCTGAATTCGCGATATTGACCGTGCCAAACCTTGCAAAATTTCCGGAGACTTCGATGGCAAGTGATACAGATTTGCGGCAAAACGAGAAAGCCACCGCGCTTGAGCCTGCCTCTGACGCGGTGCTGCGGTTTATCGGAACGATCCGAACGCCCTGGACCGACCGCGACGACTGTCCGCGCCAGGGGCGCTTGGATGGGCCTGAATGCCGGATCGTACTGAACCCGGAATGGCACGAGGCGCTGACGGGGCTGGACAATTACGAGACCGTGGAGGTGCTGTATTGGCTGGATCAAAGCCGCCGGGATCTGGTGCTGCAAAGCCCGAAAAGCGATGGCCGGATTGTCGGCACCTTTGCGTTGCGCTCTCCGGTGCGGCCCAATCCGATTGGCACGTCGATTGTCAAACTGGAGCGTATCGAAAACGGCACGCTTTTTGTGCGCGGGCTTGATTGTCTGGATGGCACGCCGCTTGTCGATATCAAGCCGAACCGCTGTGATTTCACCCCGAAAGCGCCACCCAAGCCGGGTGATGGCCAGACTGACTGACGTGAAGAATGGGATGCCCTCAATGTTTCGATACCTTACCCTTGCCGTGACCCTTGGCCTGATTACACCGCCGGTCTTTGCCGAAGATATCTCGCTCTATGGGGCGGGCAGCCTCAAAGCCGCGCTGTCGGATGTGGTTGAGACCTATAGCGAGGTTTACGGAACCCCGGTTGCAACCCGCTTTGGACCATCCGGGTTGATGCGCGAACGGATCGAAGCGGGGGATGCGGTGCATGTCTTTGCGTCGGCCAACATGCGCCATCCGCGCACGCTTGAAGCGGCCGGGCGGGGTGGTCCGGTTGTGTTATTTGCCCGCAATCAGCTGTGTGCCCTGGCCCGTCCCGAGGTGAGCATCACGACAGACACGTTGCTGGAGGTGATGCTGGACGATGACACGCGGCTTGGCACATCGACACCCAAGGCCGATCCCTCGGGCGATTATGCGTTCGAACTTTTCGACAAGACGGACCATGCCGATGTGCTGAAGGCCAAGGCGTTGCAGCTGACCGGTGGGCCGGACAGCGCCAAGGCCCCGGAGGGGCGCAACAGCTATGCCTGGGTGCTGGACAGCGATCAGGCAGATGTGTTCCTGACCTATTGCACCAACGCGGTTCTGGCCCGCAAAGAGGTGCCCGAGCTGCAGATCGTCACTGTGCCCGAGGCGCTTTCGGTTGGGGCCGATTATGGGCTGATCGTGCTGGACGATGCGCCTGAGGCCGCGTGGACGCTGGCGATGTATATTCTGTCACCTGCCGGTCAATCGGTTCTGGCCGATTACGGTTTTGATGCGGCGGCGGTCATGAAAGGCGACTGAGATGCGATACCTTGTGTTGATCCTGTCGCTGTTGGCGCTGCCTGCGCAGGCGCGCACCATCACCGACAGCGCCGGGCGTGTGGTCGAGATACCCGATCAGGTGACAACTGTGTTCGCCGCCGGGCCTCCGGCCGCGATTCTGGTGTATATCCTCAAGCCTGACGCGCTGACCGGGTGGCCGCGTGCCCTGCGCCCCGAAGAGCGGGCCTATATCGCCGAACCCTATCGGGACTTGCCTGAGACAGGCCGCATCACCGGGCGCGGTGGCGAGGCCAATCTGGAACGGGTGCTGCAGATTGAGCCGGATCTGATCATCGACTTTGGTTCAATCCGCGACACCTATGTCGATCTGGCCAACAGGACGCAGGAGCAGACGGATATCCCCTATCTGTTGATCGACGGACGGTTCGACAACACAGCCGAGGCGCTGCGCCTTTTGGGTGCCGCGCTTGGCGTGCCGGACCGGGGCGAAGCGCTTGCCCGCGATGTCGAAGCGACCTTTGCGCGGATCGACGCGATGCTGGACAGCGTCCCAGAGGACACGCGACCACGGGTGTATCTGGGCCGCGGTCCGGACGGGTTGGAGACCGGCATGAAAGGGTCGATCAACACCGAAATCATTGAACGCGCCGGCGGGCGGAACGTGGCCGATGACGGTGGTGCGACGCGTGGTCTGGTGCAGGCGTCGATGGAGCAGGTGATCGTGGCAAACCCCGATACCATCGTCACATGGGACCGGAATTTCCACGCCAAGGTCTATGACGACCCGCTGTGGCAGGGGATTGATGCGGTGCGGGCAGGGCGCGTGTATCTGTCGCCGACGGCACCGTTCGGGTGGGTGGACAGGCCGCCCTCGCTCAATCGGATGATGGGGCTGAAATGGATGGCGGGGCTGCTATACCCCGATCACTGGCCCGGCGACCTGCGCGACGAGACGCGGGCGTTTTACAAGCTGTATTATCATGTCGATCTGAGCGACGACGCATTGGAAAGGCTGCTTGAATGGGCCGAGGGACGACCGCCTCTGTAACACCGCTGCGCAAGCCTGCGCTGACGCTGACGGCGGTGTTGTCGCTGGGCCTGATGGCGCTGGCCTTTGGCGCGGTGATGGTCGGGCCATATGGCCTGACGCCGACCCAGACGCTGATGGCGCTGATGGGCCGGGGCGACGCGCAGGCCGACATCGTGATCTGGAGCATCCGCCTGCCCCGTGTCGGCGCGGCGCTTGTGGTTGGCGCGGCGCTTGCGGCGGCCGGGGCGACCTATCAGGCGCTGTTTCGCAACCCGCTGGTATCGCCGGACATTCTGGGCGTGTCGGCGGGGGCGGGTCTGGGTGCGGTGGCGGGGATTTTCCTGTCCTTGCCGGTCGCGGCCATTCAGGCGTCGGCTTTTGTCGGTGGGATGTGTGCTGTTGGCTTTGTCACTCTGGTGGCGTCGCTGGTGCGCAATACGGATCGCACGCTGACGCTTGTTCTGATCGGCGTAGTGATCGGTGCGCTGGCGGGGGCGGCGACCTCGTTGCTCAAGGTTATGGCCGATCCGTATGATCAGCTTCCGGCGATCACGTTCTGGTTGTTGGGCTCGCTTGCCGCGATCACAGCCGAGGATATCCAGCCCGCCTTGCCGATGGTCGTGATCGGGTTGGTGCCGCTGGTGCTGCTGCGCTGGCGGATCAATGTGTTGTCGCTGGGCGATGAAGAGGCGCGCGCCCTGGGTGTGGATGTCACGCGCACGCGGTTTCTGGTGATAGCGGCGGCCACGCTGATCACGGCAAGTGTCACCGCGCTGGCCGGTGTTGTCGGCTGGGTCGGGCTGGTGATTCCGCATATCGCGCGGATGCTGGTTGGCCCCGGCTTTGGCCGCGTGTTGCCCACCTCGGTGCTGATCGGGGCGGGGTATCTTTTGATCGTCGACACGCTGGCGCGCAGCATGGCGCAGGTCGAAGTGCCGTTGGGCATTCTGACCGCTGTCATCGGCGCGCCGTTTTTCGTCTGGCTTTTGGCGCGCGGCCAGCGGGGGTGGTCGTGATGCTGCAAGCGCGGGATCTGGCCATCGGTTATGGCGCGCGTCCGATTGGATCGGGGCTGACGCTAGAGGTGGCGCGGGGTGACATCCTGTGCCTGCTGGGGCCGAACGGCTGTGGCAAGACCACGTTGTTTCGCACGCTTCTGGGGCTGTTGCCTGCGGTGTCGGGTCAGGTCAGGCTGGACGGGGTGCCCATTGCCGCGCAAAGCCGGGCCGAGATCGCGCGCCGCATTGCCTATGTTCCACAGGCCCATGCGCCGCCGTTTCCGTTCGAGGCTTTGGAGGTGGTGTTGATGGGCCGCACCGCGCGACTTGGCCGGTTCGGGCAACCGGGGCAGCGGGATCGCGACATTGCGCAAAAGGCAATGGAGCGGCTTGGCATCGGCCATCTGGCGCATCGCGATTATTCCCGATTGTCCGGAGGGCAGCGCCAGCTGGTGCTGATCGCGCGCGCCCTGGCGCAAGAGGCGGCGCTGATTGTTATGGATGAACCGACCGCAAGTCTTGATTTCGGCAATCAGGCGCTGGTCCTGGCGCAGATTTCGCGGCTTGCGCGCGCTGCGGCGGCAGAGGGGTGCGGCGTGGTGTTGTCCACACATGACCCCGATCAGGCCTTTGCGCTGGATGCGCGGGTGCTGCTACTGAAACAGGGGGGATGCCGTGCCATCGGTCCGGCGGACGAGGTGCTGACGGACAGCGCGCTTAGCCAGGTCTACGGCATCCCGGTTGTGGTCGAGACGACCCGATCGGGACGCAAGGTGTGTTTGCCGACGCTGGCGGGTCAGTCCGCGCCGACGATAACGTCAGACGCCTTGACGATGGCGTAGGCCGTTTTGCCAACCTCAAGCCCCAGATCGTCGACCGAGGCATTGGTGATCATCGCGGTCACGGTTGCGCCGCCGCCAAGGTCGATCTGGATGGTCGAATTGACGGCACCTGTGTCGATGGCCGTGACGGTGCCTGCCAGCTTGTTTCGTGCGCTGAGTTTCATGTGGTATCGCTCTTTCTGTTATGTATCCTTGTGTAGGTACAACCAAAGTGAACAAGTTCAACAGTGTTGCCCGCGAAATGGGGCGACACCCACAGATTCAGTTGCAGCATCATGAATGATCAGGTTGAAAAATCGTTCCGCTTCGATCTTCGGGAAGCCAATGGCGCGCTCGGAGATATCGGGACACTGCTGCCGCTGACCATTGGGATGATCGCGTTGGTCGGACTTTCAGCGCATCAGGTGCTGCTTGGCTTTGGCGTGTTCTACATTGTGTCGGGTCTGGTTTACCGGCTGCCGATCCCGGTGCAACCGATGAAGGCGATTGCCGCTGTTGCGCTGGTGGCCGAAGTGACACCGGGGTCGCTGATGCTGAGCGGGGTTCTGATTGGTGTTGCGCTTTTGCTGCTGGGGGGCAGCGGCGCGATTGACCGGATCGCGCGTCTGGTACCACAATCGGTGCTGTCCGGTCTGCAGCTTGGGCTTGGGCTGGCGCTGGCGTGGATTGCGTTGGGGCTGATGCAGGGTCAGATGCTCATCGGGGCGATATCGCTGTTGGTTGCCATCGTGGCGCTTCGGTTTGGCACACATGCGGCGCTGGCGACTGTCGCGACCGGTGTTGGTCTGGGTCTGCTGATGGGTCCGTCGGACATGCCGCTGGCGCTGGACGGTCAAAGCATGGGCTGGACGCTGCCGGGTGTGGGTGTTGCGGATGTTATCCCCGCCATGACAGAGCTTGCGCTGCCGCAGCTTGCCATGACGCTGACCAATGCGGTGTTTCTGACCGCGCTTGTCGCGCAGGACAGTTTCGGCTCTCGGGCGCGGCATGTCACGCCGCGCAAGCTTTGCCTGACATCGGGGGCGGCCAATCTGGTTCTGGCCCCGCTGGGTGCGGTGCCGATGTGTCACGGGGCCGGGGGTGTGGCCGCGCATCATCGCTTCGGGGCCAGAACGGGGGGCGCGCCGGTGATGTTGGGCGGCGCGTTGGTGGTGCTTGCGCTGGTGCCAGAGCAGGTCCGGCAGATGGCGCTGGCCTCGGTTCCGGCGGCCACGCTGGGGGCGTTGTTGCTGATCGCCGCGTTTGAACTTGCCGCCAATCGCCGGTTGTTCGATGCACGACCGTCCTGCCGCCCGGTGATTGCCGCCGCTGCTGTGGCGACGGTGTTTTTCAACCCGATGCTGGGACTTGTGGCCGGGACATTGGCGGAAATTCTGCGCAAAGCCGTGCTTGCGCGGTGGCACCCGCAGCGGCGCAGTTAGCTGGGTTGTTTAGCGGAGATGAGCATTTCAATTTGGTATTTGCAATACGCATTCAAAGGCGGTAGGTAATGCGTATTGCAAATACCTATTAAGGGTTGACACCATGACGCTATCCGAAGCCTTTCTGTGGCCGGGAACCAAAGTGTGCGAAAAACTGGGTGTAGACCCGGAAGGAGAAGCGGGGCTGATCCGCTGGATGATCAACACGTTGGTCTATCTGGTGCTAAGCCTGATTCTTGTCTTTGTGTTTGTGGTCTAAGCGCAGCAAAAAGATTGCGCCTCTGTCACGATCACGTCCATCGCGATGTCATGCGGTTGGGGATAGATCGTTGTCAGTTTGGCCGAGGCGAACCCGATGCCGATTTTGATCGGGGAGGGGTCAAGCACCTCTAGTGTGCGGTCAAAATAACCGCCGCCATAGCCAAGCCTGAAGCCGTTTGAATCCCAGCCCACCAGCGGTGCCAACGCAATGTCCGGTGTCAGCCTTTGGGCGTCCGCTGGCGGGACAGGGATGTTCCAGTCGCCCCGGATCATCTGTGTGTCGGGTGTCCACAAGCGGAACACCAGCGGCGCGGCCTTGGTTTCGACCAGCGGCAACGCGATGGTCACGCCCGCCGCGTGCAGGTTTGTCATCAAACCCCGTAAATCCGGCTCTCCCTTGATGGGCCAGTACATCGACAGAACCTTGCCCCTTGCGCCATCGCACCGGTCTTTGAGGGCCGTGTCCAGATTGCGGGCGATCCGTGCAGAAACCGATTTATGGTCGGCCACGCTCAGGGTCTTGCGGGTGGCCAGCAGATGCTGCCGCTGTGCCTTGCGCCAGCGTGCCACGTCCTGCGCCTGTGCGGGATCAACCGCCAGCGGGTTGCCATAGGTCGGGTCGATCTCGTGCGCCAGACAGGGCGGCGCGGCATAGGACCGGCCACCGGCGTTATCGCGATCCTGCGTCATCGCGCACGATCCCAACGAAATGGTTTTTGCGAAACATGGGGCAAAACCGGTCTCCTGTATGCCGGAAGGCTAGGACGGTCGCGCCGCGCGTGCAATGTTGATTCCCGAATTTCGAGGCCGCATGTGCGCAGGCCCGGCCAACCGACAGCTCCGCAAGGGCGGGTTATTCGGCCATTTGCCGGTCAACCTGCTGTTCCTCGTTGATCATGGCCTGCAACTGCCGCCGGAACCGCAATTGGCCACCATCTATCGGCAGGTCGATATGGGGTGATGTTTTGCTGGTCATGCCTTTCTGGACTTCATTGAGCACCGCGCGGTCCTCTTCGAAGGCGTGTTGCACGTCTTCTGTCATCATTCTGGACAAATCCTCATCATCGGGGCGGATGTTGCGCAGTTGAAACCAGTAATAGCGGGTCTGATGATCGTTGGTGGGCGTCATGAAATTGTAGCTGTCCATAATGAACGTCTGTTCATGCAAGGGGCCATCCGGGCCGCCGGTGCCTGCCGGGGTAAAGACCGCCTTGATCAGCGCGTGGCTGGGATAGCGGACTTCGTAATGTTGCAAACGGTCGCAATTGCCCTCGAATTCCACCACCTTTTTATAAAACGGAGCGGGTTCGTGATCCATCATCCAGCGATGCACGATAACGCCATCGTCGGTTTTGGTGATCCGCAGCGGCGTGTCCTTGGTGGCATCGGCGGCAAAGCTGCTTTGATGCACCCAGGCCACATGGGTCGGGTCCAGAAGGTTGTCGCACATCAACAGGTAGTTGCAGTCCAACTCCATCGCCGCACCGCGGTTGATGCCCCAGTCGGGGTTGTCGTAATTTTCGATCTCGAAAATGTCGTTGGGATCGGCCAGCGCCGGATTGCCCATCCAGATCCAGACCAGCCCGTATTTTTCGTGCAGGGGATAGGCGTGAACCTTGGCGTTTGACGGGATCGCACCGGCGCCGGGGGCCCAGACGCATTGGCCCACACAATTGAAGGTCAGGCCGTGATAGCCACATTCCACGGTATCGCCCTTGATCCGTCCCTTTGACAGCGGAAGCTTGCGATGCGGGCAGGCATCCTCCAGCCCGACAAGCGTGCCCGCTTCGGTTCTGAACACACAGATGTTTTCCCCCAGCACCGTAATCTGTTGCAGATCGCGGGTGATCTCGTGATCCCATGCAGCGACATACCAGGCGTTTTTCAGAAACATAGGGTACTCTCCTTGTGGTGCGGGTCAGGGGCCAGTGCTGGACGCTGGCGACCTGTGCGGGTGGCGAAACATGTGTCGGGGGCGTAAATGCCATTCCTTGCCCGATCATGCCACCACACAATTTCGGTCACTTCCCGTCACGCAACATGGACCGGCAACCCGTACCGCGCCATCAGGTCAGGACATGGTCTGTCGCGGACAAGGCCGGGGGCGGGGTGCGGTCTGTT
The DNA here is from genome assembly GCF_046591575.1 of Marivita sp. S0852. Lineage (NCBI taxonomy): Bacteria > Pseudomonadati > Pseudomonadota > Alphaproteobacteria > Rhodobacterales > Roseobacteraceae > Marivita > Marivita sp. S0852. The sequence continues at coordinate 84,404 of NZ_JBIQWA010000006.1, forward strand.
GCTTCGGCGGCCGACACCTCGATCAGCCGGCACATGGCGTCGAGCGGAAGGCCGTTCTTGATGGCGCGGAAGGGGTGTTCCAATTCATTTGTCACAGCTTGCAGGCCAAAGAACACATAGGCCACCACCGCCACGAAGAACGGCACAAACGGACCTGCTGCTTCGAGAAGGGCAAAGGGCAGCAACAGACAATACAGATAGGTCGTGCGCCGGATCAGCAGGGAATAGACAAAGGGCAGCGGCGTTGAGGCGATGCGTTCGCACCCGGCCTGATGCCGCCCCAGCGACAGGATGATTTTCGCAAACGCGAGCTGGGCGAACCCGGTGATCTGGTCCTTGGCCTGCAGCTGTCTTACGGTTTCAGAGATCGTGCGCAGCGCGGCGTCTGCGCTGTTTGTTTTGCCAGCCAGTTGCGCGGCGGATTCGGCACCGATCCAAGGCGCGGCATCTTTGGTGACATCAACGCGGCGCAGCGTGCCGCGGTGAAAATGGGCAAAGGCCACGGCGGCATCCAGAATGGTTTTGCGTGGTGCCATGTCGGGCACGAACATGTCACAGATTTTGGCGAGATTCCGGATTTCGGAAATGATGCCGCCCCAAAGCTTGCGGCCTTCCCACCAGCGTTCATAGGCGGCGTTGTTGCGGAACCCCAAAAACAGCGAAAGCGCTATCCCGAACACGCTCATCGCGGTGAGCGAAACGCTTGGGACAAACGCCACCACATCGTCCAAAAACATGACCGCGACGGAAAAGGCGGTAAAGCCCACAATCTTGCCAATGATCTGAGGCACCACTGACCCCTGCATTTCGAAAAACAGGGTCCATCCCGAGGGCTGTTCTTTGACAATCATTGCCTGTCTCCTGTGCCGCAGCCAATCAGTAGCGGCTCTGCTCCGGAGTGCAAGAACGGTCGCCGGGATGGGCGGTGTCAATCATTGTCGCTGAGCGCGGACCCGGCCCCTGCGCGCGACGCTTCGGTGGCGGGCACGGTGGTGCGCATGGCAAATGTGTTGAGCGCTGCGATGGTCTGCGCGGTTGTGTGCGCATTGGGCCGCGTGACCGTGCCAGAGCGATGCGGCGCGGCGGTTCTGACAGCCAGCGTCAGCGGTTCGGCCGCGTCAGACAGGCTGGGTTCGGCCGTGGCAAGGCAGTCTTTGTCAGGGTCGATCACCAGAGTGCCGCCCGGCCAGGTGAGGTCCAGCACCAGATCCCGGGTTTCGGCGATATGGGTCAGGAACGGCACAAGCAGGATCGGCGCGGCAACAGGGCCAAGCGCAATCCTACACCCCGCGACCGGTCCTTCGGGAAGGGCTGCGTAATCGCACAGCGTTGCACCCAGAATGATGGGGCACAGGGGGTTGCCCTTGCTGTTTTGCCATGTTCCGGGCGTGATTGTGGGGCACAGATCGGCCCAGTCGCGGCCATCGGCGCGCTTGAGATGGGCACATAGATGGGTCGGGCCGTCGATGCCGTGCGACACCAACCAAGACGCGGCAAAGCCAGCCTCTTCGGCCATGCCCCAGCTCATGCCCGCGCCGCGCGCGGCTTTCATGCAGAGCGATGCCACCTCGTTGCACGACAATTGGGCGGTCTGGCCGTCCTGAAAAAACGGCATGGTTTCGCCGCGTGTCTGGTCAAGAGGCGCGCGCGTCATTGTCCGCGCTCCTGCTGGATTTCATCCGGAAAAGGGGCACCGGCAAACAGGTTGATCCGCACCCAGCGGTCAGAGCGCGGGTCAAATTGGCTGGCCCCAAAGAACGCCAGCTTGCAGCGCAGCAGATCAATCGGCAGCATATCGGCGGCAATCAGATTGTCGCGCACTTCGGCATAGGGATGATGCTGTGCGATCTGGGCGCGGCGCACGGCGTAGCGGTGCTCTGGATGCGCCAAAAGCAGCGCCGCGACCGGTGTGGTGGCGTCATACCCCTTGATCACCTCATACAGTTCACTGATCAGCCGCGCGATGCACAAGGGTTGTTCCAGCGTCGCACCCTCTTCTGTGGCGCGTTCGCCCAGACGCGGTTCAAGCTTTTCCTCCGACACGTACCAAAACCGCGCGACATTCTCTGGTGTGCTGAAATCAATCGACAGCGCCCAGGCGTAGTCGGTTTCCAGGATATGGCGCAGGTCCCGGATTTTCATTGCACCGTTGAGCCGGAAACTGGCCGCTTCATCGGCCCCCATGTGATCGGCCAGATCGTCAATCAACGCGCCATGAGGTTCCAGCATCAGCGTCAAAAGCGCCTCCTGGCCTTCATAGGTCAGCGTGTCGCTGCCCCATCTCCAAAGCGCATCCCATGGGTGGTCGCCCGTATTGTCCCATGTCTTGAGGTGGGTGCCGATCAAGGCGAGATCCCGGTGCAGATCGTGCAGTTTGCGCAGCTGTACGGGATGATCCGAGTGCCAGACATCTGCGTTTTGCACGAAGGCGTGCACTGTCCGATGCAGGTCGGCCACGGCATCTGCGCTGGCCTTTGGCTGCGCCCGCACACGCGCCAGAGCCTCTTCGCGCGCCATCATCCAATTGTTGAGCAAGACCGGATGGCGCACCAGAAACGGGGCCATGCCAAGGCCGGTTGAATTGCCGACCCCCAGATTGCGCCGCGTGTCGCGGTCAAGCTTGACCGCGCGGTCGCCGCCTTTGACGGCGGCCATATGTTCGACGATATCCACGGTGAACGCCCGGATCAGCCAAACGGTGAGCATTTCGACCTGAAACGGCGCGGCAAGCTCGGGGCGTTCGGCGATGTCGGTGCGGTCAGAGGCCCCGAATTTTCCCGATCCGTAAACGGCGGTTGTGCGCATGAGATAGCCCACCGCCGCGATTTCGTCCGGGTCGGGCTGGCGGCCCTGGGACAGGGCGGTGACGACATGCTCAAACAGCCGCACAGACCGGTTCGCGCGCGCCAGTGTCAGTTCATTGGTGCTGATGCGGCCCGCTTCCTGATAGGGGACGTTTTGTGCCAGGCGGGCGATGTCGTCGGGTGTCGGATCTCCGTCGAACAGGGTAAATGTTGCGTCCCAGGCGGTTGCGATCACCCGATCCGACCGCATCTGCGGGGGCAGATCATGGGCAAAGGCGACAAGGCTGTAGGTGCGCTCTGCGCCTTTGACGCGGTAAACGCCGTGGCCCACGCCGTTGGCGTCAACCTCCCATACCGGGCGGTCGATCTGCCAGTCGGATTGCCGAAGCCTGCGCAACAGCACCCGCAGAAAGGACAGGCGCGTGGGGTGGCCGCTGCCCATGCGGGCAAGGCGCATCACCTCTGATGCGGGACGTCTGTAGCGGGCGGTGTCCCGGTCTGGGCTTTGTGTGGTGACAGACATCGCAAGTCCTCCCAAAAATGCAGGCTGTGGTTCATGCGGCGCGGCACAGGCGCGCCACATATGCCGGTTCAGGCCGACGCCGTCTTGGGCGCGCGTCCCAGCATCAGTGTGATGCGCAACGCGTCCCACACCGACGGCAGCAGGATCAGGGACACCGGCACGGCTGTCACCACGATAAAGCTTTGCAGTTTGCCGATACCGCCCGCCCCGGTCGAGATCAGGATCAACGCCATCACACCCATGGCCAGCCCCCAGAACGCGCGGATCGCGGTTGAGGGTTCCCCCGAAGTCATGGTGGTCGAGATCACATAGCTCATGGAATCGCTGGTGGTGGCCACGAAACACATGGTCAGCACCAGAAACAGACCCGACAGGATCAGACCCATGGGCATCGCCTGGGTGATCGCCAAAAGGCCCGCAGGCAGGTTAAAGCCCTCGAACGGGCCGGAAATGACACCCGGCTGCGCGATTTCAAAGAAAATTCCCGATCCGCCGATGATGGTGAACCAGAAGTTGGTGATCAGCGGGGCCATGATCGACAATGTCAGAATGATCTGACGGATCGACCGGCCGCGGCTGATGCGGGCAATGAACACCGCCATCAACGGGCCATAGCCCATGAACCAACCCCAGAAAAACACCGTCCACCAGCCCAGCCAGCCGGCATCGCCAAACAGCCCCGCATCGCCGCGATACATCGCCATGTCAAAGAAATGCGTGGCATAAACCTGCATGCCGCCGAAAAAGCCCGCGAAGATGTCGGTTGTGGGGCCTGCGATCAGCATGAACGCCAACAGCACAACGGCCAGGATCACATTGATCTGCGACAGGATCTTGATGCCTTTGGACAGACCGGTGATGGCCGAGATGACATAGACGCAGACAAGTGCTAGAATGGCGATGGCCTGTGTGGTGAACGTATCGGGAATGCCGGTCAGTTCATTGAGGCCGTAAGACATCTGCAAGCCAAGAAAACCAATCGGTCCGACCGTGCCCGCAACCACGGCAATGATGCACGACGCGTCAGCAATCACGCCAATCGGCCCGGTCAGCGCGCGATCCCCGAACAGCGGGTAAAGCAATGTGCGCGGTGCGAGTGGCAAGCCCTTGTCATAGTGGTAATGCATCAGCATGACCGTGGTCAGCGACCCAAGGATCGCCCAGGCCAGAAAGCCCCAATGCAGATAGCTTTGGGCCAGGGCGGCATGGGCCTGTGCCTGCACGTCATCGCCCAGATCGCCGAACACCGGCGGGGGTGACAGGAAATGGGCAATCGGCTCTCCGGCGGCCCAGAACACGCCGCCACCTGCCAGCAGGGTGCACATGATCATCGACGCCCAGCTGAAGGTGCTGAATTCGGGCAGGCTCAATCCGCCCATCCGGGTTTTCGATCCGGGCAGAACGCACAGCACCAGACCGATCAGAAAGGTGGCCAGCAAAAGGATTTGCCAATACAGCCCGAAATACTTGGCCGAGACCGCAAAACTGTTGTCGACAAGCGTGGACAGCCCGTCGATGTCGAAAAATGCATAGGCACAGAACAGCGCAATAAAGCCGCCCGTGATGGCAAAAAGCGCCTTGTCGGTGCCGCCAGAGAACAGACCGGGTGTCTTGGTCGTGTCGCTCATTTCAAATCCTCCCATAAGCGATGAAGCACGGCCTATTCGGCGGCACTTTGAATGTTTTTGGGCGCTGTCTGCGCGCCAAAGCTCTTGTCGAAAAAGGCAAACCAGTTGTCGCCCATCACGCCATCTGTCGTGGCCGCGTCCAGACCTGCCGCCCGCAGGCCCGCGCGGATGCCCGCCAGATCGCGGTTGTCGTTGAACCATGTCGGCATCGGCGGGAAGCCCGCGTTGTCCGCCGAGCCTTCGCCATAGTCGATGGTCTTGCTCCAGCGGCCCACGCGCATCCATTCCACGATGCTGTCGGGCTGGTCCTGGCACAGATCGGTGCCGATGCCGACGTTGGTTGGCCCGACCAGATCAACAGCCAGCGCGGCCATATCGCACCACGATTGCAACGTGCAATTTCCGCCGTCCCTGAGGTGGTGCGGATAGGCAGACAGGCCCAGAAACCCGCCCGACGCCCCAAGCGCGCGCAGCAGATCGTCGGATTTGTTGCGCAGCGCCGCGTGCCAGCTGGCGGGATTGGCGTGGCTGATGGTGATGGGGCGGGTGGAGTGTTCGATCGCTTCAAAAGTAGAGCGTTCACCGGAATGGCTCATGTCGACCACAAGCCCCACGCGGTTCATTTCGGTCACAACCTGTTTGCCCATGCGGGTCAGGCCGGTGTCGTCCTTTTCGTAACAGCCTGACGCCAGCAAGGATTGGTTGTTATAGGTCAGCTGCATAAAGCGCAGGCCGAGCGTGTGCAGGATTTCGACAAGCCCGATGTCATCCTCGATGCAGGACGGGTTTTGCGAGCCGAAAAAGATCGCGGTGCGCCCGGTTTCGCGGGCAATGCGCACATCGTTGGCGGTGCGGCCCTGAAAGATCAGATCGGGGTGTTTTTCAAACCAGCGGTTCCACTGCTCCATGACCAGCACGGTTTCGCGGAACGTCTCGTGATAGGTGATGGTCACATGCACCGCATCCACGCCGCCCTCGCGCATCTGGCGAAAGATCTTTTCCGACCAGTTGGCGTATTGCAGACCGTCGATCAGATAGGTCATTTGGGTTCACCTGCGGATACATAGGCGGTTTTGACCGTGGTATAGAATTCCGCCGCATAGCTGCCCTGTTCGCGGGGACCAAAGCTGGATGCGCCGCGCCCGCCGAAGGGGACGTGATAATCGGTGCCTGCGGTGGGCAGGTTCACCATGACGGTGCCTGCGCGCATATTGGCGCGGAAGTGGCTGGCGCGGGCCAGTGAGGTGGTCATGATGCCAGCGGTCAGGCCGAACTGCGTGTCATTGGCGACCGAAAGCGCCTCGTCGTAGCTGCCGACGCGTTGCACGGCGGTGATGGGGGCGAACATTTCTTCGCGGTTGATCTGCATGTCGTTGCGGGTGTCGGCAAAGACGGCGGGGGCCATGTAATAGCCCTCGGTCGGCATCTCCAAACGGTCGCCACCGCACAGCAACTCTGCGCCTTCTGCTTTGCCGATGTCGATATAGTCGAGGTTTTGTTTCAACTGGGTTTCGCTGACCACCGGGCCAAGCTGTGTGCCGTCCGCAAGCGCGTGGCCCACCTTCATTGTTTTGGCCGCCGCGACCAGCTTTTCGACAAAGGCGTCATGCACGGCGGAATGCACAATGAGGCGGCTGGCAGCGGTGCATTTCTGGCCCGTGCCGCCAAAGGCCGATCCGGCCGCATGGGCCACAGCCAGATCCAGATCGCAATCGTCCATCACGATCAGCGGGTTCTTGGACCCCATCTCCATCTGCACCTTGGTCATGTTCTGCACCGCTGCGGCCGCAATGCCGCGCCCGACCGGAACCGAGCCAGTGAAGCTGATCGCGTCCACCTGTGCGCTTTCCACAAGGCGCTGACCCACGTCACGACCGGGGCCTGCGACCAGATTGAACAGACCTTTGGGGATGTCCTGACGCGTGATGATATCGGTCAGGGCAATCGCGCTGGCCGGCGTGACATTGGCGGGTTTCCACACAACCGCGTTGCCAAAGGCCAACGCAGGCGCAATTTTCCAGGCGGGCGTTGCGACAGGGAAGTTCCAGGGGCTGATGATCGCCACCACGCCCACCGGTTCGCGGCGCACGTCAATCTCGATACCGGGGCGGACGCTTTCTGCCAGATCGCCGTGCTGGCGCAGAACCTCTCCGGCAAAGTAGGTAAAGAACTGCCCGGCGCGATACACCTCGCCCTTGCCTTCGGCCAGCGGCTTGCCCTCTTCACGCGACAGCAGGCGGCCAATCTCTTCGGCGCGCTGCATCAATTCGGTGCCAATCGCCATCAGAACATCGTGGCGTTTCTGGATGCCAGCCGCCCACCAGGCAGGTTGCGCGCGGCGCGCGGCGGCCAGGGCCATGTCAAGCTGGCCCGCGTCGGCCTGGGCATACATCCCGATCAGATCCGAGGTGTCCGACGGGTTGCGGTTTTCAACCTGTGTGGCACCGTCTGTCCACGCGCCGTCAATATAAAGTTGCGTGCGATCCGTCATGGATGTCTCCTGTTTTTACGCCTCCAGTCTAGACGAAGGGCGTAAATTCAGTCATTCTGAATCAGCTGAAAGTTTCTTCAGGTTTTCTGAATGTCGATCAAACTTGAAATGCTCCGGACGTTTGTGGTGGTCGCCGGGCAAGGCACCCTGTCCGGTGCGGCGGCGGTTCTGGGGCGGACGCCCTCGGCGGTGTCGATGATGCTCGCGCAGCTGGAAGAGACCATTGGCGCGCCCCTGTTCGAGACGGATCGGAAAAACCGGCTGACCCCGTTGGGCCAGCTTGTTCTGGAGGACAGCCAACGCGCAACGGAGGTGTTTGACAAAAGCGTCGACGCGATCCGCCGTCACGCGATGTCAACCGCGGGCATTGTGCGCATCGCTGCTGTGCCCTCGGCCACGGTCGCCCTTTTGCCGGATGTGATCGAGGCCTTCCGGATCAGCCACCCGGAGGTGCGCATCGAAATCAGTGATGTCGACACCGCAGCCGTGCGACGGCGTGTGCAGCGTGACGAGGCCGATATCGGTATTGTTTCGGCCCAACCCGACGCGCCAATGGAAGGCGAGTCTATCCTGTCTGATGATCTTGGGATTGTCTGTGCCGAAGGTGGACCGATTCACCGGGCGCATCTTACTGCACAGGGCGCGTCCGATTGGGGGCTGCTGCGTCTTGAGCCGTTGATCGCCAATCCGCTGTGTGACCTTGTCGATGATCCGGTTGTCACGGCCATGCGTCCGGCCAGCACGCTGGAGGCACGCAACACAACGGCCATACTGTCTTTTGTGCGGCGCGGGTTCGGTGCCAGCATTCTGCCCTTTGACGCGGTCCGCAACCAACCCGATGGGGTGGAGTTCTTTGTCCCGGCCCAATCGGTCAGCCAGCGGCAATTGCGCAAGGTCAGGTCCGGACAAACGCCGATGCGCGGTCCGGTTCTGGCATTCTGGTCGCTTTTGGCGCGCTAGCCGGTCCGGCCGGGCATCCGACGGATTGTCACGACGATGTACCGGCTGCGGGCTTTGCGCTACATAGCGGACATGAATCATCTGTCAGACACTCAACCGGACATCACCATTATCGGGGGCGGCGTTGTGGGCCTGTCTGTCGCAATGGGGCTGTTGCAGGCCGGGCACAACGTGCGGATTCTGGACGGTGCCGATGGCGATGCGCGGGCGTCTCAGGGCAATTTCGGATTGGTCTGGGGGCAGGGCAAAGGATGGGATTTCCCGCCCTATGCCAAATGGACAAGCGACGCCCTGACCGCCTGGCCGGATTTTGCCGATAGGCTGCAGCGGGTGTCGGGCATTGACGTGTCGCTTGATCAATCGGGCGGGTATGAGTTTTTCACCGACAAGGCCGAGATGGACGAATTTGCCGGCATGCTGGCGCGCCAGCAGGACATTGTGGGCAACCGTTTCAGCCACGACATCCTGAGCGGCGACGAACTGCGCCGAGAGATCCCCGGCATCGGGCCGGATGTTGTGGGGGCCACGTTTTCGCAGCTTGACGGGCATGTGAACCCGCTGCGTCTGCTGCGCGCGCTGCGCATCGCGGTGACCGCATTGGGCGCGCAGGTGGTGTCGGAGGCGCATGTCACCGGGATCACCGCAGTGTCCGGGGGCGGGTTTGATCTGAGGCTGGCAAACGGGGACAGCCTAGGCACGGAGCGGGTTGTGCTTTGCGCCGGGTTGGGCGCGATGACACTGGCGGCGGATCTTGGGTTTCGAACCGAAATCCGCCCGCAACGCGGAGAATTGTTGATCACCGAAAAGATCAGGGACCGGCTCCCGTTCCTGTCCAGCACGATCCGGCAGGTGGATGAAGGCGGCGTGCAGATCGGCGGCACCAAGGCAGATGTGGGACTGGATGACAGCGAAACACTGGACGTCATGGCCGGGCTGGCGCGCCATGCTGTGCAGGTGTTTCCCGCGCTTGCCGATGTGCGGGTGGTGCGGGCCTGGGGCGCGCTGCGAGTGATGTCGCCGGACGGATACCCGGTATATGCCCGGTCGCGGGACCATGCGGGTGCCTATCTTGTGACCTGTCACAGCGGTGTGACGCTGGCCTCTTTGCATGGCTCGCTGTTGACGGATTGGATCGACGAAACCTCAAACGCACCGGATCTGGAGGCCTTTGATGACCATCGCTTCGCGGTTTAGCACCCCCTCCCCAGAGGACAGCGGGGTGGAGATCACCATTGATGGTGAGAGCGTGACCACTTCGCCCGGAATTTCTGTTGCGGCGGCGTTGCTGGCGCAGTCGGGGGCCGCGACCCGGCACACCCGCGAGGGGCAGGGGCGGGCACCCTATTGCATGATGGGCGTGTGCTTTGACTGTCTGGTCGAGGTGGACGGCCTGCCCAACACGCAGGCCTGCATGACGCCTGTGCGCGAGGGGATGGTCGTGACCCGCCAAAGTGGCCTGCGGGGCATTTCCGGGGGGGGCGATGACACGGTTTGATCTGATTGTGATCGGCGCGGGCCCGGCTGGCATGTCTGCGGCGGCCATCGCGGCAGAGGGCGGCCTTCGGGTGCTGTTGCTGGATGAACAGCCGCGCGCCGGGGGGCAGATTTACCGTGATGTTGGCCAACAGCGGGGCGCGACCGACTGGCTGGGCGCAGAGTACGGGGCCGGTCATCGCTTTGTGGCAGCGCTGGATCATCCCGGCATCACCGCGCAGTTCGGCGCGACGGTCTGGCGCGTGGAGCAGGCAGGGCCGCGCGTGATCTGGTCGCAGGCCGGTGTCAGCCATGTTGCCACCGCACCGCATGTGCTTTTGGCCAGCGGTGCCCAAGAGCGCCCGGTGCCGTTTCCGGGCTGGACAGTGCCGGGTGTGATGTCGGTTGGCGCGGCGCAGATTTTGATGAAATCGGCCGGTATGATGCCCAAAGACGCGGTATTGGCGGGGTCTGGTCCATTGTTGTATCTGGTTGCAGCCCAGATGATCGACGCAGGATCGCCGCCCAAGGCCGTGCTTGAAACGCAGACGCCGGGCAGCATGTTGCGGGCGGTGCCGTATCTGCCAAAGGCGTTGCTTGGCCTTCCGACCCTGTTGAAAGGGCTTGGCCTCTTGCGAAAGATCCGCGCGGCCAGAGTGCCGCGATTGACCGGGGTCAAACAGATCAGGGCGGAGGCGGACGCGGCGGGCCTGCTTGCGATCGCCTATCGTCATAAGGGCCGCGACGCGACCCTGACGGCGGCGCTTTTGCTGGTGCATCAGGGTGTCATCCCGTCAACCCATATGAGCCGGTCCGTGGGAATACCGCATGTCTGGAACCCGGCGCAGAGGGCGTATCAGCCGGTCACCGATGCGTGGGGCGGCACGGCGGTGGCCGGTCTGCATGTGGCCGGGGATGGCGCGGGGATCGGCGGGGCCGAGGCGGCTGCGGCATCCGGTGAGCTGGCTGCGTTGAACATCCTATATCACCTGGGGCGGATCACTGCGGATGCGCGCCTGCAGCGGGCCTCTGACGCGCGGGGCAGGTTGGCGCGGTTTCGTGCCATCCGCCCCTTTCTGGATGCGGCCTATGCGCCCCCCACCGAGATCCTGTCGCCCGCCGATGACACCATCATTTGCCGATGCGAAAGCAAAACCGCCGGGGATTTGCGACAGAGCCTGCAAGAGGGGGCGACCGGTTACCGGCAGGTCAAGACATCGCTGCGGATTGGCATGGGCCCGTGTCAGGGCCGGATGTGCGATGCCACCGTGCGCGGTATCCTGAGCGCCAGCGGGGCAGGAGAGGCGCAGCCCATCGCCGCGCCGCGGGCGCGCACGCCGATCAAGCCGGTGACGCTTGGCGAATTGGCGGCGCTGGCCCCGGATCAGGCGCCGCCTGGCTGAGCCAGGATCACTCTGGCAATGCGACCGGTCCCCATTCGGGATAGGCGTCGCAGGGCGACGGGTTTTCCGCATGAAAGCCACCGCCCAGATGCCGGATGATCCCGGCCACGGCATTCAAAGAGGTCTGGACCGCCCCTTCGACCCATGCCGGTGTCCAGCTGACACCGTCACCGGCCATGAATATCCCGCGTTCATGGGGCGGCAGGGTGTCTTGCATGAAATGGCCGAACATCCGGTGATTGTAGCGGTAATGCCCCGGCAGCGCGCCTTTGAAGGCCCCCAGGAAGTTGGGGTCGTCTTCCCAGCTGATGGTGATAGGATCGCCCAGAATATGTGACCGGATGTCAACCTTGGGATAGATTTGCGCCAGCGACGACAGCGCCAGGTTCACGCGTTTTTCCACCGGCAGCGGCAACACCTTGAGAGCGTCGGTCATCCACGAATAACTTAAACAGATGACAGACGGTTTGTCCGGCCCGTTGTCAAACAGGTAGGTGCCGCGCGTCATGCGGTCGGTCAGGGTCATCGACATCACATCGCGTCCGGTTTCGGGGTCTTTGTCTTTCCAGAACGGCCGATCCACCATCACAAAGGTCTTGGCCGATTGCATATAGCGGGTCCGGTCCAGCGCCATCCACAGATCATGCGAGAACAGGGATTCCTGAGTTTCGATCACCGTGGACAGCAAGTGGCTTTGACAGGTGACCAGAACGGCATCGAATGTTTCGGCCCGGTGCCATTGATCGGTGACTTCCAGTCTGCCGTTTTGCCGCCTGATCCGCGTGACCCCGGCGCGGGTTGCGCCGTGATGGAGTTTGGATAGGGTTGTGCCAACAGGCCAATGCACAAGAGCCTCGGGCGCGTGGGTCCAGAGTTTGTGGGGCACCTGACCGACACCGCCGACCATATAGCGTTGATGGTCGTCACATTCGGTGACGTTCACCCGCAGGATTTCCAGCATGGAATTGGGAAAATCGGAATCCCACCCGCCTGTGCCGAACCCGACCTGCCCGAACACCTCGCGGTGGTGAAAGGACAGCGCCTGAAACGCGGCGGAGGAAGCGACGAAATCATAGAAGGTGCGTTCATCCCACTGGGCTACGATCGGGTTCCAGATGTCCTTGATCCGGGCCTTGTCGCGCAGGCGGATCGCCTCTTTCAAGGCAGCGAAATTTGCCCCGTCTTCCAGCGCGCGGTCATAGGCCCTGGCGACCTCGTGAAACAGCACAGGCAGGTCTGCCAGCGTTTCGGCGTAATGGGTTTTGCCCAGCAGGTCTATGACGGTTGATCCGGCGGCTTTGGTCAGTGGGTTTGGAAAGGGTTTGCTTTGGATGCCCAGCATATCGACATATCTGTAAAACCCGGTGGACGAGACCGGAAACCGCATGCCGCCAAGTTCGGCAATGACGCCTTCTGCGCCTTGAAACGCCTGCGACCGCAGGCGGCCGCCAAACTGGCCCGCCTCGAACACAACCGGTCTGGCCCCCAGTTTCATCAATTCATAAGCCGCAATCACCCCGGCGGCCCCCGATCCGATAATGGCCACCCTGGCCCCGTGGGCGGTGTCGGGCAGATGGCCCAGCCCCTTGGGATGGGTGATCCAATCATCGTAGGCAAACGGAAAATCCGGCCCGAACACAGAAACTTTGGTCATCAAGGCACCCTTTGTATCAGCGCGTCAGTATAGATCGGTGCGGCGATCCGCGAGGTGATGTTGTTGTTTGCGGCATCGGTCAAGCGCGTCATGGCGCAATTCGGCAATCAGCAGATCGGGCTGGTCCGCAGGGGCGCGCGCCAGATCGGCACCGTCGGGGCCGCAGATGCAGGACAGGCCACCATAATGGAACGCGCCTTCGCGGCCGATGTAATTGGCATAAGCCACATAGATCGCGTTTTCTTCGGCGCGGGCCGGAACCAGCCGGGTGGCGACGCTGTCGAACGGGATCATGTTGGCGGTGGGCACAAGGATCAGATCCGCCCCTTGCAGTGCCAGCGCGCGAGCCAGTTCGGGAAATTCGATGTCATAGCAAATCGCAAGTCCGATGGACCAGCCATTCAGGGTAACCACACCCGACAGGGCCGCGCCTGCGGTGAATTGTGTGCGGTCCACATCGCCGTAAAGATGGGTTTTGTGGTATCTGCACCGTTCCTTGCCCGTGGCATCCAGCAGAACACCCGCGTTAAACGGTGCTTCTGGTCCTCTGATCGCCAGACCCACGGCCAATGCGATCTGGTGCTTTTGCGCAAGACGTGCGGCGGCGGTGATCAGCGCGTCGTCGGACGCGGCCAGAGTGTGACAGCGATCCGCGCCAATATTATAACCGCCCAGTGTCATTTCCGGCGCAAGCAGCAGGTCCGCCCCCAAAGCACGAGCCCGTTGAGCGGTTTGACCCAAAGCCGTCAGCGCCGCGTCGGGATCGTGTATCGGTGCGGTTTGCCAAAGCGCGAGTTTCAAAAGACCGTCCTTTTCCCCAACCATGCGCCGGTTTCGCGCAGATTTGCAATCTTTGTGCCGCGTCGGGACATGCCATTTTGGTGCCGCAGACTGCGGTCTGAAGGAAGGATTTATTTGGGCACAATATGAAAGAAATATTTAATGCTTGAATATTTGACACAAAACTAACATGCTGGCGCGATCTGACGTCAGGACCATGCCTTGCCTCTTCCGATCGAGACACTTCTTGCGAACTCTATGCGCGATGGCAGCAAGGCCGACAAGGCGATTGCCAGCTATATGAGCAGCAGCCTGACCGAGCTGCCGTTTGAAACGGCCGCAAGCATCGCGTCGAAAGTAAAGGTCAGCGAAGCCACGGTCGGCCGCTTTTGCCGTTCTATCGGGTACGAGAATTTCAGAGATCTGAAAGAGCATCTCAAGGGACAGGTCGGGGATCACCCTTGGCTGGTCAGCGAGCGCCTGAACGAACTGCGCAAAACATCGTCGAACAACACAACCCATCTCGCACGGGGGATGGAGATGGAAATCGCCGGTCTGGTGTCGGTCTATGAACTGGCGACAACGCAGACCTGGCAGAATGTGGTCAAACGGCTGGCCACGACCGACCGGGTGTTTGTTGCCGGGTTTCAGACCGAACGCGGTCTGGCGCAGTATTTTGCAAACCAGCTGCATTATGTGCGGGACCGGGTGACGCTGGTGGATCTGGCGTCTGGCAATTTTTCCGAAGTGCTGGCCAGCGATACCGCAAGCTGTCTGGTGATCTTCGAGGCGCGTCGCTATTCGCGCCAGGCCAAGGTTCTTGCCCAACAGGCGCAGGCCGCGGGTCTGCCGGTGACCTTGATCACGGATGTGTTCTGTGACTGGGGCAGCGAGGTGACAGACGAAATGCTGGCCGTGCCCACGCAGGTCAACCAATTCTGGGATTCCACCGCGCTGATGGCAAGTTTGGGCAACCTGCTGATCAACGGCGTTTTCATGGAGCTGGGTCCAGAGACCGCCCACCGCCTTGAGCGGATTTCGCAGCTGTTCGGGCGCTTTACCGGGCATGTGGGTGATCCGGTCGCGCAAGTGATGAAATGACAGATTTATTTTCAACGGGAGATCAAACGTGAATCCAACATCCATTCTGGCCGCGACACTGTTGGCGTCGGGGCTGGCCGCGCAGTCGGCGGCAGACACTCTGACAATCGGAACCGAAGGGGCGTACCCTCCGTTCAACTATATCGAATCCGACGGCACCATCGCGGGGTTCGATGTTGATATCGCCATGGAGCTGTGCGCGCGCCTTGAGGTTGAATGTGACATCGTCGCACAAGACTGGGACGGGATCATTCCCGGATTGCTGGCCAACAAATACGATGTGATCGTGGCGTCGATGTTCATCACCGAAGAGCGCAAGAAACAGGTCGATTTCACCGATCCCTATTATCTGGCGGCAATGACCCATGTCACACCCAAAGACAGCGGCATCACCGAATTCACCAATGACGCGCTGTCAGGCATGATCATCGGCGCGCAATCGGGCACCACACAGGCGGATTACGCCGAGGCGACCTATCCCGATGCGGACATTCGTCTGTATCCAACGCAGGACGAGGTCAATCTGGACATGGCAAGCGGTCGTATCGATCTGCAGGTGGGGGATATGCTGCCGATGCTGGAGTGGACCACCAAATCCGAGGACGGGGCGTGCTGTGAATTGGCCGGTGAGCCGATAACCGATCCGGCCTTTGTAGGCGAGGGCGTCGGCATGGCGGTGCGGCAGGAGGATGACGACCTGCGCGAAAAGCTGAACCAGGCTCTGGCCGATATGCGCGCGGATGGCACCTATCTTGAGATCAACAACAAATATTTCGACATCGACGTCTACACGATGAAGTAAAGCACCCGTCCCTCCATTCACAAGGCTAAGCGATGTTTGAGCTCTTTGCATATGGCGATGCCGGTTGGGGGGACGAGATTCTGCGCGGGCTGGCGATGACGGTGCAGCTTGCCCTCACCACGCTGCCGGTTGGTCTGGCGCTTGGGTTCGTTGCGGCGTTTCTGTCCTTGTCGCGGCTGGGTGTGCTGCGGTTTCTGGGCTTTGGCTATACGACCATCATGCGCGGCCTGCCCGAGATCCTGACCCTGTTTGTGGTGTATAACGGGGTTGGGCTATTGCTCAATTCCGCGATCCGCTGGTGGAACCCCGACAGCGACGCGGTCAATTTCAGCCCGTTTGCAGCCGGTGTCATTGCGCTTGGCATGGTGTTTGGGGCCTTTGCCGGAGAGGTGATCCGCGGCGCGTTCAATTCGCTGGATGCCGGTCAGGCCGAGGCGGGTCGCGCCATCGGCATGACCCAGCGGCAGATCTTCTTGCGCATCCAGTTGCCGCAGCTGTGGCGCTTTGCCTTACCGGGGCTGGGCAATCTATGGATCAACATGCTCAAAGATACCGCGCTGGTGTCCGTTATCGCGCTGGATGATCTTATGCGCATGACCAAAGTTGCGGTGGGCGTGACCAAACAGCCGTTCACCTTTTACCTTGTGGCCTGCCTGATTTACTGGGTGCTGTGCCTGCTGTCCGAGCTTGTGCTTGACCGCATGGAACGTCGCGCAAATCGCGGCATCCGGAGGGCCTGAGATGACCCCGATCGAAATTCTGATCGAATACTGGCCCCGGCTTCTGGATGGCACGGTGATGACGATCAAGCTGACCTTTCTGGGGGCGCTGATCGCTGCATTGGTGTCGCCCGGTCTGGCGTTGATACGGGTGCAGGCCCCGGTGATGCTGCAAGTCCCGGTGCGGGTCTATATCTCGTTCATGCGCGGCACGCCGATCCTCGCACAGCTGTTTCTGATCTATTACGGCTCTGGCCAGTTCCGGCCAATCCTGACCGAATGGGGGCTGTGGACCTTTTTTCGTGATCCGTTCAATTGCGCGCTGTTGGCCTTTGCGCTGAATTCGACAGCCTATCAGACCGAGATCCTGCGCGGCGGGATCATGGGCGTGAACAGGGGCGAGATCGAGGCCGCCCGTGCCATTGGCATGACCCGCCTGACCACATTGCGCCGCGTGGTGTTTCCGCATGCCTACCGGATCGCGTGGCCCGCTTTGGGCAACGAGGTGATTTTGTTGATGAAGGCCAGCGCGTTGGCCAGTGTGGTTACGGTTTTCGATATCATGGGCCGCACGCGGCAGATCTTTTCAAGAACGTTCGATTTTTCGATCTATCTTTGGGCGGCGGTCATTTACCTGTGTATCACGGCGGTATTTGTTCTGATCTGGCGACAGATCGAACACCGCCTAAGCCGCCATATCGACGCGCCTCACGCCAATCGCGTGGGGGCGGTTCCCCTGAAAGAAGGCCAAGGATGACCCAACCGGACAGTGTTTTGAAAGCCGAGGACATTCGCAAATCCTTTGGCGAGGTCGAGATGCTCAAGGGGATTTCCCTTGAGGCGCGCCAACATGATGTGATTTCGATCCTTGGCGCATCGGGGTCCGGCAAATCGACCTTTCTGCGCTGCCTGAATTTTCTGGAAACGCCAAGCTCTGGCAAAGTGACGGTGCATGGCGAAGATGTGCTGGTCAAGAACGGCAAGCCGCAAAACCTGCGCCATATCGAACGCATACGCAGCCGGTTGGGAATGGTATTTCAACAGTTCAACCTGTGGACGCATCGCACCGTTCTGGAAAACGTGATGGAAGGGCCGATTCAGGTCAAACGCATCGCCCGCGCAGAGGCGCGTGACAGGGCCGAAGCGTTGCTGACGCGCGTCGGCTTGCAAGACCGGATGCAGATGTATCCCGCGCATCTTTCGGGCGGACAGCAACAACGCGTGGCCATTGCACGGGCTTTGGCGATGGACCCGGACGCGATCCTGTTTGACGAGCCGACATCCGCGCTTGATCCGGAATTGGTGGGCGAGGTTCTTAAGGTGATGCAATCGCTTGCCGCCGAAGGCCGCACAATGATTGTGGTGACCCATGAAATGGCTTTTGCCCGCGATGTGTCGTCCGAAGTTGTGTTCCTGCATGAAGGCCGTATCGCGGAACGCGGCCCGCCGGATGTTATGTTCAACACCCCCAACACGTCCGAATTCCAGCGCTTTATCGCCAAGGTCAAATAACGCCCCACACCGCGCCTGCGCGGTTTTCTCAAGTCAGGTGACCCCCCATGTCAGACCACCCCGATATGTCCTTTGGCCCGCCCCATGCGGGCAGCATCGTGATCGAAGCCGCCGAGCTGCGCATCGTCAGTCTGCCTTTGCTGACCCCCTTTGTCATCTCGACCGGCACGATGACCTGCAAGACCTTTCCGCTTTTGGTGCTCAAAGGCGAAGGGCTTGAGGGCGTGGCCGAAGCGGTGATGGACCCGACCCCGGACTACCTGGAGGAAACCATCCCCGGTGCGATGGCCTTTCTGCGCGATGGGCTGCTGCCGTCGATCCTTGGCAAACGCTTTGGCTCCCCTGCCGAGCTTGACCGGTATCTTGCACCGTGGCGCGGCAACCGGATGGCCAAGGCGGTTGTGGAAATGGCGTTCTGGGATCTGTGGTGCAAGCGGCTTGAGCTGCCTCTCAAAGCGGCGCTTGGCGGTGTCCGGGACCGTGTGGATGTGGGAGTCAGCCTTGGCATCGCGCCCATCGACACCACGCGAGAGCGCATCGAGGCGGCCTTGGCCGATGGCTACAAACGCATCAAGCTGAAAATCGCGCAGGGCCATGATATCGCTCTTCTTGAGGCGGTGCGGGCGCGCTATCCCGACATCAAGCTG
Source organism: Marivita sp. S0852 (assembly GCF_046591575.1). NCBI lineage: Bacteria > Pseudomonadati > Pseudomonadota > Alphaproteobacteria > Rhodobacterales > Roseobacteraceae > Marivita > Marivita sp. S0852. The sequence continues at coordinate 102,901 of NZ_JBIQWA010000006.1, forward strand.
ACGGTGGATGCCAATACCGATTACGGTCTGGCCGATCTGCCGGTCCTGCAGGCGATGGATGCGTTTGATCTGGACTATATTGAACAGCCGCTGGCCTTTGACGACATCCACGACCACGCTCAGGTGCAGGCGGCGGTGAAAACCGCCATTTGCCTTGATGAAAGCATCCGCAGTCCCAGTGATGCCCGCAAGGCGCTGGAGGCGCGCGCGGCCCGTGTGATCAACATCAAGGTCGGTCGGGTGGGCGGCTTTGGCGCGGCCCGGGCGATCCATGATGTCAGCGCGTCGTTCGGTGCCCCGGTCTGGTGCGGGGGCATGCTTGAGGCGGGTATTGGGCGCGCGCATAACATTCATCTGTCGACGCTGCCGAATTTCTCCAAACCCGGCGATACGTCAAGCGCCAGTCGCTATTTCCAGCGGGATATCATCAACGAACCGCTTGAGGCAGAGAATGGCGAAATGCCGGTGCCCGGCAGCGGTGCCGGGATTGGTGTGACGTTGGATCGGGCCTATCTGGACACAGTCACCGATCATATCGAGGAGGTCAGACCATGAGCCATGACGCGTCTGGCCTGATCATCCGGGAATTGCAGTCGGTTGACGAACTCAAACGCTCCGAGGCGTTCCAGCGCGAGGTCTGGGGCAAGGATGACCCTGCCGACAATTCCGACATCATGCTGGCGTTGCAGCATGAAGGCGGATTGGTGGCGGGTGCCTTTGCCGGGGACCGGATGCTGGGCTTTTTGTTCGGCTTTCCCACCAGCCGCCCGGAGGTGCAGCATTCGCATCGGCTTGCCGTGCATCCCGACAGTCAGGGACTGGGGCTGGGGCGGAAACTGAAATGGTATCAACGCGATTGGTGTCTGGAGCGGGGGATAACCCGCGTGCGGTGGACCTATGATCCGCTGCGCCGCATCAATGCCAGCTTGAATATCGACAGACTTGGGGCCACTGCAGCCACCTATTACACCGATTACTACGGCAAGATGGAAGGCATCAATGCCGGGGTTGCCTCTGACCGGTTGCTGGCCGAATGGGATCTGACGGCCCCCGATGTCGTGCGCCGTGCGCAGGGGTCTTATTCACCGGACCCCAAAGCGCGGGACGCCGCCGATCTGCGGGTATCTATCCCGGCGGATTTTGCAACGCTTCTGTCGGTCGACCTGAAAGAAGCGATTGCCGAACGCCTGCGGGTGCGCACCATTCTGACCGATGCCTTTGCAAAAGGCTTGCGTATTTCCGGATTTGATCCCGACGGCTGTGCCTATCTGTTGACCAGACCATAAGCGCCGCTTTCAGACCCTTGTGGCTAGGGAGCGATGTCGGGCGCTGCATCGCGGGTGGGCGCGCGCCAGTTTGTCAGTTGATCCAGCAGGGCCACGGCAAAGGCGGCGGTAAACGCGCCAATCAACGTCAGCACCACGCGCGAGGCAACAGCCGTGCCAAGATCTTGGGTGCTGAGCGCGCCCGCAATCAAAGCGAGTGCGGCCGGAAACGCATTCTGGAACGCCATATGCGGACGCGGGTCGTGCAGCATTTTTTGACCAACCCAGAACCCGGCCAGAAAGATCAGGCCCAGAAGGATCGGCAAACGGGGCGACATCACGTAAACCGCCAGAACCGCAACGGCAAGCACGCTGCCATAGAGCGTGGCGCGCATCCGTTGGCGGGCTTCGAAAAACACCGCTTCGCGGGTTGGAAAGACCAAAACAAGCGCGGCCATGATGGCCAGCATGATATCCGAGGGCGGCATCACGGCGTATAACCAAAAGCTCAGCCCCAGCAGCACGGTCGCGCGGATCGCGGCCCCAATGCTTGTGTTGCCCTGTTGCGGCACGGGCTCGTCGACATGCTGATCGCGGGTGCGCGGCGGAACCAGAACATAGGCCAGCGGGATCACAACCAGCGCCACCAGCGCGGCTTTGTAGAACTCATCGCGCACCACCGCGACCGCAGCATCGCCGTTCATTCCGATGACCGAAAACAGCACGGCCAGAATGATGATCAGCATCCCCGGCGCGGCCCCGGTGCTGAGGATCATACGAAAGCCGATAAAATAGACCAGCCACATGGACCCTGCATAGACCACGGCAAGCGGGTGCATCCAGGCCACGAACCACGCCATGAGCGTGGCAAGCACACAAACCGCAATCGGCCCCGCGATAACCTTAACGGGGGCAAAGGCCTTGCGCTGTACGGCGGCCATGCCAACGGGCAAGGCGGCCATGATCGTCGGCATCAGCGGGTCCATGATCGGCACCGCCGCATAGGACAGCGCCCCGGTCAGGCCAAGGCGGACGCCGAACAGCGGATCATCGGCAAGCCGGGGGCGGGGGATGACATACATCGTCTAGTGCAGATAGCTGAGCCAGGCCCGCACACGCTGTGTGGTGCGCGCGGCCAGGGCGAACAGCCCGCTGTCGCCATTTGCGAAAATCAGGACGTGCGCCTTGCCTCCGACGCGGACAGAGTAGGGCCAATTCTCCATGCCGCCCTCCAGTTCGATCCGCACGGGAATGCGGCGCGCGGGTTCGAACCATTGGTTGGTGGTCTGGCTGGCCACAAGCCCGTTCTGCACAGAACGCCCCGGCGCGATCCCCCAGGCCACGCTTTGCACGCGGGCGTCAAAGATCTGACCGGGCAGCGCGTCGAACAAGACATGCGCGGTGTCACCTGCCTCTACATTCTGAAGCTGGTTTTCGCGCAGATCCACCGTGACCCAGGCCGCTTCGGCGTCGATGAAGGTCATCGCGGGATTGCCTGCGCCGATGAACTGACCTTCCGACAGCGTCACATTGGTCACCGCACCCAGGTGCTGTGCGCGGACGGTTGTGGAGGCAAGATCGTATTGGGCCTGCTCAAGCTGGGCCGAGGCCGCGCGCAGGGCGGGGTTTTCATCATCCTGCGGACCCAGCTGTGCGCGGGCGCTGTCCAGTGCCGCCTGCGCCTGTTCCAGCCCGGCTTCGGCCGATGTGACAGCCGCACGGGCCTGATCCCCACGGGCGGCGGCAACGATCCCGCGCTCTTCGAGCTTGAACGTGCGTTCGGCATCCGCGCGGGTGTTGTCCAGCGCGGTGCGCGCCTGTGTGACAGCGGCTTGGGCGGCAACGATGGACGCGCCCGAGGCATCGACCGATTGTAGCGCCCCGGCAAGATTGGCCTCGGCCTGACGCACCGCCAGTTCAAACGGGCGCGCGTCAATCGAGAACAGCGGATCACCGGCCTGCACCACGGCGTCGTCGGTGACGTGCACTTGGGTGACGGTTCCCGACACCCGCGGCGCAACCTGCACCACATAGGCCGAGACACTGGCGCGCGCGCTGCCGGGAACGGTGCGGTCCATGATGGCGTAGATTGCGGCGATCACCACAAGAAGCACAACAACACTGCCCGCAATGATCTTGGGCGTGGTGTCAGACGAGGCGGGGGGTGCGGTATCGCTCACCAGCAGTCCTTTCTTATGTGATTGGGCACCGATGTCATGGTGGTGCAGCGCGGAATTGATAAACCGTGCCGGTTTGCATTTCGATCTGCAATGTTTCGTTTTCGACGACCATATGCCGGACGACACGCTTTGCCGGGGTCAGCGTTCATCGCGCCGGTCCCGTGTGATGCTTTCGGCAATGGCCGTGGCGGCGGCCACAAAGATGCCCAATCCGCAGATCACATAGACCATGGTAAACACCTTGCCCGGCACGGTTTGCGGGGAAAAGTCACCATAGCCGACAGTCGCGATGGTGATGACAGAGAAATAAATCGAATCCAGAAAACTCCAGCCTTCGACATACCAGTAAAACGTGGTCGCGATCAGGATCAGAACAAAGGTCAGGGCCATAAGACCCTGCACGCGCTCTTCTGAGAACGCGGTGAAAATGCCGCCCAGCAGCCGTATAAGAACCTTTCTGAACATCCCGCGCCCTGTTTTCGAAAAATGCACTTTGCAAAGTGTCTGATCCCACAATTCGGTGGTGTACCGCGTCGTTGGGCTGGAAGAAAGCAAAACGGCACAAAACCGTTCATTGGGGGCACGATGCCTATGCCGGAGGTTCGTCTTGCGGGTCAGGCTGTGTTCTGGCCGAATGGCGCTTTCGTTGCTTCCCTTAACGACAGATTGCGGTACAGATGTATGCAAACATACGCCATGACAGCACCGGTGAATGTTGCTAGGTGCTGGTATCATGGCCGCAAGGCAAGGTCACGGAGTGCGCCTTTGAAACGTTTTTTCTTGTCCGTTCTGGGCTATCTGGTGGCAAATGCGGCGGGGCTGTTGCTGGCCATTCTGTTGCTGCCCGGGTTCCTGATTGCGCCGCTTGGGTTTCTTGTTGCAGTGCTTGTGTTCACCGTCGTTCAGGCGGTTGCCGGTCCTGCCGTGACATCCCTGGCCAAGCGCAACATGCCCGAATTGCTGGGCGGAATATCATTGGTCACGATCTTTGTCGGATTGTTCGTCACCGCGTCTTTCCTGCCGTCGATGCAGATCGGGGGCATTTCGAATTGGCTGGCGGCCACGCTTTTGGTCTGGCTGGGCAGCCTGATCGCGGCTGTCGTTCTGCGACGCTATGGTCCGCCATCGGAGCCAGCGCCCGAATAACGTTCGGTCGTTATCCTATGCGCGGTTTTGAATGACTTTGGGGCACGGCTAATTTTGTGCCAAACTATGAATTTGCAATTGGTTCGCCGTAAAGGGTCTTTAAGATGAATAAATCAATGTTGCCCATCCTCGGGTCTGTTCTGGCTGTCGGGCTGATCTCTGCCAGTTCCGGGTTCGCACAGGACAAGGCTGATCGCATCTGGTCGGGTGGACCGATCCTGACGATGACCGATGACACCCCGACAGCCGAGGCGATTGCCGCCAAGGATGGCAAAATTCTTGCCGTTGGAACGTTGGAAGAGATGATGGCGCACCAGGGCGACGCCACGGATATGGTTGATCTGGCGGGCGAAACGCTGTTGCCGGGATTTGTTGACGCGCATGGGCATGTGTTCATGATCGGGGTGCAGGCCAGTTCTGCCAATATGCTGCCTGCGCCGGATGGCACCGTGAACGATATCGCGGCGATGCAAGAGGAGTTGCGCAGCTGGTTCGACGCCAACCCAGAGGTGATCGAGGCGGCGGGGTTTCTGCTGGGCTTTGGTTATGACGACGCGCAATTGGCCGAACAACGCCATCCGACCCGGCAGGATCTGGATGCGGTGTCGACCGACATCCCCATAGTTGTTGTCCATCAGTCCGGGCATCTTGCGGTGTTCAATTCCAAGGCTCTGGACGTGGCCGGTATCGGACCGGACACACCCGATCCCGAGGGCGGTGTGATCCGCCGCGAGGACGGGACAGATATGCCCAATGGCGTGCTTGAGGAAACAGCGGTTGCGGCGGCATTTCCGCCTTTGCTGACCGAACTTGATGTAAACGCGGTGCCGCAACTGGTGACCAAGGGGGCCGCGCTTATTGCAAGCTATGGCTACACAACCGCGCAGGAAGGGCGGGGCAATCCGCAGATCGGCGGTTTGATCCGGTCAATTGCCGATGCGGGGGCGTTGGATATCGACGTTGTCATGTATTCTGACATCCTTTTGGGGCGCGATTATATCGTTGAAAACAAATCGCAAGACTACACCAACAGGTTCCGTATCGGAGGCGCAAAGCTGACGATTGATGGCTCTCCGCAGGGGTTTACCGCATTGCGCGACCGGCCCTATTACAACCCGCCAGAGGGTTTTCGCGAAGATTATGCAGGCTATGCCGCGGTGCCCACGGATGACATCTTTGATCAGATGGATTTCGCCTTTGAGAATGACATCCAGATCATGGTTCACGCCAATGGCGAAGGCGCGATGGACCTGCATATCGCGGCACTTCGTGCAGCAACTGACGCACATGGGTCGGCCGATCGCAGGCCGGTTCTGATTCACGGTCAATTCGTGCGCGAAGATCAGATCGACGCCTATAAGGCGCTGGGTGTGTTCCCGTCGCTGTTTCCGATGCACACGTTCTACTGGGGCGACTGGCATCGCGACCGCACGGTGGGGCCGGTGATTGCCGATAATATCTCGCCCACCGGATGGCTGGTCGAGCGGGATATGATGTTTTCGTCCCATCACGACGCGCCGGTGGCGTTTCCTGATTCCATGCGCATTCTGGATGCCACAGTCACGCGGCGGTCGCGCTCTGGCGACATTCTTGGACCGCAGCACCGCGTCGATGTGATAACGGGGCTCAAGGCGATGACGATCTGGCCCGCCTATCAGCATTTTGAAGAGGATATCAAAGGCTCTCTTGAGGTTGGCAAACTGGCCGATTTCGCGATCCTGTCTGCGGACCCGACCGCGGTTGATCCCGAAACGTTGGATACGATTCAGGTGATGGAAACCATCAAGGAAGGCGACACGATCTTTCGCCGCGATTGAGGTTTTGACCCGCCGCGCCTAGCGGTTGCTGCACCCAACCTGAACACCGTTGTCACAATGCGCCTTGAGCCGGGCGGTGTCGGCCTCGGTCCAACCCTCCGGCGCGGTCACTTGTACCCAAGGCGCGATATAATCCTGCGCATGATAGGCGTGCCCGTGTCCGGGCGGCGCGCCAAAAGCCAGCGCCATGTCCAGTGCAAGCTGGAACTGTGTCACAATCGGCACAAAGCGCAGATGCTCTGACGCGTCGGCGGCGGGTGGGTCGTTCATCCATGGCGGTGCCCGCCACAGCGACGCGGGATCGTAGAACACGATGGGGTCGCTTGAATATTGCAAAAACACGATCCGCATCCCGCCCCAATCGGCCTCTGCCTGCGACGCGTCCGCCACTTTTGACGCATAGCGCACCAGCGACCCATCCCCGATTGTCGGCAAAACCCAGGGGCTGCCCTCGGCCCGGGTGGTCTGGACATAGTTCCAGAACCCCGACGGAAAGGGCGGGCCGACCCAGAACGCGCCATCAATCGGATCGCCGACAAGCCGAAACAGGTTGGTCGCATACATCGACGACCACGCCCCAAGGCTCAGCCCATGCGCATAAAGCCGGGGCCTGTTATCGGGTGGCAGGGTTTTCCAGTACTCATGCACCACCTCCAATGTGGCGGTGGCCTGCTCCAATCCGGTTTCCGTCTCAAAGATCAGCGCCAGCGGCGATTGCAGGAACGAGTATTGCGAGCCGACAGTAGCGATATCGCCGCCATGCATATATTCCACCGGATCATGCGATCCCGGGTCCATCCAGCCGGTGCCTGTCGGGCTGGTGACAATCAGCACCTTGCGGTCAAACGCACCCTGTCGTTGCAATTCGGCCAAAGCCAGTTCGGCGCGTTCTTCTGGGGTGTCGCCATTGGCGCGGCCGACATAGACGCGGATCGGCTCCAGCGCAGGTTGCCCGGTGAACGCCGCAATCGCCGCAGCATCGGGACCGGTGGTGATGAAATCGCGGCCCGGTTTTCCCATGGCCGCCCAATCCACAAGCGATGCCGCACTTCCGGTCTTGGCCGGATCGGTGGGTGGGGGCGGTGCGTTGTCGAACAGGTTTTGCGCCGCCTCATAGCTGGCATCCAGCCCGGCGACCACACGGTCCAGAATGCCGTCGCGGGTGACGATAAGCAGCAAAACCGCCACCAGCAAAACTCCCAGCACATTGGCGCGCCGCTCTGGCATGACGCGCAACAATCGTTTGCGCACCCAACGAAACAACACCGCCACCAGCGCCCCCAGCGTAAAGGCCAGCGCAAATGTCACCAACGCAACCGCCAGAATGGTGGCAATATGCAGCCCATCGGCAGGCTCCATGCCCATTTTGCCGCGCAGATCATTCTGCCAGGTCAGGCTGGATGTGATTGTCCAGACAAACAGTGCCGCCACCAGCACTCCCGCGCCGATGGTCAGGGTCTGCGCCAATCTGCCCTGCAACACGGGCATGTCGGCGGCGCGCCAGATCAGGGCAATGATCCGCCCGGTCAGATACCCGATGGCCAGAACCAGCCCGCCAAGAACGCCTTGCACCTCTGGTCCACGCGGGATCAAGGACGGCGTCAGCGCAGCTGCAAAAAACAAGGCACCCAACAGAAAACTGGGCCAGGAAAAACTTTGAAATACAGATTTCACCAATCGCATGCTGACCTCGTTAACAGAGCCTCGGAGCGGCTCGCAGGGCATAGGTTTCTTGTCCGTGCAGCCGAGACCGTGGCCGAACGAAATCAGATTGTGTTACCGAAACCCCAGCCAGTGAGCGTCGGGGTTTTCGCTACAGAATTCCGACAAACGGATCAAAAGCGCGCTGTAATTGTCTGGCCCACCCTTGGCCAGACCTTGAATATAGGTTGCCGCAAACAGCAACCCGACGGAAAATTCATCCGACATGTCGGCCGCGTCCTCTGCCGGGACCGTGAACAAAGCTCCGATATCCGTACAGGTCGCAGTGTCCAAAACGTAATTCCGCGCATCGCGCACGCTGTCCAGCGACAGGGTTTGCGCCATCGCAAGATGCGGCAAAAGAAGACACACAACAATCAAACTCCGCATCACAGTTCCTTGTCATTGAAAAAGCCTTGCCAAAGTCAACATAACGCGGCCGCACTGTCCAGTGCCGAACGGTGGTGTAAAGCAGATCAAAGTCCAGTTCTGGGAGGGATGAGGCAAATACGCATAGGATATGCGCATAATTGACGCGCATGTCGTGGCGTGATACCATTTCGGCAGGAGGTCGCCCATGAACAGCCAGCCGCGAAAGCCCACAAACCTGTCCCTGGACGCCAGTTTATTGAGCGAAGCCAAGGCGCTGAACGTAAACCTGTCGCGCGCCGCTGAAGACGGGGTACGCCATGCCGTTGCCGCCGCCAAGGCCGCCCAATGGACCGCAGAGAACGCCGCAGCGCTGCAAAGCTCTAATGCGTATGTAGACGACCACGGTCTGCCGCTTGAGGCGTATCGCCAGTTCTGATGCCGAAATACGACGTCTTTCCCAACCCGTCAGGCGATGGGTTCCTGCTGGACGTGCAAAGCGACTTGCTCAGCGATCTGAACACGCGCGTCGTGGTGCCTTTGCTGCCCATCGCACACGCGCCAAAACCCGCGACACGGCTGAATCCGGTTTTTGATATCAACGGCGAACGCGTGGTGATGGTCACGCAATTCATGGCCGCTGTTCCGATGGGGATGCTTGTGTCCTCTATCGGGAACCTCAATGCAGAGTTCGACAAGATTACGGCAGCCGTCGATATGCTGATGCAGGGATTTTGATAAGGGCCGTCGCAGCGAAGTCCGCTATCAGCATTTCGAATACCCAGTTCGTGCTAAAGGTCGCGCGCAACGTCACCGGTGCCTGTATTCAAAAGGCGACTTGAGCGGAATTGGTGGCAGCGACACGTGCGCGACCCGGTCGAAATCGAGGGTGGTTCCGACCGCTGAACCATTGCCCTCTGACGCGCTGCGAAATTTTGGCCAATCATTTAATCGAGCGTGGTTTTGCGTAAACCAATGTTCGGAACAAGACTGCACAGTGAGGACTAATCTTGACAAATTTTGAGACAACCCGCCAGCAATTCGATCTGCCCGAGGGCATGATCTATCTGAACGGCAATTCCCTGGGTCCGATGCCGAAAGCGTCCGTGCCTGCGATGACCAGCTTTCTCAACGACGAATGGCGCACCGAGTTGATCAAGGGTTGGAATACGAAAAACTGGTTCATGCAGACCAACACGCTGGGCGACCGTGTCGGCCGCCTGATCGGCGCGCCCGAGGGCACGACCGTCGTGGGCGATACCCTGTCGATCAAGGTGTTCCAGGCGGTCGCGGCAGGCATGGCGATGGTGCCCGATCGCCGCGTGATCCTGTCGGACAATGGCAATTTTCCCACCGATCTTTACATGGTCGAAGGGCTGATCAAGCTGAAGGATGCAGGCTACGAGCTGCGCACGCCCGATCCCGAGGACGTGATGGACAGCATCACCGAAGAGGTCGGCGTGGTGATGATCACCGAGGTCGATTACCGCACGGGCCGCCGCCATGATATGAAGGCAATCATTGAAAAAGCACACGCCAAAGGCGCGGTTGTGGTCTGGGATCTGGCCCATTCGGCGGGGGCTGTGCCGGTCGATGTCGGTGGAACGGACACCGATTTCGCCATCGGCTGCACCTATAAATACCTCAATGGCGGCCCCGGCGCGCCGGCGTTTATCTATGTGGCACCCCGGTTGCTGGAGACGGTCGAGCCGTTCCTGTCGGGCTGGTATGGTCACGAGGCGCCCTTTGCCTTCGACACCGATTACCGCCCGATGCCGGGCAAGATCGAACGAATGCGCATCGGCACGCCGTCGATTGCGTCTTTCGCGCTGCTGTCGGTCGCGCTCGATATCTGGGATCAGGTCGATATGGACGAGGTGCACGCCAAATCGGTCGATCTGTCCGAGTTGTTCATCCGCGAAGTCGAGGCGCGGTGTCCCGGTCTGAAACTGGTCAGCCCGCGCGATCCGCAGGCGCGCGGCAGCCATGTCTCCTTCGCTTTCGAGCATGGCTATGCCGCGATGCAGGCGCTCATCGCCGACAACGTAATCGGCGATTTCCGCGCGCCTGACGTGATGCGCTTTGGCATCACGCCGCTTTTCGTGAACGAGGCGGATATTCTGGGCGCAGTCGACAAGCTCGAACGCATCCTCAAGGAAGAGCGCTACAAAGAAGAGCGGTTCCAGAAACGCTCTTTGGTGACATGAGCCGGAGGAACATCCTCTTCATCATGTGCGATCAGCTCAGATGGGATTATCTGGGCTGCTCGGGCCATCCGTCGATCCGCACGCCGAATATCGACGCGCTGGCGGCGCGCGGGCTGCGGTTCGACCGCGCCTATGTGCAATCGCCGATCTGCGGGCCAAGCCGGATGAGCTTTTACACCGGGCGCTATGTGCGCAGCCACGGATCGACCTGGAACATGGTGCCGCTGAAGCTGGGCGAGCGGACTTTGGGCGAATATCTGCGCCCGCTTGGCCTGCGCACGGTGCTGTGTGGCAAGACGCATATGACCGCCGATATCGAGGGGATGCAGCGGCTTGGCCTGACCAAATCCTCGGAGATCGGTGCGCTGGTGGCGGAATGCGGGTTCGAGGTGTGGGACAGGCTCGATGGCGTGCATCCCACGGGCGGCAAGGTTCCGTCGCATTACAACGATTATCTGGCCGAAAAGGGCTATGACGGCGAAAACCCGTGGCAGGACTGGGCCAATTCCGCCGAGGACGCCGATGGCACGATCCTGTCCGGCTGGCTGATGAAAAACGCAAGGCTGCCCGCGCGCGTGAAGGCCGAGGATTCCGAGACCAATTACACCACCACCCGCGCGATGGAGTTCATCGACCAGGCGGGCGACGATCCGTGGTGCCTGCATCTGAGCTATATCAAGCCGCACTGGCCCTATATCGCGCCTGCGCCCTATCACGAGATCTATGGTACCGATGACGTGCCCCCCGCCACGCGCAGCGAGGCCGAGCGGGACGATCCGCACCCCCTGCTTGCCGCCTATCAGGCGCATCGCACCTCGAAATGCATGGCGCGCGATGATGTGCGCGAGGCGGTGATCCCGGCCTATATGGGCCTCATCAGCCAGATCGACGACCAAATCGGGGTGCTGATGCGCCATCTGGAAGCGGCGGGGAAGCTGGACGAGACGCTGATCGTCTTTACCTCGGATCACGGCGATTATCTGGGCGATCACTGGTTGGGCGAAAAGGAGCTGTTTCACGAACAATCCGTGCGCATCCCGCTGATCGTGGTCGATCCGGACAGCCGCGCCGACGCGACGCGCGGGCAGGTGAACACCGATCTGGTGGAAGCGATCGACCTCGTGCCGACTTTTATCGAGGCGTCCGGCGGCACGGTGCCGGATCACATTCTGGAAGGTCATTCGCTGATGCCGCTCGTGCATGGCGCGCCGGATTGGGCGCGCGATATTGCCGTGTCGGAATACGATTTCGCCTTCCGCGAGGCGCGCATCCTGCTGGGCACCGCGATCAAGGACAGCCGCGCGGTGATGGTGTTCGACGGGCGCTGGAAGATGGTGCATGTCACCGGCTTCCGCCCGATGCTGTTCGATCTTGAGACCGATCCGCAGGAATTCACTGACCTTGGCACCGATCCCGCCCATGCCGCCACCCGCGACCGGCTTGGCGGCGCGCTGCTGCGCTGGACCGAGCGGCTGCGCACCCGCACCACGATGACGGATGCCCGCGTCGATCAGCTGACCGAGATCGAGAAGGATGAAGGCATCTGGATCGGGGTCTGGGACGAAGCGGATGTGGCACGCGCGAAGAAAGCGCCGAAAGGCAGGTCCTGACGCTGGGCCACCACGTTCATCAAATGGAGGAGAAGACATGAAACTCAAAGCCCTTGGCCTCGCCGCAGCAACGGCGTTGTCACCCCTTGCCGCATTGGCGGAATACCCTGAAAAGCCTGTCTCTTTCGTCGTGCCGTGGCCTCCGGGCGATCTGGCGGACATCACCACGCGCATCATCGCGGACGAATTTCAGAACACCTATGATGTCGCCTCGGCGGTGCTCAACAAGCCCGGCGGCGGCGGCGGGCCTTTCCCCGGCGCGGTCTATGTCGCGCAGCAGCCCGCCGATGGCTACACGGTCGGCGCTCTGGTCAACGCGATCCCGGCTTTCGGCGATCAGGTCGGCATTCCCGATCTCAATCCCAACCCGTTCGAGCCGCTGGGCATTTACCTGACCTATCCCTTTGTCATCGCGGCGCGCGGCGACCTTCCCTTCGAGACGGTTGAGGAACTGGCGGAGTATTCGCAGGACAACGCCGTCGTGCTGGGCCATTTCGGGGCGCGTCTGCTGCCGACACGCGCGACCTTTGCGCTGGCCAAGACAACGGGGATCGAACTGGCCTCGCACGCGGCTTTCGATGCGCTGGATTGCAACACGCTGGCCTCGGGCGATGCCGATCTGATCACCGTGACGGTGCAGACGATCCTGCCCTGCATGGACAGCGTCAACGTGCTGGCCACCTTCGGCGATACCCGCCTGCCGCTGGCCCCCGACGCGCCCGCGGTGACCGAGATCGTGCCGGATCTGAACCTGTCGCTCTGGAACGGGCTGTTCGTGCACAAGGACACGCCGCAGGACGTGCGTGACAAGATCACCGAAGTTGCGCAGCGCGCGGTGGCCTCCGACCGGATGCAGGAGATCGCGGAAAAGACCGGCGCGTTGATCGAATGGTCGACCCAGGAACAGGCGCAGGAGCGGATCGCGTCGGACAAGGCGGCGCTGGCGGTGATCAACGAGCTTCTAAAGTAAGCCGACAATTGCGGGAGGAGACAGCATGACCCCATTGCCGAACAGAATTCTCAAGATGTTTCGCCGGGATCGGCAGCGCGGAGATTTCGTGTTCGCGGTGGCGATGCTGGTCTTCTCCCTCTTCCTGCTCGTCAGCTTCCCGTCGCAAACGACGCCGGCGGAGTTCACCGCCTGGTCCGCACAACCGACGCTTTGGCCCGGTATTGCAGTGGTCGGGATGGTCGTATTCTCCGCATTGAACCTGCTCGGCTCCGTCATGTCGCCGCGTATTCCGGGCCGGCTCAAGGAACTGCGTGTCTGGCTGGGCTTTGCCGAATTCGCCGGGTGGTTCATCCTTTATGTGCTGCTCGTGCCGATCCTCGGCTACCTGCCGATGAGCATCCTGATGGCGGTCGCGCTGGTTTGGCGCAGCGGCTATCGCAGCAAACGGATGATGCTGGTCGCGGTTCTCATGGGCGTCGGCACGGTGCTTTTGTTCAAGACGGGGCTGCGCGTGAACGTCCCCGGCGGCGCGCTTTACGAGCTGTTCCCGGCGGGCATCCGCAATTTCTTCATCGTCTATCTCTGAGGGACCGATCATGGAAAACCTGCTGCCCGCGCTCGATCTTCTGATGCAACCGGCGGTGCTGGTGGCCTTGCTCATCGGCTCGGTCGGCGGCGTCGTCATCGGGGCCATTCCCGGTGTCGGCCCCGCCGTGGCCATCGCCATCCTGTTGCCGACCACCTTCATCTTCGAGCCGCTCGTGGGGCTGTCGCTGCTTTTGGGCATCTACGGATCGTCCATGTATGGCGGTGCGTTGCCCGCGATCCTGATGAACACGCCCGGCACGGCGGTCAACGCGCTCACCACCTATGACGGCTATCCGATGACACGCAGCGGGAACGCGCAGCGCGCGCTGGGGCTGGCGTATTCTGCCTCGTTCTTCGGCGCGGTCGTGTCCATCGTGGCGCTGGTGCTGCTCATGCCGGTGCTGGCCAAGGTCGCGCCGATGTTCGGATCGCGCGAGATCTTTCTTGCCGCGCTGTTCGGGATCATCCTGATGATCCTCACCCATCGCGGCCAGGTCTTTGCCGCCGGGATGATGACCTGTTTCGGCATCCTGCTGAACACGGTCGGGATGGAGCCGATCAATTACACCCAGCGCTTCACCTTCGGACAATCCTGGCTCAGCTCGGGCGTGAACCTCGTTGTCGTCGTGTTGGGGCTTTTCGCACTCAGCCAGGCGTTTTTGCTGCTCTCAGGGTCGGACAAACATGTTGAGCCGCAAAAGGTGAGCGGCAGCATCTTCAGCGCCATGCGCGAATTCTGGCAGCACAAGCGCGTCGCCGCCGTGTCCTCCAGCGCCGGTGTCGGGATCGGGATCATTCCGGGCGTGGGTGAATTCGTGTCGCAATTCGTCGCCTATTCCTATGCCTCGCGCACCTCGAAAACGCCCGAGGAGTTCGGCAAGGGCGCGCCCGAAGGGCTGATCGCGTCGGAGGCGGCGAACAATTCGGTTCCGGCCGCTGCGCTCATCCCGCTGCTGGCGCTTGGCGTGCCCGGCGAAAGCCTGACCGCGATGATGCTGGCGGTGTTCTATGTCCACAATGTCGTGCCGGGGCCGCAGCTTTTGACGCAGCAGATGGATTTCGTCATGGCGCTTTATATCGCACTGCTGCTGCTCAATGTCTTTGCGCTTCTGTTCCTGCTTGCCTCGACCCGCACCCTGATCCGGGTGATCGCCATTCCGAACCGGATCGTCGGAACGCTGGTGCTGATGTTTTCCTTCGTCGGGGTTTATTCGCTGCGCAACTCGCTCACCGATTGCCTGATTGCCACGGGTTTTGGCCTGTTCGGTGCTATCCTCAAGCGGCTGAATATCCCGATCGTGCCGATCATCCTCGGCATGGTTCTGGGCGGCATCATGGAAGCCAAGTTCCGCAGTGCCATGACGCGCATTCAGTCGCCGCTCGATCTCTTTGATCGTCCGATCTCGGCGGTTCTGATCCTGGCGATCATCGGGTTGCTGATCCTTGCGGCACGCTCTGCCGTGCAGCAATATCGTGAACGCTGTACCTGACATTCGGGGCGCGGGTGCCCCACGAAATGCGGGCCGTTGGGCCCGCGCCTGACGGCAAATGTGAAAGTTTGCTTTTCACGACATCTGGCGTATATACTTAGATATATCCAATGAGGCGATGTGATGATTGAGACCAAGATCCGTAAAGTCGGCAACTCCGCTGTCATGACCCTGACAACCGAAATGCTGACGATGCTCGACGCCAAAGAGGGGGATACGCTTTTCGTCATCCGCGGCGATGATGGCAGCCTGAAAATCACACCACACGATCCTGCGGTCGCGACTGCTCTGGCGGCGGCAGAGATCGTCATGGATGAGAACCGCGATCTGCTTCAGGCTCTTGCTTGACCGAGCCAATCTGGGTTCCGCTCTCCGCCGTCTGTATCATTCATGATCGACAGATATCCCGCCATGGCGGCGCATCCGGAATGCGGGATCAAGCGCTCTTGGAGATGGGCTGCGCACGGGCGATGAACCTCGCCGCATATACGGACGCGGGCCTCGCAGAGATCGCGTCAGCCTATGCTTTCGGCATTGCCAAGGCGCATGCCTTCGTGGATGGAAACAAGCGTACGGCCTTCGTGACTGCGCTCACATTTCTGCGGCTTAACGGCTACTCTTTCCGGCCCCCGCCGGTTGAGGGTGTGAAGATGATGGAAGATCTTGCCTCGGGGCACGTCAGCGAGGCAGGGTTCGCCAAGTGGCTCTTGGGCGGAATGACCCCGCTCTGAACCTCGACGATCTCTTCGACAGACCCTGACCGTCATCTGTCAAGCCCCGCTGCTTCTCCAGCGAGGCGTTCAACACATCGCGTCAGCGGCTGGACCGCCGGGCTGGCTTGGACCCAGGGTGATCACATGAAGCCGGTTCAGACGATCTTCATGCTGTGCGAGATATTCTTGACGTTCATGTAATTCTCAAGCCCTTCGGTGCCGCCTTCGCGCCCGTAACCGCTGGATTTGACGCCTCCGAAGGGCGTTTCGGGCAGGGACGCCTCCAGCGTGTTGAACGACAGGTTGCCCGCCTCGACCTCGTCCGTCATGCGGTCGATGTAATCCGCGCGGTTGGTGAAGCCGTAGGCGGCCAGCCCGAAAGGCGTGGAATTGGCCCTGGCAATTGCGTGGTCCAGCGATGCGACCGGGTTGATCACGGCAAGCGGCCCGAAGGGTTCTTCCTGCATCACATTCGCATCGTCCGGCACATTGGCCAGAACCGTGGGTTCAAAGAAATACCCCTGATTTCCCAGCCGCCCGCCACCGGCCAGAACCTCCGCTCCCTTGGCGCGCGCATCCTCGACCAGCGCGGAAAGAGCGGGCACGCGGCGGTCATTGGCAAGCGGGCCCATCTCAACGCCGTCCTCGACGCCATTGCCAACAACGGTGGCCTTGGCGCGTTTGACGAAGGTGTCAACGAAGGGTTCATAGATGCTCTCATGCACGAAGAACCGGGTCGGCGAGGTGCAGACCTGCCCGGCATTGCGGTATTTGCGGATCGCGCTGCTGAGCGCGGCGGCTTCGACATCGGTATCTTCGCAGACGATCACCGGCGCGTGGCCGCCCAGTTCCATCAACACGCGCGTCATGTTCTCCGAGGCCAGCGTGGTCAGGTGACGCCCCACGGCTGTCGAGCCGGTGAAGGCAACGAGCCGCACCGGGTCTTGGGCGATCAGGTGGCTGGAGATCTCGGCCGGTTCGCCAAAGACGAGGTTCAGCACGCCCGCCGGAAGGCCCGCATCGTGGAACGCCTCGACGATATGCTGCGCGCCAGCCGGGGTTTCCTCTGCCGCCTTGAGGATGATGGAGCACCCGCTTGCCAAAGCCCCGGCGATCTTGCGGCAGGGCTGGCTCATCGGGAAGTTCCAGGGCGACAGTCCCAGCACGACGCCGACGGGTTCGTGATGCACGATATAGCGCACGCCATGCGCGGAGGGGATCACCCTTCCATAGGTGCGCACGGCCTCGCCCGCGTCCCATTCGATGAACTCGCATCCCCGGATCACCTCAAGCCGCGCTTGCGCCAAAGGTTTGCCATGTTCGGCGGTGATCGACTGCGCGATCTCTTCCTGCCGCTCGCGCAGCAGCTTGGCGGCCTTCAGCATGATATCCGCCCGGCCGCGCGGTGCGGTGCGCCGCCAGAGACGGAAGCCGTCCTCCGCCGCGCTCAACGCATCGTCGAGATCCGAGATTTGGGCCTTGGGCAGACGGCCGATCTCGGCCTCCGTCGCCGGATTGACGACAGCCATGTCGTCAGAGGTCTTGCGCCACGCGCCGCCGATATACAGCTTCAGGTCCGGATAAGTGTTCATGAGGCCCTCTTGAATTCATGCTTTCTTGCCGAGGGTCACATGGATGTGGCAATCGCCTCAATGGAATTGAATGGATATTGATATCGGTTTCTATGATACTAGCCGCGCCTCAAATCGTGGCCGCTTCCTCGCGCAAAGCCTCCAGAAACGCGCTTCCGGCCGGGGACAGGCTGCTGCCGCCGCGATAAGAGACACCCACGGGCCGCCCGCCGAACGGAACATCCCAATCAATCGCCGACAATAGCCCCGCCTCGATATCGAGCGCCGCGACATGGGCCGGGAGCAGACCGACAAGGTCATGGGACCGAAGCAGCGAGCGATTGGCCAGGTAGGACACCGACTCGATCACCGTGGTCGGCAGGTATTGCCCCTGTTTGATAAAGAACTGATCCGTCTGCCGCCGGAGAGTGGTTTCGATGGGGGGCAAGATCCAGCCGAAGGGCTTGAGCTGTTCGAACGAGACGTTGGTGGCTGTGGCGAGCGGATGCTGCGTGCCTGCGACGGCCATCACACGCTCGTCGAAAAAGGTTTCCTGTTCGATCCTGGACCGGTGCCGGTGACTTGGCAGACGCCCCACGATCATGTCGATCTCGCCCGACCGCAGCGCGGGCATCAGCGCCTCGTTGGTGCCCTCGACGATCTTGATCGCAACATTGGGCCGGGTGTGCAGAAGCCGCTTTATCGCGCGCGGCAAAAGAGTCGGGGACGCGGCCAGCAAGGTGCCGACAACGACCCGGCCGCTATTGCCCTCGTTCAGATCGTCCAGTTCCTGCGCGGCGTTCGACACCTGCGCAAAGATCAGCTTGCCGTGCCGGATCAGCGCCTCGCCGAACACCGTCGGCACGACACCGCGATTGGTGCGCTCGAAAAGCTGGACCTCGAAATCGATCTCCAGATCCTGGATCATCTTGGTCGCCGCCGGTTGCGAGATGCCCAGATCGCGTGCGGCGTGTTGGATATTGCCGTGCTCGCCGACCTTCACCAAGAGCCGCAACTGGCGCAGTTTCAGCCGGGTCAGCGCGCGGTCGACGATGCGGGAGTGATTGGACACCATGGCGGCTTACGTCGTGATCGCGGCGCGGCGGCGCTCGATGGCGGAAATCACGCTCATCGCGGCAAGCGCGGAGCTGCGCGGATTGTCGGGCAGGGCCTTGCCCTCGATCCGGAAGGTGAAACTGCCGAAGGCGCCCTTTGCCTCGATCTCGTGGATATTGGCCGTCACATCGGGGTCGGCGATCAGCCGCGCCTTGGTGGCGTCAAAGCCCATCCCGGCGATGGCCACGGCGGCGGCGACATTGGCGTTTTTCGGGTATTCCGTCGCGGCCTGCCGCGCGGTGCCGTCGAAATGGGTGGTCGCAGATGTCAGCCCGTCCAGATCAATGCGATCCTCGGCGGGTGATCCGCGCCAGCCGTTCGGCGGCTTGCGCCCGGTATAGATCACCTCGGTCAACCCGCCGACACGCGCGGCTTGCATGCAATCGAGCGCGCCGATGGCCCCGCTTGCCAGATGCAGTTGCGCGCCGCCAGCGCGGGCGGCATCAGTGAGCCTTTGTTCCAGTGCAGCATCCGCCAGCGCGCCCAGCGACACCGTGATCAGGTCGATCCCGCGCTCCAGAATGGCCGCGCCATGGTCGATCAACGCGGCGTGTCCGGCGCAATCGACCATCAAATCTAGATCGGGCGGCAGATTGCCCACGCTGCTGACACGCGCCGCGCCGGTGTCATTCGGCTCGCTCAGCCGGGCAGGGCGCACGAGGATGGCGTGCGGACCGTTACCGCCTTCGCGCAGTTTGTCCGCCACATAGCGCCCGATGGCCCCTTCGCCGATGATCCCGATTTTCATGCGCGTCTCCAGTTTTCGCCATCTATAATCGAAACCCCAAGCTGTTTGCTATAGAAATTTTGGATACCCAATTCCAGCCCTTCCGATTGGCTTTCCTGCCAGCCCGGCGCTTAAGTGGGCGCAAACCAACCGCCACGATCTTTCGGAGCCGTTACCATGAAATACGCAAAGCACGACGCAAAGGCCTATGCCCGCGAAAACATGCGCGGCATCTGGGCAGCCGCGCTCAACCCGTTCGACGAGGATCTGGCGCTGGACGAGGCGGGCCTGCGCCGCAACATCCGCCACTGGATCGACGATCTGGGCATTCAGGGTCTGTTCATCGCCGGCAAGCAGGGCGAATTCTGGTCCATGTCGCTGGACGAGCGCAAGCGCAACATGACCATCGCGGCGGATGAATGCGGCGACACCGCAGGCACGATCATGTCGATCTCGGATCAGAACGTGGACACCGTGCTTGAGCTTGGCCGCCACGCGCAGGACTGCGGCGCGGATTACGTTGTCGTTCACGCGCCCATGCTTAGCTTCTGCCACGAGCGTGAGGAGGTTCTGTATAATTACTACAAGCACCTCTGCGACCGGCTCGATATCGGCATAGCGATGTGGAGCCATCCGGACAGCGGCTATCTGATGGAGCCGGAAACCTGCGCCCGGATCGCGGAACTGCCCAACATCATGGCGATCAAGTATTCCGTCCCGCGCGAGATGTATGCGCGCCTGACCAAAATGGTGGGCGACAAGATCCTCGTCTCCACCTCGGCAGAGGATGACTGGCTCGACAATATCGAGGAGCTTGGCTGGCAGCTTTATCTCTGCTCCTCGCCGCCCTACCAGTTGCAGACAAAGAACGACCGGCGGATGCACGAATATACCGAACTGGCCTTTGCCGGGAAATTCGACGAGGCGCGCCGCGTGCGCGACAGCCTCGATCCGGTGCGCCAAGCGATCAAGAGCACCAAGCCCGGCGGCAAGCCCACCGCGCATGGCAAGTATTGGCAGGAACTGCTGGGGCAGGTCGGCGGGCGCGTGCGCCATCCGATGCTGGAGCTGACCGAGGCGGAAAAATCCGCGACGAAAGAGGCGTTCGAAACCTGCGGGCTGAAGCTTTGACGCAAACGCCATGACGGGCGAGGGCTTCGCGCTCTTGGCCGCGCTGGCCTACGGGCTGGCGGGGGTCACTATCGTGCGGGGCAAGGCCACGGCGCAAGGCGACAATGGCGTGTTCCTCTCGGTCGCGGTGACAGCCGCGGTGTCGGGCGCGCTCTGGCTGGGATGGGGGCAGGTGGCAGCGGCGTCCCTGGCCACGCCCGGTGCCGTGCTGCCCATCGCCATTTTCATCGCCGCCGGGCTCTTCTCGATGGTGCTGGGCCGCCGCACCATGTATCGCGCGACCGAGCAGATCGGGCCGGTCGCCACCAGCCTGCTGCGGCGTCTGACGCCGGTTTTCGCCCTGCCGCTCGGCGTGATCTTTCTGGCCGAGGTTCCGGGCGCGAAAACCCTGCTTGGCGCGGTATTGGTGATCGCGGCGGTCCTTATCTATATCGGACGGCCCTCGGAGCCGCGCGGCGGCGCTGCAGGTGGCTGGTGGCTCGGCGTCGGATCGGCGGCGTTTTATGCAATGTCCTACGCGCTGCGCAGCGGCGGGCTCGACCGGCTGCCAGATGCGGCGCTTGGAACGTTGATCGGCGCGGGGGCGGGCATGATCTGGATGCTGTCCGCTGCGCTGGCGCGGGGCCGGGTGCGCGCATTGCTTGTCGATCGCGGGCCGTGGCATTGGCTCACCGCATTTGCGCTCAGCGCCGGGCAGATATTCCAGTTCTTCGCGCTCAAATCGGCATCGGTGGTGGTGGTTGCGACGCTCGGATCGCTTGAGGTGTTCTTCACCGCGCTTCTGGGCGTGGCACTGCTTGGCCGACCTGCGGCGGGTCTGTGGCGGTTGATCCTCCCGGCGGGGGTGGCGGTGGTGGGCACGGCTTTGATGGTGTGGTAGCGCTCGGTATCGGAAAACCCGATAACGGATTTCTCTGAAATAGGTCTTTGCCCGGCGCGAATTGGCCTAACCTTTGACTTGAATATCCGCCTCACCCCGAAGGCGCACTGCACGCAGGAGGAATGCACATGTCCAATCATCCGACGCTCAAGCCGTTCAATTTCAAGAAATGGGTCGAAGACAACGCCGACAAACTGCGCCCGCCCGTGGGCAACCAGCTGCTGCACAAGGAAGGCGACATGATCGTCATGGTCGTTGGCGGCCCCAACACGCGCGTCGATTTCCATGATGACCCGGTGGAGGAATGGTTCTTCCAGCAAAAGGGCGACATGATGCTCAAGATCGCCGATGGCGGCAAGATCTATGACGTGCCGGTGCGCGAGGGCGAGGTGTTCATGCTGCCGCCGCACACCCGCCACGCGCCGCAGCGGCCGCAGGAAGGCTCCATCGGCATTGTCGTTGAAGCGCCGCGTCAGCCGGGGATGAAAGAAGGGTTCGAGTGGTATTGCTTCAACTGCGAGGGGCTGGTGCATCGCGAGGAAGTGACGCTGGAAGGCCCGGACGGGATCGTGTCGGCGCTGCCCGTGATCTACGAGAAGTTCCATAGTAGCACCGAGGCACGGACCTGCCCCAATTGCGGCGAAATCCACCCCGGCAAGGGCAAGCCGCCCGCCGATTGGGTTCAGCTATAAATAACAAATACCGATCAGGGAGTTCGCCATGACACAGACCATCACCGCACTGGGCCGCGCGGCGCTTGCCGCGCTTGCCCTCGTGACCGCCAGCGCCGCCAGCGCCAAGGATTTCCGGCTGGGCCTGATCACCCCGCCCTCGCATGTCTGGACAAAGGCGGCAGAGGCGTTCGGCACCGAACTGGAAGAGGCGAGCGACGGCGCGCACAGCGTCACCGTCTTTCCGGCCCGCCAGTTGGGCAACGAGGCCGAGATGCTGCAACAGTTGCAGACCGGCGCGCTGGACATGGCGTTCATGACCGTCGCCGAAGTGTCGAACCGCGTCACCGATTTCGGCGCGTTCTACGCGCCCTATCTGGCGAATGACATCGCACATGCCGGGCGCATCCTGCGCAGCGATACGGCGAAAGGCATGCTGGATCAGTTGCCGCGCGAGGCGGGTGTCGTCGGCGTGGCCTATGGCATGGCGGGGCTGCGCCAGATCGTCAGCCGGGGGGAAGTCGACTCGGCGGAAGATCTTGCCGGGCTCAAGCTGCGCATCACGCCGTTCGATCCGATCCTCGATTTCTACAACGCCATCGGGGCGGCCCCGACACCCATGCCCTTGCCCGCGGTTTATGACGCGCTCGCCAACGGTCAGGTGGACGCGATCGACATGGATGCCGAACTGATCTGGGCGCTGAAATACTACGACCATGCCGACACGATCCTGCAGTCCGATCACATGATGTTCCCGATGGTCGGGCTTGTGTCGGGCCGGGTCTGGGCGGGCCTCTCCGAGGAGGACCGCGCGCTGATTGCAGAGCTGATGGAACAGCATCTGGACAGCACCATCGACACCTATGTCGAGCTCGAACAGGGGTGGCTTGACCAGATCGAAGGCACCGGAAAGACCTATGTCAAGGTCGACCGCGATTTCTTTGGTGATGCCGTCGATCAATGGAACGCGACATGGGCCGACAAGACCGCCACATTGGATGAGTTGCGCAAGGTCGCCGAGGACACGGCCAGCCAGTAAGGGCACCGTATTGCACCGGAGGCGCAGGGGTCCTGCGCCTTCTTTTTTGTGAAGGGGGAACGCGATATGTTGGGCAGCGCATCGGCGGCATGGGCGCGGGTCGAGGTGACGGCAGCGGCGCTGCTGGGCGCTGCGATCACCGTTTTGATCCTGCTCAACGTGATCACCCGCGCGGCTGGTGCGGCGCTGTTCTGGGTCGATGAACTGGCTATCTACGCGATGGCGTGGATGACGTTCCTCGGTGCCTCCGCCGCGCTGCACTATGGGCACAACGTGGCGGTGACGGTTGTGACCGATGCGCTGCCGCCGGCCGTGCGCAGGGTGGTCGCCAAGCTGGTCGATCTGATCGTGCTGGGATTTGCGCTCTTCATGCTCTGGTTCTGCTGGCGCTGGTTCGCGCCCTTGGATCTGGCGCGGCAGGGCTTTGATGTGTCGGCGTTTCAGGGGGCGACCTTCAATTTCATCTATGACGAACCGACAACGACGCTCGGCATCAAAAAGGTCTGGATCTGGAGCGTGATGTGGCTCTTTGCCCTTGGTGCCACGCTGCACAGCCTCGCGAACCTTTTAGGTCACCGCCCCGGCCGTCTCGAAGACGCGGAGGCCAGCCAATGACACCGCTGATCTTTGCCTTCAAACTGCTGATCGCGGTGCCGGTCGCGCTGGTGCTGGCGTTGACCGCGATCTGGTATATCTGGGAAAGCGGCAACACCGTCCTGTACGACAGCTTCGCGCAAAAGATGTTCTCGGGGCTGGAAAACTACGGCCTGCTGGCGATCCCGCTGTTCATGCTGACCGGAGAGATGATGAACGAAGGCGGCATGACGCGCCGCCTGATCAACGCCGCGCGCGTTTTTGTCGGCGGGTTCCGGGGCGGGCTGGCCTATATCAACCTGCTTGCCAACATGTTCATGGCCGCCATCATCGGATCGGCCACCGCACAGATTGCCGTGATGGCCCGCGCCATGACGCCCGAGATGGAGAAGGAAGGCTACGACACCGGCTTTGCCGCCGCGACCACTGCGGCGGGCGGGCTTCTGGCCCCCGTCATTCCGCCCTCGATGATGTTCGTCATTTTCGGCGTTTTGGCGCAGATCCCCATCGGCGACATGTTTCTGGCGGGGATCCTGCCCGGTCTGCTTCTTGCGACAAGCTTTGCCCTCGTGATCGCGGTGATCGGGTTCATCCAAGGGTTCCCAAAAGGCGATTGGTTCACACGGCAGGAGGCGATATCGGCGCTTCTGTCCTGCCTGCCCGCCGCGCTGATCCCGATTGCCATCATCGGCGGCATCCTTTTCGGCATTGCCACACCGACCGAATCCGCCGCCATCGCATCGCTTATCGCCTTTGTGGTCGGCTGGCTGATCTACAAGGAGTTGAAGCCCGGCTCCCTGCTGAAAATGTTCCGGCGCACGGCGGTGAATGCGTCGATGATCATTTTCATGATCGCTGCGGCGAATGTCTTTGGCTGGGTCATCATCTACGAGGCCCTTCCGCAAAAGCTGGCTGCGCTTATCACGTCGATCACCAGCGATCCGTTCCTGTTCCTGCTGATCGTCAACTGCATCCTGCTGCTGGTGGGCATGCTGATCGACGGCATCGCCGCGGTCATCCTGATCACGCCGATCCTGCTGCCCATCGCGATGAACGATTACGACATCAGCCCCTACCAGTTCGGCGTGGTGATGTGCCTCAATCTGGTGTTGGGCCTGCTGACCCCGCCTGTGGGCGTCGGCCTCTATATCGCGTCGTCGATGAGCGGCGCGTCCCCCGGCCGCATCCTGCGGTCGCTGTGGCCGTTTCTGTTGGCTGTGACCCTTATTCTGGTGATGCTCAGCCGGTTCCCGTGGCTGTCGACGGCCCTCATTTAACGGCGACGCATCCCGACTGACACTAAAAGCAGGCGGAAATGAAAAGCGGTGTTACATGCGGAAGCAATCTGCCGCCGCTTCACGAAGCCGTTTGGGGCCATGCCATCTTTGGGCGGTTCATCATATTTGACCCCCACAACAAGAGGCACGGGTGGAAGGGGCGATAACGAATGATTTTTGGTCAGACTGGCATGAAGAAAAACAAACCGCTTTTGCCGACAGGTTTGTCCGAACCCATTGGCACTGGACCCAAGGGCGCGCGGTATCTCACACGGCGGGGCGCGATGGGTCTGAGTTTGTCCGCTTTGACGTCACCCGCACTCCTGTCGATGCCCGTCGCGGCGCAAGAAGGCGAGGGCGACGGAATAGGTGCCCTTGCCGGTGAACTGGACCAGTTGCACGCGATTGTTGTGCGCCGCAACGGCGAGGCAGTTTTCGAACGGGCCTTTGCGGGTGGTGGGCTTGATGCAGCTGCCAATGTCAAATCTGTCTCCAAGACCCTGCTTGCCTTGCTGACGGGGGTCGCGATTGAGCGCGGTGCGCTTGCCGGGCCAGAGGTCAGGGTGCTTTCGGCTTTGGGACGCCCCGCAACCGGGGATGCGCGCGACGCCATCACTGTCGGCGATCTGTTGTCGATGCGAACGGGTTTGGCCAGCACCTCGGGCGGGGCCTATGGGGCCTGGGTGGCCAGTCCGGACTGGATCGACCATGTTCTGACGCGCGATCTTGTCGCCCGGCCTGGCGGGCGCTTTATCTATTCAACGGGCGGCTGGCATGTGCTGGGTGCGGTGCTGGCCCGGGTGACGGGGCGCGATCTGCTAAGCCTGACGCGCGACTGGCTGGGCGACCCGCTTGGCATTGACATCGCGCCCTGGGACCGCGACCCGCAGGGAAATTACATGGGCGGCAACCAGATGGCCCTGTCTCCGCGCGCCCTTGCACGGGTCGGTGAGATGGTTCTGGCCGAAGGACAGTGGAACGGTGCGCAAGTTATTCCCGCGTCCTGGATCAGCACAAGCTGGGAGCCGCGTGGCCGTTCGCAATGGAGCGGCGACAGATATGGGTATGGCTGGTTCCTGACACGCATCGGCGGTCAACGGGCGGCCTATGGCCGTGGTTATGGCGGGCAAATTCTGGCGGTTGTGCCGGATGTGGGGCTGACCATCGCCATCACCTCTGACCCGACCCGTCCGGCCCGGTCGGCTGGATATTTCGGTGATCTGCAAAACCTGATGGGATCAATCGTCGCGCGCGTCTAGCTGCGCGGCACGCCCGGTCTGCCCGGGTGCTATCGGCAACATTGGCACAAAGCGTCAGCGCAGTGGACCACCTGACTGAACGCCGGGTTCGGATCGCATCATCGGCACCGCCCTGCATCCGCTAAGGGCTGTCGTGCGTGATGCGTCTTTGCGTCGATATCGAGGGCGCTTTCTGCGGGAAACCAGACATCCAGAACACCGTTCCAATCATGATCATGTGCAGCCGGCATTCCGGCACTTCCTTGCCGGTCACAGGGCTGATCGGAAGGATTGTCGTCACAAGTTAACGCCGGTTAATCGGCTTGGGCTGAAGATGTGTGAAGCTTGGACAGATGAAGGGGCCGTCGGCCCCCTCATGAATTCGGAGGTTCGCTCAGATGTCTGTCTATGTTTTTGAAATCCTGTCCTTGAACGCGCTTGCACTGCTTGCTTTTCAAAGTCTTTCGAGGCTTGGCCCCAAACGAAAGCCGGTGCCCGTTATTGCCCACACCTGCAGATCCTGAGACTTGGCGGGTGAGGACAGAAGATCATGCAAGACACGTTGATCCCCATAGACCTGCTGCATTGGCTTGCGGCGGCGGCACCGATCCTGATTTTGGCGTTTCTTCTGGTGCAATTGCGCTGGACGGCGCAGCAGGCGGGCACCACGGGCATGTTTGTGGCGGCTGCGGTTGCGTTGCTGTTGTTCCAGACGCCTGTTGAGACCCTTGCTGCGGCCGGGGCCAAGGGCGTGTGGGATTCCGCGCCGATCCTCTTTGTGATCTGGGCGGCGCTGTTTTTGTATCACGTCATGAACAAGGCCGGCGGATACGAGGCGTTGCGTCAGGGTATCGTCAGTTTCAGCCGCAATGAGCTGTTCATCGTAGTGGCGCTTGGCTGGGTGTTCACCTCATTCCTGCAAGGGATCGACGGGTTCGGCACCCCGATCGTGGTGGTGGCGCCGCTGCTGGTCGCCATCGGGATGCGGCCTGTCTATGCGGTGGCGATCCCCATTATCGCGCATATCTGGGCCAAGTATTACGGCACGCTCGGGCTTGGCTGGATCGCCTCGTTGCAGGTGGTCGATCTGAACGCCGCCACGACCGCCGCGATGGGCACGCAGACCGCCGGGCTGATGATCATTCAGGTGCTTTTGGGCGGCTTTACCATTGTGTGGATGTACGGACGTTGGGCCGCGATCCGCCATGCCTGGCCGCTGATCCTGATCATCTCGGCCATTCAGGGGGTGGGGCAGCTTCTGGTTGTGCAGTTTCAACCGGTTCTGGGTGTGTTCATCCCGGCGGCGCTGGCCATGCTGGCGCTTTATCCGCTGTCGCGGTGGCGGCGCTATGCGGACCCCAGCACCGATATTCCGGTGCGCCCGGCCATGAGGGGCGACATGACCGGCGACATCGCAGAGAAAACGCCGCCGATGGGGTTGGCCATGTCCTTCATGCCCTATGGTGTGTTGACGCTGATCACCCTTGGCTCGGCGCTCATTGATCCTCTTGCCGAGGCTTTGGGCCGGTTTACCGTTGGTCTGCCCTTTCCCGATGTCGCCACCGGCTATGGCATCGTGAATGCAGCCGTTGACGCCTATTCGCCCATCGCGCCCTTGCAGAACCCGGGCACCAGCCTGGCCCTGACGGCGGTGCTGACCTGGGTGATCTTCACGCTGCGCGGCTATTACAAGACGTGGCAGACCCGCCATCCCGACGAAGACACGTCGATCATCGGTGGCCTTATTGCCAGTGCGATCCCTGCCTCTGTGCCGATCATCGCGTTTCTGGTGATGGCGCGGGTGATGGATCATTCGGGCCAGAACGAGGCTTTGGCCTACGGGATTGCCGCCGTGGCACCGGCCACTGTCTATGCCTTCATGGCGAACGGCATCGGCGTGATCGGGGCCTTTGCGACGTCCAGCAGCACGTCTTCCACGCTGATGTTCTCTGACCTGCAACAGACGATGGCCAAGCTGAAAGAGCTGCCCGTGGCGACCATTCTGGCGGCGCAAAACGCGGGCAGCAATATCGGGAACGCCATTGGCCCCGCCAACGTTGTTCTGGGGGCAAGCACTGCCGGGATCAGCGGCCGCGAAGGCGACATCCTGCGCAAGACCCTGCCCTGGACCCTTGCGGCGTTCGTGCTGACCGGGGGCGCGACCGTCCTGATGGTCATGTTCGGCAATTAAGGAGGACAGGCGATGACGACCCTTTTCCGAAACCGGCTCGCCTATCTGAGCCTGTCGTTCTTCCTGCTGGTCGCGGCGTTTCCGCTGATCAGCATCGGGATGACCACCGGGCCTGATCTGCTGTGGTGGCTGGGCCTGCTGTCGCTGATCTGCGGCGGACTGATCCCGCCGGCGCAACGGCTGATCCTTGGTGCGCCACCCGCCACGACCGACAACGATTCCTGACCAAAGGCACACTCCTCAATTCGAAAGGACTGATACAATGAGCAACGCACTCGGACCCCGCACTGGACGCCCGCCTGTTTACGCCCCACGCGGCATGGTGTCGTCGCCGCATTATTTGGCTTCGGAATCCGGCATGAAAGCCCTGCGTCAGGGCGGCAGCGCCGTGGATGCCGCGATTGCGCTGAACCTGACGATGGCTGTGGTCTATTCGCAGATGTCGGGCATTGGCGGGGATGGGTTCTGGCTGATTGCCGGGGGCAAGGCCAAGGACGTAGAGGCGATCCGTGCCAGTGGCCCGTCGGCGGCCAAGGCCACCATCGAATTTTACAACGATAAAGGCCACACCGACCGCATCCCCGACCGGGGGCCACTTGCCGCGCTGACGGTGCCCGGTGCATTGGACGGGTTCCGCATCGCGCATGACCGCTATGGCAAGCTCGACTGGGCCGACCTGTTCGAAGACGCCATTCACTACGCGCGCAATGGCTTTGCTGTCACGCGCTCCCTGGCGGACTGGATGGTCGCAGATGAGCATCTGCTGAAAAAGGACCCCGGCATGGCGGAAACCTTTTCGCCCAACGGCAAACCGATGCGCGACGGCGAGTCCCTTGCGCAGCCCAAGCTGGCAGATACGCTGGAGTTGATCGCGAAAAAGGGCGTGCGCGCGGGGTTTTACGAGGGCGAGCTGGCCGAACGTATCTGTGCTGGGCTGGAGCCCGAAGGATCGCCGCTGCGCGCAGAGGATTTCGCCGAGTATCAGGCCGAATGGGTCGATCCGATCACGACGACCTACCGGGGATATGATATCTACCAGCTTCCGCCCAGCACGCAGGGCATGACGGCCATTCAGTTTCTCAACCTGCTGGACGGCTACGATGTGGCAAGCTGGGGCGACAACACACCCGACTATTATCACCATATGGCCGAGGCGCTGAAACTGTCGGCAGCGGACCGCGATGAATGGCTGACCGACCCCAATTTTGTCGACATCCCGTTGGATAAGTTGCTGAGTAAAGAGTACGCCGACGAGCGCCGCAAGCTGATCCAGGCGGATCGTGCCTTGACGGACGACGAGGCGGTGCCCGGCCTGCGCTATGGCACCGAGTTTGACAAATCCGCCCCGAAGGGCGGCACGGTCTATTTCTGTGTGACCGATAGCGATGGGATGATGGTGTCGAAAATCCAGTCGCCCTATTACGATTTCGGCGCCTGTGTGATGGGGGGCGACACCGGCATCATCATGCAGAACCGGGGTAGCTTCTTTGCGCTGGATGAAAACCACCCCAACCGGCTTGAGCCGCGTAAGAACACCTTTCACACCATCATTCCGGCCCTTGCGATGAAGGACGGCACCCCGGCGATTGCCTATGGCACAATGGGTGGGGAAGGGCAGTCGCAGACGCAGGCCGCGATGCTGACCCGGATGATCGACTTTGGCTATGACGTGCAACAGGCGATCGAGGCGCCCCGTTGGCTTTATGGGCGCACATGGGGGATGGCGTCGCGCGATCTGTGGATTGAATCCGATGTGCCGGAAAACGTGCTGCGCGAACTCATCGCGCGCGGCCAGCCAGTGAAACGGGTGGGCCGCTGGGACAGCATCGTGGGCCACGCCCAGGCGATCCGCTGGAACGCCGATACCGGCTTTTACGAAGGCGGGGCCGACCCGCGCGGCGATGGCTGCGCGATAGGATACTAGAGAACCCGTCGCCCCCCGACCATCGCAGATGTCCGGGGGGGAGTGGGGCCGACAAGTTGGGAGCAAAGGTCAATGTACAAACATATTCTCGTAGCAGCAGACGACTCCGAGCTTGCGCTCAAGGGGCTAGAGCACGCGGTGTCCCTGGCCAAGTCGCTTGATGCGAAACTCACAATCCTCACCGTGTCAGAGCCGATGCAACCCGATGCGGCACAAGCCGCCTGGATGGCCGGTGTCAAAGGAGCCACTGACCGTTATGAGGAGCAGCTTGAACGCAAGGCACAAGAACGCTTCGCGGTTTTCAGGGAGCGCGCCGAGGAACACGGGATCCAGGCTGGCCTTGCGCATGAGATTGATACCTCTCCGGCGGAAGCAATTGTGCGCACTGCAAGGCTGAAGGCGTGCGATTTGATCGTGATGTCGTCACACGGACGTCGCGGCGTTCAAAAGATGCTGCTTGGCAGCCAGACATCGGAAGTGTTGGTCAAAACCTCGGTTCCGGTGCTGGTCATCCGCTGATCGCCCTCCCCCGCGATACAAAAACACCGACGACAGACCGTACAAAGGACATGGGCACATGACCGACACTCAAATTCCGATTGATCTTTTACAGTGGGGTTACGCGCTTTTGCCGATCCTCGTTTTGATGGTTTTGATGGTTCTGCTGCGCTGGACCGCGCCGCAGGCGGGGATGTTTGGCATGTTCACCGCAGCGGCGGTGTCGCTGTTCGCGTTCCAGACCCCGCTGGAAACCCTCGCCGTGGGCGGGGCCAAGGGCATCTGGGATGCCGTGTTCATCCTTTATGTCGTCTGGCCCGCGCTGCTTTTGTATCAGGTGACAGATCAGGCCGGCGGCTACGAGGCGCTGCGGCAGGGGATCACCAAGTTCAGCCGCAATGAGCTGTTCGTTGTGTTGGCGCTTGGCTGGGTGTTTTCGTCCTTCCTGCAAGGGATTGCAGGCTTTGGCACCCCGATTGCCGTGGTCGCGCCCTTGCTGGTGGCCTTTGGGGTCCGCCCCATCTATGCGGTGGCTTTCCCGATCATCGCGCATGTCTGGGCCAAGTTCTTTGGCACCTTGGCGGTGGGTTGGCTGGCCACATTGCAGGTGGTTGACCTGGCCGATCAGGCCGCCGTCGCGTTCCAGACGGGTTTGCTGCTCATTATCCCGGTGGTCCTTGGCGGGTTTACCGTGGTCTGGATGTACGGGCGCGGGCCTGCGCTGCGCCATGCCTGGCCGCTGGTGCTGATCATCTCGGTGATTCATGGCGGCGGGCAGGCGGTGATGACGCTGGTTGATCCGGTTCTGTCCACCTTCATTCCGGCCACGCTTGCCCTGCTCGCGCTGTACCCTCTGTCGCGCTGGAAACGCTATGCCGACATGCCCGACAGCATCACCGACCGCCCGGCCATGCGGAACGACCGCAGCCATGACACAGCCGAGACAGCGGCGCCCATGGGCTTTGCCATGTCGTTCCTGCCTTACGTGCTGTTGACCGTTCTGACCATCGGTGCGCTGGTGATCGAACCAATCAATCAGGCGCTTGGCGTGTTCAGTGTGGGCCTGCCGTTCCCGGCCGTGACCACCGGCTATGGCATCCTGCGCGAAGCCGCGTCGCCCTATTCGCCCTTTAGCCCGCTGACCCATCCCGGCACGTTCCTTTTGATCACGGCGTTTGCCACCTGGGGGATCTACCGGGCCCGTGGGTATTACGCCGCGCAGGCGCGGGCCGAGGGCGAGGCACCAGAAGACCGTTCCATCACCAGCGCGCTTTTTGCCGATGCGGTTCCCGCCTCTGTGCCGGTGATCGCGTTTCTGGCGATGGCACAGATGATGAACCATTCGGGCCAGAACGATGTGCTTGCCCTCGGGATCGCATCCGTTGCCCCGGCCATGGCCTTTGCCTTTGCCTCCAGCAGCATCGGCGCGCTGGGGGCCTTTATGACATCCTCCAGCACGTCGTCCAACGTGTTGTTCTCGGACCTGCAGCAATCGGTGGCAGAGCTGAAAGACCTGCCGGAAGCCAGCATCATCGCCGCGCAATCCGCAGGCGGTGCCATCGGTAACGCGATTGCGCCCGCCAACGTGGTGCTGGGGGCCAGTACCGCAGGCATCGCGGGGCAGGAGGGTGCAATCCTGCGCAAGACCCTGCCCTGGACACTTGTGGCCGTAGCCCTGACCGGGGCCGCCACCATGCTGCTTGTCTGGCTGATCCCGTAACGCAAAAGGGGAACCGAACATGAATCGTTTTCTGACACTGAGTGTTTCGCTGGTGCTTTTGCTGATCGCTTTCCCGCTGATCAGCATCGGAACCACAAGCGGCCCGGCTCTGTTGTGGTGGATCGGGCTGGGTGCCCTTGTCCTTGGGGGCATCCTGCCTCCGCTGCGCAGGCTGTTTCCGGAAAAAGACAAAACCCCCGAACCAACAAAGGTTGGCCTGCCAGAAGACGACCGCGTCTGAACGCAGGAGAGCGAATGAATAGGCGACCCGGTCGGAAACAAACGTCTGTGAACCAGATGGTCAGGACAGAATGGGCAGGTGATCGTTCGATCCGCTTCACCATGTCAATGACGTTGAGCCAGAGACCGGTGGACACAGAACGCCGTCGCGCGCAGTGTGACGGTGGATTTGATGTGGGGTGTGACGATGGCCGGGACGGTGGCTTTGGTGCTTGGCGGCGGTGGCGCGCGGGGGCTGGCGCATATCCATGCGCTCAAGGCGTTCGATGACCTTGGGGTCCGACCCACAATTGTGGCGGGTACGTCCATCGGTGCCATTCTTGGCGCGTGCTATTGCGCGGGCATGTCCGGGGCCGAGATCGAGGATTATGCGCTCACCCGGTTCGAGGATCGCACGCAACTGATCGCGGACGCCTTCAAGGTCCGCCCCGATAGCTTTAAGAGCTTCCTGCAAGATGGCGGTATGCGCGTGGGGGAGTTCAACCTTGAAACCGTGCTGTCAGTGTTTCTGCCGGACCGTGTGCCTGCCCGTTTCGAGGATTTGCCGCTGCCGCTTGTCGCTGTGGCGACGGAGTACCACGCCGCTGCGGATGCGGTTCTGACCTCTGGCGATCTGCGCAAGGCCATTGCGGCGTCGGCGGCGATCCCTGCGGTGTTCCTGCCGGTTGCGATCAACGGGCGCTATTGCATTGACGGTGGCGCAACCAATCCGGTGCCTGTGAATGTGGTGGCCGACCAAGCCGATCATATCCTTGCTGTGGATGTGTCGGGCGGGCCGGTGGGCAACGGGGGCACGCGCCCCACAAAGGTCGATGCCGTCTCAGCCTTTATGCAGATGATGCAAATGACCATGGCGCGTCAGATGTCCGAGGCGCATGACCGCAGCGTCCTGCTGCGCCCCGGCGTCAACCAATTCAAGACGCTCGATTTTCTGAAAGTGACCGAGATCCTGACCCGGACCGCGCCGTTCCGCGAAACGGTCAAGGCGCAGCTGGAGGAAATGTTGGGCAATGCCTGACCCGCGACATCGCGGTAGAACCGAATGAGCGTGGATATGAGCCTCTTTTTCACGTCCAATCGGCCCTGATCGGACTCTGGTTTAAGCTTGCGTTTCGGCCCTTTGCCGTTGGTCCTTCACCGCGATCCACAGTGCCAGTGCCACCACAACCGCAAT
Source organism: Marivita sp. S0852 (assembly GCF_046591575.1). Lineage (NCBI taxonomy): Bacteria > Pseudomonadati > Pseudomonadota > Alphaproteobacteria > Rhodobacterales > Roseobacteraceae > Marivita > Marivita sp. S0852. Next base: position 136,930 of record NZ_JBIQWA010000006.1, read on the forward strand.
CAGGCCAAAGCCCACCGAGACCGCCACCGCCCAGGACGTCGCCGACAGCGTGACAAACACCGCCGCGGTGATCACCGCGATGCCAACCGCGGTGCCGATGCGTTGCCCGGTTTGCATGATGGCCCCCGAACTGCCCGCGTAATCGAGCGGCACATCCGCCAGTGTCAGTGTCTGGTTCGGGCTGATCACGCTGCCTTGGGCGACGCCGATGAACGACAGCGACGCCATCAGCCACCAGATGCTGATGCCGCGCGTTTCGACCAACACCACAACCACAATGCTCAGCGCAAGCCCCACAAGCGCCAGCACCAGACCGCCGATCACCACCTTGCGCCCCAGATACGCGACCCGATCCCCCGCCCAATGCGCGGCATAGGCCGACAGCAGGGCGGCTGGCACGCCGAACAGCGCCGATTGCAAGGCGGTATAGCCCGCGCCCTCTTGCGCATAAAGCGCGACAAGCACCCAGACGCTGGTCACACCCATGAAATACAGCGCCATGATGGTGATGCCGTTGGTAAAGCTGGAGGTCGAGAAGATCTTGAGGTCCACCATCGGCTGGCATCCCAATCGCACGTAATGTTGTTCCCACCGAAGCCAGAGAACCCCAAGCACGCCCCCCACCGGCAAAAGAACCCAGAGCAGCGCGTTGCTGCCGCCCTCGACAAATGGGAACAGCACCGCCAGCACTGCCAGTGCCAGCAAAAGCGCGCCCACCGGATCAAGCGAGCGCAGGCCGCTGCCGACACGCGGCAGGCGGACGATCAGCGGGCGCGGGAACCACAACCAGCCCAGCACCATGGCCAGCACTCCGATGGGGACGTTGACCAGAAAGGTCAGACGCCAGCCCATATCCGCGCCGCCAACCTGGATCAACAGCCCGCCCAGAACCGGCCCGATGGCGACGGACAGGCCGACCGTGGTGCCGAAATAGCCAAACGCCCGGCCACGGGCGTCGCCGCGAAAGTAATGCTGGATCATGCCCAGCCCTTGCGGGTTCAGCAGCCCAGACCCGATGCCCTGCGCAAACCGCGCCGCGTTCAGCCATTCCGCACTGGGCGCAAGCCCGGCGGCAACCGAAGACAGGGTGAAGATCGCCACCCCGATCAGGAACAGCCCGCCGCGTCCCATAATGTCACCCGCACGCCCGGCGGCGACCAGAACGACCCCAAAGGTCAGGGCATAGCCCGACAGCACCCATTGCAGATCCGACTCCGACGCGTCCAGCCCCAGACGGATCGAGGGTAGGGCGACATTCACGATGCTGACACTGACCAATGTCATGAAAATCGTGATCAGCAACACAAATAGGATGCGCCACCGGATCGGGTCTGCCGAGGCATGTTCCGTAGCATCATCGGATGCAGAATATTCGGCTGTTGATTGAGCCATTTTAACAACGTTCCTTTCAGCGCAGCCCATGGCCCGTTGAGTGAAACGTATAGCGCGGCAAAAAAGTTGCGAAACAGGGTAATTAGAGTGCGGACCTACAAGTCTGCCACCGCTTAGACCAAAGGCGCGTTACGGGTCAGGAATGCTTCATCGGCTTCGCGCGCGCAGCCGTTTGAATGGCATAGACCGATGTGCAGGCGGTGATGAACAGAAGCCCGTCCGGGGCAAAGCAGAAATTCGTGGATTTCTCGGGCGTGCGGATCACGCCCAGCTTGGTCGCATCCGGCGCAAGGACATGCACGCCGCCCGGGCCGTTGCAGTAGAGCCTGCCGTCAAGGTCCACCTTCATGCCGTCAGGCACGCCCTCGCCCTCGCCCGTAATCTCGGCCCAGACAGCGCCCCCCGACAGGCTGCCATCGCTGGTCACGTCGAACACCCGGATATGCGGCCCCCAGCTGTCATTGATGAAAAGCTGGCGTTCATCGTTGGAAAAGCACAAGCCGTTGGGTTGCTTGAAATCGCGCACCACGGCCGCAAGCGTGCCGTCCGGGTCAAGCCGGAACACGCCTTGAAAGTCCAGCTCTTGGTCCCGCAGGATGCCCAGATCCTCGCGCAGACGGCCAAAGGACGGATCGGTAAACCAGATGCGGCCCCGGCTGTCGCAGACCACATCATTGGGAGAGTTCAGCTCCTTGCCCTCGAAATGCGAGGCCAGCACGCGCACCCGCTTGCCGCCATGATCATGCACCACCAAATGGCTTGAGGCATGTTCGCAGGACACGACACGCCCGTCGAGATCAAAGCAATTGCCGTTGGCCTGATTGGATGGATGGCGAAAGCTATCCAACGTGCCGTCGCGCCACGTGTATTGGCGGCTTTCGGCGATGTCCGAAAAGATCAGCGTGTCGCTGTCCGGGTCCCAGATCGGGCCTTCGGTAAAGGTAAAGCCGCCCGCAACCCTGCGCAGCACTTCACCTTCGGCGATCACACCGTCAATGGCGGTTTGGCGCAGGCCGTCTTGGGGATGGTCTTCGGGCATTGTCAGGCCTCCTGAATGGGTGCGCTGAGGTCATAGACCTCGGGGGCGATTTGGGAATACAGTTTGCGCAGGGCCGGATCGTGGCCCGGGATGACCCTGTCGCGCGGAAAGGACCGCAGCCAGTCAAGCCCGCGCGCCATGGCTTTCGGATCGGACACGATGGCAAAAAGCGCACCGCTGTCGATGCTTTCAAAGTAATGCGCCACATCCGAGGCCAGCACAAGCCGCCCGCGATGTGTTTGCACCGTCAGCGCCATCAGGCCTTCGGAGTGACCGCCAATCAGGTGCGCCTGCAGGCCCTCGGCAAGCTGCGCGTCGCCGTCATGCACTGTCACCTGCCCATCATGCAAACGGCGCACGACTTCGGTGACGTGATCGGCGGTATAGGGCATGCGCAGCACCGGGTTTGCCATATGCGCGCTGGTGGCAAAGCGCAGCTCGGCGGCCTGAACCTCGAGCCGGGCGTTCGGATAGGCCTCGAGCGCCCCGGCGTGATCGAAATGCAGATGGGTCAGGATCACGCGCGTGACCTGTGCTAGATCAATGCCCAGCCTCGCCAGCATCGCGGGTGGTTCTTCGAACACGCTGCGCCCGCGCCGGGTGGCTTCGGCAGAGGACATGCCGGTGTCGACGACAATCACCTCTGCCCCGCGCCGCAGCACCCAGAAATAGAAATCCATCGGGTGCGGCGCGTCCGGGTCGGGATCGAACGGAAAGCTGTCGCGCCGCGTGCGGGCGGTGTTTTCGCCGTAGCGCAGGGCGTAGACATCCCAGTTCATACCGTCAGATACCGCTTTTGCAGGTCCGTGTCGGCGCGCACCTCGGCGGCGGTGCCGGACCATTTCACCTGACCTTTCTCAAGAATGTAGACGCGATCGGCAAGATCGAGCACGAAATCAAGGTTCTGTTCGGCCAGAACCACGGACAGCCCTTCATCGCGCAGCGCCTGCACCTGATGGAACACATCGCGCACGACAAGCGGTGCCAGACCTTCGGACGGTTCATCAAGCAGGATCACCTCTGGGTCATTCATCAGCGCACGGGCGATGGTCAACATCTGTTGCTGCCCGCCGGACAGGTAGCCGCCGCGCCGCTGCATGAGTTTTTCAAGGTCCGGGAACAGGCCGATGACCCGCGACACGCTCCAACCGCCCTTGGACCGGGTCGAGGCCACATCAAGGTTCTCTTGCACGGTGAGTTCGGGAAAGATCCGCCGGTCCTCGGGCACCCAGGCCAGCCCGGCGCGGTTCATCAGGTGCGGCGCGGTGCCGGTGGTGTCCTGGCCCTTGAAACGCACCTGCCCGTCGCTGGGCGGGGTCAGGCCCATGATGGCGCGGAAGGTGGTGGATTTGCCAACCCCGTTGCGCCCCATCAGGGCGACCACTTCGCCGGGATGCACCTTGAGCGAGACACCGAACAAGACGCGCGACTGGTCATAGGCGGCGTGCACATCGCGCACTTCAAGGATCGGCTCTGCGGTGTGATCAAGCGGCATGTTCGCCCCCCAGGTAGACGCGCTGGACCTCTTCGCTGTTGCGCACCTCTTCGGGGGTGCCATGGGCAATCGGCGTGCCTTGCACAAGAACGGTCATGCGCGTGGCGATGGCAAAGACGAATTCCATATCGTGCTCGGTGAACAAAAGCGTCAGCCCGCGTTCTTCCTGCAAACGTTTGATCAGGGCCAGAATGTCCATCGTTTCTTGCGGTGACATGCCTGCGGTGGGCTCATCAAGCAACAAAACCTTGGGTTCCGAGGCGAGAGACAGCGCAAGTTCAAGCTGCTTTTGCTTACCATAGGCCAGCGTGCCCGCCACGCGCGGCGCGTCCTCGGCCAGACCGACCTGCGCCAGAAGCGCCTGCGCTTCGTCGCGGTAGAGGCTGTCGCCGGGTGTGAAGAAGTCCCACAACCGGCGGTGATGTGCCAGCAAGGCGGATTGCACGTTTTCAAAGGCGGTCAATTCGGGAAACACATTCACCCGCTGAAACGACCGCCCCATCCCGCCGCGCACCAGCCGGTCAGGGGCCGCGCCGGTGATGTCGCGCCCGTCCAGCGTGACGCTGCCTGTGGTCGGTTTGAGGTATCCCGTGATCGCGTTGAACAGCGTCGACTTGCCCGCGCCGTTCGGGCCGATGACGGCATGACGCGCGCCCTTTTCGACGGTCAGGTCCACCTTGGACAGCGCCCAGAAGCCGTCAAAGTTCTTGCCCAGATCACGCACTTCAAGCATCGGGTTTCCTTTTCTTGAAGAGACCGATCAATCCGTCCGGCAGGAAGAACAGCACGACCAGCAGGATGATCCCCAGAACGGTGGGCCAGTATTCCGTCACCTCGGTGATCTGGCGGTCCAGCAGGATCAGCGCCGCGGCGCCCAAAGCCGGGCCAAAGAAACTGCCGACACCGCCGAGGATGGACATGATCAGCACCTCGGCTGATTTGGTCCACCATGCGAATTCGACAAACACCGCGCGGTTGAGCAGCGTGAACAGCGCCCCGGCGACGCCGGTGAAGGTGCCTGACAGAACAAAAGTCACAAGGCGCACCCGGCGCACCGGCACGCCCAGAAATTCGGCGCGTTGCGGGTTTTCGCGGGTGGCGCGCAGGATGCGGCCAAAGGCAGAGTGCACGATGACCCAGAGGATCGCGCTGCACAGCACGACAACCGCGAAGGTCACGTAGTAGAACGCAACAGGCTGTGTGAGCCATGCGGGGATCGCGACACCAACAAAGCCCTCATCCCCGCCGGTGAAATCCGCCTTGAAGGCGATGGCCCAGACCAATTGGCTGAACGCGAGGGTGAGCATGGCAAAGTAGATCGCCGTCAGGCGCACGCAGAAATAGCCCACCAGCACGGCCACCGCCGTCGACATCAGGACCGCTGCGGGAAAGGCAAGGCCGAGGGGCCAGCTATAGGTCGTGAGCAAGATGGCCAGCCCATAAGCAGCAATGGCGAAATAGGCGGCGTGGCCAAAGCTGACCAACCCGCCATGGCCCAGCATCAGGTTGAACGCCAGCGCAAAGAGGATGAAGATCAGGATCTCGGCCCCAAGGAAAATGCCGTATTCGCCGAACAGGACCGGCACCACGGCAAAGCCCGCAAGCGCAAGGGCCACCAGGATAAGCACTCTCATGTCGCTTCCTCGCGTCCCAAAAGGCCCCAAGGCCGCACCAATAGGATGCCGATCATCAGAAGATAGACCAGCACCAGCTCAAACTGCGGGAAAAGGATTGTGCCAAAGGAAGTGAGCAGGCCCAGCATGATCGCCCCCAGAAACGCGCCCCACAGGCTGCCCAGCCCGCCGATGATCACGATGATGAAACATTGCACGATGATCTCGGCATCCATGCCGGGAAAGAGCGAGCGGTCGGCCGCGGCCAGCGCCCCGCCCATGCCCGCCAGCGCGGCACCCAACACGAAGACGCTGGCAAAGACGGTGGGGACATGCACGCCCAGGGCCGACAACATCTCGCGGTCCATGCGGGCCGCGCGGGTCAGGCGGCCCCAGCGGGTTTTCTCTACCAGAAGCCAGAGGGACACAGCCACCACAACGCCAAAGACGCACAGAAACAGACGGTATTTCGGATAGAACGTCACGCCCAAATCTGCCGCGCCGCGTAGGCTGTCGGGGTGCGAAATCGTCAGGATGTCGGTGCCCCAGATGACCTTCACCGCGTCATTGATCAAAAGCACGAGCGCAAAGGTGAACAACAGCTGATAGTGTTCTTCCCGGCCATACAGGTGTTTCAGCATCGTGCGTTCGACCACCAGTGCCAGAACGCCCAGAACAAGCGCGGCTGCGATGGCACCGATCCACAACGCCCCCGGAACGCCATCAAGCCACACTTCGGTCACTTGCCAGGCGACATAGCCGCCCAGCATGAAAAACGCGCCATGCGCGAAGTTGATGATCCGCAGCACCCCAAGGATCAAGGTCAGCCCGGCGGCGATGATGAACAGCACCATCGCCATCGACAGACCGTTGAGCACGGTCATCGCCAGGAACATCGGGTTCGACAGCATGACGCGCGCGCCTTAGTCGATCAGGCCATCGGCCGAGATATACTCGATCTGCGTGAGCACGGGCGCATCGTAGCCGTCGATCGTGCTTTCGCCGATCTGGCCCCAGAAGGTGCCGCGATCTGCCTGTTGGCTGCCCTCGCGCATGGTGAGCGGGCCAAGATATGTGTTGATCGTCAGCCCCTTGAGCGCGTCCGACACTGCCTGGCTGTCGGTGCTGCCAGCTGCGCGGATGGCCTCGTCGATGAACTGCATGGCAATATAGCCCGTGGCATGGAAGCCATCCGGCGTGTCGCCGATCTGCGCCTCAATCGCGGCCAGATATTCCTGATGTTCTTCGGTTTGCGGATAGTAGAACACTTCGACCGCGTTGGTCCAAATGCCCATGGGCATCTCGTCACCCATGTTTTCCAGGAACTTGGTCGAGCCCAGAACCCCTGCCGAGACATATTCGAACTGGTCAAAGAACCCGAACGCGCTGGCCTGTTTGGCAAAGCCGGGGAACCGCCCGGACCAGATGCCCGAGAACACGCCATCGCAATCGCTGCTCAGCAATTCGGTGATGAACGATCCGTAATCATCCGCATTGGCAGCGGGCCAGACTTGCGTGACGATCTCGGCCTCGGGGCGCAATTCGGCCAGGTGTTCCTCGAACGCGGTGCCAAGGTCATGGCCGTAGGAATAATCCAGAAGGATGGTGCACACCTTGTCCCAGCCCAGACGGTCGGCAAGGATCGCGGCGGATTTGCCTTCGCTGTCGGTGTTGTCAGCCGAGCGGAAAACGAATGGGTGGATGTTGTCTTCGTTGGTCAATTGCACGGTTTTCGGGATACCCGCCATGTAGACCGTTTCGGTCTGACGCGCGACTTCGGAGATGGCGAGCGCTTCGGCAGAGGACACACCCCCGATCAGGAAATCGACACCGTCCTTGGTGACAAGATCCCGCGCCGCCGAGGTGGCCGTGGCCGGGTTGCACTGGCTGTCGCGGTGCAGTGTTTCGACCATGCGCCCGTCGATGCCGCCATTGGCGTTCAGGCGTGACACATAGGCCTCGTGCCCCTCAAGCGCCCGCGTGCCTGCGGTGGCGCAGCCCCCGGTCGTTGGCAGCAGCACGCCCACCTTGATCGGCTCCGCATCCTGGGCCGACGCCGCCCCGGCAAGCGTTGTGGACAAAAGAACGGCGCTGAGGCGCAGTGTATGTGTCATGGTTGATCCTCCCTTGATCGTGTGAAATGAGCGCAGCCTTGATCTGCACACGTGATCATGTTTGTGATTGAAATAGACTTGACGCGTGACGGTCAAGAGGCAAGTCTTGAATTATTCAACTCAGGAACGTTTGATGGACGGACGTATTGCAGGAAAGACGGTCACAGCCGCCGATGTGGCCCGGGCGGCGGGTGTTTCGCGATCAATGGTATCGCGGGCGTTTCGGGAAAACGCTTATGTGTCATCCGAGCAAAGGGAAAAAATATTAAAGACAGCCAACGCGTTAGGATACAGCCCCAACGTCATGGCCCAGGCCCTGATTTCCGGCAAGACACCGTTTGTCGGGGTGGTCACATCGGGCCTTGCCAATCCTATTCATGCCGAACTCTATGGCGCTTTGGTGCAGGAAATGCAGGCGCGCAGCCTTGTCCCGCTGTCGTTTCAGATGGTCACAGGGGGCGCGGACAAGGACGATCTGACATCTGCACTCGAAACCATAAAACGCTTCGAGGTGCGCCAGATCGTTCTTACCTCCTTCGCGGTGAGCGACCGGGTTCTGGATGCCTGTCTTGAAACGGGTTTGCGTGTGCATCTGCTCAACCGGGCCGACGATCAGGGGCGCACGGGGGCGGTCTGTGCGGATGTTGCGCAAGGCGGCGTTCTGGCCGCGCGCCATGCGATCGAGACCGGACGCCGCCGCATTGCCATCCTTGATGGTGCGCCCGGCGCATGGACCGCGCGTCAGCGTCGGGCCGGGTATGAACAGGGGCTGGCCAATGCGGGACAAAGCCCGGTGGCGATCCTGCCCGGCGATTACACAGAACGCTGCGGTTTTGTTGCGGCGGCCGACATTGCCGCCATGACACCCCGCCCCGATGCCGTGCTCTGCGCCAACGACCTAAGCGCCTGCGGCATGATCACGGGATTGCGCGCCAATGGCCTGCGGGTGCCCGAAGATGTTGCGGTGATCGGCTTTGACGACATTCCCCAAGCGGCGTGGTCGAGTTTTCATTTGACCACGGTCAGCCTTCCAGTGCGCCCGATGGTGTCGCAACTGTGCGATCGGCTTGCCGATGACACACCGCCAGATATCGACCCCGTCACGCTTTTGCCCTGCAGCCTCAAAAAACGCACATCCGGCGGATAATGCTTGTGCGAGGGGGTGCCCCAAGCTCGTAAAGAATTGAAACAATATACAAAAATTGTTTTGCATTCGTGTGCATGCAAACTCTAGTCTACAATCGTCAACTTGGGAGGAGAGAATGAAACATTTAGCAAAGATCGCCGCGGTTGCGGTCATGGCGCTGGCCACGCCCGCCATGTCGCAAGAGCGTTTGGCGCTTGGCGCAACGAACGCGCAATCGTCGCATTACGCGTATTTCGCGTCGCTCGCGAAGATCATCAATGAAACCTATCCGGACAGGTATCAGGCCAGCGTTGTGGAAACCGGTGCGACCGTGGACAACCTCAAGCGTATGGCGCGCGGGCAGCTGGATGTGGGTCTGATCACAACATCGGCCCTGTTTCACGCCAACAACGGGATCAAGACCTTTGACGGCGAACAAATCGAGTCACCTTTGCTCTGGGCCTATAGCCTTGCGCCTCAGAACGTGATCGTGCGGCAGGATGCGGGTGTTGACAGCATCGAAGACCTTGCCGGTGCGCGCTTTGGCCCCGGCCAGCGCGGCAGTTCGACGGAAGCGACCAGCCAGGAGGTTCTGGCACTCTTTGGGGTTGAACCCGAATGGGTGCGCGGCTCGAACGGGGAATTGGCTGCGGCAATCAAGGACAATCGCGCCGTCGGGTTTATCAAGTCGGCAGTCGGTACGCGCTTTGACGCTTTGACGACCGACATCGCGACATTCACGCCGGTGCAGGTTTTGCCTGTTCCAGAAGACAAGATCGCCATGATCCGCGAACAGCTTCCGGAATTGTCCATTGTCGACATGCCCGGCGGTGACATGGAAAACACCGGTCCCTACCAGACCTGGGGTTTCATGATCGGCGTGTCCGCGCGGCCAGAGCTGCCCGAAGAGGTGGCCTATGACATGGTCAAAGCCGTGATGGAGGACGATGTCGAACAGGTCACCGCGTTTCCGGCCATCCAAGGGGCCAATCTGGCAGAGTTGACCCTGGCCTATGCCACATCGCCCTTGCACCCGGGTGCGATCCGCTGGTTCGAGGAAAATGGCTATGAGGTTCCGGATCGCCTGCGTCCCGAGAGCTGAACCAGAATAAACACGGTTCGGCCCGCGCGGGGGTCTGCGCGGGCTGAGCCATGCGAAGGGGGGCGGAATGGCGACACAGGATATTGATCCCGGTCTGGCGACCGGGAATAGCGAGGCCCGATCACTGCGGATGCGCGCGGCCGAAGCGATTGCTGTGGGCATTGGCCTTTTCGTTTTCTACACCTCTTTTTTTGGCGCGTTCGAAACCCTCATTCAGCGCGCGTCGTTTGTTGGCCTGATCGTGATCATGGCTGTTCTGCTTTACCCGACCGGCCAGGGCAAACGCTGGCGCGGGCTGGGTATTGCGATCGACATTCTGATGGCGGCTTGGGTGATTGCGTCCGCGATTTACGTGGTCGCGAATTTCGAACGCATCATGGTGCAACTGCCCTTTGCCGAACCGCTGGACGTATGGTTGGGGTTTGGCACCTTGATCGTGATCCTGGAATTGGCCCGTCGCACTGCGTCGCTGGTGTTTCCCATCATCGTTGGCGGGATGGTCGCGTATGCCTTTTTCGGCGACGCAATTCCCGGCGCGTTTGGGCATCGTGGCTTTGATATCTACTACATCACCGAGGTCATTTTCCTGTCGGATCGCGGGCTTTGGGGCATGCTGGTCTCGATCGCCTCGACAACGCTGGCGGCCTTTATCCTGTTCGGAGCGCTTTTGTTGCACACGGGGGCGGGCCAGACGTTCTTTGATCTGTCTGCCCGCGCAGGTGGGGCGAGCCCCGGGGGGGCGGCGAAAATCGCGACCATTGCAAGCGGTTTGTTTGGGTCCATCTCCGGGTCGTCTGTCGCAAACATCGCGACCACGGGGAATTTCACCATCCCCTTGATGAAGCGGCTTCGCTATCCGGCCCCTTTTGCCGGTGGGGTCGAGGCCGTGGCATCGACCGGCGGTCAGCTGGCACCACCCATCATGGGCACCGCAGCCTTTGTCATGGCCGAACTCGTGGGCGTGAATTACTGGACCATTGCCGCTGTGGCGTTCATGCCGGCCTTTCTGTTCTATTTGGGTGTCTTCACCACGATCCATCTGATCGCCAAACGCACCAATCTGGGGCAAGTGGACGCCTCCGATCTGCCGGACTGGAAGGCTGCGTTGAACTGGCAACGCCTTGCGCCGATCCTTGCGGGAATCGCGGGGCTGGCCTGGGGCATCTGGAACGGAAATTCGATCCAGTTGACCGCCTGTTTCGGAATGATCGGCATCATCGTCGCCTATAGCATCGGCACCTTGGCCGGGGGTGGCACCTTGTCGGAAATCGCGGCCACCTTGCTGCGCGCGTTTCGGGACGGGGGCAAAGGGGTTGTTATCGTTGGTATCCTGCTGGTCGCGGCGCAGGTTTTTGTTGCGATGGTCAATCTGACAGGTGTCGGCATCGCCGTAACATCGCAGATCATCGGCGTTGCCGGTGGCAACATCTGGGCCATCGCCAGTATCATGGCGGTGGTTTGTCTGATCGCGGGGATGGGGTTGCCGACCTCGGCTGCCTATGTGCTGGTCGCTGCTGTATTTGCGCCCGTCTTGATCCAGCAGGGGCTGGACCCCGTGATGGTGCATCTGTTTGTGCTCTACTACGCCGCGCTGTCGGTTATTACGCCGCCGGTCTGTGTCGCGGTCTTTGTGTCGTCGACCATCGCCCAGGCTCCGTGGACCCGCGTTGCGCGCGACACGCTGCGCCTGGGAGGGGTCGGTTACGCCCTGCCCATGCTGTTCATCGCCTATCCCGGTTTGCTGTTGCAAGGCGGGACGGCAGAGATCGCACATGCCGCGTTTTCGGGCATCGTGTTTGTGATCGCGGTGGCGGCACTGTCGGCCAATCAACGCGTGCGGATGGTTCGGAAGGGCTCGGCCCTAGTGTGGATCACGATTGCTGTGCTTGCCCTGCTGCCGGGTTGGACGGCCTCAATCATGGCCGCCGTGGTTCTGATCGCCAGCTTGCGCTGGCCCGACCCGGTGACCGCACCCGCCTAGCGCATGTCGCGCCTGTTCTTGTTCTTGACAGTGGCAATGGATTCGGCAAATGCTGCTTCTGTGTTGGTGCCTGCAGCTGCAGGTGAAAAGGGAATGTTGAGCCGCAATCTATCGCGGTCAAAACAGCCGCCCCCGCGACCGTGACCGGAAAGGTCGATCACCGCCACTGGCAGCCGCCGGGAAGGCAGATCGACCGTAGGGCCAAGAGCCCTGAATCCGCAAGCCGGGAGACCTGCCAGCACAAGACGACGAAACCGGACGGGGTGTTCTGGTGTCGGGGCGATTCCGGCAGCCGGAGTATCCTCGCCATCCGTTCCCGCGTTCCATGCGATATGGGACCGAGAGCCATGACAAACACGGCAGAACTGCCAGAAAATCCAACTGAATTGCTGATTTGCACCAAGTGCCGTCGCGGCCGGGACGATCCCGGCGATGACCGCTGGCCAGGGCAGGTGTTGTTCGACGCAATGCGCCGTTTGCCGGTGCCTCACGCGATACGCGTAACGCCCGTCGAATGTCTGCAAAACTGCGACCATGGGTGCACAATCGCGCTGCGGGGTGGCGCGCGTTGGACCTATGTGTTCGCAAATTGCGATGAACTCAACGATCCGGAGATGATCCTGGACGGTGCCCTCCGCTATCACGCCACCGCGGATGGCCTGATCCCGTGGCGCGAACGTCCCGAGCATTTCAAGCGTAACTGTGTCGCCCGTCTTCCCCCACTGGAGAACTAACATGTCAGACCTTGCGAAACTTCCCGTCACCGTCATCACCGGATTTCTGGGTTCCGGCAAAACCACGCTGGTCCGTCAGCTGATGCAAAATCCCGGCGGCAAGCGTCTGGCGGTGATTGTCAATGAATTCGGCGATGTGGGGGTCGACGGTGATATCCTGAAATCCTGTGCCATCCCCGATTGTCCGGCGGAAAACATCATGGAACTGGCCAATGGCTGCATTTGCTGCACCGTCGCCGATGATTTCATCCCCACGATCGAGGCGCTGATGGCGCTTGATCCGCGCCCGGATCATATCCTGATCGAGACCTCTGGTCTGGCCTTGCCCAAGCCGCTGCTCAAGGCGTTCGACTGGCCCGACATCCGCTCAAAGATCACTGTTGATGGCGTCATCGCGCTGGCCGATGCCGAAGCCGTCGGGGCAGGGCGCTTTGCCACGGATGTGGCCCGCGTGGATGCGCAAAGGCTGGCTGATGACAGCATCGACCACGAAACGCCTTTGTCCGAGGTGTTCGGCGATCAAATCTCTTGCGCCGATATCATCCTGCTGACCAAGCCCGATCTGGCCGGGCCTGTCGGCGTTGCCCGTGCAAAAGAGATCATCGCGGCAGAATCCGTGCGCACCGTGCCTGTGGTCGAAGTGGCGGAAGGGGTGGTTGATCCGCGTATCATTTTGGGGTTGGAGGCCGCAGCAGAAGATGATCTGGACGCGCGCCCGTCGCATCATGACGGGGCTGATGATCATGAACATGACGATTTTGAGAGCATTGTCGTCACGATCCCGGAACTGGACGATCCCGCCGATCTTGTTGCGTCCATCGAAGGGCTGGCGCGGGATCACAACATTCTGCGGATCAAGGGCTATGCCGCTGTCGCAGGCAAGCCGATGCGCCTTTTGGTACAAGCCGTAGGTGCCCGTGTCCGGCATCAGTTTGACCGCGCCTGGCACCCTGACGAGGCCCGCGAGGGACGGCTGGTGGTGATTGCCGAACATGAGGATATCAACGCGGATGTGATCCATACAGCGCTGCGGTCAGTCCCTGCCAGGGCTGCAGAGTAGCCGCCATGCATGTGGTCTTTCGCGAAAGTCACGGTCTGGAAGAGAGCGAGACACCCTTTGACGTGGGGCAAGAGCCTGCGGATCTGGTGGTGTTGTCGCTGTCGGATTCCGATCTAGGCGCATTCGCGGAGGCCTGGCATCGCGGCGGTGGGCCAGAGGGCCGTTTGCCGTCGCTCAGGCTGGCCAATATCGTGGCGCTTAAACATCCATTGTCGGTCGATACCTATATCGACCAAACGCTTAGCGGTGCCAAAGCCATACTTGTCCGTCTGATCGGTGGCGTGCCGTATTGGCCCTACGGATTGCAACAGATCCGGGCGCTGGCGCAGCAGAAACACATCGCGCTGGCCGTGCTGCCCGCTGACGGGCGCGAAGACCGCCGTCTGGACGAAATCTCGACTGTGACCAAACCTGTGTTAACGCGGCTGGCGCGGCTGTGTGACACGGGCGGGACGGTCGCCGCGCAGGCCGTGCTGGCGCATATGGCGCAGGCGGCGGGGCTGGAGGCGGGTCCGGTGCAAAGCACCGTGTCCCTGCCGCCGGTGGGGTCATGGACACCCGAGGAGGGCACCTGTTGCCCGGTTCAGGCGCTGGGGACCGAGGCGGCCCGGGCCGGCAAGCCGCGCATCTTGATCGTCTTTTACCGCTCTTACCTTGTCGCCGCTGACCTTGCGCCCATCACATCGTTGTTTGCGGCCTTTCGCGCACGCGGGTTTGACGTGGTTTCGCTGTTTGCCGCATCGCTCAAAACACCCGAGGCTGCGGGCTGGCTGCGCCGTCAGGTTGCGCTGCTGGCACCTGTGGCGATTGTGAATGCAACCGCCTTTTCCGGCAAAGGCGCGGCGGGCACGTCGCCGCTGGACGTGGCAGGCGTGCCGGTCTTTCAGGTGGCTTTGGCCACATCGACGCGCAAGGCATGGGCCGGTGCAGAACGGGGCCTGTCGCCGGCCGATCTTGCGATGCATGTGGTGCTGCCAGAGGTCGATGGCCGCATTATGGCTGGTGTGGCGAGCTTTAAGGACCCGGGCAAGCGCGATGCGGATTTGCAATATTCCCGCTTTGCGCATCGGGCCGATGCCGAACGCATCAATGCAATCGCCGATCGTGTTCAGGGGTGGACCCGGCTTGCCGCATTGCCAGCTGCAAAGCGGCGCGTGGCGCTGGTTTTGTCCACGTATCCCGGCAAGGATTGGAACATGGGTCATGCGGTCGGGCTTGATGCGCCGCAATCGGCCAGGTCAATCCTGAGCGATCTGGGAATGGCAGGCTATGACATCGGCACAGAGGAGACACCGTTACACGATGCCCTGGCAACGCACCGCACCGCCTGGCCGTTAGAGGCGTATCGCGCGGCGTTGGCGCGATTGCCGCAGGGCTTGCGCGACACGCTGGCAGAGGTTTGGGGTGATCCCGAAACGGACCCATCTTTCCGGGATGGCGCGTTCCACTTTGCCGCGGTCCGGCGCGGTCGGGTGTGGATTGCGCTTCAGCCGGAACGCGCCACGCCTGAAGGTCGAGAGGACAGCTATCACGATCTGGCCCGCACCCCGCGTCACGGCTATGTCGCGTTCTATCTCTGGTTGCAGCGCCACGCCGACGCGCTGGTGCATATCGGCGCGCATGGCACGTTAGAGTGGCTGCCGGGTAAATCTGTGGCCTTGTCCGCGACGTGCTGGCCCGAATGCCTGACCGGATCGCTGCCGGTGATCTATCCGTTCATCGTCAATGATCCGGGCGAGGCTGCGCAGGCCAAACGCCGCATCGGTGCGGTCACGCTGGGCCATATTCCGCCGCCTTTGCGCACCAGTGGCACACCCGAGCCACTGATCCGGCTGGAAGCGCTGCTGGACGAATTCTCCAACGCCGATGGGCTTGATCCGCGACGGCGCGACCGGTTGCAAGGCGATATTCGTGAAGAGGCGCAGGCACTCGGGCTGGAAGACGATCTGGGTCTGGAACGGGCCAGTTGCAGTGCAGAAGCGATCACGCAGATCGACCGCTTTGTCTGTGACATCAAGGAAAGCCAGTTCGGCAAGGGTTTGCATGTCTGGGGCCGAACACCGCGCGAAGCAGCCCCCTTTGCCACATCACAATCGGTGGCGGGCGAACGGCAAGCATTGCTGGACGCGTTGGCGGGGCTGCGTATCGCGCCCGGTCCCTCGGGTTCGCCGTATCGCGGGCGCCGCGACGTGCTGCCGACAGGTCGGAACCTGTTTACAACCGATCCACGCGCCGTGCCCACACGCGCGGCGTATGCCCAGGGTGTTCGGCTGGCTGATGAATTGATCCGGCGGCATTTGCAGGACGAGGGCGACTGGCCGCGTGGCCTGATCGTTGATCTGTGGGGCTCTGCCACTATGCGCACGGCCGGAGAGGAATTCGCCATGGCGCTGCATTTGCTGGGGGTGCGCCCGATCTGGGATGCCGGATCAGAACGTGTGTCCGGTATCGAGGTTCTGCCACTGGCCGAGATGGACCGCCCGCGTATCGACGTCACCTTGCGGGTTTCGGGCCTGTTCCGCGATGTGTTCCCGACCTTGTCGGCATTGTTTGCCCAAGCCGTGCGCATCCTGGCGGCCCGTGACGAAGCCGCCGACTGGAACCCGTATGTGACGCTTGGCGATCTGGCGCGGGTCTATGGACCGGCACCGGGGCAGTTTGGGCTAGGGATTGGTGCGGCTTTGGACGATTACAGCGATCTGGGCCGCGAAGAGGCGGGGTTGGCCTGGCTGAGTGCAAGCGCCTGGGCGCTGGACGGCGATGTGGCAACCCGTAACACGGCTGGCATCCGCGACCGCGTGGCCCAAGCGGACAGTTTTATCCATCCGCAGGATCTGCCCGAAACCGATCTGCTGTTGGCGCGCGATTATGCCACGCATGAAGCCGGTTTTGCCGCCGCAAAGGCCATTACGGGGGGCAAGGCCGCGCTGTATCATCTGGACAACACGACCCCTGAAACACCAAGAGCGCGCGCGCTGACCGAAGAGATTGCCCGCGTCGTCCGGGCCCGTGCGGCCAATCCGGTTTGGATCGACGGGATGAAACAGCACGGATTTCGAGGGGCTGCCGAGATCGCCGCGACGCTGGATCACATGGCCAGTTTCGCGCATCTGGCTGGTGCCGTACCGCCGCATCTGTTCGATCTGTATCACGACGCCACGCTGGGTGATCCGGAAACAGAGGGCTTTCTGCAGGACGCAAACCCGCAGGCATATCGCGCCATGCAAGACCGGTTCAGGGCGCTGCGGGAGGCCGGGCTTTGGCAGACGCGGCGCAATTCCGTTATCGCCAGCCTAGGGTCGCGCGCATGACCGCGGTGATCAAGGGCTGGTGTCCCGGTGCCCATCGCCCGATGATGGCCGCCGATGGGTTGGTGGTGCGCATCCGTCCGCGCCTGGCCCGATTGACAGCGGCGCAGGCGTTGGGTCTGTGTGATCTGGCCCGGCACCATGGTCATGGCTATCTTGATCTGACCAACCGCGCCAATTTGCAGATCCGGGGCGTTGCCGAGGCCGATCACGCGCATCTGGTGGCCGCCCTGGCCAGGTTGGACCTGATTGATGCCGACCCCGCATTCGAAGCGCGGCGCAACATACTGGTCGCGCCGTTCTGGCAGCCGGGGGACATCACCTACCGGTTGACGCAGGCCTTGCTTGCCCGGCTTGCAGAGTTGCCGGAGCTGCCTGCCAAAATCGGGTTTGCCGTGGATTGCGGCGCGCGCCCGGTGCTGACCCAGAACAGCGCGGACATCCGGATCGAGCAAACGGCATCGGGGTTGAGCCTGCGCGCCGATGGGGCGTTGGCGGGACGGGCGATTGCCGAAGATACCGCGATTCCCGCGCTGATCGAGATGGCAGAGTGGCTGGCCGCGCGTATTACACCGGATCGACGCCGCATGGCACGGGTCATTGCCGAAACCACGCTGCCTGCCCAATGGTGCACGACACCCGTCGCACCTGGCGCGCCCGCGCCCGAGATCGGCTTGCAGCGCAAGGGCGCGATGATCGGTGTGCCATTCGGGCAGGTCGATGCCACCGCTCTGGCGCGCGTGATCAGGGCGCAGGGCGTGCCCGCGATCCGTGTCACACCCTGGCGGATGCTTTTTCTGGAAGGCGGGACCGTTCCGGACGATGCGGCATTTGTCATTGATCTTCATGATCCTTTGATGCGTGTCGATGCCTGTCCCGGTGCGCCATATTGCCCGTCGGCCAGTGTGGAAACACGCGATCTTGCGCGGCGGCTTGCCCCCTTTGTCAAAGGCCGGTTGCACGTGTCCGGGTGCGCCAAGGGGTGCGCCCGCCAACGGCCTGCGGATGTCACACTCATCGGACGCGACGGCCGTTTTGATCTGGTGCGCAACGGTGGCACCGACACCACGCCCGAGCGATACGCGCTTGGCTCAGACGATGCTCTGGCCGCAATGAACGGACCCAAATGACCTATACTTACGAAACCGATGGCGCCGCAATCTATGCGCAATCCTTTGCGATGATCCGGGCCGAAGCCGATCTGTCGCGGTTTACCGCCGAGCAAGAACCGATTGCCGTGCGGATGATTCATGCCGCCGGAATGGTCGGGCTGGAGCGTCACATCCGCCTGTCGCCGGATTTTGCCTATGCCGCACGCGCCGCACTGATGGCCGGAGCACCGGTCTTGTGCGACGCACGCATGGTCAGCGAAGGGGTGACGCGCGCGCGTTTGCCCGCCGACAATCAGGTGATCTGCACGCTTTGGGATGCACAGGTTCCGCATTTGGCGCGCGAGATGTCAAACACCCGGTCCGCCGCCGCGCTGGAACTTTGGCGCCCGCATCTCAAGGGCGCGCTGGTTGCCATTGGCAATGCGCCGACCGCGTTGTTTCATTTGCTGAACATGCTGAAAGACCCGACATGCCCGCGCCCGGCGGCCATCATTGGTTGCCCGGTTGGGTTTGTCGGGGCGCGCGAAAGCAAGGATGCGCTTTGGACAGACCAGCCTGCGCCCTGTTGTATCGTTGAAGGGCGTCTGGGCGGCAGTGCCATAACCGTCGCCGGGATCAATGCCATCGCGAGCCGCACGGAATGACGCGACAGGGCACGATACATGGCGTTGGGCTTGGTCCTGGCGATCCTGACCTCATGAGCGTCCGCGCGCATCGTATGGTGACAAGCGCGCGCCATGTTGCGTTCTTTCGCAAGGCGGGCCGACCGGGTCGGGCGCGCCGTTTGGTGGCCGGGTTGTTGCCGGCAAACGTAGTGGAATTTGCGATGGAATATCCGGTCACGACCGAAATTCCTGTCGCGCATCCCGATTACAACGCGGCCTTGTCGGCGTTTTATACAAACTGCACCGCGCATCTGCGCAGCCTTGTGAATGATGGTGAGGATGTTGTCGTGCTGTGTGAGGGGGACCCGTTCTTTTACGGCTCTTTCATGCATCTGTATGAGAGGTTGAAAGGCGATGTCATAGTCAACGTGGTGCCAGCCACGACCGGCATGTCAGCCGCCTGGACAGCGTCGGGTCAGCCGATCACATGGGGCGATGACGTGTTGAGCGTTGTGATGGCAACCCTGCCCGAAGACACGCTGGTCCGTCACATAAAGGCCGCCGATGCCGTGGTTCTGATGAAGATCGGGCGCAATATCGACAAGGTGCGCAATGCTCTGCGCCGTGCGGGCCGATACGGGACGGCCTGGCTGGTGGAATATGCCAGCATGGACGGCCAGACCGTGCAAAAACTGTCCGAAGCGGAGGGTCGCGTCACCCCGTATTTTTCGATTGTGCTGGTGCACGGCAACGGGCGGCGGCCATGAGCGGGTCACTGACGATTGCCGGTCTGGGGCCGGGAGCAGACGACCTGATAACACCGCAGGTTGCCGACGCGCTTGCAGAGGCGACAGACGTGGTGGGGTATATTCCCTACGTCGCGCGCATCGCGCCGCGCCTTGGCCTGACGCTGCATTCCAGCGACAACCGGGTCGAACTGGACCGCGCCCGTCACGCGCTTGAGATGGCAAGCAAGGGCCACCGCGTTGTGGTTGTGTCCTCTGGTGATCCGGGGGTCTTTGCAATGGCTTCCGCCGTGTTCGAGGCCGTGGAGGCCGGACCGCCCCATTGGCGCGCGCTCAACATTCAGGTGCTGCCGGGGATCACGGCGATGTTGGCCGCCGCCGCCCGTGTCGGTGCGCCTCTTGGGCATGATTTCTGTGCGATTAACCTAAGCGACAATTTGAAACCCTGGGCACTTATAGAAAAGCGATTGCGTCTTGCGGCAGAGGCCGATTTCGCAATGGCCTTTTATAACCCTCGCTCCAGGGCACGACCCGAGGGGTTTGCCCGTGCTTTGGACATTCTTAACGAAACCTGCGGTGACACGCGCCCGGTGATATTCGCCCGCGCGGTATCGACGGTGGATGAGACCGTTCGCATTGTGACCTTGCCAGAGGCACGTCCGGACATGGCCGATATGCGGACCATGGTGCTGGTCGGAAGCGCCGCCACGCGGTTGATCCCTCGCACCGGGACCGCTTTTGTCTACACGCCCCGGTCAGTGTCCGTATGATTGAGCCAATCCAGAACGTCAGACACCGAATGGGCCTCGGGCCGCGCCGGAAGCGACGGGCGGTCGATCATGAGAACAGGCAGCCCCAACTGCCGCGCCGCTTTGATCTTGGCGTTGGCACCGGTGCCGCCAGAATTCTTGGACACAACCAGGTCGATGCGATGCGCCGTCATCAGGGCCAGATCGCCTGCAATGCTGAACGGCCCACGATCCTGCACGATCTCGTAATGTCTAAAGGGCGGCGGCGTATCCGGGGCATCAACCAGGCGCAACAGATAGAAATGCTGCGGATGGACCGCAAACGCGGTCAGATGCATGCGCCCAATCGCCAGCAGGATGCGCGTTGCCGGTCGGTCCAGTGCTGCGACTGCGCTGGCAATATCCGGCACATGGGTCCAATTATCGCCGGTTTCGGGCTGCCATTGCGGACGGGTCAAGGCGATCAGTGGAATGTCTGCCTGCGCACAGGCCGCCACGGCGTTGCGGCTCATCCGGGCGGCAAACGGGTGGGTTGCATCAATGACATGGGTGATGGCGTGGGCGCTCAGATATGCCAAAAGCCCCGGGATGCCGCCAAAGCCACCCACGCGCTGTGGCAGCGGTGTGCGCTTCGGTTGCGACACCCGGCCCGCAAAAGAGACGGTCGCAGAAATGCCCGAACGCGCCAGATTTTGGCAAAGCGCGGTTGCCTCGGTTGTGCCGCCAAGCACCAGAAGGTTTTTCGTCATGGCTGATGCTCCTTGGCTGACCATCATCGGTGTGGGCGAAGATGCGCCGGATGGTTTGCCGCGCGCAAGCCTTGCAGCACTTGATGCGGCAGAGGTGGTGATGGGGCCGACCCGGCATCTGGGGCTGTTGCCACAGATCAAGGCCAAGCTGATCCCCTGGCCCGTGCCCTTTGCCGATGGCATCGCACAGCTTTTGGGGCTGCGCGGGCAACGGGTGGCGGTATTGGCCTCTAACGATCCGTTCTGGTTTGGCGCTGGCAGTCGCATCGCGCAACAGCTGGCCCCGCATGAATGGACAGCGTTGCCCGGCCCGTCGACCTTTTCGCTGGTGGCGGCGCGCATGGGCTGGCCACTTGAGCACACAGCGTGTTTCGGGCTTCATGCCGCGCCGCTGGCACGGCTGCGTCCGGTGCTTGCACCCGGACAGCGGATCATCGTGCTGTTGCGTGATGGAGCGGCGGTTCAGGAGCTGGCAGCGTATTTGTGTCAGGCCGGGTTCGGAGCGTCTGACTTTGTGGTTCACGAATCTATAGGTGGCCCGCGCGAACGGCGCACAGACGCGCTTGCCTCGGATTTGCCGGATCTCGCCTTTGCCCATCCGGTTTGTGCCGCGATCCGCATAAGCGGCGCGGGCCAGGTGGTGTCCGTTGCCAGTGGGCGGTCTGACGGGTGGTTCGACAGCGACGGGCAGATGACCAAGCGGCCCATGCGTGCCTTGGCGCTGTCGGCATTGGCCCCGCGCCCGTTTGAGCATTTGTGGGATATCGGCGGCGGATCGGGGTCTGTCGGGATCGAGTGGCTGCTCAGCCATCCCAGCCTTGCTGCAACATCCATAGAGCCGCGTTCGGATCGTGCGGCCCGGATCACCCGCAACGCCGCGCAGCTTGGTGTGGACCGTCTGGCCGTTGTGCAGGGCCGCGCCCCCGAGGCCCTGGCCGATTTACCAGTGCCGGACGCTGTTTTTGTCGGAGGCGGCGTGTCACACGGGCTGCTGGATTGGTTTGAAACGCATCTTGCCACGGGCACACGGATCGTCGCCCATGCAGTGACATTGGAGTCCGAAGCCTTGCTGACGCAGGCCCATGCGGGCCTGGGCGGAGAGATGCTGCGCATCGAACTGGCACGGGCGACGCCGTTGGGAACGCGGCGTGGCTGGACCGCCAGCTACCCGGTGGTTCAATGGAGCGTGACGTTATGATCGCGGCAGGGTTCGGGTTTCGCAGCGGTGCGACGATCGAAAGTTTGCGCGCGGCGCTTATGCTGGCAGGCGCAAATATTGCGCCCGATCTTTTGGCCACCGCCGAAATCAAGGCACGTCATGCCGCGTTCATCGCTTTGGCCAGAACGCTGGGGCTGGCCTTGCGTCCCGTGCCGCAAAAGCAGTTGATCGCGCAGGTCACTCTTACGCAGTCCTGCGCGTCGCAATCCGCCTATGGCACCGGCAGCGTTGCCGAGGCAGCAGCGCTGGCGGCGGCCGGTCCCGGCGCGCGGCTGATCGGGGTCCGGCACATTTCACCCGACCGAATGGCGAGCTGCGCCATCGCAGAAGGAGAGGGAACATGACCATTCACTTTATCGGCGCAGGCCCCGGAGCGCCGGATTTGCTGACGCTCCGCGGACGGGATCTGATCGCGGCGTGTCCGGTTTGCCTCTATGCCGGATCGCTGGTGCCTGAAGAGATCCTGCGCCATTGCCCAAAAGGCGCGCGTGTCGTGAACACGGCTCCGATGGATCTGGATGCCATCATCGCAGAGATGCAGCAGGCGCATGATGCGGGGCAGGATGTGGCGCGGCTTCATTCCGGTGATCTGTCTGTCTGGTCGGCCATGGGCGAACAGATGCGCCGTCTGCGCGACATTGGTATTCCGGTGTCGGTGACGCCGGGAGTGCCCTCCTTTGCCGCCGCTGCCGCCGCGTTGGGGGTTGAACTGACGCTGCCGGGCCTTGCGCAATCGGTGGTGCTCACGCGTACGCCCGGGCGGGCCTCTTCGATGCCGGATGGCGAAACGCTTGCCAATTTCGCCACCACCGGCGCGACGCTGGCCATTCACCTGTCGATCCAGAATCTGGATCATGTGACAGCGGCCCTGACGCCCGCCTATGGTGCAGAATGCCCCGTTGCCATCGTGTTCCGCGCGTCCTGGCCGGACCAAAAGATCATACGCGGCACGCTGGCGGATATCGCCGGGCGGATGGATGCGGACATTACGCGCACTGCGCTGATCCTTGTCGGGCCTGCCCTGGGCGGCGAAGGTTTTGACGACAGCTGTCTGTATGCCAAGGATTACGACCGCCGCTACCGGCCGCAAAGCGCCCACAGCCCTTGGGCCGGTTGGAGCGACACCGATGTTTGATGCACCGGGTATCATGATCTCGGCCCCATCTTCGGGGACGGGCAAGACGACCGTGATGCTGGGGCTTTTGCGGGCCTTGGCAGATCAGGGGATCACCGTCCAACCGTTCAAATCCGGCCCGGATTATATTGATCCGGCGTTTCATCTCGCGGCCTCGGGGCGTGCGTCGTTCAACCTTGATTCATGGGCCATGGATGATGCACTGCTGACCGCGATTGCAGGGCAGGCGGAAGGGGCCGATATCTGCGTCGCCGAAGGTTCCATGGGGCTTTATGACGGGGTGGCCACGCGCGGCCAGACCGGGTTTGGTACCAGTGCCGAGACAGCTTTGCGGATGGGGTGGCCGGTTGTGCTGGTGGTGGATGTCAGCGGGCAGGCGCAATCTGCTGCTGCGGCGGCGTTGGGCTTTCGCATGTATGCGCCCGATTTGCCTTTTGCCGGTGTGATCCTGAATCGCGTTGCATCGCCACGCCATGAACGGCTGACGCGGATGGGGATGGAGCAAGCGGGGCTGACCGTGCTGGGCGCGTTGCCACGCCGCGGGGATCTGACTTTGCCGGAGCGGCATCTTGGCCTGATCCAGGCGGTCGAGCATCCGGACTTGGACGCCGCTATCGCGGGCTATGCGGCGTTTCTGCGCGAGCATGTTGATATCGCTGCACTCCGGGCTGCGGCATGTGGCAGGTCATTGCAGACAGGGGGCACCATGCCCCGCCCGCCGGCACAGCGGATCGCTTTGGCGCAGGATGCTGCGTTTTCGTTCACCTATCCACATCTCATCAAAGGCTGGCGCGCTGCCGGGGCCGAGGTTTTGCCGTTTTCGCCCCTTGCGAATGAAGCGCCGGATGCCCGTGCTGATCTGGTCTGGCTTCCCGGAGGCTATCCGGAATTGCACGCCGGTCGGCTGGCAGCGGCCGACATATTTCGCGCCGGACTGAAAGCCCATGCCGAAACCCGACCGGTGCATGGTGAATGCGGCGGCTATATGGCCCTGGGCGCTGCCTTGGTCGACAAGGAGGGCCGCTGTCACAAGATGGCCGGACTTCTTGGTCTGGTCACCAGCTATGAAAAACGGAAATTCCATCTGGGCTATCGGCAGGCCCGGTTGCTGGCCCGCTTGCCGGGCTTCGATCCGGGTGTGCTGCTGCGCGGCCATGAATACCACTATTCCACAATCCTTGATCAGCCAGACGCCCCATTGGCGCAGGTGGCCGATGCCGATGGCAATCCGGTGGCGGAAACCGGGTCGCATCGCGGGCGTGTGTCGGGCACTTTCTTTCATCTGATCACGCAAGAAAAACCATGACCAATTTTGATCGAGCCTCAGATCGCGCCCTGCGCTGTCACAGCTTTGATACGGGAAATATCCTTTGCGAGACAGAGCGGTTTGACGTAACGTGAAAACACGGTGCCACGCATGTGGCTAAAAGGGAATCGGGTGAAAGACCCGGACTGCCCCCGCAACTGTAAGCGGTGAGCGCAATGGCAAAACCACTGGCCGAATGGCTGGGAAGGGCCCGCGCGCATTGACCCGCAAGTCAGGAGACCTGCCGTGAAACCGAAGGCGTTTGCCTTCATCAAATCACCCGTCGCCGGAGGGGCGACTTAACAAGGGACGTGTCTCATGCATATTGAACCCGGCGTCGTTGACGGCGCCAAAATGGTATTTGCCTATGGCACTGCGGCTGCAGCTGCAGGGTATTCTTTCAAACTGATCGCCAACGATCTATCCAGCCATACTATCGCATCTTTCGCCACGCGGACAGTATTGGCCACAATCGGCGTTTTCGTGTTTTTCGAACTGTTGCCCCATTTCGCGGTTGGTGTGTCCGAGGTGCATTTCATTCTTGGCACAACGCTGTTCCTGCTGCTGGGGGCGGCACCTTCGGCTGTGGGTCTGGCATTGGGGCTTTTGGTGCAGGGCATGTTCTTTGCTCCGACAGACCTGCCGATGTATTTCGTCAACGTCACCACGTTATTGGTGCCGCTTTTCGCCATTGATGCGCTGGCTCACAGGATCATCCCGCGGGATCGCGCCTATGTCGATCTGGCTTATGCAGATGTGTTCAAAATGTCAGTCGCCTATCAGGGCGGTGTCGTCGCCTGGGTGGCGTTCTGGGCGTTTTACGGTCAGGGGTTCGGGGCGGACAACCTTAACGCCGTCTGGACCTTTGGATTGGCCTATATGCTGGTCGTGGTGATCGAACCGATCGCCGATCTTGCGGTTCTGGCCGGGGCCAAGGCGCTGCGGGGCGGTGGTGTTCGCGGCCTGTTCACGCACCGCTTATACAACAACGCTGCCTAAGCGATGGGATCTGGGCCGCCTGTCGGCCCGGATCCGTCCGCTTGTAATGACCATCGAACATCTCTGGCTGATCGGGATCGGCACTGGCAACCCTGACCATGTGACAGGCGCGGGCATGCAGGCGCTTCGTGATGCCGCAATCGTCCTTGTGCCGCACAAAGGCACGGATAAAGATGATTTGGCACAGCTGCGGCTTGGCATTATCGCAGCCAGCGGCACAAAAGCGCGGATCATTCCCTTTCAATATCCGGTCCGCGATCCGAATTTGCCCTATCAAGACCGGGTTGCCGCATGGCATGACCGTATTGCCGAACGCTGGCAGGCGGCCCTGGGAGCGGCTGGTGTCACGGGGCCAGTTGCGCTTTTGGTATGGGGAGATCCGGCGCTTTACGACAGCACCCTGCGCATCGCCGCGCGCCTGTCGCCGCCGCCACAGATGCGGGTTGTGCCGGGAATAACGGCGATTCAGGCGTTGACGGCGGCCCATGCGATCCCGCTGAACACGGTGAATGGACCTGTTCATGTGACCACGGGTCGACGCCTGCGCGATCACGGTTGGCCCGCCGAGGCGGAGACGGTGGTTGTCCTGCTCGATGCGGATTGCAGCTTTCGTCAACTGGACCCGACGTATATCACCATCTGGTGGGGAGCCTTTCTGGGCATGCCGCAACAGGTGTTGTGGCACGGTGCCTTGACAGACGCCGCCGAGCAGATTCCAGCACTCCGTTCTGCTGCGCGTGCCGAACATGGTTGGATCATGGACACATATCTGATGCGCAGATCGTGACAGGCTGCGGAGGATGATCCCTCTGTCAGTCATCTGCTGTGCATCCATATTACATAACCCTGATTACGCGAAAATAATGCCGTACCCACGCAGCGTGTCGGAACTCGCCAATAATGAGACCAAATTAATGAGACTCGGGCAAGCGCCCTGCACAAGTAGCAGTGCCCTTCGGCAGATCGCTGATCTCGTTCCAGCTGTCGAAGTCCTTCAACATTTCGGTGAGGACATCCTTCTTCTTGAGGTCGCGCCCTTGGCGCTGCTTCATGGCCATCTCGACGCGCTTGGCAATCAAAGTTGAACCATCTTCGGGAAGGTCTTCCAGCCTGAGCGCCAGTCCGTAGGCACGATTGATGCAATCTAGATACCACTCATCTGGAAACAGATCTTCGATCGCAACATCGGTTTTCTTCACACCGGCTGCGTCCCCAAGCATGAACACCCGAAACTCATGGCCAGTATCGTCGGAATATGCTTTCAGGTTCATAGCTTTGATTTTCTCGTGTGCTTGGTGGCCTGCTTCATCGGTGTCGAGTAGCACGCCGGCATTCCATCTCTGGCCGATGGCGAACGCCGCATAGATCGGTGCCTTGGTGGACGTCTGCGCAGGCCACATATAAATGTGATCTGATAGCCCCACCTTGTCGCCTCTGGTCAATAGGCCGGATAGCTTGCTCAAGATCAGCGCATCGGTGCCGCGTTCCACAATCAAAACCTTGCGATTGCCGAGCATCCCGGAAAGGTCAGGTGTGAGACCAAGGGCGCTTTCAATGACTGCCATCGGGGCCGATTGGCTGGTGACTACACCGTGTGTAACCCGCAGATGGTGGTCACTGTCAGTTTCGATGATGCGCACCCGTTCCGGGTTTGCTTGATCGACCATCGAAGACAAGCGCGATACTGCAAATGATCCGGCTGACCGAGAGTCTGTTCGTCTTCCATAGCCCAACGTCAGATACGGGGTGCGCCAGCGAGCACGACCCGAATGTCGTACTTGGAGATCAGGTGATGGACGAAGTTCTGGAAGTCGACCATCTGATGCTTCCTGAAGCTGTATGTGCGGTGGAAATCATCCAAGATCACGAGCCGGGTTTTGATCTGCCCAAGAAGCGACAGGGTTCGACGCTGCGAAGCCAAACGGATCCTCGGGCCGTATACCGATTTGGCGCGAATTGCGACATTGGTGCCGCATGGACCTTGTGTCCCGCCAGCGTCAACGCCTCATGCAGGGTCGCGGCAAAGCCCCATGTGCTCCTCCCTTCGCTGCCGACCAGTAGGACCGTGTCGGCCTGCCCTGCAGCAACATTTCCCGAAATCCGGGGGCGCGCACGGCGCGCTTGCACCCAGAGTATCACGCCGGTAGCGGCCATGAACGGCGCGCCGAGCGCCATCACCCCGAGGATCATTCCAAGCCATGCCAGACCTTGTCCCGTGTGCAGCATGTAGATCGTTTCATTGAAGCGTTGCCATGTGCCTGCATCGGCCCAGACCAGAACTTCGCCGGTTCCCTGATCCAGATATCCCTCGCCCAGATTGGTTTTAAGCTTGAAGGTGTCGGTGAGATCGTTCGGATAGGGAAAGGTCAGTTCGCGCAAGGCGTTCACAGGCGTGTCACGCAGCAATCCGATGGTGCCGGGGACCGCGCCGGTCTGGCCGCTGATATCGGTCGGGAACGCGGGAGCGCTACTGTGTGGGAGCAAATCAAAGGTGCTCGCGGTCATGAACAGTGCGGTGGCTGAGGAGAGCAATAGTCCGACGACAGTCAGCCGTGCCACCTCGACATGCAGCCGCCCTGTCAAGGGGCCGCGCAGGCGTGAGAAGAAACGCCGTCAGCCCCCTGCCCGCCTTGCTGTCAGCATGAGACCCGTGATTGATAACACCAGAAGCGACACTGCCCCTGCCGCTGCCGTAAGCCGCCCCGCGTCATCCAGAAACAGCGAACGATGCAGGTTGGTCATCCAGCGTTGAAAGGCGGAAGGCTCGTAATCCGCAACACCGACGCCAGTGGCCGGGTCGATGACCACTGCACCGGGCTGTCCGGCTTCAAAATAAAACGCCGTGATCTGACCTGACGGAGCGCGGCGGATTTGCTCGACACCAGGGTATGCGATGGCGATGCGATCCGCCAGAGTGGCAACCGTGAGCGTTGGGTCGGTCTGCGCGGGGGACTGCACCGTCTCCAGTGCGGGAAGAACGCTTAACACTGCCCCGCTGAGCGTCATTATTACGATCAGCAAGGCCGCGATCCGGACAGGAAATTTGTGCAGAGCACGCAGCATTGCGAGGCTCCTTTCGGAAAAATTACATGTCGTAGGTGAAATCACGGATGTAGCGGCGGCCCGCTGTCGACTGACCCGCGCCAGTCGTGGTCAGTGGAACGACCACTTCGGACGGGCTGTCGCGCATCTCTTCAACAGACGCGTCGATGTGCAATTCATAGCCTGCGTCAAACAGTGCATCCGCGAGGTCGAGCGTGATTTTCAACTGCCGCCCCGCGCCAACGCTGGCCCCGGTGATGCCGTTGATCTCGGCGGTATTTCCGCCCGTCGCACGATACCAGTCGCTCAGGTGTTCGTAGTATTTGGACTTGCCACCCGCCATCCAAAGGCTGCCCATATAAGTGCCGTTTGCATCAGTGACATAAAGCGCGAGATAGGCTCCGTCGCCGCCATACTGGTTCATGTTTGCGGTCAGGGTAACCGGTTTGGCAATTGCCAGATCGGGAACAGCCAGGGCGGCGGTCAGCGCGAGGGCGGATAGCAGCGTTTTCATCAGTAATCTCCATTTTCTAACTTCTTGTCCTGTCTGTGGGATTGGGCTGATGTGTTCCTGACAGGAAACAGAAAACTGCTTCAGCCAGGCGTCAGGTTTGGCCAGAAAAAGACCCCGCCGTGCTTGGGATGACGACGCGGTCGATCAGCAAACCATCAAATCGAGAGGTTTGCGGATGAAAGTGCTGATGCGCCAATTTCAAATGCAGCCAGGGTCACCAGGACAGGTTGCGCTAAGGCCAAGCCTCATGTGATCCGAGTTCGGATCACTGCTGAACGACAGGCGCTGCGTCCGGCGCAAACAGCCCATTCGAAGGCGGCTCAGCTGAACCGGCTGGCGCAGCATTGTTGCGACCACGGTAATCGTCATCGTCATCGTCATCATCCTCGTACTCAAACTCGACTACGGCGAGCGTGGCAGGATCAACCTCGACCTCGATCTCACGGCCATTGGCATCTCGGCCCTTGATTTCATAACAACCATCATCAGTCTCGATCCGGCGCACGGTCCAGCCCTGCGCCTCGGCCATTTGCTGCACGGCTTCGCGCGGTTGCCAGTCAGCCATCGGCACCCGACAATCGTCGTCATCGGCAAGAGCGACACCTGCCGCACCAACACCAATCAAAAGCGTTGTAGCCATCAGGTATTTCTTCATTGTTCCATCTCCGAAAGTTTGCGTTGATGTGGCGTTATCCCTAGTCGACCTGACACCTACCTGAAGTACGCATTATTTCTGCTTCAGGAGTCCTTCAGCTTGAGAGGTGATAGAAGGACGACAAACGGAGCAGGAAAAACAGATATGCGTGTGCTGCTAATTTAGGACGATACGGTGCTGGGGGCGGCGGTGCGCGATCAGATCATCGCGGATGGGCATTCCATCGACTGGGCCACGCGACTGGATGGCGCACAGGGATATCTGGATGTAGCGACCTATGACTTGATCCTTCTTGACCTGATGTTGCCCGACGGTCGCGGACAGCCTTTCCTGCGCACGCTCAGAAAGCGGGGCGATGTAACACCAGTGATCATCCTTACGGCGATGGACCAGATCAGCGATCGTATTGACGGACTGAACGCCGGTGCCGACGACTACATGCTCAAGCCTTTCGATCTGTCGGAACTGTCGGCACGGGTCGGTGCCGTTGCGCGACGTTATGCGGGCAATTGCCGATGGGGCGCAAGCAACGCTCGCGTTGCACTCCCCGCCACATGGCAGCACGGACGGGTTCGAGGCTGTGTTTCAACTGCCAAGCTATGCGCAGGTGGTTTAATCAAACCACGAAACAAGGTAGGAAACACCATAGTACGGCTACCAATAGTGATGATCCAACGCCAGAGGCCCCCGCCCTCGCAGACCCGGCGTTGCGAAAATTTCCAGAACACGATCATCCGTTTGTGAAAGACATTTCCAAATACCTAAGTGCCTAAATATTTGGCTGTCTCGTAAATTGAAAACTCTACCACATTGAAATCAATCCGCTCCCAGTCTCACCAATAGGAAGTTCCGACACAGCGTTTCCGCCCTGCGGTGTAAAAGGTCTTAGCGGTCAATAGTGAACAAAAAAGAAAATGTGGCTTTGACAAACGAAAGAAAGTGCGCAACGCTTTGAGCGATTGGGAGGACTGGGCGGATGCCCCCAAGCGACACGGATGGTTTCATTTCTGTTGGTCGTGGACCTGTTGCGGACAATGCACAGGGTTCCATTTGGCTGGAGCGGACTGCACGATATACCCCGGCAGAGGCTTTTCTGATCCCTCTGCATTGATCGGCTGCACCGGATCGCCGCGATTGATCGGGTGATGAAAAATGACGGCCCTGTCGCACAAAGGTCTGTGCGGAATGAGGAGAGAGTAGAGATGGGAATGGAACTGAACGGCGTGTCAAAAACGATCGACGGCGCCACCCATATCTATCCTACGGATCTGACCCTAAATGCGGGCACCATGAATGTCCTTCTGGGCCCCACCCTGTCTGGAAAGACGTCTTTGATGCGATTGATGGCGGGGCTTGACGTGCCAGCGACCGGACAGGTGATCTGGAACGGGCGCGATGTGACCGGGATGCGGGTGCAGGATCGTGGGGTTGCGATGGTGTATCAGCAATTCATCAACTACCCGTCTATGACCGTCTATGACAACATTGCCTCTCCGATGAAGCTGTTGGGGAAATCGGCTGCTGAGATTGACGCGGCAGTCCGGAAAACGGCGGATATGATGCAGTTGACGCCGATGCTTGACCGCAAGCCACTGGAATTGTCCGGTGGACAGCAACAGCGCTGCGCGCTGGCGCGGGCGCTGGTCAAGGATGCGGGGCTTGTCCTGCTGGATGAACCGCTTGCCAATCTGGACTATAAGCTGCGCGAAGAACTGCGGATGGAGATCCCCAAGATCTTTGAGGAATCCGGGTCGATCTTTGTTTACGCCACTACCGAACCGGAAGAGGCGCTTCTTTTGGGGGGACACACCGCCACTCTATGGGAGGGGCGCGTGACGCAATTCGGCCCCACACCCGAGGTGTATCGCCAGCCGCAAGACGCAACAACGGCGCGGGTGTTTTCCGACCCGCCGATGAATTTCCTGAACATAACCAAGACCGCAACGCAGGTCACGTTTGCGGACGGGCAACGCCTTGACGTGCAGGGCCGATTGGCCGCGCTGGCCGATGGCCGCTACATCGCCGGGTTTCGCCCCAACCATCTTGAGATCGAGCGCCACACTGGCGACGCGCTTGAATTTACCTGCAAGATCGCGGTGACAGAGATCACCGGATCAGAGACCTTTCTTCACATTGACCACCATGGCGAGCGTTGGGTCGGTCTGATCCACGGAGTTCGGGATCTGACGTTGGGGGCGGACATCAGCATCTATCTTGATCCCGCGCATATCTACATCTTCGACGAGGATGGCCGTCTTGCGGCACCGGCGTCTTACGCGTTGGCCGCCTGAGGAGAGGCACATGGCACAGATCACGCTGTCCAATCTGGCGCATTCCTATCTGGCGAAACCCAGCACACCGGATGACTGGGCGTTGAAGGAAATGAACCACGTCTGGAACGATGGCGAAGCCTATGCCCTGTTGGGGGCGTCGGGGTGTGGAAAATCCACGCTTCTCAACATTATATCCGGGCTGTTGCACCCGTCTGAGGGCAAGATCCTGTTTGGCGATACGGATGTGACCGACACCACTACCGCCGAACGCAACATCGCGCAGGTGTTCCAGTTTCCGGTTGTCTACGACACGATGACGGTGCGCGAAAACCTTGCCTTTCCGCTGAAAAACCGCCGCGCGCCAGCCGAGTACATCCGGGACCGGGTGCAAACCATCGGGGCCATGATCGGGATGGAGGCCGAACTTGACCGCCGCGCGCGCGGTCTGACGGCGGATGCCAAGCAGAAAATCTCATTGGGGCGCGGCATGGTGCGTGAAGACGTGAACGCGATCCTGTTCGACGAGCCGCTGACGGTGATTGATCCGCATATGAAATGGGCCTTGCGCACCCAGCTCAAGGAACTGCATCAGCAATTCGGCCACACGATGATCTATGTCACGCATGACCAGACCGAGGCGCTCACCTTTGCCGACAAGGTGGTGGTGATGCATGAAGGCCGCGTTGTTCAGATGGGCACCCCGCAACAGCTTTTTGATACGCCGGAGCACACGTTTGTGGGCTATTTCATCGGCTCGCCCGGAATGAACCTTGTGCCGGCACAGGTGCTGGGCAACCGCGCCGCCCTTGAGACCGGCGAGGTCGGGCTTGCCGGCACCTATCCGGCGCTTGACGGCAAAGTCGAGATCGGCGTGCGCCCCGAATTCGTGACGCTGACCGATGCGGACACCGGATTGCCCGTGCGGGTGCGCCGGGTCGAGGATGTGGGCCGCCACAAGATCGTGCGCGCCGATCTGTTCGGCCAGGACATCAATGTCATTGTCCCCGAAGGCCAAGAGATCGGTGCCGATATGTCCCGCGTGGTGTTCGATCCGGCGCGTGTGAATGTCTACCAAAACGACTGGCGGGTGACGCCACTTGAACAAAAGGGGGCGTGATGGAAAAGACCGTCAACCAAAAAGCGTGGTTCCTGGTTCTTCCGGTTTTGATCCTTGTGGCGTTCTCGGCTGTGATCCCGCTGATGACGGTGGTCAACTATTCGGTGCAGGATTCATTCGGCAACAACCAGTTCTTTTGGGCCGGTCTGATGTGGTTCGAAGATCTATTGACCGACGACCGCATGTGGAACGCCTTGCAGCGTCAGTTGGCCTTTTCCGGCATTATTCTGGCCATTGAAATCCCGCTTGGCGTTCTGGTGGCGCTGTGTATGCCCAAGAAAGGCGTCTGGGTGTCGGTCTGCCTTGTTCTCATGGCGCTTCCGCTTTTGATCCCGTGGAATGTGGTCGGCACGATCTGGCAGGTGTTCGGCCGTGTCGATATCGGCCTGCTGGGGGCCACGCTGGCCGCGATTGGCGTCGATTACAACTACACCCAAGACCCGTTCGATGCGTGGGTTACGGTCATAGTCATGGATGTGTGGCACTGGACCTCGCTGGTGGCGCTTCTGGCCTATGCCGGGCTGCAATCGATCCCGCAGGCCTATTATCAGGCGGCCAAGATTGATCAGGCCAGCCGTTGGGCGGTGTTTCGCTATATCGAATTGCCCAAGATGATGGGCGTGCTGCTGATCGCGGTCCTGCTGCGGTTCATGGACAGTTTCATGATCTACACCGAACCGTTTGTCGTGACCGGCGGCGGCCCTGGCAGTTCGACCACTTTCCTGTCAATCGACCTTGTCAAGATGGCTCTGGGGCAGTTCGATCTGGGTCCGGCGGCGGCGTTCTCGCTTATGTATTTCCTCGTGATCCTCGCGATTTCCTGGGTGTTTTACACGGTCATGACGAATTTGGACAAAGCGGAGACAAAGCGATGACGGACGCGATCGTGGCCCGGACTGCGGTGCGCCGCAAGCGACTGGCGATGCCAAAGCTGCGCGGCTCCACCGTTGTCATGGTGGTCTATCTGCTGTTTTTGTTCCTGCCGATCTATTGGCTCATCAATATGAGCTTCAAGACCAACACCGAGATCGTGTCGTCCTTCTCGCTCTGGCCGCAGAACCCGACGGTTCAGAATTATGTGACCATCTTTACCGACCCGGCCTGGTATATGGGCTATGTCAATTCGCTGATCTATGTCGTGATCAACACCATTATTTCGCTCGCTGTCGCCCTGCCCGCGGCTTATGCCTTCAGCCGCTATCATTTCATGGGTGACAAGCATCTGTTCTTTTGGCTGCTGACCAACCGCATGGCCCCGCCTGCGGTGTTCGCGTTGCCGTTTTTCCAGCTGTATTCCTCGGTCGGGTTGTTCGACACGCATATCGCCGTGGCCTTGGCGCATTGCCTGTTCAACGTGCCATTAGCGGTCTGGATTCTCGAAGGTTTCATGCGCGGCGTGCCCAAGGAAATCGACGAGACCGCCTATATCGACGGCTATTCCTTTGGCCGGTTCTTTGTGCAGATTTTCATGCCCCTGATTGCCAGCGGCATCGGGGTCGCGGCGTTCTTCTGCTTCATGTTTTCCTGGGTGGAACTGCTGCTGAGCCGCACATTGACCACCGTGGATGCCAAACCCATCGCCGCCATCATGACCCGTACCCAAGGCGCCGCAGGCGTCGACTGGGGCGTCCTTGCCGCCGCCGGGGTTCTGACCATCATTCCCGGTGCCTTGGTGATCTATTTTGTCCGCAACTACATTGCCAAGGGCTTTGCCCTGGGGAGGGTGTGATGCAAGACGATTTTAACCTCTCCAACGTCACCCTTGGGCCTGACCCGAGGATCTTTTTGGTCAGAGATCCCCGGCTCACGCTCGGGGACGCCTGTGTTCAACGGGAGGTGTGCTGATGGACTGGATGGCATGGACATGGCCGACGGCGATCTTCTTCATGGTCATCGCGTCGCTGCTCATCACCTTTACGATCCTTGCGATCAAGTTTCCTGAAACCCCGCGCATGGGAATTTTGCGGATCGAAACCACGCGGGGGGATCGGTTGTTTATCTCGCTGCTGGGGTCGGCGTTTATCAATATCGCATGGCTCGGCCTGACCGACATTGCCCAATGGTGGGCGCTGTTGGTTTGCGCCGTCTACGCCGCGCTGGTTTTCAGATACGTCTGACGCCGCGCACCAAGAGGCCGGGGCGGCCGACATGCCCCCGGTTCCAAATCGAAGTCTGTTTAGGGAGGACTTACATGCACATGTCACTCAAATCGACCACGGCTCTTGCCGTGGTGGCGGGGCTTCTGGCGTCGCCGTCTTTCGCGGATATGGAGGCCGCGATGGAGTTTCTTGATACCGAAATCAACGGGCTGTCCGCGCTGTCGCGGGAAGAGCAGGAAGCCGAGATGCAATGGTTCATTGATGCGGCGGCCCCGTTTCAGGGGATGTCGATCAATGTGGTTTCTGAAACCATCACCACACATGAATATGAAAGCCAGGTGCTTGCCCCGGCATTCAGCGCCATTACCGGCATCAACATCACGCATGACCTGATTGGCGAAGGCGATGTGGTGGAAAAGCTGCAGACTCAGATGCAGACGGGCGAAAACGTCTATGACGCCTATGTCAACGACAGCGATCTGATCGGCACGCATTGGCGCTATCAGCAGGTGCGCAACCTGACCGACTGGATGGCGGGCGAAGGTGCCGATGTGACCTCGCCGACGCTCGATCTGGACGATTTTATTGGCCTTCAGTTCACCACCGGTC
This sequence comes from Marivita sp. S0852, assembly GCF_046591575.1. Taxonomy (NCBI): domain Bacteria; kingdom Pseudomonadati; phylum Pseudomonadota; class Alphaproteobacteria; order Rhodobacterales; family Roseobacteraceae; genus Marivita; species Marivita sp. S0852. The sequence goes on from NZ_JBIQWA010000006.1 coordinate 172,823, forward strand.
CTGATGGCAAACTCTACCAGCTGCCGGATCAGCAATTCGCGAACCTGTATTGGTTCCGTTACGATTGGTTCAACGACGAAAAGAACAAGGCCGATTTTCAGGAACAGTTCGGCTATGAGCTGGGCGTGCCGGTCAACTGGGCGGCCTATGAGGACATCGCGGAATTCTTTACCGGGCGCGACCTGAGCCATCTGGGGGTCGAGGGCGAAGTCTTTGGCAACATGGATTACGGCAAGAAAGACCCAAGCCTTGGCTGGCGCTATACGGACGCGTGGATGTCCATGGCGGGTATGGGCGATGTGGGTGAACCCAACGGTCTGCCGGTGGATGAGTGGGGCATCCGGGTGAATGAAAATTCACAGCCCGTCGGCTCTTGTGTGGCGCGTGGCGGGGCGACCAATTCCCCGGCTGCGGTCTATGCTGTGAACAAGGCGATTGAATGGCTTGAGAAATACACCCCTCCGGCCGCTGCTGGCATGACATTCTCGGAAGCGGGTCCAATCCCGGCTCAGGGCAATGTGGCCCAGCAGATGTTCTGGTACACCACCTTCACCGCCGCCACGGTTGAACCCGGCCTGCCGGTGATGAACGAGGATGGCACCCCCAAGTGGCGCATGGCCCCCTCGCCTCACGGTGTTTACTGGAAAGAGGGTCAGAAGGTCGGCTATCAGGATGTGGGATCTTGGACGCTGATGAAATCCACCCCAGAGGATCGGGCAAAGGCGGCGTGGCTCTATGCGCAGTTTGTCACGTCCAAAACGGCCGATGTGAAAAAGTCTCATGTCGGTCTGACCTTCATTCGCGACAGTTCGATCAACCACGAGAGCTTTACCGAACGTAAAGACAAGCTGGGGGGTCTGGTCGAGTTCTATCGCTCGCCCGCGCGCGTTGCCTGGTCGCCAACCGGCACCAACGTGCCCGACTATCCACGTCTGGCACAGCTTTGGTGGCAGAATATTGGCGATGCCATGTCCGGTCAAAAGACCGCTCAGGAAGCGCTGGATTCCTTGTGTGAAGCTCAAGAAGCCGTGATGGAGCGTCTTGAACGCGCTGGTGTTCAGGGCGATCTTGGTCCGGTCATGAACGAAGAGCGGGATGCGGATTATTGGTTCGAACAGCCCGGGGCACCCTTCCCCAAGTTGGAAAACGAGGACGAAGAGCCAATCACCGTGTCCTATGACGAGCTGATCGAAAGCTGGCAGAACTAGGCCCATGCCCGGTCGCCTGTGGCGACTGGTCTGGCACAAAGGGGCGGCGTTGGTCCGCCCCTTTTCGTTTCGCACATATGTAAGAGGCTGCCATGCATTTCGGCTTCGCAACCGCCACAGAAATAAGGTTTGGACGCGGGATCGCACGCGGCGCGGCGCAGGCGGCCGCCAGGATCTCCGGCTCTGCGCTGTTGGTGCATGGCAAATCGGCAGAGCGTGCCCGATGGCTTCTTGAGGATCTGAGTGAAGCCGGGTGTCGGATCACGACGATTGCCTGCGCGCGGGAACCCGAGATTGACGATGTCGATGCGGCGCTGTCACTGGCACGTGACGCCCGGCCCGGTGTTGTGATTGCACTGGGTGGCGGGGCCACGATGGATCTGGCCAAGGCGGTGGCCGCCCTTGTCCCGGCGCAGGGCGCGACGCGCGCCTATCTTGAAAGCGTCGGAGAAGGCCGCGCGCTTGAGGCTGACCCGCTGCCGTTGATCGCACTTCCCACCACCGCGGGCACCGGATCAGAGGTTACAAAAAACGCCGTGATCGGTGTTCCCGATGCCCGCAAAAAGGTCAGCCTCAGAGACCCCAGGATGGTGCCGGACATCGCCTTTGTGGACCCGTCCTTGACCGACCAAACCCCGGCGCAGGTGACGTTTTCAAGCGGTCTGGATGCGATCACGCAAGTGATCGAGCCGTATCTGAGCGTCAATGCCTCGCCCTTGACCGATGCGCTGTGCCGCGATGCGATCCCACGCGGACTGACCGCGATTGTCCGGCTTGCCCAAGGCGAAGATCCCGGCGCGCGGGATGACATGGCCCTGACCAGCCTTGTGGGCGGCATCACATTGGCCAATGCGGGGCTGGGTGCGGTGCATGGTCTGGCCGGTGTGATCGGCAGTCACACTGCCGCCCCCCATGGCGCGGTTTGCGCGGCCCTCCTGCCCCATGTTCTGGCGTATAACGCGCGGGCTGTCTCACATGGCGGCCCGGCGGCGGAAAAAATCGCGCAGGTCTATGGGTGGATCGGCGCGGCGCTGGATGTGACGCCGGATGACGCGCCTGCGGCGTTGGGGCCGTTCTTTGCGCGTCTTGGTCTTCGTGATCTGGTGGCGTTGGGTGTATCGCCCGACGATATCGAACCCATTGCCATGGCCGCGCGCGCTGCGTCATCGTCAAAATTCAATCCGGTTCCGCCTGATGAGGCGGATTTCAACGCGATTCTGACAGATGCGCTTTGCGGTTGGGCTGTGCCGCGATAGCGCGGTGATCTGGATCGGGCTAAGGCGGGTGCGTATTGCGTTATGGCGTCAGTCGGACTGCGCTGCGACGGCGTCGCCCCAGGCGGTTGTTGGTTCCGTCATGCCGAACCGCGCGCGCCCCGTATCCAGAACACCCGCCGGGCAGGCGAAAGAATAGGGCAGCATGGAGGGCCGTGCCATACCAAGCGGTGCGATCCGCTTGAGTGCGGTCAGCACGGGTTCGGGAAGTGTCGCGTTGGCGGTGATGGCACCCGCCCCCGACACGTCAATGCGCGGACGATGAAACGCGTCTTCCAGTCCCAGCTCATAGTCGGTCAGGAATGAGGCAAGCTGCGCCACCGCCGCGACGATTTTGCGTCCGCCAGAGGCCCCAAGCGCAAACCTGGTGCCCTGCGCCTGTCCAAGCACAGGACAGACATTCATCAGGCACGTCTTGCCGGGCCCAAGCGAATTGGGCCGCCCCTGAACCGGATCGAACCACATGATCCCGTTGTTCAACAAAAACCCTGTTGACGGCGACACCACGCGCGCGCCGAAAATCGACAACAGGGTCTGGGTATGCGCAACCATGTTTCCGTCGCTGTCGACGACAGAGAAATGCGTGGTGCAACCGGGCGTGTCGGACGGTTCGCCATCATGGCCCATGTGGTTGATCCGGTGTTCATAGGCCGCCTGCAACGCGCGGGCATAGGCGGGATAGGCCTGATCCGGGTCTGCGGGCAGGTGCGACTGCGCAAGATGGGCCATCGTCTTGGCAAAGGTTGGCCCCGCCGTCAGCCCGGGCATGACGTGGAAAAGCGCATCGCGATAAGGCACCGTCAAGGGCGTGTGAAACTCTGCGCACGCGTCGCTGAGGTCGGCATCGCTCAGATACCCGCCCTTGTCGCGCACGTCCTGTGCCAGCGCCCGTCCCAGATCGCCACCGTGCAGGGCTGCGGCCCCGTCGCGTGCGATGATGTCCAGACTGTCCGCCATGCGGCTTTGGTCGATGCGGTCTGTTGTCTGCGCTGTCCACGACACCGGACGCGGCCAGTGCCCATCAAGCAGGAACAGCGCCGCGGCATCCGGGTCGCGCGCCAGATCACGGGTGGCGCTTGCGATGATCAGCGACGCGTACCAGTCAATCGCCATGCCTTGGCGGGCATGGGCAATCGCCGGGGCCAGCAGATCGGCCCATGGCATCTTGCCCCAGCGCTCGTGCGCCGTTGCGTGACCATCGACCATTGCTGGCACAGCGACGGCTTTGGCCCCCATGATATTGCGATCCTCGACCACACGGTCCCAAGGGAACAGATCGCCCGCGATGCCTTCGCCGGACAGTGGGAAATCCTCGATCCGAAGCGCGGCAGGGGACCGCATGCCGAAATTGAGCGCATGTGCCGTGCCGGTATCGGCGCGCCAGTGCATCGCGGCGCCGCCACCCGCCGGGCCGGACATCCAGGGCTCCAGCACGCTGCAGACAAAGCCGCAGGCAACAGCCGCATCCACCGCATCGCCGCCTGCCCGCAGCACATCTGCCCCGGCCTCGGACGCCTGCCGGTGTTGGGAGGCGACCACGCCCCGGTCCGTTTCGACGACGTGTTTGCGGATCTCCATCGTCCGCGACAGCGCGTCCGACATTACGCCCCCAAACGACAGTAAAGCCCGGCGGCCAGCTTTGCCCGCTCCACAAGGCTGTCGACGAAGATATGTTCGTTCAGCGTATGCAGATCCCTGCCGCGCACGCCGATGGAATCGAGCGTCGGCAGGCCCAGGAACCCGGTGAAATTACCGTCCGATCCGCCCCCGGCGGAACTGCCGGTGATCTCGAACCCGATGTCGCCCGCGATGTCTTGGGCGAGGGCCAGCATCGCCATCGTGCCCGGCTGCTCCGGCTCCCAAACGGGCCGGGTGACGCCGCGCCGAACTTCCATGATCACCTCGCCGCTGTCGTCGTTGAGCGCCATCATCTTGTCCACGCCCTCGTCCAAAAGCTCTTGCGTCTTGGCCATGGTCAACACCTCGGCATCGCAAACCGACGACACGCAATTCACCCATTGCCCGGCGTGAAAGACACCGACTGAAAAGGTGCAATCCTCGGTGGTCATGACCTCGATCTCGGCCACCTTCTGTGCCATCGCGGCGATGGCAGAGCGGCCATCGGCCAGCGCCCAACCCGCATGGCTGGGCGTTCCGCGCGTTTGCAGGTTGAAGCGCGCGATGGCGTAGCGTCCGATCACGGCACCGCCATCGGGGCGCGCGGGTTCGGGGACAAGGATATACTTGTGCCGCTTGGCCTCTTCCTCGATCAGGGGACGGGTCAGGGGTGTGCCGATCTCTTCGTCGGGCGTGAACAGGACAGTGACCGGCAGCGGCGTTTCAATGCCTGCGGCAAGGATCTTTCGCAGTGCATCAAGATAGACGTAATTGCCGCCTTTCATGTCCATCAGACCGGGGCCATAGCAAATATCACCCTCGTGCTTGTACGGCAGCTTGGCCAATGTGCCGACAGGATGCACCGTGTCCAGATGCCCCAGCAGCAGGATACCGCCCTCGCCCGCCCGGGGATGCGGCATCGTTGCGCGAACACTGTCGCCCAGCCCGTCGCGGCCCGGAATACGCTCCACCCGCGCGCCCATCGCGGCCATCTCGTGCTGCGCGATATCCATCATGCGGTTGACGGCAACGGCATCAAAGGTGGGGCTTTCGGTTTCGATCCAGGGCTTGAGCCCGGTCAGCATTTCCCCGGTGTCGAAAGGAAGGTCGAGCGGATTGGTCATGGTGGTCTTGTCCTTGGGGCGGCGCGTTGCGGAATGAGCGAAATCAGGCGGTGGTTTTGGGCAGACGCGTCTCGATGATGCGGGCATAGATCGAGGCCCCCACTGGCAGGATCGCGTCATCCAGCACAAAACCCGGATTGTGCAACGGCACATTGCCCGCGTGACCGACCCAGCAATAGGCCCCTGGAATAACCCTGAGCATGTCGGCGAAATCCTCGGACCCGGTGGCCTGATCTTCGGACAGGGCAGAGTTGTCCGCACCGACGACCCCAGAGGCCGCATCGACATAGGCGGCAGACAGGTCCGGGTCGTTGATCAACACGTCAAAGATATTGCGCAGATCCACCGTGATCTCGACCCCGTAGGCGCGGGCCATGCCGTCGCACAATTCGCGCAGGCGTGCCTCGGCCATGTCGCACACATCGTCGTGAAAATAGCGGATCGTGCCTGCAATCGTCGCGCTGTCGGGCACCACGTTATAGGCAGACCCCGCGTTGAATTTCGTCACCGACAACACGATCGGCTTGGTGGGCGGGGTGTTGCGGCTGACCACGCTTTGAACCTGTTGCACCAGCGCGGTGCCAATCACGATCGGGTCGCGCGACTGGTGCGGCATGGCGGCGTGGCTGCCCTTGCCCTTGACGGTGATGTCAAAAAACATCGCGCCTGCCATCGCGGGGCCGGGTGTGACGCGCACTTGCCCCGGCTCCATGTTGGGATCGTTGTGCATCCCGTAGATCTCGTCGCACGGGAATTTCTCAAACAAACCTTCGGCGATCATGCGCCGCGCGCCACCCAGCCCTTCTTCGGCAGGTTGAAAGATCAGTACCGCTGTGCCGTCGAAATCGCGCGTGTCGGCCAGATAGCGGGCGGCCCCGAGCAGCATCGTGGTGTGCCCGTCATGCCCGCAGGCGTGCATCCGCCCCGGATTGGTCGAGGCATAGGGCACACCCGTCGCTTCCTCGATGGGCAGCGCATCCATATCGGCGCGCAGGCCGACCCGGCGATTGCCGCCGCCTTTGCCTTTGATCACCGCCACCACGCCGGTGCCGCCAAGCCCCTCATGCACCTCGTCCACGCCATAACTGCGCAGCCTTTCGGCCACGATGCCCGAGGTGCGAACCTCTTCAAAGCCAAGCTCGGGATGGGCGTGAAAATCGCGGCGGATTTCGGTCAGGTCATTTGCGAAGGCTTCGATCTTGGGGATAACGCTCATGGGGTGGCTCCTTGAAATGCGGGGGCTGCGGTCAGCGCGCGGAAATTGGCAAAATCCCAATGGCGGCCGGGGGCAGCTTCGATCAGGTTGCGGGTGTAGTCATGACGGGGCTGGGCCAGCACTTCACCGGCTGGCCCGTGTTCCACGACATGCCCTTTTTGCATGACCAGCACCTCATCACAGATCTGGGCGGCAACGCGCAGGTCGTGGGTGATGAACAGCATGGCAACGCCGAACCGCGCCTGTATATCGTCGAGCAGGTCCAGCACTTGGGCCTGCACAGACACATCAAGCGCCGACACCGCTTCATCGGCGACCAGCAGATCTGGCCTCATGGCAACGGCACGGGCGATGGCGATGCGCTGGCGTTGCCCGCCGGAGAACTGATGGGGATAGCGGTCCAGCGCATCGCGCGGCAGATCGACCAGCTCCATCAACTCGGCGGCTTGCGCCATTGCCTCTTCGCGCGGGGTGCCGAAATTGATCGGCCCTTCACACAGGCTGCGCGCCACGGTCCAGCGCGGATTGAGCGAGCGGTACGGGTCCTGGAACACGATCTGGAAATGCTTGCGATGCGGCTGCAACTGGCGACGGCTGAGCTGTGCGATCTCGGTCCCGGCCACCGTGACCTGGCCCGCTGTCGGGTCGATCAACCGCATGATGCAGCGCGCGACGGTCGATTTGCCGGACCCGCTTTCGCCAACGATGCCCAGGGTGCGGCCCGGCGCGATTGTGAATGACACGTCCTGTGCCGCCTTGACGCCTTCGGATTTGCGGAAAAACCCGCCGCCGCCATAGGTCATGTCCAGCCGATCAACCGCGATCACATCTTTTGCGGACGTTCCGGCGCGTGCGGCGCGTGGCGCAAGGTTCGGCACGGCGCGTAGAAGCTTTTGAGTATAGTCCTCTTGCGGATCGGTCAGCAAATCCCGGATCGGCGCGCGTTCAACGATGCGGCCATGCTGCATCACGCTGACGGTATCGGCAATCTCGGCCACCACGCCCATGTCGTGCGTGATAAACAGAACGGCGGTGCCATGGCGTTCCTGCATCTCGGCGATCAGTTTGAGGATTTGCAACTGCGTTGTGACATCAAGCGCGGTTGTGGGTTCGTCCGCGATCAACAGATCGGGGTCGAGCACCAGCGCCATGGCGATCATGATGCGCTGACGCTGGCCGCCCGAAAGCTGGTGCGGGAAGGCGGAATAGATGCGTTTCACATCCGGCAGATGCACCTGATCCATGATGTCGAGCGTGCGTGCCTTGGCCTCGGCGTTCCTCAGATCGGTGTGCATATTCAGCACTTCCTCGATCTGTTCGCCGACGCGCAACACCGGGTTGAGCGCGGTCATCGGTTCCTGAAAGATCATCGCGATGCGCCGCGCGCGCAGGTCACGCATTTGCGCCGCTGTGGCCTTGGTGATGTCAAAGCCTTCAAGGTCGATCAATCCGCCCTGCACCTCAAGCGCGCCCTTGGGCAAAAGATCCATCACCGCCAGAGATGTCACGGATTTGCCAGATCCGCTTTCACCCACAAGGCAATGAGTTTCGCCCGCCCGGATATCAAGGTCGATCTCGTTCAGCACTGGGGCGGCCTCGGCCCTATCGGTCAGCCCGACCTTGAGGTTGCGGATCTTGAGGATCTGGCGCGCGTCGCTGAAATCGCGGGATTTGAACTCCATCTTACGCCTCCCGCTTTTTCAGACGCGGATCAAGCATGTCGCGCGCGGTGTCGCCCAGCAGGTTGATCGCCAGAATGCACAGCGACAGCATCAGACCGGGCCAGAAGATCAGCCCGGGCTTGATCTGGAAATAGGTCCGCCCCTCGGCCATGATGTTGCCCCACGTCGGAATTTCAGTGGACACACCCGCGCCAAGGAAGGACAGCAGCGCTTCGATCAGGATGGCAGAGGCGCAGATATAGGTGCCCTGCACAATGAGCGGCGCAAAGGTGTTGGGCATCAGGTGCTGTATCAGGATTTTTGGCATGGACGATCCCAGCGCGATGGCGGCCTCGACATACGGCTCTTCGCGCGCCGAAAGCACGACAGAGCGCACCAGACGCACCACGCGCGGCACTTCGGGAATGGTGATCGCAATGATCACCGACCCAAGGCTCGGCCCGTTGAGCGCCACCAGCGCGATGGCCAGCAGGATCGCGGGGATCGCCATGAGGCTGTCCATGATCCGCATGATGATCCCATCGGCGGCGCGAAAGAACCCGGCGACCAGCCCAATAATCAGACCAATCGCCACCGACACCAGCGCGGCCCCGATGCCGATCAGCAGCGAAATGCGGCCGCCCATCATGACGCGGCTGAACGTGTCGCGCCCGAACTGGTCGGTGCCCAGCAGAAATTCATCCGATGGCGGTTTGAGCCGTGCGGCGGAATTCATCGCCAGCGGATCATAGGGCACGTAAAGCGGAGCAAAGATCGAGGCCAGCACAATGACCAGCAGGATCACCGCAGCGATCATCGGCCCGATGCCGACCCGCGCGCCTGCAGGCAAGGAAAAGAGGCCGGTCAGCACCTGAAAGGCGCTGTGGCGGGATTGGGGAACCTCGGTCATCAGTAGCGAATCCTTGGGTCGAAGAACGAATACGAGACGTCAACAATGAGGTTCACCACCACATAGATGCCCGCTGTCAGCAGGATCATGGCCTGGATCACCGGATAGTCGCGCGCGAGGATGGCATCGACGGTCAATCGCCCGATGCCCGGAATGTTGAACACCGATTCCGTGACCACGACGCCCGAGATCAGCAGGGCAAAGCCGGTGCCGATGATCGTCAGGATCGGCACGGCGGCATTGCGCAGCGCATGGCGGAACAGCACGACGTTTTCGCGCACGCCCTTGGCGCGGGCGGTGCGGATATAATCCTCGCCCAGCACTTCGAGCATCGACGCCCGCGTCATCCGCGCAATCAGCGCGATATAGATCGTGGCCAGCGTCAGCGATGGCAGGATCGCGCGGCTGAAAAACGCGCCGAACCCGTCGGACGGATCAGCATAGCCCTGCACCGGCACCCAGCGCAGCTCGATCGCGAAGATCTGGATCAGGATATAGCCGATGACAAAGACCGGCACGGAAAAGCCCAGCACCGAGAAGGACATGACGAGAAAATCCACCCAGGTCCGGTGCCTCCAGGCCGCAATCACCCCCATCGGTACAGCAAGCACCACAGAGATCACGATGGTCATCAGCGCGATATTGATCGTCGGGCCAAGCCGGTCGCCGATCATCCCCGCAACCGAGGTGTTGGACAAAAGCGAAACCCCCAGATCGCCGCGCAGCAATTGCCCGATCCAGGTGAAAAACTGTGTCAGAAGCGGATCGTTCAAACCAAGGCGGTCGCGGATGCGTTCAAGCTGGGCCGGGGTCGCCGCGTCGCCCGCCAGGATCGCCGCCGGATCGCCCGGTGTTAGCCGCAAGAGCAAAAAGACGAAGACCGCAACGATCAGCATGACCGGGATCGTGGCCAGCACGCGTTTGAGGATATAGACGAGCATCAGATAAATGTCCCAGGGGCAGGAATGGGGCGCGCCAGGCCGGCACGCCCCCAAGGCCGGATCAGCCGTCCGACTTGGTCACGTTCCAGAACACCGGCACGGGTGACGGGATCATGTTCTCGATGTTGCTGCGGCGGGCCTGCGGGATCAGGTATTCGCCCATCATGATGTAGTTGACGTTGTCCATCACGTGTTCCTGGATCTGCACGGCGACCTCTTTTTGCGCCTCGGCGCTGTCGGCCGCGACAAAGGCGCTGCGCAGTTCTTCGATCTCGGGATCGTTCGGCCAGCCGAACCAGGCGTCATCTCCGCGCCCGTTTACCATCACGTTGATCAAGGGGTCGGACACCTCGGGCACCATCCAGTTGGTGAAGAAGATGTTCCAGCCCCCTTCGGCGGGCGGGCTTTGCTGTGCGCGGCGTTGCACAACCGATTGCCAATCCATCGACTGCATGTCGACTTCGAACCCGGCCTCGCGCAGCGCCTGAGCGGCCACAACGGGCTGGTTGATCAGAGCGACAACGTCGGTCGGTGCCATCAGGACGACCGGCGTGCCGTCATACCCGGCCTCTTCAAGAAGCTCCCGCGCGCGTTCGATATTGGCCCCTTCGGTCACGATGTCGGAACCGGCCTCGTCGCCAAGCGGCGTGGCGCAGCCAAAGATCGCGCCGCAGACATTGTAATAGGCCGGATCGCCCTGCATCGTTTGCAACATGGATTCCTGATCAAGCGCAGCCATCGCCGCCTGACGCACCAGCTTGTTGTCGAAGGGCGGGTGCAGGTGATTGGGCCGCCCAATGGTCACATACCCCAGTTGGTCCCGGACCTCGACATTCACCTCTGGCGTGGTCTCAAGGATCGGCAGCAGGTCGATCTGGACCTGTTCGAGATAGTCGATTTCGCCCGCTGCCAAGGCGTTCACGGCGGTCAGGGCATCAGGCATGGTCGTCCAGACCACACGGTCCACATTGACAGTCTTGCCGCCCGCCATCCACGAGGCCTCTTCCTCGCGCGGGACGTAATCGTCAAACTTTTCATAGGTTACCGACACGCCGGGTTCGTATTCGTCGTTGTTGAACACGAATGGGCCCGAGCCGATGTATTCGGTGATGGTTTCATCCGCAGAGGTCGCCGCGACGCGCGCGGGCATGATGAAGGGCGGCACGGCGGATTGTTTGGAGATCACATCAAGCAGCGGCGCGAACGGTTCGGTCAATGTCCAGACCACGGTCTTGTCATCGGTCGCCTCAAGGCTTTCGGTCACGTCAAAGATCAACTGCCCGCCGGAATCGCGCTGACCCCAACGATTGAGAGATGCAACCACATCTTCGCCCGTCACCGGTGCGCCGTCATGGAACATCAGCCCGTCGCGCAAGGTAAAGGTGTAGACGGTTCCGTCCTCGGACACCTCCCAAGAGGCCATCTGCGGCTGCGGCGTAAAGTTTTCGTCAACCGCCGTCAGGACGTCATAAATCATATAGCCGTGGTTGCGGGTAATATGCGCGGTGGTGATCACCGGGTCCAGAACACGCAGACCCGAATGCATCACTGCGGTCAGGGTCACTTCGTCCTCTTGCGCGGCCAGCGCGCCGGGAGCCAGCAGCGCAGAGCTGGTCAGCAGCGCCGCGGCCAGGTTGCGGGTGCCTTTGAGGGCCGATCTTAAATTGAGCATATCGTCTTCCATGTTGGTTGAGGTTACGTTTTTGTTTATTGGACAGCGGCGCAAGGTGTTGTGCCGCGATCGGTATCCGCCCCATTGTGGGACGCAATCGGAAAGTCCGGCCCGTTCGGAGACAGGCGCATCCCCGCGCGCAGCCGTGTAAACGGCAGGTCCGCCGGATCAAGCGGCATTGGACCGGGCGCGCAGGCAATCAGGATATCGCGGGCAATGGGCGCGAAATCGGCGCGGAAATGGGTCGAGCTTTTGACCACCAGCAGGTCCATGTCCTCGGGGGTGATGCCGACAAAGCGGAACATCTCGCGATCTGCCATCTGGGCGATCCGACTGGTTATAACAACGCGCACACCGCCAATCCGCAGACAGGCTGAAAGCCCAAGATCAAGGCGCGTGCCGCCGTAATAGGGGCCCGTTGCGTCGATCTTTCCATCCGAGAGCGTTTCGACCAGGGCCTGCGCTTCAATCGGGATATCATCGGGCAAACCCTCATGCCCGCCGATGCGAAACAACGCGCTTTGGCCCTGCCCCAGCGCATGGGCGCGCGATGCGGCGTGGGGATCGACGATCAGGCCAATCGCTGCGTTTTCTGCCTTGGCGGTCAACAGCGCGCGCAACAGTCCTGTGGTTGCGGACACTCCGCCCGCGCCGGGGTTGTCCTGGGTGTCGGCGATCACCACCGGGCCTGTGCCCGCCACCGCGCAGGCGCGGGCAATCGCGGCGTCGGGTGCGTATGTGGGTCCGCGAAAGGCAGGTTCTGCCGCGGCATAGCTGGCCGCAATACGGTCTGCGGCGCGATCTGCCTGATCCTGTGTGGGCGCATAGGCCAGCGCGGCGGGGCCGCAATCGGGGATGTCAGCCGCCGGGAACCCCATGAAAAGCGACGCCGAGGTGACGCCCTCTGCCTCGATCCGGTCAAGTTCGGCATACAGGTCTTGGGCCGGGGCATGATCTGTGCACTGGAACGGGATCGGTACGAGATAGGACATTTGTCGAAACGCCTTGGCCGGTCGCCGCCCAGAACGCATCATATCATTCAGCAGATGCGCGGCGCGTGTGCCGGTCTGGGCCATGTCGACATGCGGATAGGTCCGAAAGCCCACAAGAATATCGGCCGCCTCGACCATATCACGGGATATGTTGCCGTGCAGATCAAGCGCGGCGACCATCGGCACATCCGGGCCAACAACCGCGCGCACCCGGCGCAACAGCTGACCTTCGCCGTCGTCCAGATGCTCGGCCACCATCGCGCCGTGCAGGTCCAGAAAGACACCGTCCAACGCGCCCGCATTTGTGATATGGGCAAGGATGTCATCAGTGATCGCATCATATGCGGATTGCGTGACATGGGCAGACGGAATGGCCCCGGCCCATAGGATCGGTTCAATCGACCAGCCCAATCGGGCTGCGGTGTCCAATGCGCCACTGATTCCCAGATTGACGTCTTTGGCCGCGTCGATCATCGCCGGACCCTGGGTCATCGGAATGTATCCGCCGCCCAGACGAAACGCGTCCTGCCCCGCTTTGGACGGGGCAAAGGTGTTGGTTTCATGAAGAAAGCCAGCAAAGGCGACTTTCATATATATCTCCCACCCTTAACGCGACGCAGCCATTCTTGGTATTGTATATCGCTGTGCAATACATCTATATTGCTACACGATCGTAGTGGCAGATTTGCCCCTGCGTCAATACCGGAGCGGCCCATGTCCCAAAGTTTTCGTGCGAACCCGCCAGACCCGCTTGAATACGAGGCAGAGTCCGATCGCTTATTCGTTAAATCCGCAGCCAAGGCCGTGCGCGTGCTCAGCGCATTTCATGCCGCTCATGGCCCCTTGAGCCTTTCGGAGATTGCGAAAAAAGCGGCCATTGACCGGTCATCGGCGCAGCGCATTGTTCATACATTGATGCTATCGGGCCATTTGCGGCGCAGCGCCGATGATCAGGGGTATTTGCCCGGAATTCGCCTGTTGGATCATACGCTTGATGTGCTGCGGCTTGACCCGGTCATCCAAAAGGCAACGCCGGTTCTGCTCGAATTGCGCAAAGCGGTGCGGGAACGTGTTGATCTGAGCCTGTTTCACGCCAATCGGCTGGTCTATGCCCTGCGTATGCAAAGCAAGCGAGAGACGTTTTACGCCACGCTGGTCGGGCACAGTGTGCCGCTTTATTGCACCGCGGGGGGACGTGCCATCCTGGCGGTTATGCCAGAAGAGGACGCCCGCGCGCATTTGGGACCATCGCCGCTGCCCAGCTACACCCGTGACACCCGGACCGATGTCGATGATATCATGGACAGTCTGAAAGAGGCCCAAAGGGATGGGTTTGCCATTGTGATCGGAGAGTTTGCGCAAGGCGAGATCGCCTTGGGCGTGGCGATCACACAAGACAGCGGAGAGCCGCTTGGCGCGATCCATGTTGCGGGGTCGCTGTCGGAATGGACGCCGGACAGCTTTATTCAACACGTGGCCCCGCTTGCCACTGCCGCTGCTCGCGAAGTCATTGTCAGCCTCTAGCGATGTGCCCGCGATCTCCGGCTTGCGGGCAGGCGCGCTAGGCCAATGCCTGTTTAAGCGCGGGGTAAAGCGCGTAGTAGCGGGCGTAGATGTCATCATAGGCGGCGACGGCAGCCGGGTTCGGCTCGATCACGCGGCCGGGTTTGACCATTGCGGCAATGCCGTCATCAATGGTTTCAAAATGCCCCGCCCCATGCGCGGCAAGGATCGCTGATCCCAGCGTGGGGCCATCACTGGACGCGGGAATACGCACTGGCAGACCTGCGGTATCGGCGTGGATTTGCATGAACAGGTCCGAATTCGTGGCCCCACCCCCGGCAACCATTTCGCGGCCCTCATAGCCGCCCTTGGCAAAGGCGTCGAGGATTGTGCGGGTGCCCATGGCAATGCCTTCCATGATGGCACGGAAAACGTGATGCGGCTCATGCGCCAGCGTCAGCCCCGTGATCGCCCCGCGTGACAGCGCATCGGTATAGGGTGTCCGGTTGCCCTGAAAGTGATCTTGGACAATCAGGCCGTCGGCCCCCGGAGCAAGCTGGGCGGCTTTGCGGTTCATGTCGTCAAAATCAAGATGCCCGCCGACGAACCGGCGCAACCAGTTGAGGATCGATCCGGTCGAGGTTTGGCCGCCTTCGATGATATACCGATCCGGATAGACGATATCGGCATAGGCCCCCCACATTCCGGGCGCGTGAAACGGTCGTTCGGTCACGCCGAATTGCAGGTGGGACGATCCGGTGATCAGGCACAGCTGACCAGGTTGCGACACGCCAAGCCCGATCATGCCAATCAGCGCATCGGCCCCGCCCTGCACAAGTTTTGTCCGCGTCGTCAGCCCAAGGTCATTGGCCGCCTGTGGCGTCAATGGCCCGACCACCTCGCCGGGGGCGGCAACCCGCGCAGGCCATTTATGCACAAGATCCGCCATGCCCAACGCCGCGACCAGGCTTTCGGCCCAGCCGCCCTCGCGGTTCGCGTAATGCCAGCGCAGACCGACATTGTTCAAAGAGGCACAGCGCTCGCCGGTCAGGCGCAGGGTCAGGTAATCCTGATATTCACAGATTGTCGTTGCCGCGTCATAGATCTCGGGCTCGTTCCGTTTGATCCACAGCGCCTTGGGGATCATCCATTCCGCAGATACCGGCCCTGCCCCGTCCGAGTTCAGGCGCAATCGTGGGTCGCCGGTGGCAAGGACCGCTTTGGCCTCTTGGTCGGCGCGCACATCCATCCAAAGCAGCGCCGGTCGCAGCGGTGTGCCGGATGCGTCGAGGGCGACCACCGAACAACAGGTGGTGGCATAGGCCATCGCGTCGATCTGATCGCCCGCGATGCCCGCTTCGGTCAGACAGGCGCGCGTTGCCTTGCACAGACTGTTCCACCAATCGTCGGGGTTTTGCTCGGCCCGTGCGCCGGGCGAAAACCGGGTATCGTATGGTTCGGCATGCGAGGCCAGGCACACACCGTCAAGATCGTAAATCCGCGCTCTGAGGCTTTCAGTGCCGCCATCGGCTGCCAGAAAAAAGGTCAAATTCACAATCTCCTGTTCTTGATTGCCTCAGGTCGCTGCGATGATCCGTGCGACATCTTCGGTCGCATCCCAATGCGGCATATGCCCGGTGTCCAGCATGTGACAGGCCACACGTGGCGGCAAGTGAAACGCATGTGCGCGGGGGATGATCGTGTCGGACAGCCCAAAAAGCGCCCGCACCGGGATCTGCTCGGACAGCGCCCGAAGCGGTTCGATACTGTCGATGCGTTGCACATCGCCGCGTGCGGCGTCGGCGGCCAGCGTGCTCAGGCGTTGGCCCATAAGATCCAGTGACAGGCCGGACAAGGCCGCTGTATCAAGCTGTGCCGCCTTGCGACCCAGCAACCGCATCAGATGCGCCAACTCTCCAATATTCGGTGCGGCGGCCATGCCAGAGATAAAAGCCCCGTTTATCTCTGGCCCGCAGCCTGCCGGGGCCAGTATGGTCAGGCGCGACACGCGCGCGGGATCGTGCAATGCTGCTTTGAGCGCCACATGCGCGCCCAGCGAATGGCCGACAAGATGCACAGGCCGTGGGTAATGGCGCAACTGCCCGATCAGCCAGTCGATCAGGCTTGTCACATCTATCGCGTCAGCAGGGTTGCGCCCGTGTCCGGGCAGATCAGGTGCGCTTGAAGTGAGCCCCAGACGCTGCAAGGCAGCGCGCAGGCTGGCCCAGTTTGATCCAAGCCCGGCAAACCCATGCACGCAAAAGACCGGCGTATCGACCGGCACGGACCGATCCACAGCAGGCGCTGGGTGCGGCGTGTCACCGATCAGCGCCCGCACATCATCAGCTTCGATCCGCCCCCGTCGCCCGCTGCCGTTCACCTGCTCAAGCGACACGCGGTTGCGTTTCGCAAGACGTCGCGCCAGAGGGGTAGCGCGTGGACGGCTGGCATCACCGGGTGGATTTGGGGCCGCCCCGCGCGAGACCTCGGGCACAGCCTCGGTCGCTTGCGGAGGATCTGCCTCTGGCACCGGATCAGACGCGGCGTCGATCCCGTCCCAGCTGTCGGTCGTTTCAATCACTGCAATTGGCGTGCCAACCTTGACAATGTCGCCGGGGGCAACCAGCATTTTGGTCAGGGTCCCGCTGCCCAGGGCAGGGTATTCCACCATCGTTTTATCGGTCTCGACCTCGATCAGCGGGTCGCCCCGCGCAAAGCTTTGACCGAGCTGCACCAGCCATTCGGCGATGGTTCCTTCCTCCATCGTCTCGCCCAGGCGGGGCATCGGCAGGGTCAGGCGTGTGAGCGTGCTCATGACAGCATGGTCCGCGCAGTTCGGGTGATCAAATCCGGGGTGGGCACCGAATTCTGCTCTAGCAGGGGCGAGACCGAGATCGGTATGTCTTCGCCCGCGACCCGGATGACCGGTTCTTCAAGATAGTCGAAACATTCCTCGGTGATGCGCGCCGACAGCTCTGCCGCCACACCGCAGGTCATCACGCCTTCTGACACAACCATCGCACGCCCGGACGCTTCGACAAGCGGGCGGATCGTGTCGAAATCCAGCGGATTCAGCGTGCGCAGATCAACCACGGACGCCGAGATCCCGTGTGTGTCCTCAAGATCCTTTGCCGCCGCCAGCGCGTGATGGACTTGCCGGGAATAGGTCACAATCACCAGATCCGTGCCATCGCGCAGCACCCTGGCCTTACCCCAACCGGCGGGTTCGGCATCGGGATCGACCTGCCCCTTCATCGTGTAAAGCCCCTTGTGTTCGATAAAGACCACCGGGTCGGGCTGTTGCAGCGACTGGCGCAACAGATGATAAGCGTCTTCCACCGTGGCAGGCATGGCAAGCCGCAAGCCGGGTGTGTGCATCACATAGGCTTCAAGGCTTTGACTGTGCTGTGCGCCAGCGGACCGGCCCGTCCCCCCCTGAGTGCGCAGCACCATTGGAACACCAATCTGACCACCGAACATATAGCGGATCTTGGCCGCCTGATTGGCCAGCTGGTCCATCGTCATGCCGATGAAATCGACATACATCAACTCGGCCACCGGGCGCAGGCCGGTCATCGCGGCCCCGACCGCGGCGCCGACAATGGCCGCCTCCGAGATCGGCGTGTCGATGACCCGTTCAGCCCCGAATTCGGTGATAAGATCCTTGGTCACACCATAGGCACCGCCATAGCGGCCAACCTCTTCGCCCAAAATAATGACACTGTCATCGCCCGACATCGCGTCGTTCAGCGCCAGTCTCAGGGCATCACGATAGGTGGTTTCCTGCATCGCCATTGGGGTCACTCCTGCGCCAGAACACGGTCAAGACGGGTCTGAACCGGTTCCGGTTCCGGCTCTGACGGGGCATAGACATCGCGGAACATCGACGGCAGCTGCGGCTCTTGCCCGGCCACGGCGTAGTCGATTGCGGCGTCCATCTCTTTGGCGATTGTGTCGTCCAGCGCGGTGATCTCGTCTTTCGACATCAGACCGCTGGACAGAAGCTTGTCCCGCGCCTTGAGCACCGGGTCTTTCTGGCGGCCCGCGTCTTCCTCGGCCTCGGCGCGATAGGGGGATTTGTCCTTTCTTGCATGGCCGAAGAACCGGTAGCAATCGACCGCCAGGAACGCAGGTTGCCCGGCGCGCGCGCCCTCCATCAGGTCGGATGCGGCCTCGACCACGTCTTCGACCTCAAGCCCGTCAACGGTGCGCGCCGCAAGCCCGAACGCCGCCGCGCGTTCGTGCAGGTTCGGGTTGGCGGTGGCCTGATCAATCCGGGTGCCCATACCATACTGGTTGTTGATGCACACAAACATGACCGGCAAAGACCAGAGGGCGGCCATGTTCATGCTTTCGTACAGAATGCCCTGCCCGGTCGCCCCGTCGCCAAAAAACGCCACCGAAACGGCGTTGCTTTGCTGGTGACGGGCCGACAATCCGGCCCCGACAACCGCCGGTATCCCGCCGCCGACAATGGCATTTGCGCCAAGATGGCCCAGACCCATATCCGCGATGTGCATTGATCCGCCCTTGCCGTGACAATATCCCTCTTCTTTGCCCGCGATTTCCGCCATCATTCTGTTCGGATCGGCACCGCGGGCCAAAAAGATACCGTGTCCGCGGTGATGCGTGGTAAAGGTGTCACCGTCGCGCATACCGGCACAGACGCCCACCGCCGCACTTTCCTCGCCAATCGACAGATGCAGCATCGACCCCGCCGATTGGCCCCGCACGAACAGCTCTCCGACCCGTTCCTCGAACGTGCGAACGCGGCGCATGTCCTGATAGAGCTGTGGCAATGTGGTATTTTTCATGTTTTGTCATCCCTGTCAGATCAAGCCGTATTGCCGCGCCTTGTTGCGCAGAAACGGCAATCCGTTTTCCATGACCTCTGCCTCTCCCGACGCCACAGGCCGCCAGACCGACAGGCCTACGGCGATTTCGGGGGGCATGTTGATAAAGCTTTCCATCGCCAGCCCACCGGTGAATTCAATCGCCCGCAGCACTGCAAAGATTTCGTCCCACTGAATGGTGCCCGCCCCCGGCGTGCCGCGATCGGATTCCGACAGATGAATATAGCGCAGGTGGTCGCGGGCGGTGATGATGCCCTGGGCGATGCCCTTTTCCTCGATATTCATGTGATAGGTATCAAGATGAACAAACATGTTCTCGGCACCAATCCGGTTAAGCATACTGACGCTTTGTTCCGCTGTGTTGAGCAGATGCGTCTCATAGCGATTGACCGGTTCGATCCCGAAAAGAAGCCCCAAAGTTCTGGCATGTCGTGCGGCGCGCGTCAGCGCATCGGCGACATTGTCCAGTTCGGTCTGCGTCGGCGGCTGCCCCGAGCGTTCGCCAATGCCGCCATAGACAACCCCGGACAGTGCTTCGGCCCCGATGGCCGCACATTGGTCAAGTGCTACGGTCAGGAAATCAACCGCACCATCGGGATTGTGCGAAGGCCAGACCGCCTTGGGCAGACCCAGCGAACACACCGCGCGCATGTCGGCGGCCTCAAGCACCTTGCGGCTATGCGCGGCATCCACGCTTGGCGGATCGAGCAGTGCGATTTCAAGAAAATCCATGCCATAAGACCGCGCCTTCGCCACCGCTTTTTCGCAGCCCGCCTTGTCCCATGACATGGTCCACATGCTTGTATGAACACCGAAACCCTGCATCACTTCCCCTGTTTTTCCGCCTCGGCCAGCAGCGCGACCGCCAGCCCTTCATCAACCAGTAATTTCTTGACGAACCCGGCCCGCAGAACCGCCAGCGTGGCCGCCCGTTTGCCCAATCCACCGGCCAGCAGCACGGTGTCCATCCGGGTCATGTCGGCGGGTTGCACACAGGGTGTGCTGCGGTTCAGTTCAATATCGGCAACGGTTCCATCGGCGCGGTAGAAAACACCGCAGCAATCGCCCACCACATCCGCATCGCGCAGTTGCTGGATCTGGTCGGCGCTGAAAATATCGCTCTGGAACAGGATCGAACCTTCGCGACATTCGCCCACGCTCATGAAGGCATGATCCGCGCTGCGCGCCACGCCCATCGCCTCTCTGACCAGCCGTTGTGCCATGATGCCGTCGCAGGCGGCGGCGCTGTCGGTCACGAAAGGCGCAGGCAGCAGGATCGCCCGCCCGCCGGTTTGCGCCGCCAGGCGAACGCAGACATCGCCGGGGGCCGTGTGCGACGCATAGGTCACCGACCCCATCAGCGACACAAACGTCAACGCGCTGTTGCGCACGCCCGTCACGTTGTCGGCCATCGCAGACAATGTCCGTCCCCAGCCCAGACCAACTGTGACAGGGGTTTCAGAGGCGGCGATGCGGGCAAGATACCCGCTGGCCAGTATCGCAACCGCGTTCCGGGCCAGGGTGTCATCGGTGTTGCTCTCTCCGACCGGGGCAACCTGCGCCTCGGTCAGCCCGAATGTTGTGACCAGCCGATCCGCCAGCGCCAGCGCGCGCGCGGTGCGATGTTCGACCGTGATGCGCACCAGACCCTGCTCGCGCGCATCCGCCAACATGCGCAGAACCTTGAATCGCGACACGCCAAGCTGCGTGCTGACCTCTTGCTGGCTCAGATTGCCAACATAATACAGCCAGGCGGCTTGCGCGACCGTGTCATCGGTCTGGCGTTTGGGCATCTGCATGACGCAATCAGCTCCTTTCAGAGGTCTGCGACAAAACGGCTTGACCTGCGGTTGACTGCTTATATAGTCACAATTGTGCAGTCAATGCACAAGTGTTTCAACGCGCCGCGCGGCAGAGGATCAGACCCTATGCCAGGGGTGGCGGAAACCATGTTGCGGCACGGGCGACCAACACGTCCAGCGCATCGGGAAATGACCCGCACAAGTGGGCAATGGGAGGAAAAAGATGAAGACCAAAAGCACATTACTGGCCAGCGCTGCATTGGCATCCGCCGCTTTGATCGGCACGTCGGCCGCCGCAGACAGCCATTCGAAAAACATCGCCACCGTGGTCAAAATCGCGGGCATCCAGTGGTTCAACCGCATGGAAGAAGGCGTCAATAAATTTGCCGAAGAAACTGGCATGAACGCGTTTCAGGTGGGCCCCGCACAAGCCGATCCGCAGCAACAGGTCGCGCTGATCGAGGACATGATCGCACAGGGCGTCGATGCTCTTGCCGTTGTTCCGATGTCACCCGAGGCGCTTGAGCCGGTGCTGGGCCGCGCGATGGAGGCGGGTATTGCCGTGATCACCCACGAGGCCGCGGCACAGGAAAACACAACCTATGATCTGGAAGCCTTTGTCAACGAGGATTTCGGCGCGAACCTGATGGAACAGCTGGCCACCTGCATGGGCGGTGAAGGCGAATACACGGTGTTTGTTGGTTCGCTGACATCGCAGACCCACAATCAATGGGTCGATGGCGCGATTGCGCATCAAGAGGCCAACTATCCCAACATGACTTTGGTCGGTGACAAGAACGAAACTTTCGACGATGCCGAACAGGCTTATACCAAAACACAGGAAGTCCTGCGCGCCTTTCCCAATATCAAAGGCATGCAGGGGTCCGCATCAACGGATGTCGCAGGTATCGGGCGCGCCATCGAAGAGCGCGGCATGGAAGATGACACCTGTGTTTTTGGCACGTCTCTGCCGTCGATTGCCGGTCAGTATCTTGAAACCGGCGCTGTTGACGGGATCGGGTTCTGGGATCCTGCTGTCGCGGGTGAAGCCATGAACAAGCTGGCCGTCATGGTGATGAATGGCGAAACCGTCACCGATGGGATGGATCTGGGCTTGCCCGGATACGAGAACATCTCGCTTGATGGCAAGGTGATTTACGGTCAGGCTTGGGTGAATGTCGACGCGGACAACATGGCCGATTATCCGTTCTGATCCCTTTGGGGCAGGGCGGCCTCGGCTGCCTTGCCTTTGTCGAAACCACAAGTCTCAAGTTGGTTGTTGATGTCTTCAGACCAGGACACCGCGTTCATTGAACTGCGCGCGATCACCAAGCGATATGCAGGCGTCACTGCGCTTGACTCGGTTGATTTTACGGTCATGCCCGGCGAGGCGGTGTGCCTTGCCGGGGAAAACGGGTCGGGCAAGTCCACGTTGATCAAGATCATATCGGGTGTGGAACCCGCAACCGAAGGACTTGTGCGGATTGCCGGACAGGACCACCCGTCTTTGAACCCGCGCATATCGGCGGCTGCCGGGATAATGGTGATTTTTCAGGATTTCTCTCTTTTTCCGAACCTGAGTGTTGCCGAAAATATCGCCTTTGCAACCCAGCTTGCAAAACACGAACGGTTCTTTCAACGCCGCGCCACCCGCGCCATCGCCCGCAAGGCGCTTGATCGGATCGGGGTTCAGATTGATCTTGATGCGCGTGTCGAAACGCTTCCCGTGGCCCAGAAACAGCTGGTCGCCATTTGCCGGGCCCTGGCCTCTGACGCCCAATTGATCATCATGGACGAGCCCACCACCGCGCTGACCGAAAAAGAGGTGCGCCGCCTTCAGGGCATTATTCGCATGCTCAAGGACGACGGCGTCGCCGTGATCTTTGTCAGCCACAAACTGGCCGAAGTGTTGGATGTGTCGGAAAAGGTCGTGGTGCTGCGCAACGGCAAAAAGGTGGCCGAAGGGCCTGCCTCCGATTTTGACACGCAATCGCTGACCTATCACATGACCGGCCGCGACGTTCCCGAAGTGCCGCCCAGCACGATCCCGGCCGGGGCTGATACGTTGATGACAGTGCAGCGTCTGACGAAAAACGGAGCATTCTCGGACATAAATTTTGATCTCAAATCCGGTGAAGTCCTGGGCATCACCGGCCTTTTGGGCAGTGGGCGCACGTCGGTTGCGAAAGCGTTGTTCGGGCTTGTCACGCCGGATCAGGGCCGCATCGCGGTCGATGGCGACGCGGTGCGCCTTGGCGATCCACAGGCCGCCGCCCTGGCGCGCATCGGCTATGTACCCGAAGACCGGCTCACCGAAGGGTTGTTTCTAAGCCAGTCCATTTTGCGCAATGTCGCCGTCGGGCGGCTTGATGCCCATGCGGCGGGCGGTTTTGTCAACATGACCACGCTCACGGCGGAAGCCACGGAATGGCTTGGGCGGCTCAAGGTCAAGGCACCGGATGTCACCGCCCCGGTGCAATCGCTTTCGGGGGGCAATCAACAACGTGTCGCGCTGGCGCGCTGGCTGTCGCGCGCGCCCCGTGTGCTGATCCTGAATGGTCCCAGCGTTGGGGTCGATGTCGGATCGAAAGCCGATATTCACGACATCATCCGTGATCTGGCGGGCCAGGGTATTGGCATCATCGTGATCTCGGATGACCTGCCAGAGCTGTTGACCACCTGTCACCGTATTCTGGTGATGCGCGATGGCCGTATCATCGACACGTTGGACGGCGCAAGCGTCACCGAAGACGATCTGGCACACAGGCTTGCATCATGACCGGATGGCTGCCCAAGGATTTCTGGACGCGCAACGAAACGCTGGTCGCGGCGGTGATCTTGTTGTTCTGCGTGGTTGCAACCCTGTCGGACCCGCGCTTTTTCACCATCACCACGGTCTCGGACCTGCTGCGCGCGTCGATCGTGATCGGCATCCTTGCCGTCGGGGCGATGCTGGTGCTGGTCTCTGGCGGGATTGACGTCAGTTTTACCGCCATAGCCGTCTTTGCCATGTACGCATCAACCGTACTATTTCTGAATATCTGGCCCGAGGCCCCCTGGCCGATCATCTTTGCGGTGTCAGTGGCCTTTGGGGCCTGTCTGGGCGCAATCAACGGCTTTTTCATCGCCTTTCTGGGCCTGCCGACACTGATCGTCACGCTGGGCACCTTGTCGATCTTTCGCGGGTTCCTGCTGACCTTTGTCGGATCACAGCGGATTTCAGACCTGCCACCTGCAATGCGGGATTTTTCGCGCGGGGTGCTGGCGCGCGGCACGACCGAAGCCGGGAATTTCTATTCCATCCCCTGGGCGGCGCTGGCGCTTTTGTTTGTCATCATACTGACCTGGTTCATCCTCAAGAAAACCATGCTGGGCCGGTCGATCTATGCCATTGGCGGATCGGTTGAAAGCGCGCGGCGGATCGGAATCAACGTCACCTGGACGCAGTTCTTCGTGTATGTCTATGTCGGCGCATTGGCCGGGCTGGCGGGTATCATCCATGGGTCGGTGGGCCGCATGGCCGATCCGTTTTCGCTTGTCGGGCTAGAGCTTTCGGTGATCGCAGCGGTTGTGCTTGGCGGAGCGCGGCTGATCGGCGGGTATGGCACGCTGACCGGGACGTTGCTGGGCGTGGCGCTGATCGTGATTGTTCAAAACAGCCTGATCGTCGTGGGTATTCCCACAACCTGGCAATCGGTCACCATTGGCCTGTTGATCCTGCTTGGCACAGGCGTTCCCGCCTACCGTGCCAAGCGGGCTGCTGCTGCCGCAGGATAACATGACTATGACACCACACGCACATCCCAAAGACATCACCTCAAGCCCGGAATTCCGGCTTTTGGTGATTGCCGTTCTTGTGTTTGGCCTGATGTCGGCCCTGTCGCCGGACCGCTTCCTGTCGGCGCAGAACCTGACCTCGATGGCGTTTCAGTTTCCCGAATTCGCGATCCTGGCGCTTGCGATGACTGTCACAATGATGACCGGCGGGATTGACCTGTCGGTGGTGGGTGTCGCCAACCTTTCGGCGGTCGTGGCTGCGGTGATCCTGACCCAGTTCTCTGACCCGTCGATGCCAGCGTCGCAATCCGCGATCTGGTTGATCTTTGCCATGGCGGCAGCGCTGTGCATCGGCGCGTTGGCCGGGCTTTTGAACGGGGCTCTGGTGGCCTTTTTCGGCCTGCCCCCCATTCTGGCCACTCTGGGGTCGGGGCTGGTCTTTACCGGGCTTGCCATCGCGATGACCGGCGGCAGCGCGGTTATGGGCTTTCCCGATACCGTTGCCCTGATCGGGAATTCGCAGATCCTTGGTATTCCGGTGCCATTGATCCTGTTCGCGGTCCTGGCGATCGTGCTGCATCTGATCCTGACGCGCACCGCCTTTGGTTTGCGGGTGACGATGTACGGGGCAAACCCGCTGGCGGCGCTCTACGCGGCGATCGACATCAACCGCATGTTGCTGAAGGTCTATGTTATCGCGGGGATGTTTTCGTCGGTGGCGGGCCTCATCATCATGAGCCGCGCCAATTCCGCCAAGGCGGATTACGGATCATCCTATCTGCTCTTGGCCGTGCTGATCGCGGTGCTGGGCGGGGTCAATCCCTATGGCGGATATGGGCGGGTGATCGGTGTTGTGCTGGCTGTGCTGTCGATGCAGTTTCTGTCCAGCGGGTTGAACATGCTGCAGGTGTCCAATTTTGCCAGAGAGCTGATCTGGGGAATTCTGCTGATCCTGGTCATGGTCATCAACACCCATGCCGTCACCGCCCTGCGCGGCAGCTTTGCCAAAACACCGAAATAACACATCCGTTCCCGGCGCGAGGAGGACCACATGAAAAAGATACTGAACACCCCCGAAGACTATGTCGACGAGATGCTGGCAGGCCTGACCGCCGCCCATCCGGAATATTACCGCCTGCAGGGCGACAGCGGGAAGGTCGTGGCGCGTGCGACCCCGGGCAAGGACGGCAAGGTGGGGATCGTCACCGGCGGCGGATCGGGCCACCTGCCTGTGTTCACCGGTTATGTCGGCACAGGATTGCTGGATGCCTGCGCGATTGGGGACGTGTTCGCGTCGCCCTCGGCCGAGCAGATGGCAGATGCGATCCGCGCGGCAGACAGCGGCGCGGGTGTGCTGCGCCTGTATGGCAATTACGGCGGTGACGTCATGAATTTCGACATGGCCGGAGAGCTGGTCGAGTTCGAGGACATCACCTGCACAACCGTGCTTTTGACCGATGACGTGGCCTCTGCTCCACCCGAGGAAGCCGAAAAACGCCGCGGCGTGGCCGGTATGGTCTATGCGTTCAAGATGGCAGGGGCCGCCGCCGAGCAAGGCCGTGACCTTGAAGGCGTGACGGCCGTGGCCCAGAAAGCCGCCGATGCCTGCCGGTCAATCGGCGCCGCCCTGTCGCCCTGCACCGTCCCGCAAGCGGGCAAGCCCACCTTCGAGATTGCGGAAGACGAGATGGAAATGGGCATGGGCATCCATGGCGAGCCGGGAGTCTGGCGCGGCAAACTGCAAACAGCCGATGACATCGCGGGCGAGATGATGGACAGGTTGTTGACCGACATGCCCCTGACCAAGGGCGATCGGGTGTCTGTCATGGTCAACTCTTTGGGGGCCACCCCACCAGAGGAGCTATATATCCTCTACCGCATTGTGAAAACCCGGCTGGAAGAGGCCGGTGCCAGCATCGTCATGCCGCTCGTCGGGCGCTATGCCACGTCGATGGAGATGGCGGGCGTGTCCTTTACCCTGTGCAAGCTGGATGACGATTTGGAGGCGCTGCTCAAGGCCCCATGCGATTGCGCGTTCTGGAGGGTCGGATGACCATCACCCGCGACACGCTTTTATCCGCCATTGACCGCATCGCAGCCGCGATGGAACGGGATTTTGACGCACTGAATGCGGCTGACGGGGCTTTGGGGGACGGTGATCTGGGTGTGACCATGACCCGTGGCATGCGCGCGATTGTGGCCATGAAGGATGATCTGCCGGAGGATATCGGCATGGCACTATTTCAATGTGCGCAGGCGTTTACCAAATCGTCGGGATCGTCCTATGGCACTCTGATGGCCACCGGCCTGATGAGCGCGGCCAAGACCTTGCGCGGACAAGACAGCATTGACCCCGACACTGTGCCCGACCTGATCGCGGCAGCCCGCGACAAGATGCAAGAGCGCGGCAAGGCAGAGCTTGGCGGCAAAACCGTGCTTGATAGCCTCGATTACCTGGCCCGCGCCACGGCCAAGGCCGACGACAAAGCCATCGCCGCCGCGCACGCCGTCGATCAGGCGATGGAGGATTTCCGCACCAAGAAAGCCACCATAGGCCGCGCCCGCATCTTCGGTGAAAAAAGCATCGGCCTGGACGATCCGGGCATGCTTGCCATGCAGTCGGTCGTGAAGGCAGCGGTCGGGACATAGGCATCCCCCGGTCCCGACCCTAGCAGAAGTGCTGCCGCGTCAGCGACATGCATCCAGCACAAGTTTCAAGCGGTCATGCACCGACAAGCGCGGCACAAGAAAGGCGGTGTATCCAAGCGGGCCCAAAGCTGTGCGTATACGATGATACTCCGGCACCGCAGCCGCGAAATCATGCTGACGCTTGTGCCCCGTCATCCTTTGAGTTTACGCGAAATCACACCAACGGGTCTTCGCCGCCATAATGGCGATCGGGGTAATCGGCGTGCAGGGCCTGATCGGCGGGGCCAAAGCGAGGGCGGGCGAAATTGTGTTGGTGCCAGTAGGGATAGATCAGCGGCAGGCGGCTGACATCGTTCAGCCGCGTCAGTTCGTCCTCTGACAAAACCAGATCGACTGCGCGGAAGTTGCGTTCAAATTGATCGACGTTGCGCCCGCCGACCACAACCGAGGCCACCGCAGGACGGGTCAACAACCATGCCAGCGCCACTTGGGCGGCCTCAACCCCGTGCGCGTCGCCGATCTCGACCAGCACATCCACGATGTTCCAAAGCCGCTCCATGTCACGGATCGGGGGTTCGTTCCAACCGGCAGACTGCCGTGATCCTTCGGCAAAGCCCGCATCACGACGGTGCTTTCCGGACAACAGACCCGCGGCCAGCGGCGACCAGATCTGAACACCAAGGCCTTGATCGACAGACAGCGGCAGCAATTCGTATTCTGCCTCGCGTGCTTCAAGCGTGTAGTGGATCTGCTGTGATGCAAACCGACTGGCATAGTTTGGGGCCGCCGCCAGGGATTTCATCACCTGCCAGGCCGAATAGTTTGAACAACCGACATAGCGCACCTTGCCATGCTGGATCAGCGTGTCCAGCGCCGCCATCTTTTCCTCGACCGGGGTCAGACCATCCCATTCATGCATGTAATACAAATCAATATGATCGGTGCGCAGCCGCCTGAGCGAGCGTTCGCATTCTCGGATCAGATGCCAGCGGGACACGCCCTGATCATTCGGCCCATCCCCGATGGGCATACGGGCTTTGGAGGTGACAAGGATATCGTCATACCGCCCTTGCAGAACCTCGCCCAGAATCTCTTCGGACAGGCCGGTGGAATACATATTCGCGGTGTCGAACATATTTACACCATGGTCGATGCAGGTATCGACCAGCCTGCGGGCATCGTCCACATCCTGAGACGCCGTGCGCCCGAAATCGCCACGCCCGCCAAACGTGAACGTGCCCATTGTAATGACCGAGATTTTCAGCCCCGTGCGTCCCAGCGTTCGATACTCCATCCTGTCCCCCC
Organism: Marivita sp. S0852; assembly: GCF_046591575.1. NCBI lineage: Bacteria > Pseudomonadati > Pseudomonadota > Alphaproteobacteria > Rhodobacterales > Roseobacteraceae > Marivita > Marivita sp. S0852. Next base: position 201,327 of record NZ_JBIQWA010000006.1, read on the forward strand.
TTGGTTAAGTGTCTGTGTCCGGTGTGTCGCGTGGCCCATAATTTTCAAACGCGCGCGACACCTCGGCAAGTTCCTCTTTGCTCAACAGATGCGGCGTGCCGCCAATGCTGCTGAACAGATACGTGCGCGCCAATGTCTCAAGCTCTTCCAACCGCCACCGCGCTTTTTCAATCGTCTCACCCAAAACGGTTGCACCGTGATTGGCCATCAGACAGCCATGCCTGTCGGCCATGATCCGCGCCATATCGGCACATAAATCCGGGCTGCCAAACAGCGCGTAATCCGCCAGGGGCACATCGTCACCGCCAAAGGCCGCGATCATGTAATGGCAGGCCGGTATCTTGCGGCGCTGCACGGCAAGCACGCTGCAATAGGGCGGATGCGCATGCAGGACGACCGGCATGTCGGGGCGGGCGCGGTGCAGCGCCTGATGAAACGGCCATTCGGTTGACGGTTTCGGGCCATTGGCACCGGGCGGCGCATCTATCGGGATCGTCACAAGCGCCTCTGGCGTAAGGTGCTCGTACGGCACACCGGACGGCGTGATCAGGATGCCATCCGCGATCCGGGCAGAGATATTGCCCGAGGTGCCCTGATTAAGCTGACGCGCGTTCATCCAGATGCAGGCCTCAATGAGCGCACTCCGGGTGGTTTTGGTGTCGGCAAGGGGTTCAGCGGGGGTCATTTGCGGGCCTCCAGAAGCTCTTGGGCAATCTGTGTGCTGGTCGCCAGATGGGTCACGAAACCACCCACCAGCGCGGCACGGGCCGACCGCGCCCTTTCGCGGCCCGCGGCAATCAGCAGCGCCATGTCTTTGTGTTTCATCTGGTCCAATGTCACGCCAATCATGCGGTCTTCGACCTCGGTGACGACCGGAGCACCATCGGCGTCGATCAATCGTGCGCAGACCACGCCTTCGGCACCCTTCTCTCGGTAGGTCGCCATGTCCTGCACGCTCAGAATGCCGCTGCGCACGACATGGGCCTCTGCATCACAGGTGCCGCAGGCCAGAACCGTCTTGTTGCAGGTCGCCAGCGCCTCAAGCTGCGCGCGGACCACCGGCTCGTCACATAGCGCATCGCGCAAGGCCTTGTTCGACAGGATCAGCGGAACGTGCAGGTTGACGCAATGCCCGCCCAGCTTCTGCGCCAGAATGGCTGTGCAGGCCTCGGCGGCAAATCCCAGCGCAGCGGGACGCGAGCCCAAAAGCTGCACCACGGTCAGGTCAGGCACGGGATACTGTGGCACCTGTTGCGCCATCTGATAGACCGTTGCCCCCCAGGACACACCCAGCCTGTCACCGGGTTCCAATAGGCGCGGCAGCCAGTCCGCCGCCGCCCGTGTGACCCGCCCTGCCCCGTCTGGCTCGACCGGGTCATCGGGCACAACCAGCGCGTCGGCCAGACCGTAGGCCTTGCACAATTCCGCAGCAAGCCGACGCCCCCGGAACACATCACTGTCAAGATGAACACGCACCCAACCCCGGCTGCGCGCTTCGTTCAGGTAATTGACCACCGTTGCCCGGCTGATCCGCATCCGTTCCGCGATATCGTTCTGGTTCAGACCGTCATGATAATACAGCCAGGCGGCCTCGACAAAAGGCGCATCATCGCGCGGGGACAGTCGAACAGGATCGGCAGTGCCGCGCGACTTTGGCATCGGATTTGGCTGTGGCGGCACCCTTTACTGCGCCGCTTTGGCGAAGTCGGGGAACAGCCCTGCCAAGCCGTCTTCGGACGCGGCACAGACGCCGCGTTCTGTGATCAGGCCTGTCACCAAGCGGTTGGGCGTGACATCAAAGGCCGGATTGCCGCCTGCGGTGCCGTCCGGTGTGACCCTGACCGTGTCAATGGCTCCGGCCGCTGTTGTGCCCTGAACATGCGTGACCTCGCTTGTGTCGCGGTCCTCGATCGGGATCTCGGCCACACCGTCGCTCACCGTCCAGTCGATGGTCGGCGATGGCAGCGCCACGTAAAACGGCACGCCATTATCATGTGCCGCCAGCGCCTTGAGATAGGTGCCGATCTTGTTGCACACATCGCCGCGGCGCGTGGTGCGGTCGGTGCCGGTGATCACCAGATCCACCAATCCATGCTGCATCAGATGCCCCCCTGCATTGTCGGTGATATAGGTGTGCGGCACGCCGTGACCGCCCAATTCCCAGGCCGTCAAGGCCCCCTGATTGCGCGGGCGCGTTTCGTCGACCCAGATGTGCAATGGGAGTCCGGCATCATGCGCGTGATACATCGGGCTGGTCGCGGTGCCCCAATCGACCGTGGCCAGCCATCCGGCATTGCAATGGGTGAGCACGCGAACCGGTGTGCCCTCGGGTTTCCGGGCGGCAATCTCGCGGATCAGCGCCAAACCGTTTTCCCCAATGCGACGGTTGATCTCGACGTCTTCTTCGGCAATGTCATGCGCCAATGCCAGCGCGGCCTCGGCGCGCGCGCTTTGGGGCAAGGGCCGCAATGCGGCGCGGCACCGATCCAGCGCCCACCGCAGATTGATCGCGGTCGGCCGCGTCTTTTCCAGAAAGGCCCAAGCCGCATCCATATTCGCATCCGACGCATCCTGCGCCATGGCTCGCGCCATCCCGTAAGCGGCGGTTGCCCCGATCAGGGGCGCGCCCCGAACCCGCATCTGATAGATCGCATCCGCAAAATCCTGCATCGTCGCCACCGGCACCACGCGAAAGTCATGCGGCAACCAGCGCTGGTCGATGATTTCAAGAACATGCTTGTCGGAATTCCACCACAAGGATCGGTAATGTGTGCCGTCGATCTTCATAAGATGTCCTTTCCGTTAAACTCACGGGCCATGGCACAGACCGCCTGCGCGTCCAGACCCGTATCTGCCGCATGGATCAGCGCGGCACCCATCATCAGATTGCGCGCTTCAAGGGCGGCGCGCAGGGTGGTGTCGGCGATATCCTCAAAATCGGCGTTATGGGCCAGCGACAAACAGCGGCGGTGCATCTCGATCCCGCAAAACGCCCAGGCATCGCGCCAGATATCAGCCAGCACCGCATCGCAGGCCAATGTGCTGTCGTGGCCCTGATCCTCGAACACCGCGGCGGGATAGAGGATGCCTGTCCGCTCTGTCTGCCACAGATGCCGGAACTCTGCCTCAAAGGTCTGACACAGATCAGTGATAACGCCCAGCACCCAATCCTGATAGGCCGTCAGATCGTCTTGCCGATGCGCGGGTTGACTGAAATACGCCATCAGGAAATTCGCGCATAACATCCCGATATCAAAACCCATCGGGCCATATTGCACAAATTCCGGGTCAATCACCCGACTATCCGTTTCGGTCGACATGATCGACCCGGAATGCAGATCGCCATGCACCATGGTTTCGGTGTTCGACACAAACCGCTGCAACAATTGCTGAACCTTGACCTTGAGCGCAACATCGCCGCGCAAGGTGGCGATGACCGGCTGCAGACCGGCGGTATGGCTGTTCAGTTCGGCGTCATAATATGGATCGGTGAACACCAATGCTTCGGTGATTGCCGGAATTTCAACATTTCCCGCAAACAACGCCACATCAGCCTTTCGATCCTCGCGCGTCATGGAAAGCGCAGAGCCGCGAAACGCGGTCCGGGCGCAGAACGTGCCCAGACACTCTGCCAGCGTGTCAACATATTCTCCGGCGATCAATTTGCGGCGCAAAATGACATGCGGGGCCAGAAATTCCATCACGATCAAAGCCTGCGCTTCGTCAAAATGGTAAACCTTTGGAACAGATCCCGGATCGCGCGCGGCCTGCCGAGTCAGTGCATGGTATTCGAAAAACGCCCGATACAGCGGCAGCGGCCAACTGTCCCCGACAAGCCGCACATAAGGCAAGGCCTGCTTGACCACGGCCTGTCCATTTGGGCCGGTGACGCGAAAGACAAGGTTCAGATTGCCGTCGCCGATTTCCTCGACCTGCCAGGTTTTCGTGTCTGGCCCAACGTGTTCGGCAAGGGCCGCGACATCGGCCAAACGGCGTGTCAACGTGTCAACCGAAAGAGGCTCATATGTCGGGCCTGTCGTCATGAAAAGTCTCCTCCCTTTCAAATCCGACACCGTGTTCTATTTGGCTAGCCCATGATTTATGCTTATGTCAATTCGTTTGACAAATGTCGCCTTTCGCGTTTGGCCGGTGGTGAAAGTTCACAATTTATGAAATCTGTTCCAGTCGGCTGTTCTTGAATGCCTGCACACAGGTCACGATCTCTGACTTGGTTGAATACAGGCAGGCCGCCGTCGAAAGCGCATCGGCCAGAGCCGCCTGATCCGCCGATACGGAAACCTCGTGCCAGACCGCCGGGACAGGCGCTCCGCGACGCGGATCAAGGATATGGCTGTCCCCGGTTGCCCCCGCCCCAAAAGTCGTGCCGAGCGGTGCCGAGGTGGCAAGCGCGCGCGCCTTCAGCGCAACCTGACCTCCGGCGGCCAGGTTCACCGGCCATGCGGTGCCCTGCGGATCACCGCCCAGAGCGCGGAATTCGCCAGTGTCGATCAGGATGTTGTCCAGACCTTCCCCAATCAACAGATCGGCCACGCGGTCGGCGATAAAGCCTTGCGCGATGCCGTTCAGCGTCAGCGCCATGCCCGGTTCAAGCGTGATGGCATCGGTGGAAAAACGCACCCGGTCCCAGCCTATCGCCGCGCGCGCGCGGTTTAGATCGTCTGCGCCCGCTGCGCGTCCGGCCACAGACGCCTCTGCGTAAACCCGCCAGAGCGGTTGAACTGTCGGATCAAACCGACCTTCCGTTGCATTATGCACGCGCGCGGCCAAAGACAGGCATTGCAAAAGCTCGAACGGCGGTGCCGGAAGCACGCCCTGTTGATTAAGCCGGGACAGCGCGCTTTGCGGGCGAAACAGGCTGAACACGTCTTCCAGCCGGTCAATTTCGGCCGCAACCCTTTCAGAGATCGCTGCCGCGTCAGGATGGGCCAGACGCAAGGTCGCCTGCGCGCCCAGTGCCCGCCCCCGCCATGTGTGCAATGGCACGTCCGGTGTCGCCAAGGCGGATGTAGGTAGTGCGGTGGCGGCGGCCAGAATGGTCAGGGCCCGGCGTCGGGATATTGCGGTCATCTCAGTCTCCCATCTTGTCCGACAGGGCGCGCAGGCGGTCCTGAAACGCGCTGTCATCGGTGTCTTGAACCAGCTCGACAGGTGCCAGAACGGCGGCATCCGGGATTTCGTCCAATGTCATGACAGCGCCGCCATGATCCGCCGCAAAATCACGCGCGGCGGTGCGGTCAGAAAATGGCACCAGTTCCGGTGCCCCCATGCCGCCAATCACATCCGACCCGACGACATAAAGGGCATCCTCGGCATCAATCCAGTTGTCAGCACCGGGCGCGTCCCAGGTCGCATCCTGCGCGCCCATATCGTTGACCCACACCGCGACGACCTCGTGGCTTTGCTCGGGCATGCGCAGATAGGCCACGACGTCACGCACCTGGCTGAAGAACAGCGGCGCGCCGGGCAGCCCGCCCAGATGCGCCTGCGCCTTGGGGCCGTCATGTTCAAGTAGCGTCATCTGGCAGTAATGCCCGACCGCATCGGCGCTCAGGGATACGGGCGTGACATCCTGCGCCAGCTCTTCCTTGCAGGCGGTCAGCGCCAGAGAGATCAGGATCATTGGAATAAGGCGTTTCATACATCCACCTTTCGGAAACTCAGCGCGGCGAGGGCCAGCGCGATGAAGGGCCAGAGCGCGACCGAGGCCAGCGATTGCCATTGCGGAATCGCCCCGGCCGCGCCCGCCACGCCCGACGCGGCAGCGCTGGCTTCGGCGGCGCTCAGGTTGAAAAGACGAAAGGCATCTGCCGGGTTGGCCAGAAGGGCGGCGGGAAAGACCTGCGTCGTAAAGAACCCGCCTTCGTCGGCCACCACCGCGGCCAGCAGGCCCAGATCGTACAGCACGACAAGGCCCAGCCAGACGCCGATGGCCAGACCGGCAGCCCCCGACGCGCGACGCGACAGGGCGGAAACGGCATAGCCGATGCCAAGGAAGGTGGCCCCTAACAGGACCGAAGTCCAAGTAAGCCGCCACAGCGCGCTCAGACCGGCGACCGCCTCGGGGTCGGTCGCGACGGCGATCAGGGCCGCCGATCCATAGCCCGCAACCAGCGCCACGATCAGGATGATCACATGCGCCAGCAGCTTGCCCGCCAGCACTTCCCACCGCGCCACCGGGTAGGTGAGCAAGAGCGGCAGCGTGCCCCGCTCGACCTCTCCGGCGATGGCGTCAAACGACATGAGCAGCGCCACCAGCGGCACCAGATAGACCGAGAGCGAGGTGAGCGAGGCCACCACCACCGACAGCCGATCCGCGCCGACAGCGCCCGTGGGGGCAGAGCCCGCCGCCGACAGGACCAGCGAAAACACCACCATCAAAAGCACCGCGATCAGCACCCAGCGGTTGCGCCGCGCGATGTTGGCTTCGATCCGGGTGGTGGCAAGGATACGCGCGATCATTGGCCGTCCCTCCGGCTGAAATGGCTGTAGATGTCTTCGAGGCTGGGCGGGATCACCTCAAGATCGGCCACCTTGCCCCGCATCTCGGAAATCCGTGCGAGCGTCGCCAGCTTTTCGTCCTGCGCGCAGGTCAGGTGCAGGCCCGCATCGGTCTGGATCGCATTCGGGAAGGCCGCCATGAGTTCGGGCGCGTAGCCGTTCATCGCTGTGACATGCAGGGCGACAGGCAAGGCCGCCTCGCTGCGCAATTCGGGCAGAGACCCTTCGGCCACCATGCGCCCGCCCGACAGGATCAAAAGCCGGTCGGTGCGCGCCTCCACCTCGGTCAGCGCATGGCTCGACAGCAAAATCGCCGCGCCCTCGGCGGCAAGCCCGTCAAGCAGTTCGTAGAAATCACGCCGCGATACCGGGTCAAGGCCGCTGGTGGGTTCGTCCAGCACCAGAAGGCGCGGATGGCCGATCAGCGCCTGCGCCAGACCGACGCGCTGCCGCATGCCCTTGGAATAGGTGCCGATCCGGCGCGTCGCGGCATCGCCAAGACCGACGCGCCCCAGCAGATCGCGCGCGCCTTTGGGATCGACCCCGCGCAGGCGCATGTAAAAGGTGATCTGCTCCAGCCCGGTCAGCGCCGAATGGAAGGCCGCGTTTTCGGGCAGATAGGCCACCTTGCTGCGCGCCTCGGGATCGCCGGGTGTGGCATTGCAGACGGAAATGTCGCCGCTGTCGGGCGCGATCAGGCCAAGGATGATCTTCATCATCGTCGACTTGCCCGCGCCGTTATGGCCCAGCAGCGCCACCCGTTCGCCGGGGGCGACGGACAGCGACACGTCGGTCAGGGCCTGCACCCCGCCAAAGGTCTTAGTGAGACGAGAGATCGTTAACGTCGATGTCATTCATATCGCTTTCATCACGTCGCGCGGCGGCCTCGGCCTCCATCGCGGTATAGTCTTCGGGCACGGGGATCTGCGGTGCGGTCATCAAGGGTGCGCTGTCCACCACGCCACCGGGCAAAGTGGCCGGGAAGCTGGATTGCGCCCAGCGGATCAGTTGCACGGCAGGCGCGCCGGTCAGCAGCCGTGCGGCGGGTTGCGACCACAGGATATGGTCCATCAGGTCGTTGGGGCGGAACGCGCTGTCGGCGATGCCGTCGCCGCCAAGGTCGAAACCGGGATGGTCGGACCAGTAATTGCCGCGCCCCTCAAAACTCCATTCGATATCGCGCGTGCCGACATATTTCACCTGCTCGCGATTGCCGATAAAGGCGTTTCCCGTCAGCACGTTGCGTTCCGATCCAGCGGTGAAATGAATGCCGATCTCGCAGCCTTCAAAGCGGTTGCCCCAGATCAGGTTCTTGTGCGCATTATAGATGAACGTGCAGCGGTTCGCCCCGCCTCGCACGAGGTTGCCGGACACTTCGGCATTGTTGGCATAGTTGAGCATTACGCCGTGGCTGATATCCGACAGGCTCAGGTTGTCTTTCACGATGATGTTGTTTGAGAACATGATCGCATAGCCAAGGCCGTTGCCGATGGACACGTTGCCCGACACTTCGGAATCGTTTGTATACATATAATGCACGGCAAAGCGCAGATCGCGGAACAGGTTGTTACGATAGGTGCCGGTGCGCGAAGCATTGGAAAAGATGCCATCGCGTCCCCAGCGCACGGAATTGCCTTCGACCAGCGTTCCGGGAGAGTTCCAGACATAGATGCCATTGCCCCGGTCATTGACGCGGCGCTGTCGTGTGCCTTCGATGGTGTTGCCGATCACCTGAGCATCGCGCCCGCCATGCACATCGACGCCGTGCAGATTGCCCAGCACCTTATTGTTCTTGACGATGGCGCGGTCCGCGCCTTTGAGGATCTTGATGCCCGCATCAAGGTCTTCGCTGTTCATGCCCGATCCGGTCACGGTCAGGCCGCGCACGGTCACATCGGGTGCGTCGATGGTGACAACGGTGCCCTGCCCCATCCCGTCGATCACCGCGCTTTCGGGGCCGGTCAGGGTCAGGGGGCGGTCAATGGTGATCGCCCCTTCGTAGCGCCCTTCCAATAGGGTCAGCACATCGCCGGGGTCGGCCCCGGCGATGGCTTTGGCAAGCGTGCCTTGCCCCGGTGGCACAGCAGTCTCGTCCGCCCAAAGGGGCAACGCAAAGAGCAGCGTCAGGATCAGGGGCAGGACACGCTTCATGGCTTAGCTCGCCCTCGGCTCGACGAACATCCGGCCGCGCATCTCCATGTGGAGCGCGTGGCAGAACCACTGGCAGTAATACCAGTAGACGCCCGGCTGCGCCGCCACAAAGGTGACAGACGACGTTGCCTGCGGTCCAAGCTCCATCGCGACACCGTGGTTGCCCATGGTAAAGCCGTGGGTCAGGTCGTCGATGTCATCGAGGTTGGTCACGATGACCGTCACTTCGTCGCCCTGTTGCACGGTGAACGTCTCGATAGAGAACTGCGGTGCCTGACTGCTCATATAGACGCGCACCTTGTTGCCATCGCGGATGATCGTGTCTTGCCAATCATCCAGATCAACACCGTCCGCTTCGGCCTGGCGCCGTGTATCCGCCCACATCGGGTCGTTGCGATCCCAGACCGATTTCGGGCTTAGCTTGGCCGGATCGACGATGATGGAATCATGCGGTTCGGCAAAGGTCGGGCCGTCATGAATCAGGGTCATGTCATCGCCATTGATCGCAAACAGCTGCTCGTTCTCGGGCTTGAGCGGGCCGACATTGAGGAACCTGTCCTTCGAAAACTTGTTCATCGTCAGGTAGTATTTGTCGGTCGCCTCAAGCGTTTCGCCCATCACGGTCGAGTTGTGGCCCGGCTGGTAATGCACGTCTTTCTTGACGATGATCGGGTCGACATCCTCGCCTGCGTAAAGTTGCTTGGCCTTCTCGATGTTCCACTTGACCACCTGGCTGTCTAGGAAGAGCGTCGTATACGCATTGCCCTTGCCGTCATAACAGGTGTGAAGCGGACCAAGCCCCAATTCCGGCTCTCCGACGACAACGCTGCGCGGATCGACATCGCTTTCAAAAAGCGAGTCGAGCTTGCGCACGTCGATGATCGACACGGTGGGAGACAGCTTGCCCGCGATGCACAGGTGCACCTTGTCGGGGGCCATGTTGATGCCATGCGGGTTGTTGGGGATCGGGATGTAGCGGGTGTATTTGTTGGTCGCGCCCTTGCGCCCGTCCAGAACCTTGACGCCATTCAGCTCTTGATAGTCACCAGCTTCGATGCCCTTTTCGATCTCGGCAATGTTGAACACGACAACGTGGTCCATGTCCTTTTCGGTCATCCCGGCAAGGTCCATCGCCATTTCCGAGTTATACGATGTCGAGAAGGCGTATTTGCCGTCATAATCGCAATCGGTGTTGTCGAGGTTGCCCGTCACCATCACCTGCCAGGCCACCGTCATCTCGTCGGCGTTGATGGCGGTGTAGAAGTTGACGTACTTGTCCGGCTCATCGAGGATCTGGCCGTCATTGACCATCGGCACCTCATCTTCGCCATTGGCGAACACGTAGTTGGTGCGCGGCCATTTCTGCGGACGCAGACCGTGGATCGCCTTGGCGTTCGGGATCTCGATGATCTTGTCGCACTTCATCACGTCGCAGCGCACACGCGCGACGCGGGTGTTGGCCTTGTCGTTCATGAAGAGGTAGCGACCATCATAAGTGCCTTCGGTGAAGGACATATGCGGGTGGTGCAAATCGCCGTTGGGCGGGAATTCGTGCCCATTGGCAGCCAGATATTCTTTGGTCTTGGGCAGCAGGCCTTCGGTCAGGATCTTTTTCGATTCATTCGAAATCCCCCAGCCGGTGGCAGAGCAGATGTTGAACACCGGCACGCGCATCAGTTCGCGCATCGACGGCACGCCCAGAATGCGCATCTCGCCACACTGGCCTGACGACCAGAAGCCGTAATATTCATCAAGCTGCCCTGGTCCGACCTGTCCGTCGGTTGCAGCGCTTGCGCTTGTTGTTCCGGCAACGGTGGCCGCGCCAACAGCGGCGGTTCCGGTCAGCATGGCGCGGGTGCCCATGGCACCGGCAAGTGCCGCACCCCCGGCCGTTGCGCCCAGAAGGCCCCGGCGTGTGATTGGCAGTTTCTTTCCCTCGGACATGAGTGTTCCTTTCAGGTTGCGGGTTGAATCTTTGGTTGATTGGGATGCCCGGACAGGTCACGGCCCAGATCAGGCGCGGCACCGACCTTGGCGCGACGCTTGAGCTTTTTGATGACCACGGGGCATTGAGTGGTGGACTGGTACAGCACCTGACAATGCAGGCAGTTGATACATTCGTTTGGATTGATCTCACCCGTGGGGTGGATCGCCTGAACAGGGCATTGATTGGCGCAGGTCTGGCAGGGGTTGCCGCATTCGCGATACCGCTTGAGCCAGTCGAACATGCGCAGCCGCGCCGGGATCGCCAGAGCCGCCCCCAGCGGGCACAGGTAGCGGCAGAAGAACCGTTCCACGAACAGCCCGGCAATCAGCAAAGCGGCGGCATAGGCCACGAAGGGCCAGGTGCGCACGAAATTCAGGATAATCGCGGTCTTGAAGGGTTCAACCTCGGCCAGACGCTCGGCCTGTTCGATGCTCATCAAGGACACGCCGAACAGCCCGAGAAAGATCATGTATTTCACCGGCCACAGCCGTTCATGCAAACCCCAGGGCAGGGTCCATTGCGGAATGCGCAGCGCGCGCCCGATGCGGTTGGTCAGTTCTTGCAGCGCGCCAAACGGGCAGAGCCAGCCGCAATAGGCCCCCCGCCCCCAAAAGAGCAGCGCCGCCGCCACAGCAAACCACAGGATGAAGGTCAGGGGATCAAGCATGAACGCCTGCCAGCTGAACCCGGCGGTCAACGAATTGAACAGCGCGATCAGGTTGACAACCGACAGCTGTGCGTTGGCGTACCAGCCCAGATAAACCAGCACGACAGTCAGAAAGCTCATGCGGAACCAGAAGAACACCCGTTCGTTCACGGTGGCGAATTTCTGGAAAAAGAACACCGCAGTGAGCAGGAACAGCATCACGCCGACCACGGCGATCTCGGTGGTTTTTCCCGCCCAAATCCGTTTCCACAGGGCCTGATGGGCCTGGCTTTCGGACTGGGTGGTGACATCGGTGACAGCCGCAGGCACCTCTGGCGCGGGGGCGGGGGCCACCGAGCGCAGGTACTGGTCCGGCAGGCGGTAGCCCAGATCGAAGGTGGTAAAGATCTTTTCGATCGCCCCAACTTCGCGCTGCACCAAAAGCTGAATGCGGAAGGGTTTGGTCGGATCAAACCCGGTATCCGCCGGGATCTTGAACATATCCGCTTCGTTGAACTGCGGCGCGCCTGTCGCGTCGATGCCGTTGATCCGCTGGTGCATCCGGTCGCGGAACCGCACCGAGATGTCATCCTGAATCAGTACGATCCGGTCAAAGATGCCGCCGCGCACATAGCCGGAGCCTTTGAAGGAATAGAGCCCGCGCCCAAAGATCGCGACCGCATGATCGCCGTCGTCCAGCCAGGCTTGCAGATTGTCTGCGCGCGCCTCCCCCAAAAGGGCCTCGGCAATGGCGGGATGTGACACCAAGGCGGCCTGCATTTCGATGAAGGTGGTTTCCGGCGCTTCGGTCAGCGCGCGTCTTTCGGCCCGCGGATCGTCCATCGCGGCGAAAGCGGCGTTGACCTGCCCCACGTCCAGCGACAACCGCCGCAGCGTGCCGTCGCCTTCCAGCGTCATCCAGTCGCTTGGGGCCGTCGCCTCGGGGTTGATCTCGAATTGGGGTCCGGTATCAACCTCGACCGCAAGCCCGCCCAACCCCAACTGTCGCGCAACCTTGAGACCGGCGCGAATGATGGAATCGTCGATCACCATGATCGTCACGGTGGCACCAGAGATGATGTCCAACTCGTGAGAGGTGCCGCCGGATTCCGCCTCGGCCACCAGATCAAGCCCCCGGTAATTCGCCACCAGTGCCTTGACCTCTGAATCGGGAATGCCGATCAGAACGATGGGTTCGTAATGTTTGACAAGTTCGACACCGATCACCTGCGCGGCATCATCCACGGCAACCATCGTGTGAATGGGTTTGCCGGAATACCCGGTGGTCGAGACGAAATCTGATGTGATAAAGGCCCAGCCGATCTGCTCTTGATCGCGCATCACTTGCACAATCGGCAGATCGTCATGGGTGCGTCCAAACCCTGTTGCCCCTTCGACCACGTCGCTGGCAACGACATCCGGCAGCAGACGGGTTAGTTCGGATTGGGCTTGCGTCTGTTGCGCGGACAGGACTGTGCCAAGACACAGAATCGATGCCCAAAGAAGGGAACGCAGAAGAGTCATGAGTGGATTTCCGTTTGGTCACTCTGCCCAATGCGCGGTGCCGGGGGCGCTCGCGGATTGGCGGCAAGATATTCAATTCGTGTGATCGACGCGCCGGTCACAAACGGCGCGACAGCGGTTTGCCCGTACCGTACGGTCCGCACCGACAAAATGCGCGGCTCTGTCGTATCGTCGGCCATGACGCAACACGTATGGCCTTGAGCGCAGTCCTCATTGGGTGACACCGGCTGGCCATCTGGCCCCAGGCGCACCGTCTGCACCACGCCGTCCAGACACAGCTCGGCCAGTATCGTGTCAGCCGACACCATGTTACGCGATGCCGGGCCGGTAAAGACCAGGGCAAAGGACAAAACTGTCAGCGCAAATATGGAGACGAGGGTCCGCATAGGGATGATTTATGCGGTCTGGCGAAGGCTAACTTTGATCTAGCGCAAATAGCGACATCATAGATGTGCTTTTTATTGCTGCACCTGCGAAACATCTTCTGCACCAGCGGCATGTCAGCCCGCATCACAGCGGGGTTGCCGTACAGAAGGTTGTATTCGCAAAAGAATTACGATTCAGGCAACGGCTTTGAGAAAAGCAACTGGCCCTCAAGATACAGATGCTCGTCCAGGTCTTCAGCAAAGGTGCCAAGCCGTTCGTAAAGTTCGGTCCATGTCCGGCAGGCATCAAAAGGAAGCCGGAACCCATGCACTATGGCCGCAATCCTGTTCATCGTTTCCAGATGTGCGTCACGATCATCGCGCAGCGCTTCGAGTGTTTCGCGCAGTTGGCCGACCCAACCGGTATGAAGGGCCGGAAAGACAATGGTTTCGTCCGTGTGCATGTGATGTTCAAGATCGGCCTTCATGCGCTCTAACGCCTGGGTCAAACCATGCGGCGCGTTGATGTCATGGGCGTGGTTGGCCTCGACCTTGCGCGCCAGCGCAACCAGTTGGGGCAATTCACGCCGGTGACCGGCGTGATAATGCTCTAAAAGGTGCGCGACCAGATTGTCCGTCGGTTGCACAGCACCATCATGTACGGAAGGATCATTCATCTTAATCTCCATATCAAGCACCGCGCAGAACCGCGCGGATCGTCGTTAGGCCCTCAAGGACACGTCTTGTTGCGCCCCTTGTGCCAGGTCGGGTCGGCCCAGAGCCACACGGCACCATTCCAGAATCGCGGTGTCGTCAGGGGCCACTTGTGTTGCCATGCCGTCGGCAAAGGTTTCAAACGCCGCCCGATGGGTGTCGGACAGCCCGACAAGAACCGGAATATCCTGGGCAAGCGCATCGGCGATCAACCCGCGAAAGCCGCGCCCTTCTGCTTCGCTCAGACCAAACTTGTTCAATATGACAAGATCAGCGCCATCCGACGCGAGCCGCACGGTTGCCACGCCAACGGCCTCTTCCAAAGCACCGGCATCCATCCGACAGGCCGATGATCCCGCGCCCAGGTCCTGTGTGATCCGCACACGCGGCCCGTCCGGCAAAAGCGACAATGTGCTTTCACAATGCGCATCGCTTGACCCCGGATCGGGCGCGCGCACAGCCCCCAGAAGTCTGACCTTGTCGTGTTTGAGTCGGGCGACAACCGATTGGAGCAATCTGTCCGTTTCACCGCGCTTGGTTCCCGTGAGTGTTGCAAGTTTCATTGGATCGCCTTGTCTTTGTTAAGCCTATGTCTGGCGCAGAATCGGTGCGGCATGCGGGCACACGCGCTGTGCGTCCTCGACCGCCATGGTCAAGGACCGCGCAATGCGTTCGGCGCGGGTCATGACATGGGCCGCCCCTTCGGCTGTGCAGACCTCGCGCGCGGTTTCACTAAACAGCGCCAGCCAGCGATTGAAATGCGACGAGGTGATCGGCAGGCTGGTATGCTTGGGCACCGGAGCGCCATGATACCGCCCCGTCATCAACGCAACCGACGACCAGAAATCGACCATCCGGTCCAGATGCGGACCCCAA
>NZ_JBIQWA010000007.1:0-148130 GCF_046591575.1 Marivita sp. S0852
TCATCGACCCGCGGCTTGCCGTGCGACTTCGGGAAGAAAGGAGACAGCTTGGCCATCTGCTCATCGGTCAGCCAGAAAAGGTCGCTCATGTTACCGCTCCGTTTTCCGAGCCGTGAAACACGCAACGCGTTGAAAATCAATGCATCCTGACCCTAGAAGGTTTTGACAAAGTTAAAAGTCTCAATACATTACGATAAATTTCGTTTCATCTTTCAACTGAACTCCACGGAATTTTCAGTTTTGCGGTACAGATTGAGTGCCGTTAATACTACTTCGCAAGCATAACCGCAATTTTTCGAAACTTGCAGAACAGCCTTTCGTCTCTGAGCCCGTTGAGAAGTTGGAAAAGTGTTTTTCAAATTCGATTGATTTATCGATTTCCGTATTACTTCCAGGCGTGTATAGTCCAGCATTAATCATCGTGGAAGCTTCGGTGTAGATTGATTTCAGAGCGCGTGCGCGTGATATCAGTTCGTTTTCTACGTCGTTCGCGGCTTTTGGGAGCGCCCTTGATACCGATTGCAGAAGGTTGACCGCTGGAAAATGCCCCCGCTCGGCAAGAGTTTGATCAAGCAAAATGTGACCATCTAAAACACCTTTCAACATATCTGATACGGGTTCGGTAAAGTCTGAACCCGCGACCAAGACACTAAAAATTGCGGTAATATCTCCGGTTTCAAATTCTCCTGGGCCGGCGCGTTCTGCCAATTTTGTAATTTGCGACGGTGTTGACGCCGGAAAGCCACGTAAGCTGGGAAATTCGCCTGCCGTTATTGCAACCTCGCGCTGAGCTTCGGCAAAGCGTGTTATTGAATCAACGATGAGCAGAACACGATATCCAAGGTCGCGGAACCATTCGGATATTCGCATTGCGGTCAGTGGGCATCTTGCACGGGATGTCGAGGAGGCATCTGCAGCAGCGGCAACGACAACAGTTCGTTTCATTCCAGCGTCACCAAGAACGTTCGACGTGAAATCATGAATTTCGCGCCCACGTTCGCCAACCAACGCAAGCACAACGACGTCTGCTTCTATGTTGGCCGTAAAGCTGGAAAGCAAAGTGGATTTGCCAACCCCGGGTCCGGCAAAAATACCAATGCGTTGTCCCTGTACAATTGGCAGCATCGTATTGAAAAGGTTGAAACCAGTGTTCAAACGCACGCCCAGAGTTTTGCGTTTCATAGGGCTTGGCGCGTCATGAAAAACATCCAGCAATGTGTCACCCGGTGGGAGAGGTCGGCCGTCAAGCGGCAGGCCGTATGGGTCAATCACACGTCCAATCCAAGCCTTGCTTGGTGCAATTCTGCTCGGCCCTAGAGAAAACACACGATCTAAAAGCGAAATCTGGTCAGATGGCCCATCCGGAAGCATCGTGACCGTGGATTTATCAATGCGAATGACTTCGCCGGTGAGTTCTTTCGAATCGGCCTTGATCAGTTTTAGGCGGTCACCAGTTTTAACCTCATTTTCAAATCCCTCAATTGTGATCACATGACCGGTGACGCCGCTTACGCGTCCGATTGGTGTTGAAGGGGTGATGTCCGCGACCCTTTTCTGTAGATTTTCAAGCTTCAAAATTTTCATCAAATTCCCTGAAAAATTGTTCTGCAAACTCTTTTTAAAGGAATCAGGGTTAAGTCTTCGTTGAAGCAAGCGAGGGAGAAACCCCGAAATGTTCCAGAACCTGGATACCTTCAAAACTGCCATGTCCATGGCCAGACACGCAGGCCTGAAACAGGCTCTGACGTCGCAAAACATAGCCAATGCCGACACGCCTGGTTATCGCGCGAGGTCTGTAAGGGATTTCTCTGACATCTTACCCACGATAGGTGGTGACTTTGCCCTAAAACACACGCGGACCGGTCACCTTTCCGGTGCAAACAACGCGATAGCCCGTTCTGAAACGTCAAGACTGTTTGCAGAACCCAATGGAAATGGCGTCGATCTCCAGTCGGAGATTTTAAACTCGGTCGAAGCCAAACGGCAGCATGATCGTGCGTTGGCCGTTTACAGGGCGTCGCTTGGCATTTTACGCGCCACCCTAAGCAAGCAATAGGAGACCCTTTTGTCAGCATTTTCAAAAGCGCTTGGCGTTTCTGCCAGCGGACTAAAAGCACAAGCGTATCGTTTACAGATTGTTTCGGAGAACGTCGCAAATACAGATACTCCGGGTTATCGTCGTAAAACGATTACTTTCAAATCCGAAGTCGAGAGATCTGGCCTGCCAAAGGTTGCGGTGGACGCTGTCAAACTGGATCGGCGAGAAGGCGAGCGGATTTTCGAGCCGGGCCATCCTTTGGCGGACAAAGACGGACATTATATCGGGTCGAACGTCGATCTCGTCATTGAAATTGCAGATGCACGGGAAGCGCAGCGCAGCTACGAGGCAAACCTCAAGATGTTCGATCAGTCACGGCAAATGTCGTCCGGCTTGATGGATCTTTTACGTAAATAAATCTTCCAGAATGGAGAATATCAATGGATGTAAAATCACTTTTCGCCTCTCAGCAGTATGCAGCCCTTAAACCAGCAACCACACCTGATCCTAAAGCAGCAATCGCTGAAAGTTTTGCGCAAATTACTGAGAATTTTGCCCAAACACTGAAAACATCGGAAGAAACATCAATGGGATCAATGTATGGCGATGCGGACCCGCACGCATTGGTTGAGGCGTTGTCGCAATCTCAGCTTGCCGTTGAGACTGCAGTCACCGTGCGAAACCGTGTTGTCGAAGCTTATCAGGAAATCCTGAGAATGCCAGTTTGAAAAATGTTCACCGAGCAATTCATCTTTGACCTGCTTCGCGAAACACTTCGGATTGCTGTCGTTGTTTCCGCGCCCGTTCTCATGTCTGCCCTCTTGGCGGGTGTGTCTATTGGGTTGTTTCAAGCGCTAACGTCGATTCAAGAGATGACGCTTACCTTTGTACCCAAACTTGTTGCAATGCTGGCGGTTTTTTGGGTTTCGATGAGTTTTATGACACGAACGCTTGTCGATTTCTTTCAAGCCACTGTCATCCCATCAATAGCAGGAAGCTAAAATGGAAAGTACAGGATACGTTACTTTAACCCGACAATCTGGCTTGATGCGAGAGATGGAGTTGATTGCACACAATATTGCAAATTCGGCAACTACTGGTTTTCGTCAACAGGGATTGGTATTTTCAGAATATATTGAATCTGTCAAAGGTGGTGAAAGTATATCAATGGCAGCTGCTCGTGTTAAAAAAACCTCTTTAGCTCAAGGTATTTTAACTCAGTCGGGAAACGTTCTTGATCTGGCCATCGAAGGAAATGGTTACTTTCAGATAGAATCACCGAATGGAAATAGATTGACTCGAGCTGGTGCATTCAATGTTGATGCTGCTGGAGACATAGTTTCCCCGGATGGGTATCGTTTGCTTGATGCAGGTGGTGCGCCGATCAATGTTCCTCCGGGTGAATCTGACATAAAAATTGCCTCAGACGGTACCATCAGCATTGGGGACCGACTTCTAGGACAAATTGGGCTTGTTGAGCCGGAACCCGGTGCAAACCTAGAGCGTGAAACCGGTGTTTTGTTCAAAACGGATGCGGAACTGTTACCTTCGGATACGGGCAAAGTTCTTCAAGGTCATCTGGAGGGCTCAAACGTTGACGCAATATCCCAACTCACCCGCATGATTGAGGTGCAGCGCTCTTATGAGATGGGCCAAAAGTTGCTGGATATGCAGCATGAGCGTTCGACCACCGCCCTTAAAACACTTATAAAATAGAGGATTTGATATGCGAGCTCTCAAGATCGCTGCGACAGGAATGACCGCGCAACAAATGCGGGTTGAAGTCATTTCGAATAACCTGTCAAACATGAATACCACGGGCTATAACGCGAGGAGAGCCGAATTTTCGGATCTTCATTACCAACAGATAGCCCGTGCTGGCACGGTGAACGCGGCTGACGGAACAGTTCTGCCGACCGGCGTTCAAGTTGGATTGGGTGTCCGCCCTGCGGCAGTTTCTGTCCACCTCGCCCAAGGGTCGCTGAGTCAAACCAATGCCGACCTCGATCTGGCGATCGATGGAAATGGATATCTGGAAGTGACGCTGCCGTCAGGACAAACGGCCTATACGCGTGACGGGTCGCTCAAGCGGGATGCGGAAGGCGTCATCGTGACCTCCGAAGGTTTTGCCGTCGCGCCGGAAATCGTGATCCCCCAAGATGCGCGAAGCATTTCCATCAATCCTGAAGGTGAGGTTTATGCTTATTTTGCGGATACGGCAGAACCGCAACAGCTTGGTCAATTAAACCTTGCTGGATTTGCAAATGCCAAAGGGCTCGAAGCACTTGGTGGGAATCTTTTTGGCGAAACTGAAGCGTCGGGTGGTCCCCTTGTTGCCACTCCGGGGGAAGATGGACTCGGAACACTTCGTCAAGGTTACTTGGAAGACAGTTCCGTTGATCCTGTCCGTGAATTGACGGAACTCATCGAAGCCCAACGCGGCTATGAGCTGAATGCCAAGGTTATCTCTGCAGTTGATCAGATGCTTGGTGCGACGACGCAGGTGCGCTGATGCGAAACGTAATGGCTATCATAATAACGTGTTTGCCTCATGGAGTTTTCGCGGAAACCGTTTTCGCACGTGCAACGCTACGCGCGAAGGAAATTGTTACTATGGACATGCTTGAAACACAGGATGTGATCGTTGCAGGCGCTGCCCAAAATATCAAAGCCGTGATCGGAAAAGAAGTGAAGCGCGCCGTCTACGCCGGCCGCCCGGTATTACTCAGCAATCTTAGTCCGCCAGCACTGGTCGAACGCAACCAGATTGTTCAAGCCACTTTTTCTGTGGGGGGGTTGACAATCACAACCGAAGCACGGGCCTTGGAGCGGGGAGCCATGGGCGACGTTATTGTTGCATTGAATTTAGTGTCCCGTGCAAAAATAACCGCCGAAGTTCAAGCCGACGGTAATTTGAAAGCTCTTCCTTAATATGAAAAATACCTCGATCATAATAACGACCAGCTTATTAATCCTAACCAATTGCGCGCGTTTTGATCACGTAGGCCAGCCACCGTCGTTCACTCCACAAGAAAAAAGTGTCGAAAGACAAGCCATGATCTTTTCAGGTCTGCCTACAGTGACGGAAGACATGTCAACCTACAGGAATGCCTCTTTGTGGAGCGGTAGCCAAGGTTCGCTGTTTGGTGATCGGCGTGCATATACCACAGGTGATATCTTGACGGTCATTATCGAAATTGACGATAAAGCAGAGATTTCGAATACAACGTCTAGGGGCCGATCGGCATCCGAAAATCTTGGAGTACCACAACTCTTTGGTCTTCCACAGCGCAAGAATAAATCTTTGCCTGACGGGGCGACTCTGGATACTGCGGTCGAGCTCGACGCCTCCAGCCAAAGTGAAGGAAATGGATCTGTTCGCCGCAATGAAAAGCTTACTTTACGCATTGCAGCAACTGTAACTAGTGTATTATCAAACGGTATCCTTGCAATTGAAGGTACGCAAGAGGTGCGTGTCAATTTTGAACTTAGAGAATTATTAGTTTCCGGCTTTGTCAGGCGTGAGGATATCACGCGCAAAAATGAAATCGGATATGACAAGATTGCATCTGCGCGGATCTCTTATGGGGGCCGAGGTCAGATCAGTGACGTTCAACAGCCACGGATCGGCCAACAGGTGCTAGATGCCGTTCTGCCGTTTTAATAGGATAAAGTATATTGCTTAAAATATTTGTTCCCATACTTGGTCTGGTTCTAGGTTTGAGTGGTGGTATTGCTATAGCAGTATTTTTACAATCAGAGGACAGTGATGCACCGAAAGAAATAGCAGTCGGCACCGAGCCAGTAACTGTGGGCGACGAGGTCGATCAAAAAGATACCGAGATCGTAAAACTTCCAAATCAGTTTGTCGTACCGGTGATTGTTAGAAATCGAGTTCGCGCGATGGTCATCCTTACTGTAGCAGTGGAGGTAAGTGCCGCAAAGGCGGATGATGTGCGGATGGCCGAACCCAAATTGCGTGATACCTTTTTAGGTGAGCTCTTCGAACTCGCTGCGATGGATGGTTTCAAGGATGAACTAATTGCAAAAACCACACTGGAGCTGGTGAGAACGGCTTTAACGGTACGCGCGCGTGAAATTCTAGCCGATCAGCACGTTACAGTACTTATTACCGATATGGTCAGACAGGATACAAATTAGACTCTCGTGGTGATGTGGAAAAGTGCTGTCAAGCGCTCCATTTCCACATCATTATGAGGTTTTTCAGCTAGAATTTTCGAAATTTGCAGTTGTAGTCCAAGGCGTTTTCGCATCGTTGCTTTTACTTTATTTTCAATTGAAGCAGTGGCCGCATAGGAGCGAGCGCGTTCAGGTTTAAGATCTTCCAAATCGCATACTAGTTTTCTAAGTCGCATTTGTTTGTATCTAAAAATTGCCGGATCTGCAGCAGAATCTTCCATAGTAGATGTTGCAATAAATTGTAATTGTTGAATTACATCTGAGTACTGCCGCTCAATTTCTACTTTTTTTAGCTTTTCCTCTATTAACTGTGCTTCTAGGCGATCTAGTTGTAGGTTAACAACCTTAAGAATTTTTAGTAAATTATTCTCCATCAGCGTCCTCAACCATTTTTTGAATTTTACGTGCATATCCGATGGCGATTGCGACCGCTTTATAGTGATCTCGGTCGATAAACATCCCTATTTTTACAGTTGCGTAAAGCTCTCGCGCTGTTGGAGGATCGCGATAAAGCGGCACGCCTGACTCAATCGCAACTTCGCGTATTTTACGAGCAGTTTCATCAGTGCCTCTAGCGACACATTTTGGCACAGAGTTTGTGCCACCGTTCCAGCTCAATGCAACAGCATAATGAGTTGGATTTGTTATAACAACTGAGGATTTTGGTACATCAAGTAACATACGATTAGTGGCAAGTTCCTCTGCTTTGGATCGCCTTTTTTGTTTCATCTGAGCATCGCCTTCTTCATTTTTATGCTCGTCTTTAATTTCTTTATCCGACATTCGGTTTTTCTTTGCATGCGATTTTGTTCGCCAGAATATATCTAAAATTGCGATACATGCATAAATCGCTAACATAACTATTAGCCATTTTTGAGTGATATGAAATAATTTTAAAAATGCGTTGTTAGAGGAAAATAGGATTATCTCCTCAAGATACATATCTATTCCACTTATAATAAAATATGCAAGAATTATCGAAAATATACCAAACTTTAAGGTGCTTTTAAGAAATTCGAATAGACCCGATATTCCCAGGCGTTTCTTTATATTTGATATAATTGAAATACGTGAAATTTTAAATTTAAGGTTATCTGATGTGAATATGATTTGCCGCGCGCCTACCAGCCCAAGTGTTATCACTATAAGGGGTAAAATAAAGAAAAAAAATAGTGGGATGCTAACCCATGAATATAATTGTTTGGTAAGGTTGTCGGGTGAAGCGATCGCTTTACGCTCTATCTGCTCAGCTAAGAAAAATTTAATAGCTTCGACAATGTCCGTAGCTGATCCGTTGAAAAAAATGGAGAAGGCGATGAAAAATATTAAGACTGCAATAAAAGTGTTTGTATCTTGTGACCTAACAATTTGTCCCTTTTTGCGAGCGTCCTCCAGCTTTCGTGGTGTTGCCTCGTGAGGTTTATCATTGTGATCTTCTTCAGTGGAATTCATTTTTCACCTAGAAATGATGAGGTTACAAGTGGGATTACTTGCTCCTTCCACGTAGATAAAATTAGATCGTAGTGATTGTATAAAAAAAAATTGATAATAAACTCACAAACGGTATCCCGATAAATGTAATCATAAATTGTGGCATGGCTTTATTTGTAAAGCCAGTGAATAAGTAGTAAATTGAGAATAACGCAATGAATCCAGCCGAAAGCGTAATCCCACGCTCAGTTACATAGCTAATTAATGCGATAACATTTTCGGCAAAAAATCCCCAAAGATTGCTTAGACTTGAGAGGTCAAGGTGGAAAGATGAAAGTAATGCAAATATCGCGTGGTCGCTTAAGGGTGTAGTAAAAAAGAGAGCGAGTCCACTCACGGTTAGAATATGACTTATCACTGGCATCGGATCAACGGCATTGCCGAGCATTTGGGAAAGTGAAACAGATTGACTAATAACAGCACCAGCTTTCTGTAGTAAAAATAGGGCACCTCGGGAGATGAGCCCAAGAAAGAATCCAACCGTTGTTTCACGGACGGTGAAATATAAAAGCTCTTTTCCCAACGGCGGTTCTGGTGGTAAGAAGGGTTCTAAAATTGGCGCAGCGGCTGACGACAAAAATAGTGCAAGCATGACTTTGACCTGAGGCGGAACAGATTTTTCGCCGTAGCCAGGCATTAAAGATATAGCGGGGCCAACCCTTAGAAAAATTGCGTAGACGAGCCAAAGCTGAGAATTCAATTCCTGTGTTAGACCTTCGATCATCATGCTGCCACAGTTCCCACGATTGCCGGTTTTGCATCCAAGCCAATTTCTTCAAATGCCAAGACAGGGTTTGAAATGCCTTTTGCTGCCATCAAGCTTTTAAGAAATCTGCGCCGCCTTCCATGGATTACCAAAGCTGGGAAAATGCCTTTCTGACCGGCGCGGTTCATTTCTTCTGCTACGCTTTTGGACAGTTTCTCGAAGTCTTCGGGGGCCAACGCAACATCGGGAGCACCGCGTTCGTTTTTGAGTTCACTGGCCTCAAAAACCTTTTCCCAATCAGAGGCTAAATGAACCAATGGAATTGTTCCATCCTCGCGCCGCATTGATGCGACGAGTTGGAACCCCAGACGCTGGCGAACGTGCTCGCACAAAGATTCTGCGCTATGTCCTTGTCCGCGCGTCTCGGAAAGCGCTTCAAGAATGAGTTGAAAGTTTCGGATTGAGACCTGTTCTTCCAGAAGAAGCTTAAGAACCTGTAAAAGCGTGTCGGTCGGGACTTTGTCCGGAATAATTTGCTCGATCATAGTGCGGTTTGCTTCCGCGCGCGCGGGGTTTGACAGTGATCCCAGCTCATCCAAAAGCCGTTTGAGTGACTTCATGGTCAAAAGACGGCCTAGGTTTCTTTTGATAATTTCCAAAAGATGGGTTGCCAGCACTTCGCTGGGAGACACTACGGTAAGCCCTCCCATTTGGGCATCGACCCGTTCTTCCTGTTGAATCCAGCGCGCCGGTGCACCATAAACAGGTTCTTCCACATCCGTGCCACTTGGTAACTCGGTTGTTCCCTCGGGGATCAAGGCCAACAAAAGATCGGGATGAAGAACACCGCGCGCCGTTTCCACACCATGTATGCGGACGACATATGTTCCGTCCTTTAGCATGGCATCATCTGTGAGCCGGACTTCCGGCATGATGACGCCAAAGCTTCTGGCAATGTGAGTGCGCATATTGGTGATACGGGAATCCAGACCATCGGCGGGATCAAGCACCATATCCACGAGGTCCGGCGCGAATTCGACGTGAATGTCATCCAGATCCAACGCGTCTCCGATCGGGCGTTCTCTGGGCAAAACCGGTGCCTCCTCCTCCTCATCGATGGTCTCAGTTTTGGGTGGATGTCGGCTTACCCAATAGGCCAAACCACCAAGAATGAGGCCGCCAATGAGAAAGGGTACGAAGGGCAAGCCCGGCACCAAAGCAAAGAGCACCATCAACACAGCAACGGTTGCTAGTGCGGCGGGATGGCGGCCCAATTGGGTGGTAATCGCGATATCCGTAGCACCAACCGCGCCGCCCCGCGCCAAAAGCAGAGCGGCCGCGATAGAGATGATGACGGCTGGAATTTGTGTGACCAGCCCATCGCCGACTGTGAGGATGGCATATGTTTCAAATGCATCCCAAAGGGGCATCCCATGGATCAATGTGCCCATGATCAACCCAACAACGATGTTAAGCAGCGTGATCAAAAGCCCCGCAACGGCATCGCCTTTGACAAATTTGGACGCCCCATCCAAAGAACCAAAGAAAGTTGTTTCCTGCAATTCGATGGCTCGGCGGGCGCGTGCATCCGCGTGTGTGATGGCACCCGCAGCCATATCACTGTCGATCGCAAGTTGCTTGCCGGGCATGCCGTCCAGCGCAAACCTGGCTCCGACCTCTGCCATCCGTGCTGCACCTTTTGTGATTACCATAAAGTTGACGATCAAAAGAACGCAGAAGACCACCAATCCCAAAAAGACGCTGCCGCCCATGACAAAATCGGCGAATCCCTGGATCACGTTGCCGGCGGCATCGGTTCCTGTGTGGCCTTGGCCAATGATCAACTTGGTTGAGCTGATATTCAAAGATAACCGCAGCATCAGAGATGCAAGCAGAATGGTCGGGAAGGCCGAAAAATCGAGAGGCCGTTCAACAAACAAAGTGACTGTGAAAATCAGAATGGCGAGCGCAAATGATGTTGCCAGGCCGATATCCAGAATGAACGCTGGCACTGGTAAAATCATCATCACGATGATTGCCATCAACGCCACTGCAAGAACAACAGTTGGTTGCGCAAATAGGTTTCGCACGTTTAGACCGTTCATTTAATCCGACCGATATCTATAAATGGCAATCCGTTTGAACGATCGATAAACAAGGACCCAGCCCCCCTTACAGCAACGATTCTTGGCTGTGTTACGGCCTCAGAGCGGCGAGTTGGGGGGGGCAAATCCAATTGTTCGACATTTGCTCGGTATTGTCGAAACTTGGCCTGATATTTTTTCCCGAATTCCGGAGTGCGGCTGTGATAGGCCCCGGCCGCGTCTTCCCAGCTTCCAAATTCGTCATGAAGTTGAGTCAGGAATTCCGCAGCGTATAGAGCATTTTGATAGGGATCGAACATGTCATCAAGGCTGCGAAATTC
Organism: Marivita sp. S0852; assembly: GCF_046591575.1. NCBI lineage: Bacteria > Pseudomonadati > Pseudomonadota > Alphaproteobacteria > Rhodobacterales > Roseobacteraceae > Marivita > Marivita sp. S0852. The sequence goes on from NZ_JBIQWA010000007.1 coordinate 10,861, forward strand.
TTCGGCATGCCAGCGATAGTTGATCTGGAAACACCCAATATCGATGTTTTTCTTACCTGCTTTGATTTCTGAAAAAACAAAGGAGCGCGCGTCATCCTCCGAATTGAACCAGGTTCCGTTTCCGGCCTGGTTGACGGCCCATGGCCAAGGTTCTGCAGTATCCCCACGCCCCGTTTCAAGCCGTGTGATTGTTAAAAGAACATCAACAGGTACAGTGGAGCGAACAGCCGCTTTTTGGGCTGCGTCATCGCAAATATTTGCCTGCACGGCAAATGTGCTGGCCATAAAGGCGATGACACCAAGGCAAGCGAAACTTACCGAATCTTGATCTGGCACGGGTACCCTCGCATTCTGCGGATTGACAGAACACTAAGCGCCAGATGGTTAGGATTTGGTTACGCAAAAAGGCGACGTCAGAAAACAGACCCGACAATCAGGACGATCACGCCTCCTACAACGGCACCAGAGATCAAGCACAAGGCGGCAAGTCGACCGCTTTTTCGCGGCGGCTCTGGTATGTCCTGAGCCTGAGCAATAAGCGCCTGTTCAACCAAACCAGGCAGTCTTGGACCAAACCGGGCCAACACCATTGCCGTCTTTCCCAGATCTTTTGCAAATGCGCGTGGGCCAATGCTGGTTTTAATGTAATCCTCAACAATTGGTCCCGCGACATCCCAGATGTTCATTTTAGGATCAAGCGACCTGGCCACGCCCTCGACAACGACCATTGTTCGCTGCAGGAGTATCAATTCAGTCCGTGTTTCCATGCCGAAACGTTCTGTGACTTCAAATAGATAGGCAAGCAAGCGACCCATTGAGATGCGTGTCGCATCCATGCCGAAAATTGGCTCTCCAACGGCCCGCAAGGCACGGGCAAACTCATCCACATCGCGGTCACTTGGAACATACCCAGCTTCGAAATGAACTTCTGCGACACGTTTGTAATCTCGCCGAATAAAGCCATACAGGATCTCGGCATAGACCCGGCGGGTGTATTCGTCGATATGGCCCATGATGCCAAAATCGAGGGCGATGATATCGCCGTTTGCTGCAACCTTGAGGTTCCCCTGGTGCATGTCAGCGTGAAAAAAACCGTCGCGTAACGCGTGTTGCAGGAAAAGTTGCAGAACCCGTTGGCTCAGCTCCGCGCGATTATGGCCCGCCGCATCCAATGCATCATTGTCGCCAAGTGGCAGCCCCTCTGCCCAACTAAGCGTCATGACGCGTCGACCTGAGACGTCCCATTTCACATCTGGCAGCTGAAACCCCGGATCATTTTCGGTGTTCGCGGCAAATTCCGACGCAGCGGCCGATTCTAGCCTTAAATCCAGCTCTCCCATGACGACGCCTTCGAAATGGGTGATGACATCCTTGGGGCGCAAACGCCGCGATGACGGCGACAAAAACTCAATCAAGCCAGCGGCAAAGTAAAAGGCGTCAATATCCTTGCGGAAATCTTTTTCGATATTCGGACGCAGCACTTTCACCGCGACCGTTTCGCCGGTTTGTGCCAATTTTGCCTTATGCACCTGCGCGATAGAGGCCGCAGCGACAGGTTCGCTGAACTCGGAGAAGATCTTGTCAACCGGAATGCCCAGCTCGGATTCGACCATCGCCTTGGCTTCTGCCACGGAAAATGGCGGCAGCTTGTCTTGCAAGACACGCAACTGCTTTGCCATCGTATCACCGACAACATCGGGCCGGGTGCTAAGGACCTGACCAAACTTGATATAAGCTGGTCCCAAGGCCGTTAAGGCGCGTGGGGCGGGCGGCACATTGGGGTCACCATTGTATCCCAACCACTTGAACGGCCAACCGAGAAGCCGGGCGGCGACGCGCAAAGCCTTAGGTGCATCAAACGCGTCCAGGACGACACCCATGGCACCGGTGCGTTCCAGGGTGGCACCTGTGCGGATCAGACGCAAAATATTGTGTGGACCCCGCACGTCAGAGTTTCCATCCGGAGTGCAGGCAAGCAATCCCCATGCTTAGGTTCCGGTATTTGGCATTTTCGAATCCGGCACTGCGAAGCATGCCTAAAAACGTATCCTGATCGGGAAAATTTCGAATCGATTCCACAAGGTATTGATAGCTGTCACGATCCTTCGCAATCGCCTGGCCCAGACGTGGAATAATGTTGAAGGAATATAGATCATACACTTTTTGCATGAGCTCGTTTGGAATCTGGCTGAATTCCAAAACCATAAGCCGGCCTCCGGGACGCAGAACCCGAAATGCTTCGTTAAGGGCGTCCTGTGGACGGGTCACGTTTCGAATGCCAAACGAGATTGTGTAAACATCAAAAACATTGTCTTCGAACGGGAGGTTCATCGCATCGCCGACAACCCAATCAAGGCTGTCGCTCATCGCGCCTGCCTCGGCGCGTTTGCGTCCTTCAATCAACATGGATTCCGTAAGGTCCAGAACGGTCGCATGCCCACCGCCGGCTCTTTTCAGAAACCGAAAAGAAATGTCGCCCGTGCCGCCGGCCACATCCAGCAGTTTTTGACCACGGCGCGGTGCCAGCCAATCCATCATCGCATCTTTCCAGATACGATGGATGCCCAGTGACATCGCGTCATTCATCACGTCGTACTTTGATGCGACAGAGCTGAAGACGCCTTGAACGCGCCCCGCCTTTTCGCTTTCGTTGACTTCTGTAAACCCGAAATGGGTTTTGTTTTCATCCGGTTCCGTCATCAGGAAGGTCTGCTTTTGCCCAAGGTTTGTCGCAACTGTCCTACAGGGATGTAAGTCCAAGAACAAACGGTCAAATCGGCGCAAAGTCAGACAGGTTTCCCATGGCTCCAGAATTGGCATACACGCCTTATGTCATACGGGGTTTTGTTGCCCTGACGGTCATTTCGATGGTGGTAAAGATCTACCGCGCCCTGCGCCCAGCACCAAGACATCGAACCAGTTTCGGCAAAGTGCGTGGCATGTTCGAGATGATCGGCCTGCCGCCGATCATGTCCAATACCGGACTACCCTTGGACTTCGAATTCTTGTGACCCTGCTCATGGCCCTGTGTGTATATTTTGTTCACCAACTGCCCTTTGGCGATGGGCTGACGTTGATCGCCGGTATCGCGGCAGGCTTCTATGTCTGGAACATATGGGCTTACCGACTCACTGTGACCCGCAACCAGATCAATTTTCCGGATTGGCTGAACCGGGACCGCATTTTCGACCTTCCTGATTTTTTGGGCATGACAAAGCGTGAGAATGGGCGTGTGACGCTGCATTTCAAAGACGGGCATCAAACCAATATTTTGCGCTACCTTGACGGCTGGAGCGACCTACAAGACAAACTGAATTCCAGTCGATACATGTCCGAGATCCCTGAATGCCCGAACTTCCCGAAGTCGAAACGGTCCGACGCGGACTTGCCCCCGTTATGGAAGGTGCCGTAATCGCGCAAGCTGACGTCAACCGACCCGATCTGCGCTGGCCGTTCCCCAAGAATATGGCGAATCGACTGACGGGAAAGCGCGTTCTGGGGTTGCGCAGGCGGTCAAAATACATCCTCGCGGATCTCGACAGCGATGAAACGCTGCTCATTCACTTGGGCATGTCAGGTCGTATGCTGGTATCTGGCGATCCTCTTGGACAATTCGTGCACAACCACCCGGCCCCTGAAAAACATGATCATGTCGTGATCAACATGGACAATGGCGCGCGCATCACGTTCAACGATCCGCGCCGTTTCGGGGCGATGGATATGTTTGCAACCAAAGAGGCGGACATCCACCCGCTGCTGTCATCGCTTGGGCCCGAACCATTGGGCAATTTGTTCAACGAAGACTATCTCACCAGTGCCCTTGCCAATCGCAATTCCCCGATGAAGTCCGCATTGCTGGATCAAAAAATCATCGCAGGTTTGGGCAATATTTATGTCTGCGAAGCGCTCTTTCGATCAAAAATTCATCCAACGCGTCCTGCAAAAAAAGTGTCAAAGACGCGTATTGCCAGACTTGTTCCCATCATCCGGGATGTCCTGAGCGACGCGATAGCCGCAGGCGGATCATCCTTGAGGGATTTTCGACAAGCCGATGGAGAGCTTGGATATTTTCAACATAGCTTTGATGTTTACGGGCGTGAAGCCGACCCCTGCCGCACGTCAGGATGCGGCTCTACCATTCGTCGGATTGTGCAATCGGGGCGGTCCACTTTCTATTGCCCAAGCTGCCAAAGATAGCTTGAACGGTGTCGATCAGATGCGTAAGGCTGCGCATCACAGATCACCGAATGGAGCCCTCACTCATGGCTTATGAGACGATCATCGTCGATGTCGAAGATCACGTTGCCACCATCAAACTTAATCGGCCTGACGCGCTCAATGCGTTGAACAGGCAGCTTTTGTCTGAATTGGCCAGCGCTCTCGAAGATGCCGATGCGAATGAAAAAGTACGTTGCATTGTGTTGACCGGTTCCACGAAAGCCTTTGCTGCGGGTGCCGATATCAAAGAAATGTCCGAAAAGAGCTTTGTCGAGATGTTCATGTCCGACTTCTTCGGCTCAGAATCCCAGGCCATTTGCAGAACACGCAAACCCATCATCGCCGCGGTTTCCGGTTATGCACTGGGAGGCGGATGCGAATTGGCGATGATGTGCGATTTCATCATTGCGTCAGACACTGCCAAATTCGGCCAACCCGAAATCAATCTGGGCGTGGTTGCGGGCATTGGCGGCACGCAGCGCCTTACCCGATTTGTTGGCAAGTCCAAATCCATGGATATGCACCTGACGGGCCGGTTTATGGATGCCGAAGAGGCAGAGCGGTCGGGCTTGGTCAGTCGCGTTGTCCCGGCTAAAAATCTGATGGAAGAGGCGCAAGAGGCCGCCGCCAAAATTGCAGAAAAATCCATGCTTGCCACATTTGCCGTCAAAGAAGCGGTCAACCGGGCGTATGAAACCACTCTAAGCGAAGGTCTGCTTGTTGAGCGCCGTTTGTTCCACATGCTGTTCGCGACCGAAGATCAGAAAGAAGGGATGGCGGCGTTCCTTGAAAAGCGCACCGCGCAGTTCCGCGACAGATAGGGCCTTTTCACACCCCGCATCAGAGTCTATACGCGGCACAGAAATGCGTGTGATGCCCGCTTGGCAAGATTCGTTCCGGGATTGGTTCCGGGCTGGCTTTATTGCGCACCCTCATTCGAACCAACGACCAAGGACCGATCACATGGCAAATTCACCCCAAGCCAAAAAGCGCGCGCGTCAGAACGAAAAGCGCTTTCAAATCAACAAAGCACGCCGTTCGCGCATCCGTACATTCCTGCGTAAAGTTGAAGAAGCTATCGCATCCGGTGACAAAGAGGCAGCGACAGTTGCACTGCGTGCAGCCCAGCCTGAAATCATGCGCGGCGTGACCAAAGGTGTGTTCCACAAGAACACAGCGTCGCGCAAAGTCTCGCGCCTTGCAGCCCGCGTCAAAGCGCTTGGCTAAGAATCGACGGCTTACAAAAGCTGTCCTAAAAATCAAGACGCCGTCCCAGCCGGGGCGGCGTTTTTTGCTGATGCTTGCGCGACTTTGCACCGGTTTGAGATTCTTTGTCCGTTATTCCTGAGTCAACAAATAAGAACGGTTGCTGGGTCTAAATCCCGACTGCTATCTTCTGCCCAGCGAGTCACATCGCCTGGGGGGACAGGCTCCGCCGGATCGAAGTAGAACGAAAAAACTGCCTCGAAATCGATCCGGTGATGCAACTTGATTTTTGATCAGTTGCCTTGTCCAAATTGATGATATGGTTGTCATGGGCATCCGTTTGGGTGGCTCCAACCAGTTGTGTTATGCGTTTGAGCCACCTCAGACGCCACACCATCTTTGTCCCAATGACGTGACGCGCAAAGACGCAGCGTGCGTCACGATGGGTTAAAAACCAAGCGGTCTAGTACGCGTTGAATTGGGGATGGGAAACACGATGACGGGCGATCAGTGGGGATCAATACAGGATGAACTTAACGAGACGCTCGGGGCCAATAGCTTTAAGAATTGGATAAAGCCCCTGACTTATGTTGGTTCCGAAGATGGGATCGCGCGGTTTCAGGTCCCGACAAATTTTCTTGGTAACTATGTTTCACAAAATTTTGGTGATGTAATCCTGTCGAAAATTTCCAAATTTGATGCATCAGTTCGGCGCATAGCGTTTGAAACCTCGTTGACTTGCTCGTCCAAGACAGCATCCGCACCTCTGGCGGCACCGCAGGTCATCTCAACCACCGAACCAGTCAACCCCAAAGATCCTCTTAACGGGTCGCCGTTGGACAAACGGTTTACTTTCGACAATTTCGTTGTGGGTAAACCCAACGAGCTTGCACATGCCGCTGCAAAACGCGTGTCCGAGGGGGGGCCTGTCACGTTCAATCCACTGTTTCTTTATGGGGGCGTTGGACTAGGCAAGACACACCTCATGCATGCGATTGCCTGGGAGCTACGCACGAACCAGCCGCATTTGAATGTTCTGAACCTGTCAGCGGAACAGTTTATGTATCGCTTTGTTCAGGCCTTGCGAGATCGCAAGATGATGGACTTCAAAGAACTGTTTCGGTCAGTCGATGTGCTGATGGTTGATGACGTTCAATTCATCGCCGGAAAAGACAGCACCCAGGAAGAGTTTTTTCATACATTCAATGCCCTTGTGGATCAGCACAAACAAATCATCATCTCGGCGGATCGTGCGCCGGATGAAATCAAGGCATTGGAGAACCGCATTCGCTCGCGGTTGCAAAGCGGACTTGTCGTTGACCTGCATCCAACGGATTACGAGCTGCGCCTCGGGATTCTTCAGTCGAAATCCGAAGCGTTCAATCTCATGTATCCCGGGTTGGAAGTCGAAAATGGTATTCTCGAATTTCTTGCCGCGCGGATTGTCAGCAATGTACGCATCCTTGAGGGCGCGCTGACGCGTCTATTCGCGTTTGCATCGCTGGTTGGCAAACCCATTACCATGGATCTTACGCAGGAGTGCCTGACGGATATTCTTCGGGTGTCAGAGCGCAAGGTTTCCATCGAGGAAATTCAGCGCAAGGTAGCCGATCATTATCTGATCCGCCATTCCGATCTTGTTGGTCCCAAACGCATTCGCACATTTGCCCGCCCACGCCAGATTGCGATGTATCTGTGCAAACAGTTGACAACGCGATCCCTGCCCGAGATCGGTCGCCACTTTGGCGGGCGTGACCACACCACGGTCATGCATGGGGTGCGGCGTATAGAAGAGCTTAAGAAGCAGGATGCACAAATCGCTGAAGACGTGGAATTGTTGCGAAGATCGCTCGAAGCCTGAGACTCAGACACCACAAAACACGCGCAGGCGTACCCAACAGCGCGCCTGCTCTTGACCCTGCGCGCAATACAGCCAAGAAATTGCAAAACAAGGGGTTGGAGAGCAACCCCAATGGGGGCTACTGTCAGCGTCCGGCTGCTCGGAGGAAGAACGCATGAAATTCAGCATGGAACGAGGGACGCTGCTCAAGGCTGTCTCGCAAGCGCAATCCGTGGTGGAGCGGCGCAATACCATTCCAATTCTTGCGAATGTTCTGATCGAAGCGGATGGCGAAACGGTACAGTTTCGCGCGACAGACCTTGATATCGAAGTTGTTGATCGGGCCGTGGCGCAAGTGGAACGAGCAGGGGCCACAACGGTTTCTGCGGTCACGTTACATGAAATTGTCCGCAAGCTGCCGGATGGCGCGCTTGTGTCACTGACCGAGGACAGTGCAACGGGACGGCTCACTGTCGAAGCGGGCCGCTCGAACTTTTCTTTGGCGACGCTGCCAAAAGAAGACTTCCCTGTCATGGCGTCGTCTGAATACAGCGCGAATTTCTCGGCCCCGGCACCGACATTGCGCCGTTTGTTCGACAAATCGAAATTTGCCATCTCGACCGAAGAGACGCGGTATTATCTGAATGGCGTCTATATGCACGTCGCGGATGGAGAGGATGGAAAGGCGCTGCGCTGTGTCGCGACCGACGGCCACCGACTTGCCCGTATTGATGCGGATCTTCCTGGTGGTGCGGCCGACATGCCCGGTGTCATTGTTCCTCGAAAGACCGTTGGTGAGCTTCGTAAGCTTCTGGATGACGACGAGATGGAAATTGCCGTTTCCGTTTCCGAGACTAAAGTGCGCTTCGCTACGCCAAACATAACTCTGACATCCAAGGTGATTGACGGAACATTCCCCGATTACACGCGGGTGATCCCGCAAGGAAATACACGTCGCCTTGAGGTGGATGCCGCCGAATTTGCCAAAGCCGTGGATCGCGTCGCGACGGTCTCCTCGGAACGATCCCGCGCTGTAAAGCTGCAGCTTGACGAAGACCGTCTGATCCTGTCCGTCAACGCGCCGGACAGCGGTGCCGCCGAAGAAGAGTTGGCTGTGGCTTATGGTGACGACAAGCTTGAAATCGGCTTCAACGCGAAATATCTGCTTGAGATTGCAAGTCAGGTCGACCGCGAAAATGCGGTCTTTATGTTCAACTCTGCCGGCGACCCGACATTGATGCGCGAAGGCAATGACACAAGCGCAGTTTATGTCGTGATGCCGATGCGGGTGTGACCCGCTTGCGCCTTTGAACGGGGGCGCTGTTGCCACTTCATATCAACCGTCTGACGCTGTCGCATTTCAGGTCACATTTACAAGTGTCGCTGCAACCTGATGCACGCCCTGTTGTGCTTTTTGGTCCGAATGGCGCGGGCAAGACCAACCTGATTGAAGCCGTTTCGCTTTTTTCCCCGGGTCGCGGCATGCGCCGTGCCTCCGCGCAGGACATGACCCGCCGCCCCGAAGCTTTGGGATGGAAGATCAGTGGTTTGGTCGACACGCCCGAAGGTGTGCAAGACATCGCTTTTGTCTCTGAACAGGGGGCACCGCGTCAGGTCAGGATCAACGACAAACCAGCGCCGCAAACAAGGCTTGGTGAGCTTGTACGCCTTCTGTGGCTGTTGCCGTCTATGGATCGTCTCTGGATCGAAGGGGCCGAGGGCAGGCGACGATTCCTGGATCGTATGACGCTAAGCTTTTATCCCGATCACGGCGAAGCGTCGCTTTCTTACGAAAAGGCGATGCGCGAACGCAACCGCCTTCTCAAGGATCAAATCCGAGATCCAATGTGGTACAAGGCGATTGAGGCGCAGATGGCGGCCTCCGGCACGGTGATCCACCATAATCGCCAACGCGCGCTAGACCGTATTACATCGGCCCAAGCCGAAGCCAGCACAGCCTTTCCCACCGCGCAGCTTGATCTGACCCAAACCGAGGGGGAAATGCCTCAGACTGAGGATGATTTGCGCTTTGCCTTGCAGGAAAGTCGGTTCAGAGATCTCGCTGCGGGCCGCACCTTGATCGGTCCGCACCGCGCAGATCTGTATGGCGTGTTCGCCGCGAAAGGTGTGCCGGCAGCAGACAGCTCTACCGGTGAGCAAAAAGCGCTGCTGATTTCCTTGGTCCTGTCAAATGCGCGCGCTTTGGTCAAAGACTTTGGCGCACCGCCCATTGTGCTTTTGGATGAGGTTGCCGCCCATCTTGATGCACAAAGACGCGCCGCCTTGTACGATGAGATTTGCGCGCTGGGCGCGCAGGCCTGGATGACCGGAACAGGTGCCGAGCTTTTCACGGAACTTGGCGACCGCGCCCAGTATTTTGAAGTGACCGAGACAGATGGCAAAACCTCTGTTTCGCAAGCAAACCCAAGCTGATCCTGCGTGTGCACCGACAAAGCATTGACCGCTAAATCTTGTGTCAGTTGCGTGACAACGCCAGGCGCTTCGCGTATAAAATCAGCTAAATAACAAAGGGTAACACCATGTCAGACCCCGCACAGGTCCCTGAAGAATACGGCGCGGATTCAATCAAGGTTCTCAAGGGCTTGGAGGCCGTCCGCAAACGTCCAGGCATGTATATCGGTGACACCGACGATGGCTCTGGCCTGCACCACATGGTGTATGAGGTCGTGGACAACGGCATTGATGAGGCATTGGCCGGTCACGCCGACTTTGTGCGCGTCAAAATCCATGCCGATAGCAGCGTGTCCGTGCGCGACAATGGGCGCGGAATTCCTGTCGATATCCATGAAGAAGAAGGTGTCTCAGCCGCCGAAGTTATCATGACCCAGCTACATGCCGGCGGTAAATTCGATCAGAACTCTTACAAGGTGTCTGGCGGTTTGCACGGGGTGGGTGTGTCGGTCGTGAACGCGCTGTCGAATTGGCTCGAACTGCGGGTTTGGCGCAATGGGAAAGAGCACATTGCCCGGTTCGAACATGGCGATACTGTGAAGCATCTGGAGGTCGTCGGTGATGCCAATGGCGAAAAAGGCACCGAAGTCCGTTTCCTTGCCTCCACGAGCACATTTTCCAACCTCGACTATGATTTCCACACGCTGGAAAAGCGCCTGCGCGAATTGGCCTTTCTGAATTCCGGTGTGCGGATCATACTGGAGGACGAGCGTCCGGCAGAACCGATCAAATCTGAGTTGTTTTATGAAGGCGGTGTTCGGGAATTTGTAAAATACCTTGATCGCTCGAAATCGCCCGTGATGCCGGAACCTGTGTTTATGACAGGTGAAAAAGACGGCATCGGCGTGGAAGTGGCGATGTGGTGGAACGACAGCTATCACGAAACCGTCCTGCCGTTTACAAACAACATCCCGCAACGCGACGGCGGCACCCATATGGCGGGATTTCGAGGTGCTCTGACGCGGACGATCAACAATTACGCGCAATCGTCGGGCATCGCGAAGAAAGAGAAGGTCAGCTTTACCGGCGACGACGCGCGCGAAGGCCTGACTTGTGTTCTGTCCGTCAAAGTCCCGGACCCAAAGTTTTCCAGCCAAACCAAAGATAAACTGGTTTCGTCCGAGGTGCGCCCGGCGGTTGAAAGCCTTGTGAACGAGAAATTGTCCGAGTGGTTCGAAGAAAACCCGAACGAGGCCAAAATTATTGTTGGCAAAATCATCGAAGCCGCGCTTGCGCGTGAAGCAGCGCGAAAAGCGCGTGAACTGACCCGGCGCAAGACGGCGATGGATGTGAATTTTTTGGCTGGAAAGCTCAAGGATTGTTCCGAAAAAGACCCAGCCAAGACCGAGCTTTTCATCGTCGAGGGAGACAGCGCTGGCGGTTCTGCGCAAACCGGGCGGGACCGGGGCACGCAGGCAATCCTCCCGCTTAAGGGTAAAATCCTGAATGTCGAACGGGCGCGCTTTGACCGGATGCTGGGATCACAGGAAATCGGCAACCTTGTTATGGCGCTTGGCACCGGGATCGGGCGTGATGAATTCGACATCGATAAGCTGCGTTATCACAAGATCATCCTGATGACCGACGCCGACGTCGATGGCGCGCATATCAGGACGCTTTTGCTCACGTTCTTTTATCGTCAGATGCCTGAATTGATCGAAGGTGGTTACCTCTATATTGCACAGCCGCCTCTGTATAAGGTCGCGCGCGGCAAATCCGAGGTTTACCTGAAAGATCAGGCAGCACTGGATGATTACTTGATCCAACAAGGCGTTGACGGCGCGCATCTTATTCAAGGCAACGGCGAGGTGATCCTTGGTCCGGACCTGATCCGCGTTGTTGATGAAGCACGCCAGCTCAAGCGCGTTCTTGACGCCTTTCCAACGCATTACCCGCGCCACATTCTCGAACAGGCCGCCATAGCCGGGGCATTTGTGGCGGGTGCTGTGGATGCCGATCTACAAGGTGTTGCCGATAAAGTGGCCAGCCGTCTTGATCTGATCGCGCTTGAATACGAACGTGGGTGGCAAGGCCGCATCACGCAGGACCGTGGCATGCGGCTTGCCCGTATCCTGCGCGGTGTTGAAGAGGTGCGCACCCTTGACGGTCCCATGCTGCGCTCGGGTGAGGCGCGCAAAACCGGTAGTTTCACGGAAAGCTTGCAAGCGGTTTACGATCAACCTGCAACGCTTGAGCGCAAAGACCGGCGTCAGCTTATCCACGGTCCGCTCGATCTGTTGGGTGCTATCTTGGAAGAGGGCGAAAAGGGATTGTCGCTTCAGCGCTACAAGGGGCTTGGTGAAATGAACCCCGATCAGCTTTGGGAAACCACGCTGGACCCGGATGCACGGACGCTCTTGCAGGTCAAAGTCGATGACATGACCGAAGCGGATGATCTGTTTACCAAGCTGATGGGGGATGTGGTCGAACCACGCCGCGAGTTTATTCAACAGAACGCGCTTAGCGTGGAGAACCTTGATTTCTGAGGCTTGATGGCTTGGTGAGGATATTTCGAAACGAAGAAACGTGTGAGCCTCTGGCCGTTCTAACAGTCTAAGCCTACCATGCCGGTGAATATCGCTTGGGAGGGCGTTATGGATCTGGGACTTTCAGACCGCGTGCAGGCGCTGGTTGATCAAGTGCGCGACATGGTCGAAACCGACATCGCGCCGCTTGATGCGGAATATCATGCCGAGGTGGGAAAACACCCCTCAGGTGATCGATTTCAGTTGACCGATCGGCAATATGAGATCCTTGATAACCTGAAAAGCACGGCCAAAGCACGTGGTTTGTGGAATTTCTGGTTAACGGGCAGTGACAAGGGGCATGGCCTGACCACGGTCGAATATGCCTATTTGGCCGAAGAAATGGGTAAGGTTCACCTGGCGGCCGAGGTGTTCAATTGTAACGCGCCCGACACCGGAAACATGGAGGTGCTTGAGCGTTATGGTGCGGAATGGATGAAAAAGCGGTGGCTGATGCCGCTCTTGGAGGGCGATATTCGATCTGCCTACGTGATGACCGAACCCGATATTGCCTCGTCGGACGCCGCGCAATTGGCGTTTGAAGCGCGGAAAGACGGTGATGAGTGGGTTCTCAATGGTGAAAAATACTGGATCTCGGGGGCGGGCGATCCCAGATGCGTACTGTATATCCTGATGGCCTGTACCGATCCTGCCGCTGCGAAACACAATCGTCACACGATGTTTGTCATGGATGCTGACACAGCCGGAATCGAGGTGCTGCGCCCGATGCATGTGTTTGGACAGGACGACGCTCCGCATGGTCACATGCATCTGCGCTTTACCAATGTCCGCATCCCCGCAAAGAATGTGGTTCTCGGCGAGGGCCGCGGGTTTGAAGTGGCTCAGGGTCGGCTTGGTCCGGGGCGAATTCATCATTGTATGCGGTCCATCGGTTTGGCCGAAAAGGCTCTGCACCTTATGTGCCAACGTGGTTTGACCCGCGAGGCGTTTGGCAAGCCGATCATTGAATTGGGGGCCAATTACGACATCATCGCCAACGCCCGGATGGAAATCGAACAGGCGCGTCTTTTGTGCCTTAAGGCGGCGTGGATGATGGACACCCAAGGCACACGTGCCGCGCAACCGTGGATCAGCCAGATCAAGGTTGTGGCTCCCCTTATGTCGCTTAAGGTGGTGGATGAAGCGATGCAGCTTTTCGGTGGTACGGGGATCAGCCAGGATACACCCCTTTGGCGCATGTGGACCCACCTGCGAACCTTGCGCTTTGCCGACGGTCCAGATGCCGTCCATCGCCGTCAAGTCGCGCGGGCGGAATTGCGGAAATACACCAACGTATGACAGACGGGCTTATTGACACAACCGCGATTGCGACCTGGATGCAGGCACATGTTCAGGGGTTCAACGGCCAGATTACGGCGCAAAAGTTTACAGGTGGTCAATCAAACCCGACATATAAACTGAGTTCAAAGTCCGGTGAATACGTTTTGCGTCGCAAGCCACCGGGCCAGCTTTTGAAATCAGCCCATGCTGTCGATCGTGAATTTCATGTCCAGCGGGCCTTGGCGGGAACGGATGTTCCGATCGCCAAGATGCGTGCATTCTGCGACGACGACTCGGTAATTGGGTCCGTGTTCTACATCATGGATTATGTTGAAGGCCGCACCTTTGTGGACCCGCGATTGCAGATCCTCAATTTTGACGAACGGCGTTTGATTTTTGATGATATGAACCGCGTGCTTGCGGCAATTCATTCTGTTGATCTGTCGGCAACAGGACTGACTGGTTTTGGTCCGCATGGCAACTACTATCAGCGCCAGATTGATCGCTGGGTCAAACAGTATCGTGCCTCTGAAACCGAGGTGATCCCGGACATGGATGCGTTGATTGACTGGCTGACGCAAAATGTGGTCAAGGACGATGGCCGCATCGCATTGGTGCACGGAGATTACAGGATCGACAATCTTCTATTCGCGTTGGACGCCCCCAAATGTGTGGCGGTCCTTGATTGGGAACTTTCGACCCTCGGCCATCCTTTTGCGGATCTTGCCTCTGTGATCATGCAATGGTCACTGCCCCCCGGTGTCACCGGGCGCGGGCTTGCGGGTGTGGATCGTGCTGAGCTTGGCATTCCAGAAGATCAAGCCTTCATTGACGCCTATTGTGCCCGAATGGATCTACCCGGCATTGATCGTTTTGGTTTTTATCTCGGGTTTAGCTTTTTCCGAATGGCGGCGATCTTGCAGGGGGTGAAACGCCGTGCACTGGATGGCAATGCCTCTAACCCCGAACGTGCGTTAGAATTGGGTGCCTATGTACCAGCGTTCGCAGCGGGTGGGCTTCGGGCAATCGCGTCGCTTTAAGGGGCTTCTGTTGGGCCGCTTCACCAAAGGCCAGCAGGGTTGATCCCGCTATAGTTTCACAGATCTCTCGCTGCGGGGGTTCCTTCGGGCGGGTCGTCATAGACGGACCAGCCAAATTCTCCCTGGCTCTCGGGCAGGTCTTTTTCCTTCATGTTGCGCGCAATATAGGCTTTCGCGATGAAGTTGGCAGTGATCGGTGCCGTCAAGAACAAGAACAACGAGATCAACAATTCATGCACCGAGACATAGCCTGTTTTGGCAAAGAAATAGATCATCGACGCAATCAGAACGCCGCCGACGCCAAGCGTGGTTGCTTTTGTCGGTGCGTGCAGGCGTTGCAGACTGTCTTTCAACTTGATCAATCCATAAGAGCCGACAAATCCAAAGATTCCGCTGATGACGAGAAAAATTGAGATAAGCAGTTCGGCGAAAAAGCCCATAATGTCACCTCACTCAATAATGTCGCCGCGCAACAGAAAGCGGCAATACGCAACGGTTGAAACAAAGCCGACCATTGCCACCAGCATGGCGGCTTCAAAGTAAATCGCGGTACCGCGCCATATTCCGTAGAGCACCAAAAGAGCGATCACATTGATAACCATGGTGTCCAACGCAAGAATACGGTCTGCCGCGCTTGGTCCGACTGCGATCCGCCAGAGATCCAGTAAAAGTGCAATGCCGTAACAAGCGGCTGCAAAGAGCAAGGCATATTCAATCATGGAAAGATCTCCCGAAGGCGTCGTTCATAACGAGACTTGATCTCATCGCGTACAGCATCGGGATCGTCGGTATGCAAGCAATGCACAAGGATCGTATTGCAGTCTGCTGATAGCATCGCGGATACGGTGCCGGGTGTCATTGTAATGGTTCCCGCAAGAACGGTAATCGCCTCGGCAGAGTTTAGGTCGATCGGAACCGGAATCCACTGAGACCGGATCGCGGTTTCACGTTTGAACAATATGACCAATGCGACCTGAACATTGGCAACTACGATGTCCCACAGGACAATCAACCCGTATTCCACGATCTTGAGGGGTCGGTGTATCTTGGGCCGGTCAGGCCAATAGGCCGCAGTGACCATCGGGATGATCAGTCCGATGGCGGTTCCCAGGATCAGATTGCCAAGTGTGAATTTGTTCACCAGGCCAATCCAGACAAATACCAGAACGAGGCTCAGGATAGGGTGGGGTACAAGGCGTCTAAGCATCTGTTATCCCCCTTCATTCGGCTCTAAAACTGCCGAGATATAGCCTGCGCGGTCAAACAACTGCGCTGACGTGTTCTCAAGATATGCCGACACAGGTCCGGCAAAAACCGCAAGCCCAGCCAGCGCCCCCAGTGCAAGCATGGTTGGCGCAACCTGTAGCGCCGTTGCCGGTGGTTTGTGCGGACCGTCTTCGGCGACAACGGGATCAGTCTGCATTGATGTGGATTTCCAGAACAAGGTACTGCCTGCGCGGGCAAAGCCGAGAATGGTCAAAAGCGACCCGATGAGAATTGCACTCCACGCCCAGACCATTGCTCCGGGGTCGCGAAGCGCATCCAAAACCAATAATTTCCCCAGAAATCCGCTCAGCGGGGGCATTCCCGCCATCGCAATCGCCGCGGCAAAGAACAGCGCAGCAAAAAGTCCGTTTTGCACGGTGGCCGGAATCGGTTTGAGAACATCTGATTGACGGCGTGTTACAACCAGATCGGCGATAAGAAACAGGCAAGCTGCGGCAAATGTTGAATGCACCATATAGTAAAGGGCCGCGGTGGTTGCCGTTTGGGTGAAGGCGGACACCGCAATCAGCAAGGTACCCATCGAACCCACGACGGAAAAGCCGATCAACGTCATCAACCGACGCGCTCCCAACACGCCAATGGCCCCTATCGCGATTGTCACGAAAGATGCCATGAAAAGCCAGGAGTTCGCCAAGCCTTCGGTGCCTGGAACGTCCGGTCCAAACACCACTGTGTGAATCCGCAAAATGGCATAAGCGCCGACTTTTGTCATAATCGCGAACAGGGCTGCAACCGGTGCCGGTGCATTTGCGTAGGTGGCAGGCAGCCAGAATTGGACCGGGAAAAGCGCGGCCTTGACTGCAAAAACAATCATCAAAAGGATCGCGGCAACCCGCACCAATGCGGCTTCTTCGGCCGGTATTTGCGGAATACGCACAGCAAGATCAGCAATATTGAGCGTCCCGGTCGAAGCGTAAAGCGTGCCAAGCGCAAAGAGAAAAAGGGTAGAGCCTGCAAGGTTCATCACCACATATTGCAAGCCCGCCTGCATGCGATCTTTCCCGCCCGAATGAATCATCAGGCCGTAGGAGGCGATCAACAGCACCTCAAAAAATACGAAAAGGTTAAAAACATCCCCTGTCAGGAACGCACCGCAGATGCCCATCAGCTGAAATTGGAACAGCGCATGAAAATGGCGACCGCGGTTATCCCAGCCGGTGGAGATTGCATGTATCAAGACAATCAGCGCAAGAACCGCTGTCAGCAGCACCATGAGAGCCGATAACTGATCAAGCACCAGCACAATGCCAAAAGGTGCCGGCCAGTTGCCCAACCTGTAAATATGCGTGTCGCCATCAGACGCGAGGATGACGAGGCCAATGGCAATTGCCAGAAGCAACACGGTCGATGTCGCCGATGCCACGCGTGCAAGCGTGATGTCATAACGCATCACAAACCCGATCAACGGCGCAAACATTGCCGGAAGAATGACGGGCAGAATTATCCAGTGCATCATGCGCGCGGCTCCGTCACGTCGTCTTTGTTGTCAGGGTCGACATTGATCTTGTCGCTATCCGCTTCGAGAAATGCACCAAGACCGATCATCACCAGAACAGCGGTCATTCCGAAAGAAATGACAATGGCAGTCAGCACCAGAGCCTGCGGCAGGGGGTCAGAATAGGCGCCATCTCCGTATTTTGACAGTATCGGAGACATGTCTATCGCCAATCGCCCGCTGGCGAACAGAAAGACATTGACCGCGTATGACAAAAGACCAAGGCCGAGGATCACGGGGAACGTCCGCAGCCTTAGCAAAAGATACACACCACCCGCCGTCAGAATGGCAACTGTGCTTGCAACCAGAATTTCCATGTCAGACCTCTGCCTTGTCATTGGCACCCTGATCGCCGGGGTCATAATCCATAGCGGACACATTCACATCCGAAGAGGTGCCTGCCGCGCGCGCGATACGAGAGAGGCTGTACAGCATGAGCATGACCGCCCCGAGAACAGTCAGGAACACACCCAGGTCAAAGAGCATGGCTGTGGCAAGTTCAAATTCCTCGATCGGCGGCAGGTTGATATATGTGTACGAACTGGTGAGGAACGGCCGTCCGGCAAGCCATGCACCGATGCCGGTCAAACCTGCGATAACGACGCCGAACCCGATCATCGAATGATATTCGATTTTCTTGCGCTCTTGTGTCCAGGCAAACCCCGAGGCCATATATTGCATCAAAAGGGCGATCGCGATGACAAGCCCTGCCACAAATCCGCCGCCAGGTTCGTTATGGCCGCGCAGGAAGATATAGATCCCAACCACAACGGCAATTGGCATCAGAACGCGGGTCACAACGACCATCATCAATGGGTGGCGGTCGCGCGACCGATCGCTGGAGTAGTCTGTGTTTTTCAAACGACGCGCCGCTGGTCCGTCCAAAAGCGCATGCATGAGCGCATAGATGACAAACCCGGCAATCCCCAAGACGATGATTTCGCCATAGGTGTCATATCCGCGGAAATCCACAAGGATCACATTCACCACATTGGTGCCTCCGCCCCCTTCATAGCTGTTGGCGATGTGGTAGCTTGAAATCGTGTCGATATCGCGCATCAGAAACGCATAGGCCAATGCACCAACACCACTACCGGCGGTCAGCGCGATTGCTCCGTCGCGCAGTTTAAGCGCCAGCGGGCTTTCTTTGGGAGTGGTTTTCGGCAGGAAATGCAGGGCCAAAAGCAGCAACATAATGGTTACCGTTTCCACCGAGATCTGTGTCAACGCAAGATCCGGGGCAGATAGGTAGACGAACCCTGCGGATATCGACAATCCGATGATGCCAATCAGAACCAGCGCGCGAAAGCGATGGTGATGCATCACAACCACAGACAGCGTTGCCACAACCAGCATGACCCATCCGACAGCGACAACAAGAGGCACTGGCAACAGATCACGTGTCGGCGCGGACAATCCACTGCCGGAATAGGCGATCCAGCCCAGAGCCACGGACGTTACCGTAAAGATCGCGAGATATCGGCTGATCGCGCCGTTATGAGACCACTCCGTGATGCCCCGGCTCAGGGATACGCTTGCGCCGACAAGCCGGTCAAAAATCGCCTTGGCTTCTGGACGGGGCGCTTTGATCCAGGCCTTGTCCAAGGGACGGTGCATCGCCAAAAGAGCAAGGCCGCCGCCTACCGCGATGACGGACATCCAAAGCGCGGGCGTCACGCCATGCCAGATCTTGAGGTGCGGATCGAGCGTTGCCCCGGTGACCGCACTTGCTGCGGCTGCCACAATGCCATCGGCCAGAAAAGGCATCACGCCGATGAGCACCACCAAGGTGCACAGCAAAGCCGGTGCGGCCCACATGCCAAAGGGCGGATCATGCGGCTTGGCCGGATAGTCATCGCGTACCGGTCCTAAAAATACGTGCGAAATAAAGCGGAACGAATACGCCACCGACAACAGCGCGCCAAGCGTGGCCGCAATTGGCACGGCATATTGGCTGCCGAACCACGCCGTGTGCGAAGCCTCTTCCAGCATCATCTCTTTGGACAGGAACCCGTTGAAAAGGGGTATCCCCGCCATCGACAGTGCAGCAACCGTGCCAATTACAAAGGTGACAGGCATCAGATGCCTGAGCCCCCCGAGCCGTTTTATGTCGCGCGTGTGGGTTTCGTGGTCGATGATGCCTGCCGTCATAAAAAGCGCGGCTTTGAATGTCAGATGGTTGATGATGTGGAACACCGCCGCAACCGCAGCGGCTTGTGTGCCAAAGCCCAGCAACATCGTCAGCAGGCCCAGATGACTGACAGTGGAGAAAGCCAAAAGCGCTTTCAGGTCATCTTTGAACAAAGCGATAAGCGCGCCCAGCACCATAGTGATCAAACCTGTGGTGGCCACGATGTAGAACCAGGCATCCGTACCGGCAAGCGCCGGCCACATGCGTGCCATCAGGAACACGCCGGCTTTTACCATCGTTGCAGAATGGAGATAGGCCGAAACCGGCGTCGGTGCGGCCATGGCGTGCGGCAACCAGAAATGGAACGGGAACTGCGCCGATTTGGTGAACGCGCCCAGCAATATCAGGATCAGAGCGGGCAGATACCATTCAGACGCCTTGATCTGATCACCCGCCGCCAGAATATCCGTGAGGTTGTAGCTGCCCACGATATTGCCAAGGATCAGCATCCCGCCAATCATGGCAAGCCCACCCGCACCCGTGACCGTCAACGCCATTTTCGCGCCCTGGCGGCCCTCGGGGAGGTGTTTCCAATACCCGATAAGCAGGAAAGACGACAGTGACGTCAGCTCCCAGAAAATGAGCAAAAGCAGGATGTTGTCAGACAGCACGATTCCCAGCATCGCGCCTTGGAAGAGCAGCAGATAAGTATAGAACTGCCCCATTGGATCGTCGCCAGACAGGTAAAACCGCGCATAGAGCGTGATCAAAAGGCCGACGCCGGTGATCATACACGCAAATAGCAGGCCCAGCCCATCCAGAAAGAACGATGCCGACAATCCCAGTTGCGGCAGCCAGGCAATCTCGGCCTGGATCACCTCACCACGCAGAACTGCCGGAGCAAGGGTCAACAACATGATCAGCGCCAACGCGGTAGGAACGGCGGTGAACACCGCGCTGGAGGTGCGCCCAGCGCGGATCATGAGGCCCGGTAACAATGCGCCAATAAACGGCAGCAGCGCGATAATAACGAGAAGATGGCCGTCTTGGCTCATGATCAACCTTGTGAGATATCTGGTTCTCGATTGGATAACGAGTGTTTCATCTGCTGTAAAACAAACTCATTGTCGCAAACATAAAGTGTGGCCATTTTTCATGTGTCGCTGAATTTTCGATTGTAATGGGTGAGCTTAACAAGGTCGGTTGTTCTGTGAAAACCTGCCTTTGGTCAGATTTGCTCTATCTCGTAGCCTGCGGCGCAGCGTCGCTTTGAACAGGAGTGGTTTAATGCAGCTTTGGTCCCGCACTTGGGTGGTGATTTTATTTCTGGCCATCCCCCAGCTTTCTTTGGCGCAGGAACAGCCCGCTGGTGTTTTAACAGAACGTGTCACGGTCAATGTCATGTCCGAAACGGTCGCGGTGTTTGGCGAGGTCGTGGCCGGACGCGAAAGCGCTGTTGCCGCGCGGGTCGGCGGAATTGCCGAATTTGTTCCGGTGCAGGTCGGAGACCGGGTGAACCAAGATGATGTGCTTGCGCGTCTCGATGTCGAATTGCTGGATATTGAGCTGGCTCAGGCAGAGGCGGAAGTTGCTATCGCTGATGCAGGTGTTGCGGTTTCTGCGGCACAACTCGACAGGGCGGAAAAGGCATTTCGGCGGGCCGAAACCCTGCGCGGCAATTCGACGATTTCGCAGGCACAGCTCGAAGAGCGCGAGAGCGATTTTGCCGAGGCAAGAGGGTCTCAGCAAGAAGCCGAGGCGCGCCTCAAGGCCTCCCAGACCGCGCTGGACCAGGCACGGTACAGATTGAACAATGCGATCGTCCGCGCCCCTTTTGATGCGGTTGTGTTGGAAGTATCCACGGAAGTTGGACAATTCATTGCCCCCGGCAGCCGGGTCGCGACATTGATCGACACAAGCGCGCTGGAGATCGAAGCGAATGTCCCGGCACGGTTTGTCGGTGCGCTTCAGCCCGATGAGCTTGTGACAGCAACAACGGATATCGGGCAGGTGGTGTCTTTGAAAATGCGAGCCATTCTGCCCACGGAATTTTCCGCGACGCGGACCCGCCCGGTGCGGTTTGCTCTGTCCGGAGAGACAGGCGCAATTGCGGTTGGACAGACCGTGACACTTGACGTGCCGGTCAGTCAGTCGCGTGAGGCGTTGGTGGTGCCCAAGGACGCCATCATACAATCGCAAGATGGTTGGAGCGTTTTTGTCAATGAAAATGGCAAGGCGATGCCCCGAACAGTCCAAATAGGCGCGGCTTTGAACAACGCTTTTGAAGTGATTTCCGGGTTGTCTGAGGGGGACGAGGTCGTTGTGCGCGGCAATGAGAGGTTGCGTCCGGGACAGGAAATCGCGCCGTCAGGGCCTCCGCAGGCCGCGCCAGAAGACGAAGGGCGTCTTGGAAATTCTGCAGACGCGGCGGCGACGTCTGAGATCAAAGGATAATCGCTATGGATCTGATCCGCGCATCGATTGACCGACCCATTGCGGTTGTGGCGGTTGTTTTCATGGCCGTGCTTTTTGGTGCATTGGCCTTGAGCCGCATCCCTGTTCAGCTGGCACCCGATGTGCGCAAACCGGTTGTCGTGGTTCAGACCTCGTGGCCCGGGGCGGCACCTGTGGAAATCGAGCGCGAGATTATCAATCCGCAGGAAGACGCTTTCCGTGGTTTGGAAGGTCTTGAAATCATGACCAGCCGTTCCGAGACCGGTCAAGGGTCAGTCACGCTGGAATTCGCGACCGGATCGGATATGGGGGATATCCTGCTTTTGGTGTCGAACCGCCTGGATCGTGTCGGCGGGTATCCAAGCGAAGCCGTAGAGCCAACCCTTAACACATCTGGCGCAGATGACAGCCCGATCGCCTGGGTCATGGTCAAAGCGCTTGACGGGACGACGCAGCCCTTGCCGGAATTCGGTGATTTCGTGGAAGACGTGATCAAGGAGCGCATTGAACGGGTAAATGGCGTGTCGACCGTGAATGTATATGGCGGTGTCTCGCGGGAATTGCAGATCGTGATCCGCCCCGAAGAGCTGGCCCGTCTGGGTTTGACAATCCCGGCCGTTGTGGCGCGGTTGCGTGCCGAAAACATCAGCGTTTCGGCTGGCGATGTCGAAGAAGGCAAGCGCCGCTACACCGTGCGCGCGGATGGCAAGCTTAACACCATCGACGCAATCAATTCGGTTGTTCTGCGCAGCGAAAGCCTTGGGTCGAACGGGGCGCTGGGCCGCGTGCGTGTCGGTGATGTGGCAGATGTTGCTTTCGCTTACAAAGAAAACACGGCGCGATTGCGGTTTAGAGGTGAGCCTGCATTGGCCTTCAATGTCGTGCGCGAACAGGGCGCGAACGTGATTTCAACAATGGAAGAGGTCAAGTCGGTCATTGTCGAGCTTGAGAACGGTCCGGTTCGGGCAAACGGCCTGACCCTTGAGCAGGTTTATGACGAAACGGTCTACATTGAAGGTGCCATTGATCTGGTGACGCAAAACATCTGGATCGGTGGTTTACTGGCGGCGGCTGTGTTGCTGATTTTCTTGCGCAGTCCTCGGGCCACGCTGGTGATCAGTATGGCAATTCCAGTGTCCATCGTTGCCACCTTTGTGGCGATGGCTGTCACAGGTCGTACGCTTAACGTGATTTCTCTGGCGGGCATCGCATTTGCGGTTGGTATGATCGTCGATGCCGCTATCGTTGTGCTTGAAAACATCTTTCGTCACCGCGAAGAAGGCAAATCGCGCCGAGAAGCGGCCTATGTTGGTGCCAAACAGGTTTGGGGCGCGATCCTTGTATCAGCATTGACCACTGTGATGGTGTTTATTCCCATTCTGGTCATGCAGCTTGAGGCTGGACAATTGTTCAGGGACATCGCTGTTGCGATTTCGGTGTCTGTTCTTCTGTCGCTGGTTGTGGCTGTAACGGTCATTCCAGCGCTGTCCAGTCGGCTGTTGAAAGGCGGCGAAGCCAAGAAAATTCCCTTGCCGGGCATTGATCATTTCGGTCGCGGGTTTTCATGGCTGATCATGGCCTATGTGCGGTTTACAGTTCGGTTCAGGGCCGCTGGTTTGGTGATGGTTGCCGCCATTGCCACAAGCGCTGCTGTGGCGGCGTGGTTGTTTCTGCCCAAACTGGAATACTTGCCAGAGGGCAACCGCAACCTTGTCTTTGGCCTGATCATTCCGCCACCCGGATACAATCTGGAAACCACTGAAACGATTGCGCAACGCATCGAGGAGGTCGCAGAGCCGATGTGGACGGCGCGTCCGGCACTGGAAACCGAAGATGGATTGCCGGCGCTGGAATCGTTCTTCTTTGTGGCCACACCCGGTAACAGTTTTGTTGGCGCAGCTGCAATGGATGGCAGCCGCGTGGCCGAGGTTATTCCGATCCTGTCTCGTCCGATCTTTGCCGAACCCGGCACTTTTGGTTTTATGACGCAACCGTCCTTGTTTGGCCGCGGTGTCGGTGGAGGACGATCAATAGAGTTGAATGTCTCCGGTGACGAGCTCGAAGATATCCTTGCCGTTGCCGGGCAAGCTGCCGGTCGGATCAGCCAACTGCTTCCCCGGTCAGAAGGACATCAGTTCCGCCCGCTTCCCGGACTCGAACTTGGCGCGCCAGAGGTACGCCTGATCCCGGATCGCGTCCGCCTGGCGGATGCGGGGCTGACAACGCAGGATCTGGCGGCGACTCTGGACGCCTATAATGACGGTTTGCGGGTCGCCGAGATCAATGTGGGCAACCGGCGACTGGATCTGACCCTAAAAGGTGACAGCACGGTGTTGAGCGGACTGCGCACACAGGATGTCGGCAGTTTTCCGGTTGTCACGCCGTCGGGACAGATTGTTCCGGCATCCGAGCTTGCAGAAGTGCGCGTGACCGCGGGGCCTACGGAGATCCGGCATCTGGAACGTCTGCGTACCGTGACTTTGGAAGTCCGGCCGTCAGACGCTCTGCCATTGGAGGCGGCTGTTGACCTTTTAGAGACTGGCGTCATCGACGTCCTGGAGGAGCAAGGGCTTCCTGCGGGTGTACGTCTGTCAGTGTCCGGGACGGCTGATCAGCTGTCGCAGACCTGGAGTGCGATTCAGATCAATCTTGGGGTGGCTTTGGTGATTGTCTTCCTTGTCATGGCGATTTTGTTCGAATCCTTTGTTCTTCCGCTTGTCGTGATGATCTCGGTCCCGGTTGCGGCCGCCGGTGGTGTTGGCGGGCTTGCGGTTTTGAACATCATTGGCACGCAACCCCTTGATATGCTGACTTTGCTGGGCTTCGTGATTTTGGTGGGCATTGTGGTGAACAACGCGATTTTGATCGTACACCAATCTTTGTATCACTTGCGTGAAGACCAGATGTCCCCGACTGACGCGATCGAGGAGGCAACGCGCAATCGTATACGGCCGATCTTTATGTCAACGCTGACATCGGTTTGTGGAATGCTTCCTTTGGTGTTGTTCCCAGGAGCAGGATCAGAGCTTTACCGTGGATTGGGTGCCGTGGTGGTTGGCGGGCTGTCCATGTCGGCGTTTTTGACGCTGTTGACGGTTCCCCCGCTGTTGCGCCTTGTGCTGAAAGCACGCACATCCGAGGCAGAACGAGGTCCGGAGCCGATTGCGGCTGAGTAAATCTTGGTTTGACGCTGATGGTGCGCAGAAACCTTCGGCATAGATCGAACAATGACCACATCTGCCCCGTCTTTCGGGGCACCACCTCGTCCACGCGGATGCTGTTGCCGAAGCTATGGGACTAAGGCGCGGACCGCTGAATGAGAAAATCGTGAAGCTGGGTTTGGCGACGTCCAAGCTTTTGGACCCGGTGCCGCGTAAATGCGCATTCCATGTTTTTCGCGGCCTGCGGATTGTTTCATACCAAATGTCCCACCGATCCCCTATATTTGCCTCAGCACTGCAAAAGTGCATTTCTGTGGGAGGACATTATGAAACATTTCAAGACTGCCGCGCTTGCGGCGACCATTGCGTTGTCGAGTGCGGCCGTCCAGGCGCAGGACGACGGCGCAAATTACGTGTTGGCAACCGCATCGACCGGCGGCACCTATTACCCGGTGGGCGTTGCGCTTGCGACACTGGTGAAAGTAAAGCTTGAGCCAAAGCAGAAGATCGGCATGGCTGCGATCAGTTCTGCCGGATCTGGTGAAAACGTCCGGTTGATCCGCGAAGGCGAAGCGCAATTCGGCATCATGCAAGGTCTTTACGGCTACTACGCCGCGACCGGCACAGGCCCATTGGAAGAGGTGGGGCCGCAGGAAAACCTGCGGTCGGTTTCAATGCTGTGGCAGAATGTCGAGCATTACATAATTTCATCGGATGCAGTGACCACCGGTACGATGGCAGACATGGTTGCGCTCAAGGGTGAAGGCATGGCGCTGGGCAGCCAGAATTCGGGGACCATTGGATCAAATGCAGCGATTCTGTCTGGTTTCGGCATTGATATCGAAAGCGACTACGAACTGGTGTTCGGCGGCTATGGCCCGTCGTCCGAGGCGCTTCAGAACGGTCAGGTCAAGGGTGTCGGCATTCCGGCCGGTATTCCGGTGGGCGCGATCAGCCAGCTGATGGCTTCCGCGGGGGAGTCGGTCACATTGCTAAACTTCACCGAAGAAGAGATGGCGATGGGGGATGGCGATCGCGGTCTTTGGACCCCGTTCACCATTCCGGCGGGCACGTATCCCGGTCAGGATGCGGATGTGCAAACAATTGCGCAGCCGAACTTCCTTGCAACAAGCGCAGACGTGCCGGAAGAGCATGTGTATCAGATCACCAAAGCCATGTATGAAAACCTGCCATTCCTGCAAGCGATCCATCCTGCAACCAAGGCAATGGCGATTGATCGGGCAATAGCCGGTCTGCCGCTTCCGCTGCATCCCGGTGCTTTAAGATATTACCAGGAAGTCGGATTGGACGTTCCAGAGCGCCTGATCGCCCAATAACCAACCGCTTTGTTTAACCAGCCCCGGTCGATCTGGGGCTGGCTCTCTGACGTTGGGGTGGGATCATGTCAAAGATCGACGAAAACGAGGACGGAAGCCGCTTGCGGTCTTTCAAAGGGATGGCAGATACGGCGTTGTCGATTGTCTGTTTTCTTATTGCGGTCGGGCATATCTACGTTGCCTTTGACCCGATCCTGTCCGAATTCCAACGCAATGCTTTTCATTTTGCCGGGTTCGCGGCACTGGCGGCAATCCTGTATCCGATGTGGCGTACGCCTTCGGGAAGGACAGCGCCGCTTGCGCTTGACCTTGTGCTTGGCGTGGCGGTTGCCATGTCAGCGGTGTGGCTGACCTTTGCCGAAAACGCGATTTATGCGCGGGGCGTTAAGCTTGCTCCGGTAGATTGGGTTGCAACAGCCATCTGCGTTTTCGGAGCAATCGAGCTGACCCGCCGTGTTGCCGGTTTGATCATACCGATCCTTATCATTCTGGCGCTTAGCTATGTTGCGTTTTGGGGAAAATATGTCAGCGGCGTTTTCGCCTTTCCCGGTCTGAGCGTTGAGACCGTCGCATTTCGTTCCATTTTTGGGGATGACGCGATGTTTGGAACGATTGCACGCATCTCTTCCACATATGTCTTTTTGTTCATTATCTTCGGGGCATTCCTCTTACGCTCTGGGGCGGGCGAGTTCGTGATCAATATGGCCCGCGCCGTTGCAGGCAAAATGGTGGGCGGGCCGGGCATAGTTGCCGTCATCGCGTCTGGTTTGACCGGGACGATTTCCGGGTCTGCGGTTGCCAATACGGCGTCAACAGGTGTGATCACCATCCCTTTGATGAAACGCGCGGGGTTTCAGCCAAAATTCGCGGGTGGCGTTGAGGCCGCTGCATCAACCGGTGGCCAATTGATGCCGCCAATCATGGGTGCAGGAGCCTTTGTCATGGCCAGTTTTACGCAGATCCCATACGAAAAAATCGTCGCCGTTGCTGCACTTCCGGCGCTGCTTTATTTTCTGTCGGTGGCATTCTTTGTGCGTATTGAAGCGCGTCGCCACAATTTGCCGCCAATGCCGGATGAAGGCCAGACTCTGGTCTCGGCGTTCAAAGAGGGTGGTGCAAGTTTCTGCATTCCGATTGCCACGTTGATCGGTATGTTGGTGGCCGGATTTACCCCGACTTATGCTGCGGTTTTTGGCATTTTGGCGGTCGTTGCCTCCAGTTGGCTGACGAAAAATCGCATGGGGCCAAGGGCCGTTTTCGAAGCCTTCGTCATGGGAACGAAAGGGATGGTTTTGACCGCAGTCTTGTTGTGTTCTGTTGGTCTGATTGTGAACGTGATTGCGACTGCTGGCATCGGCAATACGTTCAGTCTTATGATCTCAAGCTGGGCCGGTGGAAACATCCTGATCGCGTTGATCCTGATCGCACTGGCCAGCCTTATCCTTGGCATGGGGCTGCCTGTCACGGCGGCCTATATCGTGCTGGCGACACTGTCAGCACCTGCCTTGTCGGGCATGATAAGTGACCAGTTTGTGATCGCAGAGTTGGCGGCTGGCAATTTGCCAGAGGCTGCCAAAGCGGTGTTGATGTTCGGTGTGCCTGAACAGGCAGAACTATTGAGCCGGGACGTGACCAGGGCCGAGGCCGCCAGCCTGATTCAAACCCTGCCACTCGAAATCGCGGCACCACTGCGCGAGCTTGTTGTTCCGCAATCGGTTGCGATGAGTGCTCTTTTGTCGGCGCACATGATTATTTTTTGGCTCTCGCAGGATAGCAACGTGACGCCACCCGTGGCTCTGGCCGCCTTTACCGCTGCTGCGATTGCCAAAGCACCCGCCATGGCGACCGGGGTGGCCAGCTGGAAATTGGCCAAAGGCCTTTATATTGTGCCGGTCTTGTTCGCCTATACACCGTTTTTGTCCGGTGACTGGCCCGTGATGATTCAGGTATTCTGTTTTGCAGTCATCGGTGTTTACGGTCTGTCTTCTGCGCTTCAGGGATGTATGGAAAAACCGTTCGGGTTATTGATGCGCGGGCTGTGTTTTCTTGCCGGTGTGGCGTGTCTCTGGCCCGGTGCGGTGATCGCCAATCTGTTGGGTGCGGTCGCGGTTCTTGCGCTATTGTTTTGGAATATTCGGTTCACCAAAAATTCGGTTACCGAAGTCGCGGTCTAGAATTGCAAATTGAACGACTTCAGAGGCGCGTGGCGTTTTCGCCAAGCCACTGCGAAGAATTGCGCGTTCAGGAATAGGCGCAATCAGGGCCACGTTCGAGTGGCGTGTCAATCGTTCTCTCGGTCGGCATCCAGTCAAAGATTGCCAAAGCCTGTCCGCTGTCAAACCCAACATAAAGCGTACCGGTTTCAGGCTGTAAGGCGACGCCTTCCGCATCCACACCATAAGCCGACAGTGGATGAACCGACAGGACGCGCCCATCAGGAGCAAGCTCAAACAGACTGTTCAAGCCTTCATTGTCGTCGACGACAAGGATATTGCCGGAATAGGGGTCGCGCGTGACGCCTTGAGGTTCTGTCATCGGCGGATCAAATGTGTCGCCGAACAGTTCCATCAGTACAGATCCGTCCGGTGCGATGCGCATAAGGCGCGATGGATCATCTTCCACGACAAGAAAGCTGCCATCAGCGTCTTTGTGCAGGCCTTCTGTATCAAATAACGTGTCGCTCAACCTAAAAGGTTGATCAATGGCCCGTCCGTCACGATCCAGCCTGCGGAATTCCCCCCAGCCGTTGGCGATCAAAAGACCATCCCGTTCGACGGTCAAACTCCGTACCGAACTCATTTTCGTGTCGAGCCGGCGCAGCTCTTTGCCAAAGGTCGAAAGCAGAACGATTTCCGAACTTTCATTCGCGATCCAGATTCCACAAACCTGAGCATCATACGCGATGCTGACGGCTCGGAAATTCTGGAGTGTTTCGCGATGAAAAATGTCCGCCTGGACTGCACCGATCTGGGATGTTGCGATCGCAACGAGAGCTGACATCAGTTTACCGCGCATCAACCATCTCCATCATAGAAATTGAGATGTTTCAAAGTCCGAGAATTTCAAGAGAAACCCGCCAATGGCTCAGGAGATCCTTGTTCTGCTTTTTGAAACTATGTCATCAAGGATTAATGCCACAAGTGGCAGTTGAATGAGGTGTTAATGCCGACCGACCGTAAACATGTAATCGTCATCGGCGCTGGAATTGTTGGGGTTTCAACCGCCATCTGGCTACAGCGGTTGGGGTCCGACGTCACGCTTTTGGATCGGCAAGATCCCGGGTTAGGGGCCTCGTTCGGCAATGCCGGTTTACTTGCGGCCTGCGCGATGGTTCCCGTCACCACACCAGGCCTTTTGGCGAAAGCGCCCAGAATGATCCTGGATTCCAACTCGCCACTGTTTCTGCGTTGGTCTTATTTGCCGAAACTGGCCCCGTGGCTGTTTCGCTACCTCAAACACGCCAATGACGCCGACACGCAGCGAATTGCAGCAAGTTTGACTGACATCACCGCGGATACGGTCGATCAACATATGGCCTTGACCGACGGGTTGACCGCGCGGGAGTTTATTACCTGCAGCGACTACGTTTTCGCCTACGGCTCTAGGGCAGAATACTTAAAAGACCGCTATGAATGGGATCTCCGTGCGGAACACGGATTTGTTCCCACCCTTATCGAGGGACCAATGGTTCAAGAGTATGATCCAGGTTTCGGCCCGAAAATCGCGTGTTTGGCAGTGGTCAAACATCACGGCTTCATTGTTGATCCGGGTGGATATATTGCAGCACTTGCAGCGGCATTCCAAGAAATGGGTGGCCGTGTTCTAAAAGCATCCGTGCAGGATATTGAAACACATGACAATCTTCGCCCGCGCGTGGTTACAAAAGCTGGTCCATTGGATTGTGATAATATCGTCCTTGCTTCAGGGGCATGGTCCAAAAACCTGATGTCAAAATTGGGGGTGTCCGTACCTCTCGAAACAGAGCGCGGATATCATATTGTGCTAAAAGACGCCACTGGCGGTCCGCGTGCGCCCTCTATGATATCGGCGGGAAAATTCGTTGCGACGCCCATGCGCGCTGGGCTGCGGTGCGCCGGAATTGTCGAATTCGGCGGACTGGAGGCAGGCCCGTCTGATGCACCTTTTGCGCTTTTACGACGTCAGGTCCGGGATGCTTTCCCAAACCTAGAGTTTCAAGGTGAGGAAACCTGGATGGGTCATCGTCCGGCGACACCCGACAGCCTTCCTTTGATTGGTCAGGTCAGAAACACAGGTGTTTATACGGCGTTCGGACACCAGCACGTAGGTCTGACCGCAGGCCCGAGAACAGGAAGACTGGTCGCGGGGTTGATTATGGACCAATCGTCAAACCTGAATCTAAAGCTGTTCGACCCCCATCGGTTCCGCTGAACAGCTTGTAAAAACGGTCGGTTTAAAGGGATACGCGTGAGCCATTCAAAACATGTCGACTTTTAAGTGTTAAGCCAAGGTTTACGTCCTTCTGCTATCCCGTTCCTTGGGGTGTAAGGAAAGGTATGGGTATGGCGTTCGACAGTAATGTCGCGCCGGTCATCATCAAACGTAAGAAAGTGGTCGTTGAGGACGGGCATCATGGTGGTGCCTGGAAGGTGGCGTATGCCGACTTCGTCACCGCAATGATGGCGTTCTTTATGTTGATGTGGCTGTTGAATGCGACAACGGAAAAACAACGTAAAGGCATCGCTGACTATTTCAGCCCAACCGCACCGATCAGCCGTTTGTCGAGCGGGTCTGACGGAATGATGATGGGCGAAAGCGTGTTCGCTAATGATGTTCTGCCACGTATGGGCGTGGGTGCAAGCTCGCTGCACCAAACACAGGGGGATGCATCCGGCGGCGGTGACGCATCCGAAGAAGACACGGCGCAGGATAAAACTTTCAAAGAGATGACGGATGTCTTTCTTGGTCTCGGTGGCGAAAGCATGCTGGAAGACCGATGGCTCCGGCATGTTGTGACCCGGGTCACAGATGAAGGTCTTGTGCTTGAATTTCACGACAGACCAGAAAGCCCGCTTTTTACGGACGGCGCGACGCCAACCGATATTCTCTACGAGATTGGCTTCGCAGTTCAGGAAGCAAGTAAGATGCTTAATAACGAAATCGCCATTGAGGCACATGTTGCGACCATTCCGTTGGTCCAGCGTGAAGATCCGACCTGGGACTGGTCATCTGCGCGTGCGTTTCAATTCTCTGACATTTTGACAGGATTCGGGTTTCCGCCAGACCGTTTGCGCCGCGTAACGGCTTACGGAGATCGCGAACCCGTCGTCGATAACCTGATGTCACCGCGGAACAATCGCCTCGAGATCATCTTCCTCCGGTACTAGGCGAAGTCCTTAAATCACTCGAATTTTATCTGTTAGGTCATCCTTAAATAGGCTGCCTTATAGATGTGCTTGCAAATGTGCCAACACTCTAGAAAGGCGATACATGTCGATTTCTTCTTCTTTCAGCGCAGGCATCGTTGGGCTTGCGTCCAATGCAACAAGGCTTGCGACCATCTCCGATAATATCGCCAATTCACAGACGCCTGGCTATAAACGGGTAGAAGCAAACTTCCATTCCATGGTTGTGACATCTGGCAACGGCAGCTACACCGCTGGGGGCGTTCGCGCCACGACGCAACGCTATATTGACCAGAACAGTGCGATTGCATCCACGTCCAATGCCACTGACCTCGCTGTCAGTGGACGGGGCTTTTTACCAGTCGCCCAAGCGACTGAAGTTCTTGCGGGAGAAGAGAATCCGCAGATGTTCCTCGCAACAACTGGCTCTTTCCGTACCGATGCGAACGGATATCTTCGAACCCCATCAGGGCAGATGCTCCTTGGCTGGCCAGCAAATCTGGACGGCAGCATCCCGAATTTCCCCCGTGCCACCAACGAAGCTTTGGAACCGGTGCGCGTAAATGTAAACCAACTCAGTGGCGAACCGACAACACGGATTGAATTGGGCATCAACCTGCCTGCGACCGAAACAGAGTTTGGCGCGCCCGGCGATCCGTTGATCCAGACCATTGAGTATTTCGACAATCTTGGACGCGCCGAAACACTAGAGTTCACGTTCACTCCGGTTGTTCCCGGCGCTGGGACATCCAATCAGTGGGCCCTGCAGATTGTCGATAGTGCAGATCCCGCTACGATTATCGGAGAGTATGATCTTGAGTTTAACGATGCACCCACCCTTGGCGGGACCCTTTTAGGAGTTACCGACATTGGCGGAGGGCCATATGATCCGGCGACCGGCATTTTAACGGTGACCGCGCCTAGCGGACCAATTGATATCAACATTGGGCGCCCCGGTCTTAACGAAGGATTATCTCAACTATCCGACATATTTGCGCCCTTCAATATAAGTCGGGATGGCGCGCCTGTTGGGAAGGTTACTTCCGTCGAAGTGGACGAAACTGGCCGGGTAAATGCATTTTATGACACAGGCACCATTCGGACCCTATATCAGGTACCACTTGTTGACATGCCGAACCCAAATGGAATGGCCGCCGTTGGAAGCCAGCTTTACATGCCAACACCAGAAAGCGGCAGCTTTTTTCTGTGGGATGCAGGTAATGGATCAACTGGCGATATTCTCTCTTTCGCCCTTGAAGAATCAGCTACAGACGTCGCCAATGAATTAACCGAACTTATCCGTACGCAGCGAGCCTATTCTTCCAATGCAAAAGTTATTCAGACTGTTGATGAAATGCTCCAGGAAGCCACCAATATTAAGCGCTAACCGATTGTAAAAGGAACTTTAATATGAGTCTATCTGGGGCTTTATCAAATGCAATCAGTGGCTTAACGGCGAATACGATTGGTACATCCACTCTTTCTGCAAACGTTGCAAACGCACTGAATGAAAATTATGGCCGCCGAACTGTAAATTTAACAACGAACGTAAACCAATCCTATGGCGGAGTACGCGTTACTCAAATT
This sequence comes from Marivita sp. S0852, assembly GCF_046591575.1. NCBI lineage: Bacteria > Pseudomonadati > Pseudomonadota > Alphaproteobacteria > Rhodobacterales > Roseobacteraceae > Marivita > Marivita sp. S0852. Next base: position 44,279 of record NZ_JBIQWA010000007.1, read on the forward strand.
GAACGATTTTCTGATCCAGTGTTAAACCACCAAAAACGTCTTGCCTCAGCCAGTTTTGCTGAAAAACAGACTCTTTCTAAATTCAGTGTTGAATTTGAAAACCTTTGGGGGAGTGTCGACACTATAACTTCAATGTCTAAAAAGTTAACAAAATTTGAAACAGCTCTACTGTCTGCGTCAAGTGACCCTTCATCAGACATAAGACTTCGCGCTGTAGGTCAAGCAGCTGACACTCTTGCCAATGGTATCAAATCAGCAAGCAAAGGTGTTCAGGCAGTCCGAACGACAGCCGATCATCAAATTGCATCAGCCGTTGATACAATAAATACACAATTGTCCCAGCTTGAACGCTTGAATATCGATATAATGTCTGCACGGCATCGCGGCCAAGACATGCTGAGTTTAATCGATAGTCGCGAAAAAATATTAAATGACCTATCTGAATTTATTCCTCTTCGAGTAATTGAACGAGATAGTGGTGCCATCGCTATTTTTTCAAATCAAGGGCGAACACTCCTTGATGTAAAAGCAACACAATTTAATTTCACAAAATCACAGATCATCCAACCGGAAATGACAATCGAAAATGGTTTGTTGTCAGATTTAACTGAAATTAATGTCACAAACTCCATATCCTTAGAAAATATGTTTTCCGGCGGAAAACTTTCGGCATTATTCGAAGTTCGTGATACTATAGCTCCACGCTCTCAAGCACGGCTTGATGCGATAGCACGGGAAATGATTGAACGTTTCGGGCATGGTGGTGGAGATAACACAATAACTCCTGGGGATTTAGGCGTATTTACTGATGCAGGAGCAGTATTCAATGCATCTAATGAAGTAGGTTTGGCCAGTCGATTGTCTCTAAATGAAAATCTATTGCCGGAATCTAATGAGCTTTTTAAATGGCGAGATGGATTGTATGCAACAACTATTGGAGCGGTAGGAAATTCTAGCCTATTAGAAGATATTAGAGGGCAAATACTAAGCCAACGCCTCCCGTCGTCAGCAATATTAGGGCTCACTGCTAAAACACTAATTGGGCATGTGGAAAATTTTTCTGAATTTATAGCGTCAAATCGAAACGAAACAACTGAAGCCACTGATTTAGCACGACAACAATTCGATATGTACAATCAAGCCCATGCAAAAAATGGTGTGAATAGTGATGAGGAGCTGCAAAAACTTATCATACTTGAAAAATCTTTTGCTGCAAATGCGCGTATTATTCAGGTAGTCGATGAAATGTTAACGGACCTTTTGCAAATTTAAGGAGAGACAAATGCGCCCAATCGGAGATCTTAGCGTTATGCTTAAATCGAGGAACTCACAGAATTTTCTTGAGCGCACTGTGAATCAGGCGGCGCAGTCAGTAACGACCGGTATTGTTGCGGATAAAACCGAACATCTAGGGGGATCCACGCTTGGACTGTCTCTTCTAGAGAGAAAAGCAACATTATTGAAACAATTACAGGCGAATCTTTCTGAGGCTCTTATATATGCTAATGGGCAACAAAGTAGCCTTGAATATATAAGAAATGTAAGCGAAGACCTTGCAAATAGCTTGCCGCCAATTAGCCAGCAAAATTTACAAAATGAATTGGTCCCATTGTCCGAACGTGCTGAAGCTGATATGAAAAATGTGGTGCAAGCCCTCAATAAAGCTATTGCTGGCAAACACGTTTTTTCTGGAACTGAAAATAATAATAAGCCATTAATTGAGTCGTCAACTATATTGTCTCAAGTAAAAATTAAGACTGCTGGGTATAATACCGCGTCTAGTGTTATCTCAGAAATCGATACTTGGTTTGAGTCAGTGGGTGGTGGTTTTGACAGTATCGCCTATAAAGGATCATCTAGTAGCTACATAAATATTCCTATTGGCGTAGATGTCGAAGCGGAATATGGGTTTCGAGCAGATGACGTAGTAGTAAGACAATTATTGAAGAATATTTGTAAGGTTGCTATAGCTACCGATCCAAGTTCAAGTTTATCAAGTGCCCAGAGGAAGTTGGTTCTAGAAGATGCATATGTAGGGTTGATAGAGAGTGGTAGTCCATTAATTACTGAGCAGGCAAACTTGGGCATAATTGAAGAAAATATAATTGAAAGTAAGGACAGAATTTCTCAAGAAGTTTCTCAAACTGAGCTGATGATTCAAAATATGATCGGTATTAATCAATTTGAGGAAGTAACAAAGTTTGAGGCAGCGCAGAAGAATTTACAAATATTATATCAAATAGTGGCTCGACAATCACAAGCGTCTTTTTCGGATTATTTGAGATGAGAGTATTATTTCCATTTGTCTTTCTTCTTCTTTTGTCATTCCACGCTCAGGCACAGGAGGTCAGACTAAAAGATCTGGCTAACTTTGAAGGAGTTCGCGGGAACGATCTTGTAGGGTATGGTTTGGTCGTAGGCTTGGATGGAACAGGTGATGGCTTGCGAAATTCGCCTTTTACGGAAGATATGATGTCAAACATTCTTGAGCGACTTGGTGTAAATGTGACTGGCGAGCAATTTCGCGCGAAAAATGTTGCCGCAGTTGTTGTAACGGCGACATTACCAGCCTTTGCTCGAGCAGGCAGTCAGATTGATATAGCTGTATCAACCATCGGAGATGCTTCAAGTTTATTAGGTGGTACATTAATTATGACACCACTCAAGGCTGCTGATGGAGATATATATGCTGTGGCACAGGGTGCGATAATCGCGGGAGGTTTCGTTGCAGACGGAGAAGCGGCTAAACAGGTGCAAGGCGTACCTACCTCCGGTAGCATTCCGTCCGGTGCATATGTAGAGCGTGAAATCGATTTCAACTTTAATGAGCTTAAGTCAATTATTATTAGCTTAAAATCAGCAGACTTTTCCACAGCGTCGAAGGTTGAGAAAGCTATAAACTCTCTGTACGATAAGAGCTTTGCTCAAATGCTAGATTCGCGTACTATTCAAGTAGAGCTTGACAGTATTTCATCGATATCGCCCTCGCAATTCGTATCGCAAATAGAAAATTTGTTAATCCGTCCAGATAATTTGGCTAAAGTAGTGGTCGATCAACGATCTGGAACAATCGTTATTAGCGAAAATGTTCGTATTTCTAGGGTCGCTATAGCTAAAGGTAACTTAGTATTGACAGTGGAGGAGGATCCCTTAGTGATTCAGCCTAATCCTTTCTCCGAGGGTGAAACAGTTGTTGTGCCGAGGTCTGTTGTTGACATTGAACAGGCACCGGCGGTGTCATTAGTAGAAATATCAACTATTACAACACTAAGCGATATTATTACTGGGCTCAACGCTCTTGGCGTTTCGCCAATTGATTTAATTGATATTTTGAAAACTGTAAAGGCGGCAGGTGCTCTCCATGCTGAATTTATTGTATTATAATTTTAGGCTGTAAGGAGGTTCAAGGCATGATTGCCGTAATTGGGATTGCATTTACATTTTTTATGGTTTTTGGCGGCTACTTATTAGCAGGTGGGAAGCTTGGAATAATCCTAAAATCCTTACCTTTTGAGATAATGATGATCGGTGGTGCAGCTTTAGGATCCTTTGCGGTGGCAAATTCAACAAACTCTTTCAGACAAACGGGAAAAGACGTTCTCAAGGTCTTTAAGGGAGGTCAATGGAAAAAAGAGGATTACGAGCGTTTGCTTCAGGTGCTATATTTATTGCTTATGTCTGCAAAATCTAATCCAATTATTCTTGAGCGGCATATAGAAAGCCCGCTCGATTCAAATATTTTTCAAAAATTTCCAAAACTACTAGGAGATCAAGCAGCAATCGACTCAATATGCGACACTCTTCGCTCAGGGTCAATGAATTATAGCGATCCAAATCAAGTAGAAGAGCTCCTTGACCGTAAAATTGAAGAAATAAAACACCATCGCCTGGCATCAGTTCATGGTTTGCAATCAATTGCAGACGGCCTGCCTGCGCTTGGTATTGTCGCAGCAGTTCTAGGTGTGATAAAAACTATGGGATCAATTGATCAACCTCCCGAAGTTTTGGGTAAGCTTATCGGAGGGGCGCTAGTTGGAACTTTTTTAGGTGTATTTTTAGCGTACTGTCTTGTGGCTCCTTTTGCAGCGAAGGTAAAAGCAGTCGTTGATGAAGACATGAGTTTTTATTTGGCTATCAAAGAGGTTTTATTATCTTATTTTCATAAACATCCGCCAAAGATGTGTGTGGAGGTCGCAAGGCAAAATATTCCTCATAGTTTGCGCCCGTCATTTTCTAAGGTTGAGGAAGTGCTGAAGAATGCAAAAGTCGATAGTTAAAATATTTGTTAAAATCACATTTATTGTTTTTACATGTAGTAAAGTTGCCGCAATGAGTGGAGTTGCGCGTAGTGAGGAGTTTAATAACTTTACGCGGATCACTGTAGCGACCAATGAGGTCGTTGAGGGTGTGTCGGTCAAACAGCTTGAGTCGAAGATTTTTGTTATCGAAGTAAATAATAAGTTGGTGGATATTGATATTCGAAGTATGTTTGCGGAGCAATCGGCAAAACGCGTAAGCAATTTATTTCTACGCAATGGAAATTTAGTTTTAGAACTCAATTGTAAGTGTGAGCTCTTCGCGTATATGCTTAACCAGGATGCAATTGTCTTGGATATAAGTAATAGAGTTGAAAGTAGTTCATTTTTAAGCTCTAATCAAGGACGCAAGACTAATGTTGGATTAGCATACAATTTTAAAGATAATTCATTCGTAAGCTCCGAGTCTATTCGGCAAATTGCCGCTAGTATTTCTATGTGGTTAATGAAGGTACCCTTAAACAATAGAAATGCTTCAATTTCAAAGGGGCTTATAGCTGATTATCAGTCGGTCAGCTTTATTGGTAATTTACCATACTTTAAGGATAATTCTAATATTAATAGAATAAATAAATGTAAATTTGAAACTGCTTTATGGCAAGATATGATTAAAAATCCATCTTTAGGGCAAAGAGTCGAATATCATGACGGATATGATAGCATTCTTGAAGATAGTTACGAGGAGTTATTTGTTAGGCAGTACATGTTAAAAGGGCGCTTTGAGGAGATCTTGTTATATTTAGAAATACAAGAACAGAAATCTTCTTACCACCAAGAAGTGAAGAGGCTGATTTACAATATTTTAGATCGACAGTCTTTTCTTGAGAAAGGTGGTAGTCAGTCGTGTTCGCCAATAAGCTCCTTTGTCACGGCTGTGCATGGATCTGTTAAACAAGATTTTGTCACAGATATCGAGATGTTGACTTTAATTGAGAATTTTTTTAAGTTTCCCATCGGATGGCAATTATATCTATACCCTAAGCTCGTTAAGGTTGGTGAGGTTAATAAGAAACCAACATTTGCTTCTCTTGAGCGACAAAGACAAGCTGAGCTATCATTACCAAATTTATTTGGCGACATATCCTATGGTGAAGATCAACAGGTATTAAATAATATTTCTTCTGATCAGTTAAATGCGGTATCAAATGAGTTATTGGGCACCGTACATTATGACAAAAGCTTTGCCGTCACTTTTAAATCTTATCTAACTTCCGGGCGGTATTTTGATGCATTGGCGTTTCTAGAAGGATGGGAGGGGCTTAATTTAGACAAAAAAGTAATACTAATTAATCAGTTTTTTGAACATATTACTTCGTATGCTGAGGTGTCGGTATTCCTGCATATTGTTGTTGAAGAGTTCCCGCTGGCTGGTGAGGATGTATCAAGTGAGGTAAAGCGACAAATATACGCTAGATTAGTGACCGATGGTTTTACAGCAGCTGCCAGCAATTTCGCTCAAATGTTCCTCGATTCCGATGTTAATCCTACTTCGTCATTTGAGGGGTCAGGTAACTTAACTAAGAGTATTTCTACTGTTACGGCCGAAAACCCAATCGCTGTTGAAGAGTCGCTTGAACAGATGACATCGTTGAGAACGCCGAGTGAAGTTACGGCAATAAATGAATCGTCTGTTGTATTGGAGAGCGCTGATCGAATTGATATTCCTCAATCGGATCTTGATATATCAGTAGAGATTGCCAAAGAGATTATTGGTCATGCAGGGGAAGCACGGGACAGGATTCGGGATCAATTTTAAATACATAATTGGTCAATTATCGTTTTGTAATTTATATTCAATATTTATGACTTTTTTCTCGCCCTCGAGGTTTCCGACGAGCGCGCTTTTGCGCGAAAGAGCTATATAATAATGTTATCATATGACATTAATAGATGATGGAAACTTAATGTTAGTCTAGCGTTTTCAGGTCCATCAGGCGTTGCGTGGAGGTTTGGAGCGGGAAGATGGGCATGCGTGGGCAATACATCCGGGGCTAGACCTGTCACTAGAATGATGTCCATTTGATGTGCGGAGTGCTGTCGCGCGTTGGCCTGCACATTTTTGTCTTGGTGGTTCCGAAATTAACAGTGCCAACTTCGTGCGTGAGAGAAAGGGGCATTCGACGCTCAGACGTGAACGGGAATTTCCCGAACGCGCAGGCGCTACCAAGCCTCAAGGGTTTGGGGTCACGAGTATTTCGCAAAAAACCATCTGTACCATAAATGAAAATGTCAAACCTCATTTCATTGAAAGCGCAATACAGGTTTTATCGGCACTGTCTGTTAATGCTTCGGCAGAGGTCGTTCGACAAATCTTAACAATTGAGTTAAGTGGATTTTCCGCTGTCAATCTGGCAGCGTGGCCGCGACGTTGGAGCGAATATGACAAGACGACCCAGCCAGAGCTACAGACCAGTCTTTAAGGTGAAGGTCGCATTGGCGGTGGTGAAGGGCGACAGAACGACGAGCGAACTGGCCGCAGTTTGATCCGCATGCCAACCAGACTGACCTGCTCCCCTGAAATGTCCTGGAATTTTGGTTAGCCTGTTCTCCAACTGAGGAGACAGACGATGAAGAGAAACCGTTTTAGTGAAGAACAGATCATTGGCATTCTGAAAGAGCACCAGGCTGGGCTTGGCGCAAAGGAGCTGTGCCGCAAGCATGGGATCAGCGACGCGACTTTTTACAAATGGCGATCCAAGTGTAGCGGCATGGAAGTGTCGGATGCGCGGCGTTTGAAGACGCTGGAATCTGAGAACGCTAAACTGAAGAAGATGCTGGCTGAGCAGATGATGGATGTTGCGACGCTCAAGGAGATGCTCGGAATAATGTATGGTCCGCCCCGCGGTTGCAAGTTGTTTGATGACGTCTTTGGCTTGCGTAAATGTATCCGGCCTCTGATCAGTGGCTGATTTTGCCAGCTAGGCCTTGATGAGATCCGCACCTCAGGTTCCAAATTACTAGCTCCGGGATCATGTCCCTCTTTTTTGCGCGTAGCTTACCCGTGGTCGATCAGCCGTTTGGTCATCACATCCCCTGCAATCGGTCTGCGGTTGAGGTGTCAGATCATGCTGCCGCCCCCTCCGTCCGCAGGTAGTTCTCGCCGGGCTTCGTCAGAATGGCCCATGCGATCCGGGTGAGTTTGTTCGCCAAAGCGACAATGGCTTTATTGCGATGCGTCCGATCTTCGAGTGCGCTGAGCCATCGACCTAGCGCGTGTGTCTCGCGGTGGAGGTGCAAGAAACAGGACCTTGCGCCACGGATGAGAAGTCGTCTGACATATCCGTTCCCACGTTTGCTGATGCCAAGCAGGTTTTGATTGCCGCCCGATGAGTGTTCAGCTGGAACGAGGCCAAGCCATGCCGCCATGTCTCGCGCCTTCCTGAACTGCTTGCCATCTCCAGCCGCTGCAACAAGTGCGGTCGCGCCGAGTGGTCCGATGCCGGGGATTGTGAGTAGGCGTTTGATCGTCTCGTCGCTATGTGCGATGGCTTCAATCTCTTTGGACAACTCCGCGATACGCCGCTCCAGGTGATCGAGATCGTCCAACAAACTCGTGAGCAAAGTGCGCATTGCGCCGGACAGATCATTCTCTTCATTCGCAAGATGACGGCGGATGTCTGAATGAAAGCCACCGGCACCGGTGCGCATCGCCAAACCGCACTCGATGCAAAACGCGCGTGCTTGGTTCATGAGACCCGTCCGATTGCGCACAAGGCGATCCCGGATACGATGCAATGCCTGCAGGTCGACTTGGGCATCTGAGCGCACTTGTACAAAGCGCATCGTCGGTCGTGTTACTGCCTCTGCAATGGCTTCGGCGTCGATGGTGTCGGACTTGTTGGACTTCACATAGGCCTTCACAAATTTGGCCGGGATAATCCGAGCATCATGAACCAGAGCGATCAGCTTGCGCGCCAACCATTGCGATCCAGCACAGGCCTCCATGCCAACGAGCACTGGGTTGGCAGCTTCAAAGAAACGAAGCAACGTCTCCCGCGCAAACTTCGCGCGCTGTATTGGTTGTCCAGCAGCATCCATTGCGACGACGTGAAAGACCTTCTTGCCAATGTCGATACCATAGGCTGCCGCGTCAGGGTTTGGTTTTGTGCGCATCCGTAAGTCCTCCTTTGATCAATGCACTGAGTGTGGAGTCTGGATGCGGGGCGGACTATCCCATTACTTCTGAGGCCTGGTTCAAGGAGGAATGCTGTGAACTGGGCCATGAAGACCAAGGGTTACAATCAACGCCGCGCCTGTGCGTTGGCCGGGATCGATCCGCGTGTCTATCGACGGACGTCGAAGCGTCCGGCAGACACCGCGTTACGCGCCAGGATGAAGGAGCTGGCGTCCGAGAGGCGTCGGTTCGGTTATCGCCGCCTGCACATGCTGCTGAAGCGGGAAGGCTGGCCCATCTCGCCAGATTTGCTTTGCAAATCGCCTGCCGGGCAACGGGTGAACTGGAAGAAACTGTATCGGCTCTACCGCGAAGAAGGGTTAACCGTTCGCAAACGTGGCGGTCGCAAGCGCGCGGTTGGCACCAGAACGCCCATGGCAATCCCACAGGGACCGAACCAGAGGTGGTCCCTCGCCTGCATGTCGGATGCGCTGGAAGACGGGCGTCGGTTCAGGGTGTTGAACGTGATTGATGACTTTAGCCGGGACTGTCTGGCCGCTTTCGAGCCTCGACGGGCTCGTGGGAGTATCACCAACGGTCAAGAGAGGACCAAACCCTGAACAGAGCTAACCAAAATTCCAGGACATTTCAGAAGAGCAGGTCAAGACCAAGCATTTGAAAGACCAATCGCTCGAAGACGTATCCGATGGTTTCGGTGACATGGCGAAGGTGCCGAAAGCCCCAAAGATCGACGTGAAATCGTGCGTCCGAAGGTTGGCCAGCTGACGGTGGAGAATGGTTTTTTGGGAGGTGCGCTCGACAACGCTGGTCTGTTGCCGAGGATAACGAAATGAAAAACCATGATCACAATCTGAACCTGGCACGTCAGGCCGGGTTGCTTTGCATAAGCTGGAGCAGCTTTTATGACACACTGCGTCCGACCAACGCAGCAGCTTTAACCTTCGCGCGCTCGCTTGACCCTTCTTCATCCAATCTCCGACAGCGCCTCCGGCAAAAGTACTGACAAAATCCATCCTCACAAACAGCATGAATCATAAAAACTGCAATATAGAAATTCCAGTGATTCAGATTTTCGAAAGGACGCTTTATATGATCGACATTGACCATGGCGTTATTGTCGATGTCGAAGCAAACAGAGCCATCCGACAGGTATCCGACCTGTATGAAAACGACCGTTCCTAACCAACAGTTATTGAGTTCTGCATGATCATTGGAAGTCATAAGTTTGACAGTGCGATCCGGTGCCCATTTTTGGTTGTGTCAATCAGGGGCGGGCAACCGAGCAAAATCATATCCAGACATCTTTGCCCTTTTGTGTTACCGCCACGTATGACCTAAGACAGGGATGTGTAATCCAAAGACAGCCCCATCCATGTCATTTAAAACCGGTGAAAAGGATCAAGGCGTGTTCCCAACTACGACCGTCCTGATCCCTGCCTCGAATGAAGAGGCATTGATAGGTTCCTGCCTTGAGGCGCTTCTGAGGTCTGAGTGGGATAATTCTTATCCCATTGAAATTATTGTGATTTCGAATGGAAGTACAGATCAAACCGCAACGAGGGCGCTGGAATATAGTCAGTCTTTTTGTGACAGAGGTTGGGCGTTCAAGGTTCTGGAGCGAGCTGAAGGTGGAAAGCTTGGGGCGTTGAATGCCGGTGATCTGATCGCATCCGGCACCTTTCGCGTATATCTCGACGCCGATGTGGTCGTATCGGAGAAACTCCTGATCGAACTGGTAACTGCACTTGATGTGCCGGACGCACGGTATGTGAGTGGGTCACTGACACTCAGCGCGGCAAACACTTGGACGACCCGTGCCTATGGTCGGATTTATGCACAAGTTCCATTCATGACGTCCGGTGTGCCGGGTGCCGGGCTTTTCGCTGTCAATGCGGCAGGGCGGGTGCGGTGGGGCGTCTTCCCAGCAATCATCTCCGACGATACATTTGTGCGGCTAAGCTTTGGACCAGAGGAGCGCGTCGGTGTGGATGCGTCTTATCTGTGGCCTCTCGTCGAAGGCTGGAGCAATCTTGTTCGGGTGCGGCGACGTCAAAACGCGGGTGTGGATGAAATCAGAAGGCTTTATCCTGAATTGATGCTGAATGATGACAAACCTGACTTCCCTTTGATTGATAAAGCCAGATTGGCGTTGAAAGACCCGATTGGATTTGCGGTGTATGCGGGTGTTGCGCTGGCCGTGAAATTCATTCCTGCCAAAACATCCACCTGGAGCAGAGGGCGGTGATTCAGGCGTTGATGTCCCGGTTCCAAGGCGGATCTTTGAACGCGCGCTTCATGCGAAGTTCGATGTTCACCATGGCAGGCTATGTCGCGGCGCAGGTGTTACGGCTTGGATCGAACCTGATCCTGACGCGGTTGCTGTTTCCCGAAGCCTTCGGTCTGATGGCATTGGTTGCCGTCATCCTTCAGGGGTTAGCGATGTTCTCGGACGTTGGCGTCAGCCCGTCGATCATGCAATCCAAACGGGGTGACGATCAGCATTTTCTGGATACAGCCTGGACCATTCAGGTCATCCGCGGAACGCTGTTATGGCTGTTTGCCTGTGCCATCGCATATCCGCTCGCGTATTTCTACGAAGAACCACTGCTTGCTTGGATTATGCCCTTCGCCGGGCTGAACCTGCTTATTTCCGGATTCAATCCGACGCGAATGGACACAGCGAACCGTCATTTGCTTCTTGGTCGGCTGACAGTGCTGGAACTGGTGAGCCAGGCAGCCATGATCGCAATTGCCGTGGGGTTGGCGTGGTATATGGAATCGGTTTGGGCGTTGGTGATCAGTGGTATCGCCTGGGCGTTTATCCAACTGGTCCTTTACAGCGTCTTCCTGCCGGGCACCCGCAATCGGTTCCGGTGGGAGCTTGCCGCAGCACAGGAGCTTATCGGGTTCGGTAAATGGATATTTTTGAGTACAATTTGCGGGTTTCTCTACATGCAGGGAGACAAGCTTTTTTTAAGTAAATTTTTACCGCTGGACCAATTTGGTATCTACAATATCGGCTTCTTTCTGGCGAGTTTCCCGCTTTTGATGGGGGGTGTTCTGACGCGTAAGGTTCTGATCCCGCTATATCGGGAACGACCGCCTGCCGCGAGCGAAGAGAATTTTCGAAAGCTCCAGAAAATGCGGTTTTTGTTGACCGGGGCCATGATTGCCATGACCGGCACCGTGTCTGCAGCGGGGGTTTTGTTGATCAACGTCATGTATGACCCGCGATATGAAATGGCCGGGGCCGTGGTTGTTCTGATCGCCGCGATGCAAATCCCGCAATTGATCGTTTTGACATACGAGCAGGCGGCATTGGCGGCGGGCGATTCCCGCCGCTTCTTTGTGCTGTCTGCAGCGCGAGCCGGTTTCACGCTATCTTTTTTGTACATCGGTCTGATGTATGCTGGGTTAATCGGCGCTTTGATCGGGCAGGGCCTGGCCGGGGTGGCGGCCTATCCGTTTGTGGTTTGGTTGGCTCGCCACGCAGGGGCCTGGGATTCCAAACACGATGCTATCTATGCCGGCGTCGGTGTGCTGGTGATCGCCGCGGCGGTGTGGATAAATGCTGATGCGGTGGCAGAGCTGGCGTTGTTGTAGCAGCGAAAAAGTACGGTCATATATCCAACGCTTAAAGACTGCCTGAGCCGCCAAAGTTTTATCATATTTTTGAGGTATCAGCTGCGATAACATATTAAGGTTCGAGTATGGCTCAGGAAACAACCGCATCGTCTGTGATCGCGGATGGGGACATTGCGATTGTCGGCATGTCTGCGCATTTGCCGGGGTCGTCGACTCTGGCTGCGTACTGGCGCAATCTTCGCGACGGCGTCTCCTCTATCCGAAAGTTAAGCGAGGAAGAGCTGCTCGAAGCGGGCGTCTCTCCGGGTCTCTTGCGGCACAAAGATTATGTGCCATACGCGGCTCGGCTTGAGGGGTACGATCAATTCGATGCAGAGTTTTTCGGCCTGTCGCCCAAAGATGCGGCGATTATGGACCCGCAACATCGCAAATTCCTGGAATGCGCCTGGGAGGCGTTGGAAAACGCAGGTCATATGCCAGAACGTCACGACGGGCGGATCGGCGTGTTCGGCGGCTGTGGCATGGGCAGCTATTTTTACGTGAACCTGTGTTCCAATCCGGATTTGGTCGAAAACACGGGGATGTTCCTGTTGCGCCATACCGGCAATGACAAAGACTTTCTGACGACGCGTGTCAGCCACATCTTCGACCTTGATGGCCCGTCCGTGAACGTGCAAACCGCGTGCTCGACCTCTCTTGTGGCCACCCATTATGCGTGCCAGTCCTTGCTGAATGGCGAATGCGACATGGCCCTTGCCGGAGGTGTGACGATCGAACTGCCGCAGGGGCAGGGATATCTTTACAAGGAAAACGAAATTCTATCGCCGGACGGTCAATGCCACGCCTTTGATCACCGTGCAAAAGGGACGGTGTTTGGCTCTGGTGCCGGGGTGGTGGTGCTGCGCAGAGCGTCGGACGCCCAGTCCGATGGTGATCACATCTGGGCTGTGATCAAGGGAAGCGCGGTCAACAACGACGGCGCGGCCAAAGCAGGGTATCTTGCTCCATCGGTCGAAGGGCAGGCAGATGCCATCGCCGAAGCGCATGCAATGGCGGGGGTGACCTCCGACAGTATCGACTATGTCGAATGCCACGGAACCGGGACGTATCTTGGTGACCCAATCGAAATCGCGGCTTTGACCCAGGCATTCGCAGCGACAAGCGACAGCGCTGGACAGTGCCGGGTTGGATCGGTGAAAACCAATATCGGCCATTTGGATACGGCTGCTGGTGTGGCAAGCCTGATCAAAGCGTCAATGGCCGTTTACAATGAGCAGATACCGCCCAGTCTTGGGTTTGAAAAACCAAACCCGGCCATTGATTTTGACCATTCTCCGTTTCATGTGAATGACCGACTGACCAAATGGCCAAAGTCAGACCATCCCAGACGCGCTGGCGTGAACTCTTTGGGGGTTGGCGGCACCAATGCGCATGTCGTTCTGGAACAAGCGCCCGAGCGCGGCCCCTCGGAGCAAAGCGATTGGCCGTTTCAGATTCTCACCGTCTCGGGACGGAGCAAGGCCGCTTTGGAGGAAAATGCGGCCAAGCTGGCTGCCCATCTTCGTGCCAATACCGATCAACCGCTGGCAGATGTCGCCTGGACCCTAAAGCAAGGGCGTCGCGCGTTTGACAAACGACGCGTGGTGGTTGCCGCTGACCATGCCGAAGCAGCGAGGTTGCTTGAACAGACGCCGGCGCAACGGGTCCATACGCACACGTCCTTGCAACGGCCCGATACCGTCTTTTTGTTTCCGGGCGGCGGCGCGCAATATATCAATATGGGGCGTGATCTTTACGAAACCGAACCCGTATTTGCCGAATGGATGGATCGCGGGCTTGCTTGTCTGGAAACGCTTGAAGATCGCAACATCCGCAGCCTTTGGTTGCCAGACAACGGTGCCGAATTGCAGGCCGCAGAAGCCCTAAGAACACCATCGCTGCAATTGCCGCTGATCATGATCGTGGAATACGCATTGGCGCAGCTATGGATAAGCTGGGGTATTCAACCCGCTGCGGTGGCCGGGCATTCCATGGGTGAAAATACGGCGGCTTGCGTTGCTGGTGTGATGTCTTTCGAGGATTGCATCGGTTTGGTCCATCTTCGCGGCACATTGTTTGACAGCGTTGAACCCGGCGGAATGATCTCTGTTGCATTGTCGGCCGATGATCTGCGCCCGCTTTTGGGAACTGACCTTGATCTTGGGGCCATCAACAGCCCCGGTTTAAGCGTTGCGTCCGGCCCAAGCGCCGATCTAAAGGCGTTGGAAGACGAACTGAGCGCGCGGGACATCGACTTTCAGCGCATTCCAATTGATATTGCTGCCCATTCGCGGATGCTTGATCCGATACTCCCTCAGTTTCGGGCGTATCTTGCCTCGATTGATCTGCACCCGCCACAGATCCCCATAACGTCAAACACAACCGGCGATCTGATGTCCGATGAGCAGGCAACAGACCCGGAGTATTGGGTGTCGCATCTGCGCGGCACCGTCCACTTTGCGCATTGTCTCGACACTCTAAGTGAAACCGCAAACCGGATTTACCTTGAAGTTGGACCCGGCAAAGCGCTGTCCGGTCTCGCGCGACATTGTGACGGCATTGATGGTCAGCAGGTGTTGTCCAGCCTGCGCCACCCGGATGAAGAGATTTCGGACGACCGCTATCTGCTTGAAACCTTGGGCCGCGTTTGGGCTTTGGGAGGTGATTTTGATTGGGATCAGTATTGGGGCGAGGTACAGCGCCACCGTGTCCCTCTGCCAAGCTATGCGTTCCAAAGATCCCGCTATTTTATAGAACCTGGCCATCCGCAAACGCAAAGCGCGACCAACTTTCTCACCCGGATAGAGGCTGTGGAAAACTGGGGCTGGGTTCCCGCGTGGCGTCCGAAATATGCCGATACCGCAATCGACGTGTCAACGGATCTCAAGGCAGCAGACGTTCAAAGCTGGCTTGTGTTCATGGACGATGCGGGGCTGGCGTCAGCCGCCGTTGCGCGACTAAGGGCGGTCGGGCACGCCGTTGTCGAGGTTTGGCCCGGTGACAGTTATGCGCGGCTTGATGACACCACCTATGTTCTTGCACCTGAACGCGGACGAGAAGGGTATGATCTTCTGTTCCGGGACATGCTGGCGCGTGGACTTGTGCCAAGCCGGATTGCACATTTCTGGGGTGTCACCAAAGATCAAAGCCATCGTCCCGGGTCCAGTTTCTTTCACCGGATTCAGGAACATGGCTTTTATTCGCTGATGTTCATCGCCCAGGCAATTGCCGATGAAACACTGCCCAAGCCAACGCATATCGCTGTGTTCACCAATGGGGCCGCTGCGGTCAAAGATGAAGCCGTCGCACACCCCGACAAGGCCGTTCTCGCCGGTCCGGTCCGTGTGATACCGCATGAAATCCCGGGTTTGTCGGTGGCGTCCCTGGATATTGTTCTGCCGGAAAAACCTTCGACCCCGCTTTTGGGCCGTAGAACCGCCGCAGCCGCTTACGCGACGGCCAAGACCGCTTTGGTGGACCAGATCCTTGAAGAACTTGTTGCAGAACCACACACGACGATCGCGGCTCTTCGGGGGGGCAGGCGGTTTGAACAAACCCTGAGAAAGCAACGGCTTGACCCAAAGGCCAAGATGCGCATCAAACCTGAAGGGATCTATCTGATCACAGGCGGGTTCGGCGGGATTGGCCTGACGATTGCGCGCTCTCTTGCCGCACAGAAATGCACCCTGATCCTGACCAGCCGCCGCGCGCTTCCAGATCGGGATATGTGGGACAAGTATGTGCAAAGGCACGCGCCGCAGGACCCGATGGTGAAACGCATTCATGCGGTACAAGAGCTTGAATCGTTCGGCGCGACGGTACACACCTATGCGCTGGACGTGTGCAATCTGACCGACATGAAAGACATGGTCGCCCAGACCCAAACGACATTGGGGCAAATAAACGGGGTGATCCACGCTGCTGGTCTGATGGATGATGCGCTGATTGTGTCGAAAACAACCGCATCGGTCGAACAGGTCTTCTCGGCCAAAATTCACGGAACCAAAGTGCTGGATGACGTATTCCCGGACGGGCAAACAGATTTCATCGCGCTTTTTTCGTCGACATCAACACAAACCGCACCCGCTGGACAGATCGACTATGTGGCGGCGAACGAGTTTTTGAACGCTTTCGCAAGATCCCGCAACGGTGGGACAACGCCGGTGGTGGCGATCAATTGGGGCATCTGGTCCGATGTTGGCATGGCAGCGGATGCGCTTGCAGACCGTATGGGGGACGCCGACCCAGAGCCGTTGTCGGATATTGACCTGCCGCTCTTGCACAAAACCGGCTTTGACCCATCCGGACACCGACTGTTTGAGGCACGATATTCCGCGCAAGACTGGTTTATCGACCAACATCGCACCAAGGGCGGCCATGCATTGTTCCCCGGTGCGGGTTATCTGACGCTCGCGGCGCAGGCGTTGCGTTGTCAGGGCGAAAGCGAAGCATTCGCTATTCGCAACATGACCTTTTTGCGGCCTTTACATGTGGCGGACGAAAATCATCGCGATATCCGGGCCAGGCTCAAACGTCGGGATGATGGATACCACCTCGATGTTCTGGCGGATTGCACGCATTCCGGACGGAACGGGTTTGCTCCGGTGGTCACTGCAAATCTTTCGCTCATTCCCGAAGCACAGCCGGGAAAGCTTGACCTTACCTCCATCCGAAACCGCTGCGGCCCGCCGCAATCTGCGCCGAACGGCGGCAAATTGACTGCCGCCCAGGAAACCCAGTTGGCGTTTGGATCAAGCTGGAAGGTTCTGGACACCTGTGCCTATGGGCAGGGCGAAGGTATCGCGGATCTGTCTGTGAACTCTGAAACACAGGATGCCGCGGATTGGCATTTCCATCCCGCGCTGCTCGACATTGCGACCGGCTGGGCGATGGGGCTGATCGACGGGTATCGCTCTGAAAGACTTTGGGTTCCGGTTTCCTATGCCTCTGTACGCGTGTTCCATCGCTTGCCAGAACGCATTGTCAGTTGGGTCAGGTCGTCGGATGCGAATCGAAATGACGATGCCACCGCATCATTCGACATCACGCTGGCTATGCCGGACGGCACGGTTTGTATGGAAATCGAAGGATTCTCGATCAAACGTCTTGATGATCCGTCAGCGCTGATTGCGCCGTTCAAGGTGACCGGGTCGGAATTCGAACCCGCCGATTTCAGCCGCGCAACCCAACCGTTAACGGCATCTGAAGAGCGGCTTCAGCACAACATGTCTCAGGGTATCCGCCCAGAGGACGGTGCGGTCGCGTTTTGGCGGGCATTGGGGCAGGACAAGTCTCAGATCTTTGTGTCATCGCTTGATATGGACGCGTTGATTGAACAGGTGAAAAGCACAAGCAACGCACCGCCGGATATTCAAACATTTGATCGTCCGCAGTTGGACGCAGATTATGCCGAGCCTGAAACCGAGGTTGAACGCACACTGGCGGACATTTGGCAAGAATTGCTTGGCGTTCAGAACGTGGGCGTCGAAGACAGCTTTTTTGATCTTGGGGGTCATTCGCTGATTGCGGTGCGGTTGTTCGCAAGAATCCGCAAAACCTATAACGTGGATTTTCCGATCTCGATTCTGTTTGAAGCACCGACCATCCGCGCCTGCGCGGCACGAATTCAGGAACAGGCCGGTATTCATGATACACCAGCGGACGCAGGCAAACCGCAACGCAAACAAAGCCGTCGTTTCAAACATCTGGTTGCCATGCATGACGGTGAAGGTGGTCGGCAAACGCCGTTTTTCCTTGTCGCCGGAATGTTCGGAAATGTCCTGAATTTGCGGCATCTTGCGCAACTTATTGGCCGGGACCGTCCATTTTACGGACTTCAGGCCAAAGGGCTGTATGGCGATGAAGCCCCGCACATGACGATCAAGGACGCCGCGCGCGACTATATCGCCGAGATGAAACAGGTTCAGCCCGATGGCCCGTATTTCATCGGCGGGTTTTCCGGGGGCGGCATCACAGCCTATGACATCGCGCAGCAATTGCACGAGATGGGCGACGAGGTCGCATTGATTGTCCTGCTTGACACACCTTTGCCGCTACGCCGGCCTTTGAAAAGAAGGGACCGCCTTCTTATACAGTTGGAAGAAACCCGCAAGAAAGGCCTCGCCTATCCGTTTATCTGGCTGCGGAAGCGGATTGCCTGGGAACTGCAAAAACGCCAAACCGAGGAAACAACCCAAACCGCCCACAGTTTTCACAATGCCGAAATCGAACAGGCGTTTCTGCAAGCTGTGTCAACCTATGCGCTGCGCCCCTGGGATGGTCGGATCGTCTTGTTCCGCCCTCCGCTGATTGGTAAGTGGCGGGTCTCTGGTGGGCGATGGGTGAATCATGAACGTGCCTATCTGTTTGAAGACAATGATTGGGGTCAGCACGCCCCACAGATAGAAGTTTTCGAAGTTCCCGGAGACCACGATAGCATGGTGCTTGAACCCAATGTCCGGGTTCTGGCCAGCCAACTGCGCAATGTGATTTTAACCACCGAAGCGGCGCGCACGGGTAAGGGCAAAATCATTGACTTTCAGGCGACCAAGGCCGCGGAGTAGACCCATGACAGACGTCGTCGTCGTAGTTCTGAATTACAAGACGCCTGACCTTGCGGTTCAGGCCGCGCGGTCTGCTGCGGCCGCGATGAAGGATCTTGGCGGGGCGATCCTGCTTGTCGACAACGCGTCTCCCGACGAGTCGTTTGACCAGATGCAAACGCAGGTTGCCACGACAGACTGGCCCGATCATCTCACTGTGCAGGTGCTACAATCCGGACGAAACGGGGGGTTTGGCGCAGGCAACAACTTTGGAATCCGCGCCGGTCGCACCCTCTGCCCCCAAGCTGAATTCGTTTATATCCTCAACCCCGATGCACAGGTTGAACAAGGCGCGATCACAGCACTGGTCGATTATTTGCACGCGCATCCAAAAGCCGCAATCGCAGGCAGTTGGATTTACGGCGAAAACGGGCAGGACGATTGCAGCGCCTTCCGCTTTCCGGGCATCGCGTCCGAGTTCGAGGCATCCATCCGGTTTGGCCCCGTCACGAAACTTCTAAAAAACTATGTTGTCCCGCTGCATCTTCCGAGTGCATCCGGCCCGGTTGGATGGATTGTTGGTGCGTCCATGTTGGTGCGCACAGACGTCCTGTCCAGGATCGGGCTTTTTGACGAAACCTACTTTTTATACTTCGAAGAAACAGACCTGTGCCTCCGCGCGTATCGCGCGGGGTACGAGGTTCATTTCGTACGCGAAAGCAAAGTCTGCCACATCGGCTCTGTATCGACTGGTATGGGCACATGGGCCCGTACCCCGCAGTATTGGTACGAAAGCCGGTGGTATTATTACAGTAAAAATTACAACCGGCTTTACGCAATCGCGGCAACGGCGATGAATGTCCTGGGTGCCTCGCTTTGCCGTGTTCGACGGTGGGTGGAGCGCAAGCCCAACACGGACGCGCATCGCTTCTTGCGTGACTTGATCCGCCATGACGTCCAGGCGCTCTTTCGCCCGACCCCGCCGACATCAATTCAAACAATCACGGATCTACCGGCGACCCGTCTTCAGACAAGCGCAGAGTGATTTATGACCGTATTCGACAGCATCCTCATCGGCGACGAAAGCCTGACACAGCATTGCGCCGAAACGCTTCTGGCCCATGGGCACGGCATTTCGGTTTTCGTCACAGACAACGCATCCATCAGGGACTGGGCCCGCGCGCGTAACATCCGGGTAGAGCCACACGGGCCTGACCTTGGGGCGCGCCTGTCCGGGGCGTCTGTTGATTGGATTCTGAGCATTGCCAATTTGAAACTTCTGCCCTCCAATGTTCTCCGATGCGCGCGCGAGGGTGTGGTCAATTTTCACGATGGCCCATTGCCCCGTCATGCGGGACTGAATGCCCCTGTCTGGGCGTTGCTCGAGGGGGAAACCCGTCACGGGATAACGTGGCATCTGGTGCAAGAGGGCATTGATACCGGTGATATCCTTGTGCAGCGCAGCTTTGATATTTCCGGTGAAGACACCGCTCTTACGCTGAATACCAAATGTTACGAAGCCGGTGTTCTGAGTTTTCCCGACCTTCTGAATGAACTGTCGTCCAAAGCACCGAACCGCAGAGTGCAGGACAGCTTGAAACGAACCTACCACGCTCTGGCCGATCGTCCCGACGCCAACGGTATTCTATGCTTTGATCGTTCCGCGCAGGATGCACTCCGCTTGATCCGGGCGATGGATCATGGCCCATATTGGAACCCGTTATCTACGGCCAAGCTCTGGACAGAAAATGGCGTGATCCATGTTGGCCAAGCGCAGAGTGTCACGAGCAATGCGGCTCCGGGAACCGTGATTGATGTCGACGATCAGAGCGTCACTGTCGCCTTTTCTGATGCAGCTTTGAAACTGAGCAATCTCAAGGCGTCCGACACAACACCGCTCGACCCGTCGCGCCATATGTCGCTTGGTCAGGTGCTGCCAAACCTGTCTTCCGACACCCGCAAGACACTCTCAGATGTGATCAAGTCCACCGCACCCAAGGATGCCTATTGGCGGACGGTATTGGCCAATTTTACGCCTCTCGGCCTGCCGTTCCTGTCAAAAGGGCACGTCAATATCGAGCGCGTGGAAACGGACATCTCCGGCGATTTTCTTGTACCAGCGCTGGCTGTCTTGGCCGACCGGTTGTCAGGCGACCATCGCACGATGGTGGCATTTTCTGACAACAGCCTTTCCGCAGGGGCGGATCTTGGCGTGATCCTCCCGTGGGTCCCGGTATCTTTGTCGCCGCATCAATCAACCATGCCTGACATTCCGTCGGGCATCGCCAGCGACATCGCGGTGCGTGACCCCGAAATGCGTGCGCCTTCGGCTCCTGCCCTTGGCCTGTCTAACGGTGCTGGGCCCATCCCGGGCGTTGCTCTGACGTTGGAAAACGACTGTGATAGGGTCATTGCACATATCGACACGGGTCAGCTGACATCGACTTTCGCTGACGTCCTGATCCGCCGCCTCCGCTGGATCGCCGATCAGCTGAGCGATCGAAAGCCGCCGCAGGACGTGGATCATTTGCCACCGGGCGAACGCCGCGATGTAATTGAGGGGTTCAATCAGACACGCGCACAATACGATCCCGATCAAACTATGCATGCCGCATTCGAAGCCCAGGTGGCCCAGACGCCCGACGCGGTCGCGCTGGTACATGAAACGTCCCAGATCACCTACGCGAGCCTGAACGACCACGCCAATCGTATCGCCCATTCTTTGCGCGACATGGGGGTGGGGCCGGACACGATTGTCGGCCTGCATTGTGCCCGTGATCCCGATTTGATCGCCGGTGCCCTGGGCATCCTCAAGGCGGGCGGGGCTTACCTGCCGCTTGATCCGGACTATCCTGCAGATCGTCTGTCGCATTACCTTTCCGACAGCAAAGCGCCTATTGTCCTCACGCAACGCAACCTGTTGGACGATCTGCCCAGAACAACGGCGTCTGTCCTGGTCATTGATGAAGAGCCGCGTCTTGCCAACGCGGATTGCACGAACCCGGTGTCACACACAACGCAAGACCATCTGGCCTATGTGATCTATACATCCGGATCTACCGGTGTGCCCAAAGGGGTCATGATCGAACATCGCAATGTCCTGAATTTCTATACCGGAATGGATGCGGTGGTGCCTGATCGCAAGGATGCGGCGTGGCTTGCGGTGACCAGTCTCAGCTTTGATATATCCGTGCTGGAATTGTTCTATACAATGGCCAGAGGCATCAAGGTTGTTTTGCCCAGCACCAGCCAGCGCGGTGTGATCTCGGGCGGTGCCGCGCGCACCGCATCTAATGGTATGGATTTTTCCATTTATTACTGGGGCAACGATGATGGGGTCGGGCGCGACAAATATAAGCTTTTGCTTGAAGGTGCCAAATTTGCCGACGAAAACGGCTTTTGCGCGGTCTGGACCCCGGAACGCCATTTCCATGCATTTGGAGGGCCGTATCCCAACCCGTCTGTGACGGGTGCTGCGGTGGCAGGTGTGACCAAACAAATTGGTGTTCGGGCGGGCAGCTGCGTCGCGCCGCTTCATCATCCGGCCCGAATTGCCGAAGAATGGGCGGTTATCGACAATCTTACCAATGGTCGGGCGGGGCTGGCCATTGCCAGCGGCTGGCAGCCGGACGATTTTGTCCTGCGGCCTGAAAATACGCCCCCCGACAACAAACCGGCGATGTTTGATGCCATTGATCAAGTGCGAAAACTCTGGCGCGGAGAACCGGTCGCGTTCCCGCGCAAGGATGGCCAGATGCACGAGGTGGTCACCCAGCCACGCCCGGTGTCCAAAGAGCTGCCGATCTGGGTCACTACCGCTGGTAACCCCGATACATGGCGCGAGGCCGGTTTGAACGGTGCGCATGTCCTGACGCATCTGTTGGGGCAATCCATTGATGAGGTGGCGGAAAAGATCGGCCTGTACCGGCGCGCCTTGCGCGACGCGGGACACAATCCCGAAGAGTTCCAGGTTACCTTGATGCTGCACACGTTTCTTGCCCAAACGCGCGAGGAAGCCCGCGAAATTGCGCGCGAACCGATGAAAGACTACCTGCGCTCTGCGGCCGGGTTGATCAAACAATATGCATGGGCATTTCCGGCGTTCAAAAAGCCGGAAGGCGTGAAAAACGCCTTTGACTTGAACCTTGGCGATCTGAGCGAGGATGATCTTGAAGGCATCCTGGATTTTGCCTTTGAACGCTACTTCAACGAGTCCGGTCTGTTTGGAACTCCGCAAGATGCGCTGGATCGCGTGGATCAACTCAAGGCCATTGGCGTGTCCGAAATTGCCTGCCTGATTGATTATGGGATCTCGACGGATCAGGTGTTGGAAGGGTTGAAACCGCTGGCAGAGGTTGTCCGAAAATCAGCACCCCGTTCAGAGCATGAAGATCAGGACCACTCGATCGCGGCGATGCTGTCCCGTTACAAGGTCACGCATTTGCAGTGTACGCCGTCGATGGCGCGTATGATCGCGATGGATGACGACGCCCGCGCACAGCTTAAGGGGCTGAAGCACATATTCCTTGGTGGAGAACCCTTGCCGGGGGCATTGGTGGCCGAATTGCAAACCGCGACGCCTGCGAAGATTACCAATATGTATGGCCCGACGGAAACAACGATCTGGTCCTCGACAGAGCAGGCACAGCCAGATGAAACCACGGTGAACATCGGATCACCCATTGCCAACACACAGCTCTATGTTCTGGATGACGCACTTGCACCATTGGGAATCGGCGAGGAGGGCGAGCTTTGGATCGGCGGAGACGGGCTTACACGCGGCTATTGCAATCATCAGGCACTGACCGACGACAGATATCGCGCTAACCCCTTTGCCTCTGGCCGAATGTACCGAACAGGAGACTTGGTTCAGCGTCGTCCGGACGGGAAACTGAATTTCCTTGGCCGTACGGATCAGCAGGTCAAATTGCGGGGATTTCGTATTGAATTGGGCGAAATCGAAAGCAACATGCAGGCCTTTCCGGGAATCACAAACGCCGTCGTTCTGGCCCGCGAAGACACACCCGGAGATGTGCGTTTGGTGGGATATCTGACCAAAAACAAGGACATCGACCCGCAAGCCCTGCGCGCCCACCTTTCGGACCATTTGCCGGATTATATGATCCCGGCGCATTACGTGACGCTTGATCGTTTCCCTGTCACGCCGAACCAAAAGATCGACCGCAAAGCGCTTCCTGCGCCGACCAAGGCTCTGACCCGCTCTCCCCGGCCAGCAATTGTTTCCGTTCCGCGGGACGGCAGCAAGGCCGATGCAAACTTGCAGGCGCGTATTGCACGCATTTGGACAGAAGTTCTTGGCATCGGCAAGATTGGACCGGATGACAATTTCTTTGATCTGGGCGGACATTCATTGCTTGCCGTTCAAACCCATCGCCTGCTGCGAGACCGGTTGGAAATTGCCGGGCTGTCCATTACGGACATTTTCCAGTTCCCGAAACTTGAGGCGTTGGCGGACCGGATTGCCGGGCTTGGCGGCGCTCATGTGTCGGCGGGGCCGCAGACAAAAGCCGCCCCCTCTCAGGATGCAACGGATCGCGCGCAACAACGGGCCAACGCCATGTCACGTCGACGTGAAATGCGCGCGCGTCGGAAAGCGTCCTGATGGGTATGCGCAAAACCCTTCTTGCGGCGCTGGCGATTGTCGGGCTGGGTGCAACCGGCTGGACGCTTGCGCAAAAACCAAAGGCGTTGTCGCCCGAAGAGCTGGCCGAGGCATATGCAACGCCGTTGCCCCCGCCGGAGGGACCGTTGACTGTCTTCCATCTTGGGCACTCTTTGGTCGGGCGGGATATGCCTGCGATGCTGGCGCAACTTGCCAATCACACATATGCGTCTCAACTGGGGTGGGGCACGCCACTGCAGGCGCATTGGGAACCGGATGTTGAAATCCAGGGGTTCGCAGTGGAAAACAACCACGATCATTATCAAGGTGCAAAAACCGCTCTGGCGAGCGGGGCATATGATGCATTTGTGCTTACGGAAATGGTCGAAATCGAGGCAGCGATCGACTATTTTTCCTCGCCTGAGTACCTAGAGAAATGGGCCGCGGCAGCAAGACAGGCGCGCCCGGACATCCGTGTTTATCTTTATGAAACTTGGCATGATCTGAACGATCCCCAAGGCTGGCTGAATAGGTTAGACACAGATCCCGCCCGCTATTGGGAGGGGGTGCTTCTGGCGCAAGCCATGGCCAACGACGCAGGCAATCCGCCGATCTATGTTATCCCGGCCGGGCGTGTGATGGCCAATCTGGTCAGGCGGGTAGACGCCTCCGGCGGCATCAATGGGATGACATCGCGCAACGATCTGTTTGCGCGGCTGGACGACGGGTCATTGGACCCGATCCACCTGAATGACCTGGGTGCGTATCTGGTGGCTTTGACACATTACGCGGTGCTTTATCACCGCTCTCCTGTCGGTTTGCCGAAGCAGTTAAAACGGGCAGATGGACGTCAGGCAACCGCCCCGTCAGATGAACTGGCCTTGTTGATGCAAACCACAGTTTGGGATGTTGTCACGTCATTGCCTGTCACCGGGCTTGCCAGGCAGTAACACGCCGCAACGGAAACACGTTGTTTCCAATCACGCTGCGCTTAGCATTGGTAAAATTAAGGAAATTTGGCTAAATTAAGGCCAATTGTTGGCGCATACTGATGATCTTGCCCGCGTCACGCATCGGGCGCAAGCCTTAGGCTGGAGCTGAAAACATGTTGTATTTTCAGTCGTTTTCCGAAGTCCTGTCCGCGCTCAAACGGCGGATGGGTCTGATCATTCTACTCACGTTGCTTGGCTGCGTGATATCGGTTGGTGTCGCGTTGATGAAACAGCCGGTCTACACCGCTATTGCGGTTGTTCAGATCGAAGATGCGCAGGTCACTGGAACCACCTCCACGATCGGCGCGCCGCCTGCGACTCGCTCCAGCCTTGATGCGAGCCGCACCGTCCGCTTGATCGAACAACGCGTAATGTCCCGCGGAACACTGACTGAGATCATGGATACCTATGATCTGTTCGCCGACGACCCAAGCATGACGCCAACCGAACGTGTGAACGCCATGCGCGACTCTGTTTTGATCGAGGCGATTCTCTCTGGCGAGGCCTGGCAGCCGAACCAGACAGTGTCGGGCATGGTGATATATGTTCATCTGAATGATCCGGAAACGGCCGCAGCTGTGGCCAATAATCTTCTGGACCGGGTTTTGGAAGAAGCGCGCATTCGAAGTGTCGATCGCGCCCAGTTCGAGCTTGATTTTTTTATCAGCGAAGAGGCGCAAATTCGCGAGTCCATCATCGCAGCAGAGGCCGAAATTGCAGATTTCAAAACTGCCAATGCCGAGGTGCTGCCCGCCAATATAACGGTGCTTCAGGGGGAATTGACCACGCTGAACGGGACGTTGATATCACTGCGTCAACAAATCTTGGCACTTGAGACAAACAGCCGCCGCACACGGGCGGATGCGTTGGAACGTCAGGTCAACGTGTTGGAGAACCAGATTGACCTGATTGAAGATCGCATCGTTGAGATCAATGGCCTTTTGGCGCGCGCGCCCACAGTCGAACGCGAATTGGTGGCGCTTGAGCGCGATCTGGCGCAGTTGAATGAACAATTCACCGTCATTTCCCGCCGCAAAGCGGATGCAGAAATGAGCCAAAGCCTCGAAGAACAGCGGCAACTGGCCCGTTTCGAAGTGTTGGAACGCGCCATCGCCCCGGTCTATGCCACCTCTCGCAGCAAAAGATCAGTGGCGATGCTTGGGGCCGTGGTAAGCCTCGTCGTTGCCACCGGCGTGGCCTTTGCGCTTGAGATGCTGAACCCTCCAATTCGGACCGCGTCGCAAATGGAACGCGCGCTCGGGGTGCGCCCCGTGATTTCCGTACCGGTATTGAACACCCATTCACCGCCTCCAACCAAAGGAAAGGGTAAAGGGCAGGGATTAAAATTCGGTTTGGGGGTTGTTGCGGCCCTGATTTTGGGGGCAATCGCGCTGATCGCGAAACCTCTTGCTGACTGGGCCAGCCTCAATATTGCCCAGCGCAACGGCTAGTAGGCGTAATCTGTCGCCTCGACATCCTCGGCTTTGTTCAGGACCACACCAAGAAGCGGAATTTTATCGCCAAGGCGACGCTCTGTTTCCTTGATGTCCTTGGCCCGGGTCATTCCGCCAGCGGCAACAATCAACAAGGCGTCGATATGTGGACGCATCGCCAGAACGTCATCATTCAACAAGGCGGGCGGCAGATCGAACAGCATCACATCGGGTTGGAAGGTTGTTTCAATCTCCTGCAGGACACGGTCTGTCGACGGGTCTTGCAACAATTCGGCAGCGTAGGGTTCGGTTAACCCGTTAAATCCTATTGCCACATGAGAGCCGGCAGAAATGTCGTTGCTGGCGAAGCCCTGAAGATGATGGTCCGGCGCGATATCATCGCGTAGCATATCGCCAATTACACCGGGATCTTGCACGCTAAAAATTTTGTGTAGACTGGGGTTGCGCATATCAAGGTCGAGAAGGACCGCTTTGCAGTTTTCCTGCCGTGACAGGCTGATCGCTAAATTGGCGGCGGTAAATGTTTTCCCGCAGTTTTTCGTTGGCGATGTGATCGCAACGCGCCGCCAGCCGTTTTCAGCCAAAGCTTGCAACATCCGGGTCCGAAGGATGTCGAACCGCGTATGCGAAAGATCATCCCGAAGCGCCGTTATCACATTATGTTTGGCCAGTTTCTGCGGGTTCAGTTCAAATCTATCCAGCTTTTGCCACGCCTGTTCTGGATCATAGGGCGCAGGTGCAGGCGCAGTCTTTTTCGATTCAGGAGCCTTGCCCAGAACAAGCGGTGTCTTGGGTTTTGCGGGCGTATCGACCGCGCGGGTTGTTACAGGCCCAGCCGGTTGAGCGGGAACGGGCTCCGCAGACGGTTCCTTTGGTTTTGCCGTCTGTGCAACCGCCTCTGCCGCAGCAACCTCTGCGCGCAGGCGTGCCGTTTCAAGTTCGGCTTTACGCTGCAACAGTGCTTCTTTCTCTTCAAGAAGCTTCTTGAGGCGAAGATCCCGCGACGCGTCACCTTTGGTGCGGATGTCGGTTTTCTTTTGAGGTGCGGCAACCTCGGCTTTGCGCCGTTTTCGGCGCTGAAATTTTGGCTGTTCTGTCATAATTCAGCCCCACATCCCGACATCGTCCTGCATTCACATAAGCACTGGGCGCACACACATCCACGCCCCGTGTCTATCGCAGTGCAATCTGTCAAGAATACGTCCGATTTGAGGGGATTGTTGATCAAGGCAGGCAAATAGCTGCCAGTCAGAACCCAAAAAGATTGGCTTTGGCGACCGCCTTATCAATAAAACGCGTCTTGTCCGGCTCGGGTCTCCAGCCAAGGTCTGCCTTCGGTTTGGTGTTCACGAACGGAGAAAGATGGGCGCGGCTTTTCCAATCGGCCAAGGACGGGCGCGTTAAACCGCGACGGCGCAATGCATAGACTTTGAGCGCATGTTTCACGGCATCCGCCGCCCAGAACATCGTCAGGTTTCCCGTGCTCACCCGAATGCGCGCGCCCAGCGTTGTATGAATTGCGTCGAAATATCCCTGTGCGCTTAGCATCGGCTCGCCAACAAGATTGTAGCTTTGACCGACCGCGTCGGGATGATCCCCCATCAGGATCAGACCCTCGGCGACATCGTCGATCAACACAAAAGGCAGAATATTCAGCCCGCTTCCCCAAATCCGAACCGCGCCTGCCCCATGCCAACGGCCGATTCCCCAATGCTGCAAAGGCCCGCCGTGACCAACCACAATGCCCGGTCGCGCAATGACCAATGGCAAGCCGTCACGCCGGTGCATGTCCAGCAGCCGTCTTTCGCACTCTGCCTTGGACCGGGCATACATGTTGCGATCGGTCATGTCCTTCGGGAAGGCGGTATCCTCGGTGATCTTTTGGGTCGGTGTCGACATATCGTAGCTGGCGATGGTCCCGGTATAGACAAGGCGCGACACACCCGCCTCCTGACACGCTTCGGCGATCCGAACAGCGACGCCCACGTCATGCTCTAGCGCGTCGTCCCAAGTTCCCTCCAGTGACCGGGCAAGGTTATAAACAACATCAATTCCCTGCATCGCCTTGACCAGCGCTGCCTTGTCGTAAAGCGACACTCCAACCGTTTCGACCTGATCAGGAAGGTCGGGAAACGGTCCATGACGTCCACGGCTCAGAACGCGCACATCCTGACCTTTCGCCACCAAAGCCCGCGTCAACGCGCGCCCGATGAAACCGGTGCCGCCAATGACCATCGCCGTTGGTTTTGGATCGCGCGTTTTGGCCTTTGGTTTAGCCGCCGCAAGAGTGTCAGCGGGAAGCTGCTTCAACACATGGTCCAGCGCCGTCATCACCGCGACGGCGCTTTGCCCCGAAAAGCGGGGATCAGCAGGGGTGTTCTTGCGCAATGGTCCATAGATGGCCGCACTCATGCCTTGAAAGCTGAGTGCGTAGGCGGATTTGCGATTGAGAGAGGCCACTTGCGTAACCGCGTTGCCAATGCCCTCGCGCAGATGCTGCCAGCTGAGATCCAATTGCTTGCGCAGGGGATTCAGAACAAGATCAGATGCGTTTTCCCGCTCTATGACCAACGTATCAGACGCAAAATCCAATCGCGCCCGCCCCGACGATCCACGCAGCGTCAGCGACCTGTCATCAATCGTTTCGACCATCGAAATGGTCAGCGTCACATCCACCGCCCCGACCTTTGCCATGATACGCCAGGCCTGATGGCGTGTATCCTCGCCCGGCAGATCAATGGGCTTTGAAAGCTTGACGGACTGAATATCCGGCGTGCCAAACAGATCGACAATAAACCCCATCAGATGCGGGCCCAGCTCAAGCAGCAGATTTTTGGGTTCGCGCAACAGCCAAATGCCAAAGGGGCCCGAGCGCAATGGCGCAAGCGGCAGGCACCAATGCACCTCGGCGATTGAAACCCGACCCAAGTCACCTTTTTCGAGCATGGTTTTCAGGCGGCCATAGGACGGCAGGCCCATGAAATTGTGGCCCGCGTGAAAGCGCACCCCGTGTTCCTGTGCGGCAGCCTCTATCTCGGCAGTTTCCGCAGCCGATGTCGAAACCGGTTTCTCGACCAGCACATGCAATCCCCCACGCAGACATTGCAGGGCAATAGAATGATGCAGATGGGGGGGTGTCAGAATGTGCACTGCATCACACAGACCAGCGTCGATCAACTCGGTGACATCGCGAAACCTTTGAACGCCAAGCCCGTCTGCCAAGGCTTTGGCCGCCGCTTCGGATGGGTCACAAACCGCAGTGATCTCTACCCCATCCGTGGCGCGCAACGCATCCGCATGCCAGCTGGCTATATATCCGGCCCCGATCAGGCCAACACGAATTTTGGAAGACGCCATATGCGAACCCTTTATTTGTATTCGATAATGCGCATTTGCGCCTGGGTCAGTCGCCGCCAGTGATAGCGCAACATACCGATCACATTCGGAAACTTGGACAAGGTGAGATAAACCGCGTGATGCAGTGCCTCCGTCCGGGGCAAACCATCAGCCAGCAATCCCTTTGCCGTTCGAGCGTAAGACATGCCGTAAACACCCAGAACCAGAAGCGGCACACCGGTCCACACAATCGCCCCGATCACCGCGATACCCGGCAGGATCGCCCCATAGACCCAAGCGCGGTGTCGTTCACGCACAAAATAATCGGGGTGCAGATGACCAACTTGTGCAAACCCGTGACCGGTGCGCTCTGCGCGTTTCCACCATTGCGAAAATCGGGTCATGTTTGCGTCATGCCGCGCCATATCCTGTGCGATCCGTTCCAGCCGCCAACCTGCTTTGCGCAACCGTGTGCAAAACTCGTCATCCTCGGCCGCAATCACAGTCGGATCAAAGCCACCTACATCCTCAAAGGCGCGGGTGCGCACCATCATATTGCCGCTACAGGCCAAAATCTCTCCGGCAGGGCGTTTCCATTCAACATCGAACATCTGGTTATATACGGTCGCGTCGCGCCGCATTTCTGCGGCTTGTCCGGTGATCAGCCCCAAATCTTCATGAAGTTGCAACCGGGCCAAGCCCTTGGCCAGCCACCCATCGGCCATGGTGCAATCGCCGTCAAGAAATTGCACCGCCCGCGCAGGCGGACCCAAAGCGTTCAGGGCGTCAAAGCCCGCATTGCGCGCGCGGGCTGCGGTGAACGGCACGGACATATCCAGATTGACCACCTCGGCACCGGCTTTTTGTGCATTCGCAACGCTCTCATCGGACGACCCGCTATCCACGTAAACCACCCGCCGCGCCTGTGGCATGACCGATGCCAGCGAATTGACCAACCGCACCCCTTCGTTGCGTCCGATCAGCACCACATCAACCGTCATTCGGCCAACTCCGGATCAGGCCGCAAACCGGGCTTGGGGGTATCTGTGGCATAGGCGCTAAACAAATGGGACAGCCACCGGGCCTCGGTTGCCGCATCATACTCCTGCAGCACCTTGCGTCGTCCGGCCGCGCCAAATGTCTGGCGCTGTGTTGCGTCCCGCAACATATCCTCTAACGCGGCGATAAACGCGTCGGTGTCGCCCGGCGGAACAACGCGTCCACTGACACCATCCTCGACCAGCTCGGGCACACCGGCGATCCGCGTGGTGACAACGGGAACCTGTGCCGCCATGGCTTCCATCAACACAACCGGCACACCTTCGGCAAAACTGGGCAGGACAAACACGTCCGCTTGCGCCAATTCCTCGGCGACTTCTGCCTGCGACCGATATCCCAAAAAGGTCACACGGTCCTGTAACCCCCGTTTCGCGACCTCTTTTTCCAGTGTTTCGCGGTCCGGTCCGTCGCCAACCAACCGCAAATCGAGATCAGGATGGGTGTTTGCCAGACGCGCCACCGCATCGACCAGAATCGGCACACCTTTAACCGCCGCCAATCGCCCAACAAACAGCGCACGTTGCCCTGTATGATCGGGCTGAGCGGCATAGCGTGACGGGTCCACGCCGCAATGCACGATGTGAAAGCGCGGCCAATGCTTTGCGTCGGCAAAGCACATAAGCTGAGATCGGCAGAAATGACTAATGCAAGACACAAACGATGCGCGCGCGGCCTTTTCGTCGATCCTCCAATGGTGCGGCTCGAAAAAGATGTCAGGCCCGTGTATCGTAAAACTCCACCGAATGCCCGACAACGCCCCTGCCAGCATCGCAACCGTACAGGATGCCTTGGCGATATGATTGTGCAGATGTGTGACGCCTTCCTGGTCCAGCTTGTGAGCAAGCACACCAGCCTCAATAAAGTAGATCAGATTGTAGAGCCGTCCTTTGATGCCCTTGGGCGCAGTGCTCCAGGCAAGAGCCAAAGCCGAGAGATATCGGCGCGGCGTCTTCATCCATGTGACATGCGCCTTGATCAAGGTTCCCGGATGTTTTGCCGCATCAATCACTTTGAACGTGCGCGTGTGTTCATCCCGCTGTTCGGGGCCAACCAGATGTTCGGCACCGGTCGTTCTGATCGAGCAGGTCAGAACCTCATGCCCCAAACGCCGCAAATGGGCGACCTCGCGCTGGATAAAGGTGTCGCTTGCGCGGGGATATTCACCGGTGAGGTAAGCCAGTTTCGGAAGGGTCATATGTCGCCTCCCCAATCAGGAGCCGGATTTGGAAGGCTGTTTTCATAGGATAGCGCGGCGAACCGATACCCCATCGGCAACATGCGCTGCCTCAGCACATTTTCGCGCAATACCCCAGGCATCTTGCCGGAAATCGGCCTAAGCACACGCGCAGCGGACCAAACCGCCTTCCAGGGCAAAGGTATAGTGACCGCTGGCCAGCCCTTTTTTTTCAATGCGGCAATGGTATCTCTGCGCGAGGGCAATTCCGGATCAAGGATCACGCCGGTTTCTGTTGATCGGCTCAAGGTTGCCTGAACCAGCCCGGCGGCACAGCGATCAACATGACACATTGGCAATGGGCTGTCGTCCCCGATCCGAAACAGGATCGGCCCCACAGCCACACCCAAATGCGCGTTCCAGACGTGATCGGTGTCATACACAATCCCCGGTCGCACAATCGCCAGACTGTCCAGCCCCGCCGAACGCGCCAGGGTTTCTTGCCGTACTTTCGCACCGGAATAAGCGTCGCGCGACAAGGCCGGGTTTTCCAACGGGCAGTCATCTGTCAGGGCATCCCCGATGGGCACCTGAATGGCGTCAAACACGGCAATAGTGCTGGCCAGTGTCATATGTCCGACCCCGGTTTGCGCCATTGCCGCAAGCACCCGCTCTGTGCCGCCAAGCGTCAGGTTTTTGTGATCATCCGGATCACCGGACATCGCCGCCGCAAGATGAATAACTGCGTCACAGCCGTCCAATGCGGCGGCAAGCTGATCAACCGCGTCCTCTTTGGTCAGATCTGCGGTCACAAAGGTCACGCCCGCCTGTGGCTTGCCCGTGCTGCGTTGAACCGCCACCACCTCCAATCCCGCGTTCAGGGCGGCCCGGAGCGTGGCGCGTCCAATAAAGCCGGACGCCCCGGTCAATAGGATACGCTTCACTTCGCCCACGGCATCGGCTCCATTGGATCACAGCGCGTGGTCATGATCTGTGCGCCAGACCTGTCGCCCGCGTTCTGAATCGCCAGGGTGACTTCGGTCATGTGGAGTGCAAAGTCGTTCGACATCCTTGAGGGACGCTCCTCGCGCAGCGCGTCCAGCATTTCGGCAGGTCCAAGGCAGAAATTCATCGCGGCAGCCCCCCAACGCGCCACTTTTGGGTGCGTTGGTTGCGCCAGTTTGATCCGCTTTGGAAAAGGCGATTCCATCAATCTACGCCGCACTGTTATCCGCTTGGCAAAGGTCACCTTGGCGGAATTGTCCCAGGCCGCCCGACAGGCCAACACACCTTTGTCGCCGATGATCCGGATCTGATGGTTATGTGGCGCAACAATCGAGCAGGTCAGCCGCGTCATGGGGCCGTTTTCAAAGAACAGCGTGGCAACCGACACATCCGGAGCAAACGGTCCGGTCCCTTCCTTGTCCGGCACCGTCTCAGCCGAGGCTGCGACAACGCTCCGCACAGTCCCGAACCACGCAATCAGCCAGCCAAGGTAATAGCCCGCATGTTCCAGCGTACAGCCCACCCGAAATTCGTCTTCAAACGGCCAGGGGGCCCCGGTGTCTGACACCCACTTTTTATACGCCGCCTGTGGGACGAACCCGTCATCCAGCTCTGCATAGATCACGCGCGGCGTACCTGCGATGTTGGTGCGAAGCGCATGTCCCAGCGTTTGCGCCGCTTCACCCAAAACACTGCACGGCGCAGAGGCCAGCATCAGATCCGCGGCCTTGGCCTGCTGATGCAGGGTCTTGGCGTCGGCCAAAGTCATAGCAAGCGGTTTTTCCGAATAGGTATGACATCCCGCCGACAGACAGGCCGTGTTAATATCAAAATGTGCCGATGGATTTGTCAGGTTCAACACGATGCCATCGCGCGGATGCTGATCAAGAAGCGCCTGGAGCGAAGACACCTTTGAAACGCCCCAATGCGCACAGAACTGCGTCAATCGCGCCGCGTCATGGTCATAGACCCCGGCCACCTGAATGCCGTCCATCGCCTTCAAAGATCGCATATAAAGGTCGGCGACAAAGCCACATCCAATGATCGACACCACACCTGTCATGTTGCATCTCCCAAACAGGAGCCACCCCAGCAGCTGCTGGGGATCAGACAGGTGGTCGGCTGTGTCACGATCTGCTCTCGGTTTCGTCTCGGGGTTTCGCGGCGTCTTAGATCAAACAATAATGGTCATAATTCGACAAAACTGAAATATCTCATGTGTCGCATTCGGAACCATTGTAACATGTCTTGAATTTGCAGCGCTCTTGCCCCGTTTTGGCCCTATGACCCGGATACGCCACCCCTCAACGATCACAAAGGAGCTGAAGATGCGCTTTTGGGGCAACGCGTTTGATGTGTCTGTAAACGTGCCGGATTGGGCCGCGCTGACGCGTCATGTCACCACCCGCCTGCAAAACGGCGAGGGGTTTTCTTTGGCGACCCTTAATCTGGATCATCTGGTCAAGCTTCGCACCGACGCGCGGTTTCGCGAGGCCTATGCGACACAGGATCTGGTGGTTGCTGACGGCAATCCCATTGTCTGGATGTCGAAAGTGGCAGGCCGACCGGTTGACCTGATCCCCGGATCGGACGCCATCCTGCCGCTGAGCCGCATTGCGGCGGATCACGGAAAAACCATCGCGCTTGTGGGCAGCACGGCTGACACATTGCAGCGCGCCAAAACCCATCTTGAGACAACCGTGCCCGGAACGCGGGTGGTGGCGACGATTGCCCCTGAAATGGGGTTTGATCCTTTTGGCCAAAGTGCGGATGACGTTCTTGACGCGTTACAGCAGGCCAATGCCGACCTGGCGTTTCTTGCGCTGGGCGCGCCGAAACAGGAATTGTTCGCAGCGTATGGGCGAAGGACACTCAAGTCCGTTGGATTTGTATCCATCGGGGCCGGACTTGATTTCTTTTCCGGCTCTCAGGTGCGTGCGCCCGCATGGGTGAGGGCGATTGCGATGGAATGGTTGTGGCGCGCGCTGTCCCAACCTGCGCGTTTAATCCCGCGATACGCGAAATGCTTTGCCATCCTGCCTACCGAAATCGTCCACGCGCTCAGGCAACGCGCAGAGCCGGCCCGGGATCGACAAACCAAACGAGGCTGACCGGTCACTCCAGGACATGTACGGGTCCATTTGCGGCCGATGCGTCGGCGTGATCGTGGGTGACCAACAGAACCGGCAATCCTTTCGCGCGGGCCTGATCAAACACCAATGTCCTGATCAACCCCCGCCGTTCGGTGTCGAGCCGTGAAAACGGTTCGTCCAAAAGCAACGCTTTGGGATCAGACAACAACATCCGCATCAAAGCCACACGCGCTTTTTGCCCACCAGACAGGGTTTCCGGATCTCGATTGGCAAACCCACTTAGTCCAATATCGTCCAATGCCGCATCAATCTGCTTTGCCCGGTTTGCCCGCCCCTTGACCGTCGCCCGCAGTCCGAATGCCAGATTTTCCCCAACCGACAGATGGGGAAACAACAATTCGTCCTGAAACAAGATCCCGACGCGTCGCCGCTCCGGGGCATGTTCGGTGATATCCGTGCCGTTCAGAATCACCCGTCCCTGTGCGTCGAACCCGCTGTCCAACGTGCCGATGATATAGGCCAACAGCGTCGACTTGCCCGACCCACTTGGTCCCATCACGGTCAGAACCTCACCGGGATTGATGTGACCCGAGACATCAACCAATGTGCGACCATTGCGGCGAATTTTGATGTCTTGCAGCGTCAATCCGGCCTTAGACATGACGAAGCCCTTTGCGATTGCGCCACACGATTGCAGGTACAAAAACGGCAAGCGCAAACGGCAAAAACGCCGCCGCCGTCTGTGTCAGGGCATAGACCGAAATCACCCGCCTGTCTCCGCCGGATGCCAGGGCGACCGCTTCTGTGGTCAATGTCTGAACCCGTCCTGCACCGGCAAGCAGGGTTGGCAAAAACTGTCCGATTGACACCGCGAACCCCACCGCCGCTGCGGTCAGGATGGGGCGCAACAGCATGGGCAGACGAACACGCCACAACACCCCATCACAAGACGCCCCCAGCGCGCGCGCAACATATCCAAATCGGGCGTCCCATGCGCGGAACGGATCGGCCAGCGACAAAAACACATACGGCAAAACAAAAATCGTATGCACCGCAATCACTGCGGTGCGATTGCCATCCAGCCCGGTGAAAATGGCAAGCGTCTGCAACCCGGTCAGAAACGCGATCTGTGGCACGATCAACGGCACATAAAGAAGCCAAAGCGCCCGTGCGCCCGGCTTTAACCCGTGACGTTCCTCGGCTTCGAGACAGGCCAGCGTGAGCAAAAGGGCGACCAACGTAGCGACGCTTGCAATGATCAGCGTTTCGCTGATGATCGGCCATAGCCCCGTCGCGTGGCGCATCCATGTTCGGGGTGTAAACCCGTCGGGCAGCACCTCCGGAAAGCTCCAAAACCCGGCAAAGGACCAAATTAGCAATCCAAACAAGCCGAAAAACACCGCAGACCCGCTTAACAGAGCAGCGGCCAGCGATATGGCGCGCACTATGCGCGTGGCCCCGCCGCGCGTGCCAGACGCGACCCAGCGATGTCCAATCCGGGCAACAATATGCTCTCCTATGCGCCACAGCACCAACGCCGCAATCACCAAAGCCAGCTGCCAAACAGCTGCGGCAGAGGCCAGAAACCGTAAGCTCAGTTCAGGGTCATTCATCCATCGCAAAATCTGTACTGCAAGGGTTGGTGGTGTCGTTGGTCCAAGGATCAGCGCCACATCAATCACCGTCATTGAGAACGCCAGCACCGCGTAAACCGGCAATCGGATTTGCGAATAGACGCGTGGGAACACCGTTTTGAACCAGCCTGACACCGGCGCATAGCCAAGCGCCATTGCTGTGTCGCGGGCCTGTGCTGTTCTGATCTGGGACAGGGCCGCCAGGGTCATAAGCAGCAAGAAGGGCACTTCCTTAACCACCAGCCCCGCGATCAGGGAAAGCCCGTTTGGGTCTTGCAAAATCAAGATATCAGGCGGGCGGTCCCAACCGGTAAGCCACGGCGATCCGGCCCGCGCGATCCATCCGGACGGCGCAATCAGGAAGGCCAACCCAAACGCCGCTGCGGCATGGGGCACCGAAAGCAGCGGCGACAAGGCGCGTTCGATCAATCTGAACGCCGCTGACCCGCTCCAGGCGGCACAGATCATGGCCACGATCATCAAGGACAGCACCGTCGCGACAAGCCCGGTGCTGAGGCTTAGCAAACTTGCTCGGGAAAGACCGGGCCAGTCGAACAACATCCGAAACGCGTCCAGCGTGACCTCTGTCCCCCCCAATGCGGGCAAAAACCCAAAGGCCGGTGCCAGCGTGCCCAGCACACCTGCAGCAACTGGACCGACCATGATTGCAACCGTCAGAAGCGGAGCCCATGGCAACAGCCGGCCCCGTCTGGCAGAGCTGTCACAGGACACCATGCGGAACGCCTATTGCGCAATCCCGTATCGTTCGGTCCAATCTTCTTCCAGCTTGACCATCCAGCTGGGGTGCGGCTCTGGCAGGGTTTTGCCCAGAGCGTCCGGTGCCAGTGTCGCAACACCCAGTTCCAAGGCATCGAAACGCGCGCGATCGGCTTCTGACAGTTTGGCCAGATCAAGCACCGTTCCCAAACCCCAGACATTCGGGTCTTGCATCAACGCCTGCGCCTCGGGGGACATGATGAAATTCGCCACCACCATCGCCCCGGCTTTGGCGTTGGCGTTATACGGAATGGCCACAAAGCTGGCATTGCCGATGCTGCCTGCGTCCATCACATAGGTGCGGACTGTGTCCTGCAATTCAAAATTCGCAATCGCGTTGCTGGCCTCATTGGGGTTAAAACTGATCGCGAGATCAATTTCACCGTCCGCCATCAACTGAATCTGGCGCGATTCATTTTGCGGATAGGCCCGACCCGACCGCCATAGGTTTGGCGTCAGCCCGTCAAGGAACGCCCAAAGATCAGCTGTCGCTGCGTCATAGTCCGCCGCGTCGACGGGGGATTGCAAAACAGAAGGCTCTGGAACGAATTCAATCAAGGCCTGTTTCAAAAACGTCCCGCCCAGAAAATTCGGAGGCTGCGGATAGGTAAACCGCCCCGGATTGGCGGCTGCAAACTCTGCCAAAGCCGCCATTGTGGTGGGCGGCGTGTCCAGCCGCGCGGTGTCGTAATAGAACACCACTTGCGCCATACCCCACGGGGCTTCCAGCCCGTCGGTCGGCACGGTGAAATCCGAGATCACGGCAGGCTTGCCCGCAACATCCACATTGGCCCAGCTTGGCAACTGTTCGACCCACGGACCAAACAGCAGGTCCTGCCGTTTCATCGCGGCAAAGTTTTCGCCGTTGATCCAGATCATGTCGACCGCGCCGCCCGCGTCTTTGCCAGCAGATTTTTCGGCCACAACGCGGCTGACCGCGTCGGCCGTGTCCGACAATTTCACATGCTCAAGCGTCACGTCGTACTCTTCGGCAACCCGCGTTCCGATCCACGCGATAAAGCTGTTGATCGTGTCGGACCCGCCCCAGGCGTTCCAATACACCGTCTGGCCGCGTGCCTCTTCTGTGACGGCGTCCCAATTGGACGGATCAGGGTCAGCCGTGGCCGCGACTGCGGTAAACGTGGCAAGCGTGGCAGCGAAAAGTGAACGCATGAATTGGGGTTCCTTGGTCTTACAGGCACCTGGCCTTGGGTGATGGTGGTAAACATCAGCGATACCGCGCCGCGGTCAAATGACAAACAGGTGTGCAAGATTTCAGTATACGCCGCCAACACCGCCCGCTAATGCGTTTTGCAACGTTGCCCCGGACAGCCTGCCATGATCGACGCCACCATCCTACCTTTCGTCAAACGTGCCCTTGACCGTCCTGCGCGCCTCTTGGTGGCGCGCGGCGTCAGCGCGGATCAGATCACGCTGCTTGGGTTTGCAATCGGGCTGGCGGGCGTCTGTGCTGCGGCATTCGGCGCATTTGGTCTGGCTCTTCTATGTCTTGCCCTGAACCGTCTTGCAGATGGTCTGGACGGGTCCGTTGCGCGCCTGACCCAGCCAACGGATCGGGGTGCGTTCCTGGATATTGCTTTGGATTTCATGATCTACGGGCTGTTTCCCCTGGGCTTCGCGATGCATGATCCCGCGGCAAACGCGCTGCCTGCTGCCATTCTGATCTCCAGCTTCATTGGCACAGGATCAAGCTTTCTTGCGTTTTCCATCATCGCTGAAAAACGTGGCATCACCTCGGATCAGTACCCGACCAAAGGCATCTACTACCTTGGTGGACTGACCGAAGGCACCGAGACCATTGCAGTGTTCGTCGCGATGTGTCTGTTTCCATCCGCATTTTGGTGGCTGGCCTATGCGTTTGCGACCCTGTGTGCGATCACGACCGTCACAAGATGGCTGTCGGGATGGCGGTTGTTTCAGGCATAATGTCGGCCGCCAAAGCGGCAGGCCGCCGCGCCGTTCCTCGGAGGTGGTCACGCCCGCGTCTTCGATATATGACGCACACACCACATCCCCGAGCAGAGGGCAAAACATATGACAATCCCCAAACCCGTTGTCCTGACCATTCTTGACGGCTGGGGGCTGCGCGACGACGCTGCTGCGAACGCGCCGAAACTGGCCAATACGCCGACCATGGATCACCTTATGGCGACCTGTCCGAACGCCACGCTGATAACACATGGGCCGGATGTCGGTCTGCCCAGCGGACAGATGGGCAATTCCGAAGTGGGCCACACCAATATTGGTGCCGGTCGCGTTGTGGCGATGGATCTGGGGCAGATTGATCTTGCGATCGAAGACGGCAGTTTCTTTGAAAATGCCGCAATCCTTGATTTTGCCAAGGCAGTGAAAGCCCGGAATGGAACGGCGCATCTGATGGGCGTTGTCTCGGATGGTGGTGTGCACGGGCATATCCGCCACATCAAGGCCGCTGTAAAAGCCCTGACGGATCAGGGCGTCCCGGTCATCGTGCACGCGATCACCGATGGGCGCGACGTTGCACCAACCTCGGCCAAGGGGTTCATGCAGGATTTGACACAGACCCTGCCGGACACTGCCAAAATCGGCACGGTGATTGGCCGCTACTTCGCCATGGATCGCGACACTCGTTGGGATCGCATCGAGCGCGCTTATAACGCGATGATCAAGGGGCAGGGGGCGTCCGCCGAGAGCGCTGTGCAGGCGATTGAACACGCGTATGCCAATG
Source organism: Marivita sp. S0852 (assembly GCF_046591575.1). Taxonomy (NCBI): domain Bacteria; kingdom Pseudomonadati; phylum Pseudomonadota; class Alphaproteobacteria; order Rhodobacterales; family Roseobacteraceae; genus Marivita; species Marivita sp. S0852. The sequence goes on from NZ_JBIQWA010000007.1 coordinate 84,771, forward strand.
ATCAGAATGACGAATTTATCGAACCACATGTCATCGGTGACTACGCCGGGCTGCAAAAAGGTGACGGTTTTTTCTGCCTCAATTTCCGTGCCGACCGCGCGCGGGAAATCTTGTCGGCCATTGGCGACCCGGATTTTAACGGCTTTGACCGGACCAAAGCCGATCTTTCCGGCCTTTTGGGTATGGTCGATTATTCCCGGTCCCATAACGCGTACATGACAACAGCCTATCCCAAGCAAGAGATCAAAAATACCCTCGGTGCATGGGTCGCCAAACATGGCAAGACCCAATTCCGGCTGGCGGAGACCGAAAAATACCCTCATGTGACGTTCTTTCTGAACGGCGGCCAAGAGACCCCGGAACAGGGCGAGGACCGGTTTATGCCCAAAAGCCCGGATGTCGCCACCTATGATTTGCAGCCTGAAATGTCATCGGAAGACGTGACCCGGAAATTCGTGGCCGCCGTCAAGGCAGGCTATGACCTGATCGTTACCAATTACGCCAACCCCGATATGGTGGGCCATACCGGTGATCTTGATGCGGCGATCAAGGCCTGCGAAGCGGTGGACGCCGGGTTGGGCGAGGTGCTTGAGGCCGTCAAGGCGGCCGGGGGCGCGATGATTGTCACCGCAGACCACGGCAATTGCGAAACAATGGTCGATCCCGATACCGGCGGGCCGCACACAGCGCACACAACCAATCTTGTTCCGGTAGTGCTTTATGGTGGGCCAGAGGGTGCAACGCTGCGGCCGGGGCGGTTGGCCGATCTTGCACCAACGTTGCTTGAACTCATGCAGCTGCCCAAACCGGCCGAGATGACCGGCCAGAGCCTGATTCAGACATGATACGTCTGGCGTTCTTGTTCTGTTTGGCGATGACCGTACCGCTGACCGCCCAGTCTCCGGCAGAGGCGGCGCGGTCCGCTATGCTGCAATTGGAAAGCGCCACTGCAAAACTTGATGCGGCGCAATCAGCGCGTGATCGTGTGCGCGCCCTGACCGAAGCGGTTAAAGCTTTTGAAACCGGCTTGGCAGCCATGCGGGACGGTCTGCGCGCGGCGTCGATCCGGGAAACGGAATTGCGACGGATCTTGGAGGCCCGCGACGGTGAAGTGACAAGGCTTCTTGCCGCGTTGTCGGCGCTTGGGCCGACAGTGGGACCGCAGACCTTTGTCCATCCGGACGGCCCGATCGGCGCAGCCCGAGCAGGGTTGCTCATGGCGTCGGTCACACCCGCTTTGACAGAAGCGGCAGCGGGGTTGCGCGCCAATGTCGAAGAGGCTGCCATTCTGCGACAGTTGCAACAGGACGCCACCAACACCCTGCAAACCGGGTTGGCCAATGTCCAGACCGCACGCACCGCGTTGAGCCAGGCAATGGCAGACCGCACTGATTTGCCCCGCAAGTTTACCGAAGATGCCGTCCGCACGGCCATATTGATCGGAGCAAGCGAAACGCTTGACGGCTTTGCCAGCGGGTTGAGCCAGATCACCGAAAGCGAGACAGATCTGGATCTGCCGTCTGCGACGGATCGCAAAGGTGAATTGCCGCTGCCTGTGGCGGGTGAGGTTCTGCGCCGCGCCGGGGAAACCGACGCGGCAGGCGTCACCCGACCCGGCGTGTTGATCGCCACGCGGCCTCGCGCACTTGTGACCACACCAACCGCTGCCACGATCCGCTACCGCGGGCCGCTACTTGACTACGGTCTGGTGACAATCCTGGAACCCGAACCTGAAATTCTGTTTGTGTACGCTGGTCTGGACAAAGTGTTCGGTGAAACCGGGCAAGTGCTGCCCGAAGGCAGCCCGGTTGGCCTGATGGGTGGCCCGGCTGGAGAACCTGACGATATTCTATCACCATCTGGTGAAAGGACTGGCGCAGCTTTGTCTGAAACGCTCTATATAGAGGTCAGACGCGGCGATAGGCCAGAAGACCCCCTTGGGTGGTTTGCAGATGATAAGGGAATGACCGAATGAAAAAAATTGTCATGGCGGCAATGGGTGGCACGCTTGCAGGCATTGTCGCCACAACCCAATTCGTGGGGCCGCTTGTTGCACAGGAAAACGCGCGATCAACAAATGTCTATGAACAGCTTGATCTGTTTGGTGACATTTTTGAACGCATCCGCGCCCAATATGTCGAAGAGGTGGATGCCGGAGAACTGATCGAAGCCGCCATTGACGGCATGCTCACATCACTTGATCCGCATTCCAGCTATCTGTCGCCAAACGACGCCGATGACATGCGCGTCCAGACGCGGGGTGAATTCGGCGGTCTGGGGATCGAGGTGACGCAGGAAGACGGTTTTGTGAAAGTCGTCTCGCCTATCGACGGCACACCTGCGGATGCCGCCGGCATCGAAGCTGGCGATTTCATAACCCATGTCGATGGGTCTTCGGTTCTGGGGCTTGCGCTGGACGAAGCGGTTGACATGATGCGCGGCCCGGTCGGATCAGAGATCATCATTACGGTGGTGCGCGAAGGCGAAACCGAACCGTTCGATGTGTCGATCATTCGCGACACGATCACCCTGACCGCCGTGCGCACCCGCCTTCAGGGCGACGCTGTTGTTCTGCGCGTCACCACTTTCAACGACCAGACCTATCCAAACCTGCAAGAAGGTCTGCAAGAACAGATCGAAGCAGCCGGTGGCATGGACAATGTCGAAGGCATTGTTCTTGATCTGCGCAACAATCCCGGCGGTCTTTTGAACCAGGCCATCCGTGTCAGTGACGCCTTCCTCGAAAAAGGCGAGATCGTCAGCACACGCGGTCGCCAGCCGGAAGACGGGGATCGCTATAATGCGACACCCGGTGATCTGGCTGAGGGCAAACCAATCGTTGTTTTGATCAATGGCGGCTCTGCATCCGCGTCTGAAATCGTGGCGGGTGCGCTGCAGGATCACCGCCGTGCGATTGTTGTTGGCACCAAGAGCTTTGGCAAAGGGTCCGTCCAGACGGTGATGCCGCTGCGCGGCGATGGCGCAATGCGTCTGACAACTGCACGGTATTATACACCATCGGGCCGATCCATTCAGTCGCTTGGGGTCTCCCCGGATATCGTGGTTGAACAGCCGCGTCGCCCCGAAGTGTCAGAAGAAGAGGACGAGGACACAAACGTGTTCAACCGTTCCGAAGCAGACCTGCGCGGCAGTCTTGATAACGACAGTCTGACGGAAGACGAGATTCAGCAGATCGAAGCGGACCGCGCCAAGGCAGAAGCCGCCGCAGCGCTGCGCGAAGAAGACTACCAACTGGCCTATGCCATTGACATCCTCAAAGGTCTGACAGCGCTGCAGCCGTCTGACGACTAAACCGTGTCCGAAAGGACGCGTGCATCGAACCCGGAGGCATGCCTGCTTCCGGGTTCCCCGGTTGCATCGTCAGACAGGATGCTCTTTGCATTTGAAATCGTGATCGCTTGGTGTATCGAACAAAGCTGTGGGCAATGACCGGACCGGGTTTTGCCACCGACTTTGATCGTCGCGAAAGAGACAATGGAAAGCCCAGAAATGACCCCAGCCGACATCGCGAAACTGCCCTACCGTCCCTGTGTTGGGGTCATGCTGGCAAATCGCGATGGGCGCGTTTTTGTGGGTCAGCGCATAGATTATCCCGGCCCGGCCTGGCAGATGCCCCAAGGCGGTGTCGACAAAGGCGAAGCCCCGCGCGACGCAGCGTTGCGCGAATTGTGGGAGGAAACCGGCGTTACCTCGAATCTCGTAAAGATCGAAGCAGAGTCCAAAGACTGGATTCCCTATGATCTGCCGCTGGAACTGGTCGCCAAGCTTTGGAAAGGGCGCTATCGCGGGCAAGAGCAGAAATGGTTCCTCATGCGGTTTCTGGGCAGCGATGATCAGGTGAATATCGCCACAGAGCACCAGGAATTCAGCCGCTGGAAATGGATGGACCCAGACCAGCTAAGCAATCATATCGTGCCGTTCAAACGCCATGTCTACGACCGGGTGCTCGCAACGTTCAAAGATCATCTGTGACGCGTTGGGCGGTCATATGTGCATTGGCGCTATCGCTGGCGCAGCCCGTTTGGGCGCTCAGTTGCATGCCAAACGACATCGCCCGCGATTTCAACCGTGCGGCCGCCTCAGAAGATGCCTATATCATCGTCAAGGGAGATGTGGTCTTTGACGAAACCGCGTTGCCGAAACGGGATTTCACCGATCAGTCCCGAACGCGCCCGCAAACCGACATCCCGGCGTGGTTTGATGGGTATTCCCTGACCCAAGAAGGGTTCACCCGCCGGTTCCAGCGTGACATCGTCCTGCGGGTCACCTGCACCGGGCCATGGTGCGGAGGCGCGTCGAAGGGCGCGTATCTTGCGTTCCTGAAACGCGAAAACGACAGCTTTGTCATGATGGCCATGCCCTGTGGCGGTATGTCTTATAAAAACCCGACGCCCGAACACGAAAGCCGGGTTCTAAGCTGCTTTCGCGGTGAGGGGTGCGATCAGGACCGATAGCACAATTGCAGGGATTGCACCCACATCACCGCAGTTTTTGCAGAATTCGCAATGAGGCGTAGCCATCCGGCCTGTCACCGACCGAACGTTGGAACCGGCGCACGGCGTTGATCGTCAGTGGCCCGATTTTGCCGTCGATCTTTTTGGTGTCAAACCCCTTTGCCGTCAGCAGACGCTGCATCTCTTTGCGTTCCTTGAAACTCAAAGCCCGATCCTCGCGCGGCCAGTCTGTTTGAATGGGACCACCGCCGGTGATCCGGTCGCTCAGATGGCCAACGCCAATCACATAGGCATCCGCCGTGTTGTAGGTTTCGATCACATCGAAGTTTTTAAAGATCAAAAACGCAGCACCGTTCGCACCGGCAGGCAACAGCACCGAGGCTTGTCCATAGTCGTTGACGGCTGTCCCATCCAAACCGACGACACCCAGCTTGGCCCAGTCAGATGGCATTTTCTTGATCTCGCGGCTGGCCAGCAAATAATCAAAACCGTCGGGAATACGAACCTCAACGCCCCAGGGCGCGCCTTTCACCCAGCCGTTCTTGGCCAGGTAATTTGCCGTTGAGGCCAGCGCGTCGGAAGGGTCGTCTGACCAGATATCGCGTTTTCCATCCCCGGTGAAATCAACCGCAAGGCGCTGATAAGACGACGGAATAAACTGCGTATGCCCCATCGCCCCGGCCCAGCTTCCGGTCAAGTTGTTTGGCGTGACATCGCCGCTTTGCAGAATGCGCAGCGCATCCATCAATTCGGCCTCAAAAAACGCCCCGCGCCGTCCGTCATAGGCAAGTGTTGCCAATGACCCGATCACCGGGCTGGACCCGCGGAATGTGCCATAGGCCGATTCCAGCCCCCAGATTGCGACAATCACATCCTTGTCGACACCGAATTTTGCCTCGATCCGATCAAGCACCGCTGCGTTTTTTCTAAGCGCGTCTTTCCCATTCTGAATCCGCGCGGGCGACGCGGCACTGTCCAGATAATCCCAGATTGTCTTGGTGAACTCTGACTGGTTGCGGTCACGTCGAATGACATCCGCATCATAGCGCGCACCATTCAATGCGCGGTCAAACACGTCGCCCGCAATCCCCTGACGCAACGCCCGTGTCCTGAAGCCACGAATCCAGTCGTCGAACCCCGCTTGCACGCTCGCCGGTACAAGATCTGCTGGCGCGGCGGGCATCAACGGGCGTAACGCCGGACGCAAAGATTTCTGAGGTGCGATCAATGACACCAGCGATAGCGAACCTTGCGCGATATCAGACTGTATATCTGCACGCACAACCGGGCGGGGCGAATCTTTGACAGCGTCCGCTGATGCCCAACTGCCCAGAACGATCAATCCCGATGCGATGACGCGAATACCCATGATTTTACACCCTGCTGCTCGTGTTCGTTTTCCGAACTTGCGCAATTCTACCGCGAATTCGCTGATTTGCGAAGCACGCAAAAAGCGGCCAAGCGATCCATCGCCACTCTGCCGCGCGCTTTATGCACAGCCTAGCCGTTTCGCCGCCGACGCGTGACCTTGCGTTTGGTCTTTGCGTCTTTCTTCTTGGCTCTCGCCGCTTTACGCTTTGGTCCACCTTTGCCCTTGGGCCGACTGCGCCGCCCCATTCGGCCTTTGCCAGAGCCGCTGGGCAGTTCGGAGTCTTCAAGTGTCAGAAGCTCAAGACCAATCCCACCCGTCACAGCCGCCGCATCCGTCAGCTTGACAGTCACCCGCTGGCCCAGCGTGATCATCGTGCCGGTGTCGGCCCCCATAAGTGTCGCGGCATCCGCATCAAAATGGAAATATTCGTTGCCCAAAGACCGGATCGGGATCAGCCCGTCGGCACCGGTTTCGTCCAGCTTCACGAACACCCCAAACCGCGCAATGCCACTGATCCGGCCACTGAATTCGGCCCCGATGCGGTCTGACAAAAAGGACGCCAGATAGCGATCCGTGGTGTCGCGTTCGGCCATCATGGAACGACGCTCGGTGTCGCTGATATGTTCTGCCGTGCTTTTGATCCGGTCGATATCCTGCACAGACAGACCATCATCGCCCCATCCATGCGCCGTGATCAAAGCGCGGTGCACAATCAGGTCTGCATACCGCCGGATGGGCGATGTGAAATGTGCATAGCTTTGCAGGGCCAAGCCGAAATGGCCGAAATTTGCCGGGTTGTAATAAGCCTGCGTCATCGACCGCAACGTCGCCAGATTGATCAGCTCGGCCTCTTCGGAGCCTGCGGCGTCGTCCAGCAGCTTGTTGAGATGGGCAGTTTTCAGAACCTGTCCCTTGGCCAAGGTGAATCCCGCCGCATCTGCGGTTTCGCGCAGCGCGTTCAGTTTTTCGACCGGTGGTTCTTCATGCACCCGAAACAGCAGCGGCGTGCGCTTCGCAATCAATGTCTCGGCAGCCGCGACATTGGCCAGCACCATGAATTCCTCGATCAGCCGATGCGCGTCCAGACGCTCGGCAAAATCGACCGACTGCACTGTGCCGTCTTCGGCCAACACAATCTTGCGTTCCGGCAGATCAAGGTTCAGCGGCTGACGCGCGTTCCTGGCCTTTACCAAAGCTGCGTACGCCGCATAAAGGGGCCGGATCACGTCCGACACCAGTGGCGCGACCTTGTCATTCGGATCGCCGTCCATGGCCGCCTGAACCTCTTGATAGTTCAGCGATGCAGGCGATTTCATCAGCCCGCGCACAAAGCGGTGACCGATCATTTTGCCCTTGGCATCAATCTGCATTCGCACGGCAATACAGGCACGCGGCACGCCTTCGTGCAAAGAACACAGATCACCCGACAACCGATCCGGCAGCATCGGCACCACGCGGTCCGGGAAATAGCTGGAATTGCCCCGCTTTCGCGCCTCGGCATCCAAAGCAGAGCCCGGCGTCACATATTGCGCCACATCCGCAATCGCGACCCAGATCACATGCCCGCCGTCGTTCTTTGGGTCATCATCGGCATGGGCATAACAGGCGTCATCGTGATCCCGTGCATCCGCCGGGTCGATGGTGATCAGCGGGAGGTCTCGCAAATCCTCGCGCCCGTTCAGGCCAACCGGTTTCATCGCGTCTGCCTCGGCGATGACATCGTCCGGGAACGTGTCGGGAATTCCATGCTGGTGAATCGCGATCAACGACACCGCGCGCGGGGCAGAGGGGTCGCCCAGCCGCTGCGTGATCCGGGCGCGGGGCAGGCCCATGCGCCCTGCGGGTCCGGCCTGTTCTGCCTCCACCAGCTCTCCGTCCTTGGCACCGCCGGTTGCATCGGCGGCAACCATCCATTCCTTGTCGGAGCCTTTATCGATGGGCTGGATGCGCCCCCCGTCAGATCCCGCCCTGAAAATCCCGACCACGCGATGCGGGTTCGTTCCGATCCGGCGGATCAGCCGTGCTTCGTAATTGTGATCCTCCTCATGCACCACCTGCAACCGCGCCAGAATGCGGTCGCCTTCCCCCAAAGCCGGGTCTGAGGCGCGCGGCACGATCAGGACAATCGGTTCAACCCCTTCGCCGTGCCATTCCAATGGCTTGGCAAACAGATCCCCGTCAATCGTCGGTTCCTTCACCTGCAGCACGCTGACAGGCGGCAGGCGGTCCGGATCGCGATAGGTTTTCTTCCGCTTTTCCAGATGTCCCTCATGCTCCAGCTCTTTCAGCAGGCGCTTGAGGTCAATCCGCGCGGCACCTTTGATGCCAAAGGCCTTTGCAATATCGCGTTTCGCGGTCAGGGTCGGGTTCGCGGCAATCCAGTCAAGGATATCGCTTTTCTTGGGCAGTTTGCTCATGTCCTTGGCCTATCACGCAGGCTCTCAGGTGTCGAAGCGCAATTCCATCATGCGATGATCAATTCCCGCGTCATCAAACACTTCGCCATAAGCGGAAAAACCAAGCCGTTCATAAAACCCAAGCGCATCCAGTTGTGCGCCAAGGGCGGCACGGGTGATGCCCTGCGTATTGCGCAAAACGTCCAAAGCCTTGCGGATCAGCGCCGCACCCAAACCTGTGCCGCGCGCCTCTTTCAACACGCAAACCCGGCCGATTTTCCCGGTGCCGTCTTTCAGAACAATCCGCGCAGTGCCCATCGGCACGCCATCCACACGCGCCAACAGATGCACCGCCGTCGCGTCAAGGCTGTCCCGCTCAAGATCGAAGGGCACGTTCTGTTCGGACACAAACACAGTGTAGCGCAGCGCAAGGCATTCGGTCAGGTCAGTGGTCTGCGAAATCTCAACGCTCATGTTGCGAAATAATCCTTCAGGACACGCGCATAGATGCGTTTCAACTCTCCAATCTGCGCCACCTCGACCCGTTCATCAACCGCATGCATGGTTTTGCCAACCAGTCCAAACTCAACCACGGGGCAATGGTCTTTCACAAACCGCGCATCCGATGTGCCGCCAGTGGTCGACAATTCGGGGGTCACCCCGGTTTCGCGTTCGACCGCCCTGGCGACCAGATCCGACAACGGACCCGGCGGTGTGATGAAACTCTCGCCAGAGATGGTGATCTCTACCTTTGTGCTGGTGCCAAACGCGGCATCCACCGCAGCCGCCTCGTGTCGCAACCAATCGGACAAGCCAGCACCGGTATGTGTGTCATTGAACCGGATATTGATGCAGGCCCGTGTTTCGGCCGGGATCACATTTGTTGCCGGATTGCCGGTATCAATCGTCAACACGGCCAATGTGGACGGATCGAAATGTGCCGTCCCTTGATCCAATTCATGTGACGATACCCGATCCATCAGACGTGCCATTGCCGGCATCGGGTTCAACGCGCGGTGCGGATAGGCGGAATGGCCCTGTTTTCCGGTTACAGTGACCCATGCCGTCATTGATCCGCGCCGCCCGATTTTCATCATTTCTCCCATGTGGTTGGGGCTGGTGGGTTCTCCGACAAGACACACGGACATCTGCTCGCCCTTGGCGTGCATCCAATCCAAAAGCGCCACCGTCCCGTCAACCGCATCGGCCTCCTCATCCCCGGTGATGGCCAGGATCACAGCCCCGTCAGGCGGGGTCGTGCGCACAAAATCAACAGCTGCGGCTGCAAAGGCTGCGACGGCCGATTTCATGTCCGTCGCCCCACGTCCGTATAGGAAACCGTCTTTGATCTCGGCTCCGAACGGATCAAACGTCCAATCATCCGGATTGCCCAAGGGCACCACATCCGTGTGCCCATTAAACCCGAACGTCTTTGCATGTCCTTTTTCGCCCCAACGCGCAAAAAGGTTAGAAATGCCGCCGCGATCCACGCGCGTGCATTCGAACCCGGCACTCTCCAGAAGCGATCTCAACACATCCAGCGCACCGCCGTCTGCTGGTGTGATGGACGGACAGCGCACAAGTTCGGCGGTCAGTGTAACAGGGTCGGTTTCGTACATGATCAATGCCTTGCAGTAGAGTTTTGCATGGCTAACGCCCAAAGACGAAAGAGGCAAATGTGACGAAAAGGCCGCATTTTGGGGGGCCGCGGAACAGGCCCATGTCGTGCTAGGCATGACATCTGTGACACCTTCGTGTTACGGCTTGATGAATAATAAACGTCTTGAGGCAGACGGGTTCATATTTTGTGTGTTGCGACACGGTGAAAACACCGGTGGCGGCTTTGGTTGGCAAGTATCGGGCCGTTTGCCTTGGCACTCAGCGAGGCAGGCATGGCGACAGGCGCAGAGCTTACGTACACAACGAACGCCAGTCCTTTGGCGATGGCGCAGACGATTTTCGGCACCGGCACGACCGTCATCAGCGCAAGCTACACGGGCGATAGCCGGTCCTCGGCGATCTATAGCAATGGTGACGCTCTGGCTCCGAACACCACCCCAAGCGACACCGGCGTGATATTGTCCACCGGACGGGCAGACAGATTCACACAGTCATCCGGCGATCCGAACCGCAGCGATTCAACCACTTCATTCAGCTTCGGCCCCAACAACAACATCGATTTCAACACGGCTGCGGGCAACCGCACCTTTGACGCGTCCTTTTTGGATATCGTTTTCGTCCCGGACGAAGATCTGATGACAATTCGATTTGTTTTCGCCACCGAGGAATTCCCCGATTTCACCAATTCCCAGTTTCAGGATTTTGTTGGCGTCTGGATCAATGAAACCCAGGTCGATATTCAGGCCGGCAATGGTGATGTGGACCCGGCCAACCTGAACACCACGCAAAATGCGAACCTGTTTCTTGACAACTCGAACGATGATTACAACACGGAAATGAACGGGTTCACCGTCACGCTGACAATGACCATGCAGGTCATTCCAGACCAGAACAATACCATCCGGATCGGTATCGCCGATGTGGCCGATAGCAACTACGATTCAAATCTGTTGATTGCGGCGGATTCGATTCAGACGGATCTTGTCGCGCAGTCAGATGCGATCAGCATGTTTACCAACAAGACCAAGACGCTTGATGTCTTGGGGAATGATGAAAACTACACCGGCGGCACGCTGACCATCACACATATCAACGGCATCCCGGTTATCGCGGGTGATAGTGTGACGCTGACAACTGGCCAGACGGTCACGCTGAATGCAGATGGCACGTTTTCGGTCACGTCGGATAGCGATTTTGAAAGCGTCAATTTCACATACGAAGTCGAAAGCACCAATGGCGAAGTCGATGTCGGTTTTGTCACAATTGATACCGTCCCCTGTTTTGTCGCTGGAACGCGCATCAGAACTGAAACTGGCTGGACGCGGGTCGAAGACCTGACACAGGGCGATCTGGTCTGGACCTTGGATCATGGATATCAGCCCTTGCGCTGGATTGGTCAGCGCACTGTCGCGGCTGTTGCCTCTTTCGCGCCGGTGCATGTTGCGGCGGGCACATTCGGCGACCACGCCAATCTGATGCTGTCGCCACAACACCGCATTCTGGTGCGTGATCCGCTGGCGGATCTTGTGTTTGGCACGCCAGAGGTTCTGGTCGCGGCAAAACATCTGGTCGACGGGCGCAAGATCACATCTGTCGAAGGCGGTAGCGTCACCTATGTGCATTTGCTGTTTGATCAGCACGAGATCGTCATGGCCAACGGCCTTGCGACCGAAAGCTTCCTTCCCGGACCGCAAACCGCGGATGCGTTTGAAAACGATGTCGCTGCCGAAATCGCGCAGCTTTTCCCGGATCTCGATCTTGCCACAGGCAAAGGCTACGGCGATTCCGCGCGCCAGATCCTGAAAAAACACGAAGCCCAAATGCTGTTCGGGGCCGCCGCATGACCTGGTTTGCACTGTTGGATTGCGGCACCCGCACGCCTTGGGTGCGCGACGATGTCGAGGCGTTGTTAATCAGCCGACCCAAAGCCTGCGTTCCACGCGGGTCAATCGTTTTGGAAACCCGCCTGTCGCCGGACGCACGCCCGCAAACCTTGCTGTCATATCACCGCGATACCCGCGCCACAGCCAGCTATTCATTGATGTCGACGCCCCACGGCAGCGTTGTTCTTGTCATCGCGCTGGGTGAGTTTGTCGTTCATGAAGTGTTGGACCGTGGCCGCGAAGCTCGCACAGACACGCTTCAGGTGACAATAAGTTGGGATGTCACCCAAGGCTTTGGGCGCTTTGTGGTTGCGCGTCCGGAAACCGAACATGTGCTGATCAGGCATTTCGCAATGACACAAGCCCCCATGCTGGAAGACCTGCTGGCGCTGTCCAGACCTCAGGGGCTGACCGAGGTTGACCCGGATGTGATCTTTGTCGCGCTTTCAACCGACATTGAACCGGTCGGTCCCATGCCGACCCTCGCTCCGTCCGTGCCTTTGGAAACCGCGCAGGGCACAAGGCTGGCAACCGTGGTAAAGCCTGGCGATGTTGTGCGTGCGGCGGACGGAAAACTGGTGCCGGTATTGCACGTCATCCGCCGCGACGTGCCAAGCCTTGGGTCGTTCCGACCGGTTAGGTTGCGCGCCCCGTATTTCGGATTGACGCAAGATATTGTGGTGTCTCGGCATCAGCGGCTTTTGGTCAGCGGTCCCGAAGTCGAATACCTGTTCGGTCGAGAAGAAATCCTGATCCCGGCCTCGATCCTGGTCAATGGATATGCAGGCCATTTCGAACCTGCACCGCGATTTGTCACCTATCATCAGGTGCTTTTGCCACATCACGACGCCGTCCGCATTCCAGACGCCGCGCTCGAATCGCTGTATATCGGGCGGATGCGCCGGGATAAGCCGCTGCTGGACGCCTCTGTTCTCAGTGGACAGTCACGCTCACAGCTTCCCGAACACCACCGCGCCGGGTATCAGGTTCTGCGCGCCTTCGAAGCGATATCATTGGCCGAAGCCCGCGCAGCCTAGTCTGTCTTGTCGCCAAAATAGGGCGTCACCTGGGCGACGACGACGGCATTGTCGTCCATGGCTTTTTGCATCAGTTCGATCTCGTCATCGTCGATCTCATGCCCCAGTGCCTTGCGATCCTCTAATGTGCCGTATCCGGTCACATCCAAAGGGGCCATATCCGCCTGCTTCAGGATCGCCACCGTCTCGCGCACGGCCTCCGCCTCGTCCACGCCCGACGCATAACACATCAACCCCGCGCCAGTTGCCCCCTTGGGCAACCCGTCACCGGTTTTCCGCCCAACCTCGACAACAAGAGTGAACACATGTTGCGGCTTTTTCGCTTTGCGGGGTGCTTCAGTCATAACAGACCCTGTTCTTGTATCCTCAGCCCCTGAAAAGACACGCGGCGCGGAGTTTTGCGCTGGTCAGTCCCGCAGCAATTCGTTGATGCCGGTCTTGGATCGTGTCCGTTCGTCCACGCGCTTTACGATCACGGCGCAATACAGGTTGATGTTGTTCTTCGACGGCATCGACCCGGCCACGACCACCGAATAGGGCGGCACTTCGCCATACATGACCTCACCGGTTTCGCGATCGACGATCTTGGTCGACTGTCCGATGAACACACCCATGCCCAGAACCGAGCCTTCGCGCACGATGCAACCTTCGACGACTTCGGATCGCGCCCCGATAAAGCAGTTGTCCTCGATGATGGTCGGTCCGGCCTGCATCGGCTCCAGGACGCCGCCAATTCCAACGCCGCCGGACAGGTGAACATTCTTGCCGATCTGCGCACAGGACCCCACGGTTGCCCAGGTGTCGACCATGGTGCCTTCATCCACATAGGCCCCAAGGTTCACAAATGACGGCATCAACACAACGCCCGGTGCGATATAGGCTGACTTGCGGACCACGCAGTTCGGAACAGCCCGGAATCCGGCTGATTTCCACTGGTTGTCGCCCCAGCCTTTGAATTTGCTGTCGACCTTGTCCCACCAGCCGCCGCCTTGCGGGCCATTGTCATGCTGCTCCATGTCCTTGATCCGGAAGCCCAAAAGCACCGCCTTCTTGGCCCATTGATTGACATGCCAACTGCCATCGTTTTGCTTTTCGGCAACGCGCAGGGACCCGCTGTCCAACGCGTTCAGCGTATCCTCGATCGCCTCGCGTGTTTCGCCGCCTGTGGAGGGCGTGATGGTGTCCCGCGCATCCCACGCGGCTTCGATGGCAGTTTCAAGCTGAGCGTTCGACATGAGGCAATCCCGAGCAAAGAAGAAAGAATAAGGTTGCTGTCCTATAGAACCCGGACGGGCGGTTAGCAATGCGGGGGTTTGCGCAGCACTCTCTGGTCACTTGCCATGTGACGCGATAGGTCTGCTAAAAGATCAACAAGGAACCGCTTTACATGAACGATCAGCGCAGCAGCCCTTTCCGCGATGCCGGACGCGACCGCAGCAAAGCCAGAAAAGTTCCCGATACACCGCAGACACTTTCCCCGGCCTATCGTCTGGCCTTTGCTGACGACGAGTTTCTGTGCCGCGAAGAACTGCGCCCGGTGCGGCTCCAGCTTGAGCTGCTCAAGCCGCAAATGGAAATGGATGCACATCAGATCGAAAGCACGGTTGTTCTGTTCGGTGGCGCACGCATCCCGCGCCCGTCCGAAGCCGAACACGCACGCACCGAAACGCTGGGCAAGCTGTCGCATTTCTATGACGAGGCCCGAAAATTCGCCGCCCTGATGACACAAAAATCAATGGACGCGGAGGGACGGGAATTTGTCATTGTCACTGGCGGCGGCCCTGGCGTGATGGAGGCAGGCAACCGCGGTGCTATGGATGTCGGTGGACAGTCCATCGGATTGGGCATTGTGTTGCCCCACGAACAGGCCCCGAACGCATATGTCACGCCTGAATTATGCTTCAACTTTCACTATTTTGCCATTCGCAAGATGCACTTTCTTCTGCGCGCACGGGCGATCTGTATTTTTCCCGGCGGCTTTGGCACATTGGATGAATTGTTCGAATCCCTGACCCTGATCCAAACAGGCCGCATGGACCGCGTGCCGTTCCTTTTGTTCGGGCGGGCGTTCTGGGAAACCATCATCAATTGGGAGGCGCTCAAGGACGCGGGCACCATCAGCCCCGAAGATCTTGATCTGTTCCGCTTTGTCGAAACCGCATATGAAGCGGCTGACATCATCGACAATTGGGACCCCGCTCCGCCCAGAGACGGCATACCCGGGCGCTGATCCATTCGGTGGGATTTGCATATTTGCCAAAAGAAGATGCGCAATGCAGCGATCGGGGGTCCAGCCTCTTTCGCAAATGCAGCAATGCCTGTAAGAGCCACGCCAGTCCTGTCGTTCACGACATCGGCAGGCAGATGAAAGGAGAGTCCCATGGGCTACAGAGTCGTTGTTGCCGGTGCCACTGGAAATGTGGGCCGTGAAATGCTGAATATCCTGGCCGAGCGTCAGTTCCCCGTTGACGAAATCGCGGTACTTGCATCGCGCAGGTCGCTTGGGACAGAGGTCAGCTTTGGCGACATGACGCTGAAAACGCAGGATCTGGATACGTTCGATTTCGAAGGCTGGGATTTTGCGCTGTTTGCCATTGGCTCTGACGCGACCAAGAAATACGCGCCTGTCGCGGCCAAAGCGGGCTGTGTGGTGATCGATAATTCGTCGCTCTATCGCTACGACCCTGACGTGCCGCTGATCGTGCCGGAATGTAACGCCGATGCGATCCACCAGGTGTCAAAGAAGAACATTATCGCCAACCCGAACTGTTCAACCGCGCAGATGGTCGTCGCGCTCAAGCCACTGCACGACCGCGCCCGCATCAAGCGCGTTGTGGTCAGCACATACCAGTCGGTGTCCGGCTCTGGCAAAGACGCGATTGATGAACTGTGGGACCAGACCAAGGCGGTCTACAATCCTACGGCGGATTATGAACGCAAGGTCTATCCCAAGGACATTGCCTTTAACGTGATCCCGCATATCGACGTGTTCCTCGAAGACGGCTCTACCAAAGAAGAGTGGAAGATGGTCGCGGAGACGAAAAAGATCATCGATCCGGCGATCAAGGTCACGGCCACTTGTGTTCGTGTTCCGGTGTTCGTGGGCCATTCGGAGGCGATCAATATCGAATTCGAGGATCACCTCGACGAGGACGAGGCCCGCGACATCCTGCGCGAAAGCCCCGGTATCATGGTGATCGACAAGCGCGAAGACGGTGGCTACGTCACGCCCAAGGAATGCGTCGGCGATTTCGCGACATTCATCAGCCGCATCCGTCAGGATTCGACTATCGACAACGGCCTGAACCTCTGGTGCGTTTCGGACAACCTGCGCAAGGGTGCAGCCCTGAATGCGGTGCAGATTGCCGAAGTTCTGGGCCGCGAGGTTCTGAAAAAAGGCTGAATGGGCTACCCTTAAGTTAGACATCCCCCGCGTCCCATGCGGGGGATGTTCCGGTATCGGATCTTCACGAAATCCAACAACCTGTTGCGTAAACTTCACACCCGGCACCACCGCACCATGCTGCCCCAATTCTGCCGCAATTCACTCGCAGGCTGATTGCATCGTTGAGTGTTTGGTACAGGTGACAAAATGACAGCGCAGCCCGGCCCTTTCGTGCCAGATCAATCGGCCAGCATGCCTCCGCCTCTTGATAGCGAAACGGTCATGCTGTTGCGCACAATCCTGCTTCCGCATTTTGAACACGCCACCAGCTGGGGTGACCTGTGCACTCGGCTGGGTGCGAAAGGATATGAAATCACCTTCCGGTCCGGACATCTGGTTCTGGCGGACGAACATGGCAAACCCATCTGCACAGGTGCCATGATCGGATCGCCTTTGGCACGATTGGCCGACAGGCTGGGGCGGCCGAAATTGCGCAGCGATTGTACCGGCGCAACCGCGACACTGAAAAACTGATCAGACGGCCTGAAAGGTCCGCGATGCGGGCTCGAAAAATTCCAGACCGCCTTCTCCGATGTCGGTCCATAGGCCGTGCAATGTCAGGCTGTTGTCCTCGACGGCACTGGCTACAAAGGGGAACGTCATCAGGTTTTCCAACGAAACAATGACCGATTCCTTTTCAAGCGCGCGAACGTGATCCTCAGCGGTATTCGACGCGGTCACGCGATCATAGCCGGGACGCAGAATATCCATCCAGCGGCCCACAAAGCTTGACGTTTCCTCCAGGTGCGGCGCGTTGCCAGAGCACATGTCGTAACATCCCTGAACGCCCCCGCAATTCGAATGCCCCAGCACCACGATATGTGCCACCTTCAACGCGGTTACAGCGTATTCCACAGCGGCGGATGTGCCATGGTGGTCACCATCGGGTTCATATGGCGGAACCAGATTTGCGATGTTGCGGTGAATAAAGAATTCACCTTGATCGGCTCCGAAAATCGACGTCACATGAACACGGCTGTCGCAGCATGAAATCACCATCGCACGCGGGCGCTGGCCTTCGGTGGCAAGGCGTTTGTACCACGCCCGATTGTCGGAATAGGTCGTCGCCTTCCATCCATGATAGCGCTGGATGAGATAAGAAGGCAGTGGCTTCGCGGCGTTCATGAAATCCTCCGCCCGGTCATACATCATTCAACGCGGGATACGTCGAAATTGAAAGGAATTCGAGAGAAAAACCGTCGCGGGAGTTACCGGATCGAAAGAGATGGCTGCGATAGATACCCCAAGGTAGGGGTGAGAAAGGATAAACGATGGTGGACCAGATTTCGGTTCTGCATCCGCGAGACACCGCGCACTTTGATGAGGACACCCTTGATACGCTGAGTCGGGATCTTGGGCCGAACGTGGCAGAAAATATTCTGTGTCGCGCGCTTGAGGATATGGCACAACGGCTTGCCCAAATTCGCGACCATTATACTGATGCGAATACACCGGCATTGCGAAAAACCGTGCGGTCTCTTGTGCCGATTGCCGAGCAGATTGGCCTGGCGGGGATCGCGGCAATCTCCGAAGACGTCTTGATTTGTATTGACCGGGACGAAGGTGTCGCGCTGGCTGCAACCTTGTGTCGTCTGCTCCGCACCGGAGAGATTGCCATTGCCTGTGCCGATTTGGGTCTGGATCTGTCTTTGTAATTCCGCTTGCAGCGCGCGGTCATCGGCGTACCCTTTGCGCAAGCGGAAAAGGGGATATCAATGACCGTTGCACTTGCGCCTGCAGGCACCAAAGCTGTGCCTTTACATGTTCTTGGCACTGATGAGGTGGCGCTGTGGGCCGGACAGCAAAGCGACAAGATCCGCACCTGGGTGGAGGCCAGCGGCTTCAAGGGGGCCATTGGCTCTGCTCTGGTCATCCCGAATGAAAAGGGTCAACCCGAAGCAGCTCTGATCGGATATGGAAGCGGCGCAAAACGCAAACGCGGGCGATTCGCGCTTGCGGCTGCGATGCCCAGATTGGCGAAAGCCACCTACGAAATCGTCAGCGGCATAGAAGACGATCAGCTGGAACAAGAGGTTCTCGGCTGGCTTCTGGCCGGGTACAGCTTTGAAAGGTATCGCGAAACCAAAACGCATCGGCCGACGCTGGTGGCCCCCAATGGGGTCGATGCAAACCGGGTCGCAATCCTGGCCGAAGCTGAATTTTTGACCCGCGACCTGATCAACACACCAGCCTCTGACATGGGGCCGGACGAACTTGAGGCCGCGGCGCGCGCGCTTTGCGCCCAGCACGATGCCAAGATCACTGTGGTCACAGGTGATGATCTGCTAAAACAGAACCACCCGATGATTCACACCGTGGGCCGTGCCTCTGATCGCGCGCCGCGCCTGATTGACATGTCTTGGGGAACCAATGGGCCAATCCTGACACTGGTCGGAAAGGGCGTCTGTTTTGACACTGGTGGGTTGAACCTCAAACCGGGTGGGTCGATGGGTTTGATGAAAAAAGACATGGGCGGGGCCGCCAATGTTCTTGGACTTGCGCATATGATCATGGCGTCCGATTTGCAGCTGCAATTGCGCGTGCTGATTCCCGCCGTCGAAAACAGCGTCAGCGGCAACAGTTTCCGCCCGCAAGACATTCTGACCTCTCGCAAGGGTCTGACCGTTGAAATCAACAACACCGATGCCGAAGGCCGACTTGTGCTGGCCGATGCTTTAACGCTCGCCGCCGAAGGTGATCCGGATCTGATTGTGTCGATGGCCACATTGACCGGGGCCGCGCGTGTCGCGGTGGGCCCGGATATTGCGCCTTATTTCACTGATGATGACGTGATTGCGACATCGCTTGACCTTTCGGCGCGTCGCATGGCCGACCCGGTCTGGCGGTTGCCCTTTCACGACCCGTACGAGACGATGATAGAACCCGGTATTGCGGATCTCGACAATGCGCCAAAAGGTGGGTTTGCCGGGGCAATTACCGCGGCGCTGTTCCTGCGCCGGTTTGTCGACGACGACGATAATTATGTCCATTTCGATATCTACGGCTGGCAGCCAACCGCTGCTCCGGGCCGACCCAAAGGCGGCGCGCTGCAAGGCGCGCGCGCGGTGTTCGATGCATTGCCGGATCTGCTTGACCTATGACAGATCGGCGTGCGCTTTGGTCAAATGGCACAATTGCCCATTCCAGCCTGCAAGGGCAGGTCGCGGCTGACCGCTTTACCGATGGCGTGGATCACCGCGTCATAGCAGCTCCGTTCACCGCAGTGCGGTCCGCCCCGGACGGTGAGCGAGAGAGAGAAGTGTTATGGGGCCAAGTTTTCTGCGTTTTGGCGCGCGAACACGGTTTTGCTTTCGGGTTCACGCGCGCGGATGGGTATGCCGGATATATTAATGCCGAAACACTGGCACCTGTTGAGCAGCCAACAACCCACCGCATCAGTGCGCGCCAGACCATGGCGCTTGGCCGTCCGCACTTCAAAGACACGAAAACCGTACAGATACCGCTTTCTCTGGGCTCTCATGTCAGCGTGTTAAGCACGGAAAACGGGTGGGCCCGCATCATAGGCGCGCCGCAGGATTTATTCGTGCCGGAGATGCATCTATCCCCCTGTGACACCCCCGCCACAGATCCCGTCGCGGTTGCCGAAACGCTCCTCGGGACACCCTATGTCTGGGGCGGCAATTCCGCTTTCGGAATCGATTGCTCGGGCCTTGTTCAGATTGCGTGCCACGCGGCTGACATCCCATGCCCCGGGGATAGCGATCAGCAAGCTCATTCTTTGGGGCAAACCATGCCACCCGGCACCCCGCCACAACGCGGGGATCTTCTGTTTTGGGACGGGCATGTGGGCTGGGTCAAGGATGCCGACACGCTTTTGCATGCCAATGCACATCATATGGCGGTGGCATATGAACCTTTGAAAGAGGCCATTTCACGGATTGAGGCGCAGGGTGACGGCCCCGTCACCCGTCATGCTCGTCTGGCGGCAAATTTCGACTGATCCCGCCGCGCCTAACCGTCCCGCCCGCGCCAGCGATCAAGGATGTATCGGCTGACCATAAGATCCAGATGGGCACCGCCCCCGTTTTTGAACAGGGTGATATCATCGTCTGACTGACGCTTGAACCGCTCCGGCCGATAGTAATCGGCGATAATATCCGTCTCAAAGAAAACGCCGCGCGCTATCGGATCTTTTAGTTCCCCGATATGTCCAACGGTTGTGTCCAGACTGTCCACAAAAACCCGCGACCGCGTCAATGCGGTATCATCCGCCTCCCGCATATCGGGTCGATAGGCCCCGATCAGATCAACATGCGTGCCGGGTTTTAACCACGCACCACGAAGAACCGGGTCCGTTGACATCGTCGCGCAGGACACGATATCTGCCTCAGCCACAGCGGATGGCAGGTCGTTGACAGCCGTGACATGCTCAAAAGCAGAGGCCAGATCCTGTGCTTTTGACATGGTTCTGTTCCAGATCAAAAACCGTGCATTCGGAAAGCCCGCTGAATAGGCGTCGATCAAAGACTGGGCCACTGCGCCCGCGCCAACAATCAAAATGACCCGGCTATCCCCCCGCGCAAGGCACCGCGCGGCAAGTAAGCTATCACCTGCTGTTTTCCACTTTGTCACCAAGTGGAAATCCACAATCGCCTCAAGCGTACCGTCCAAATCTGAATAAAGCGTGACGCCGCCATTGACTGCGGGGCGGCCCGTCTTGGCATTGTTTGGAAAGATCGTGGCCGACTTTACCGCCAGACCCAGCCCGTCAATCCACGCGGCGCGGTTCAGCAATGTGTCATCGCCGCGATACAGGAAACTGTCAGTGATCTTGGCTTTTGGCAAATCATGCCCCGCCTGGATGGCCTGTGTCAGCCCGATCCAGTCAAGTTGCGCTTCACCTTCGGCAAATGGAATGATCTCAACCGCCATCTTGCATTGCCCCGCGCATGTCCCGCTCCAACGCATCCAGAAAGCGTGAACGATCTGCCCTGGAAAACGCTTTGCCCCCGCCTTGCCGAAACGGGTCCGCCGCGCGCAGATCGGTCATCAAATCCCGCGTTGCCAGAGCCTGTCCCACATTGCGCGCATCCAGCCGCTCTCCGTTCGGTTTCAGCACCCGTGCCCCGTTTTCGACGCAGCGCGCGGCCAGGGGAATGTCTGCGGTCACAACAACATCCCCCAGCCCGGCCCGATCCGCGATCCACATATCGGCCACATTCGGTCCGTCCGGCACGACAACCACCTCAACCAATGGGTTCTGCGACAGGCGCAATCCGCCATTCGACACCAGGTACATCTGCACTTTGTGCCGTGTGGCGACCCGTTCGGCCTCTTGCTTGACCGGACAGGCATCGGCATCAATGAAAAGTCGCGTCACAGCCCCAACGCGTCGGCGTGAAAGGCCAGATGATCGGGAATAAAGGTCGAGACAAAGAAATACGAATGATCGTATCCTTTCTGCATCCGGAACACCCCATCCTGTCGCCGGGCCGCCATGGCCTCGGCCAACGCTTCGGGTTTCAGCAGGTCCAGAAACTGATCCGATCCGCCCTGATCCACCAAGACCGGTCCGTCAAACCCGACTTCGCGCATCTGCAACGTCGTGTCATGGAGGGTCCATTTCGACTGATCCTCACCCAGATAGGCCGACAATTGCTTGCGTCCCCAGTCACTTGCGCTGGGATGCGCGATTGGCGCAAAGGCAGACACGGACGCAAACCGCCCCGGATGCGCCATGGCAAGCGTCAATGCGCCATGGCCTCCCATGGAATGACCGGTGATCGCCTGTCGATCCAGATCAACCGCGAACTCCGCCCCGATCAGCGCGGGCAATTCGGCAGAGATGTAGTCCCACATCTTGTAATGCGGTGCCCAGGGCGTTTGCGTCGCGTTCACATAGAACCCGGCCCCCTTGCCCAGATCATATGCCTCATCATCTGCAACGTCCTCGCCGCGCGGTGACGTGTCGGGAAACACCAAAGCGACGCCCAGATCTGCCGCAACCCCCTGCGCCGCTGCCTTGGTCATGGCGTTTTCGTGGGTGCAGGTCAGGCCCGACAAATACCACAGCACGGGCACCTTGCTGGCCCGTGCCTGGGGCGGCAGATACAGACCAAAAGTCATGTCACATGCGCATGCGTCCGACCGATGCGTGTAAACCCCTTGCACCCCATCAAAACAGACGTTTTCAGATACCGTTTCCATAAGCCCCTCTCAGACCAAAACTCGAGAAATCACAAACGACACCGTCACAATGCTCAGCGCCGTCGAAATCAGGATCGCCGCCGACACCCGTTGCGGTGCGACGTTATAGTGTTTCGCCAATATGAACACGTTTCCAGCGACAGGCAAAGACGCCGCGGCGACGGCAACACCGGCATTGTATGGATCGGCCGGGAATAGAAAGTACACCCCAAACGCAACCATCAAAGGATGAATGACCAGTTTGCAAAAACTCAGCCAGCCGGCGATGGTGACGCGTTCTGCCGATTTACTGGCCAGCGAGGCCCCTATCGCAAAAAGCGCCCCCGGCGTTGCAGCGGCCCCCAGAATGGCCAAAAACTGGTTCACCGGTTCCGGAATGCTCACTCCTGTGGCGGACACAGAAAACCCCAGCACAATTGAGACGATCATCGGATTCTTGATCACCCCCAGACCCACGGTCTTGAAGATGCCGAACGACAAAGAGCCTTCGCGAGATCCGACGACAAGGATCACAATCAAGGAGGAAAAGACCACCAAATCAATCGCAAGGATCAGAATGATCGACCCAACGGCGGCTTCTCCCATCAGCAGGGCCAGCATGGGAATACCCAGAAAGCCGGTATTGCCGATTGCCGCGACCTGTCCTTCGAACCCTGCACGCGCCACATCCATACCGCGTAGAAACGCGATTGCCATGGCCAGCCCATAGACAAAAGCCGTGCCCCACAGATACCCCGCAGCAATCCGCCAATCAAAAATTTCACGCAACGACAGGTTCGCTGCAAAGCGAAAGATCATCGCAGACAGGGCAAAGTAAAAGACAAATTTGGTAAGATAGGCTGTGGCCTCTTCCGTAAAGAAACCGGTTTTTCCCGCCCCGAACCCGATGGCGATAATGGCAAAAAACGGAACAGTTTGAAGGAAAATTTCCAGCATAATGCCCGTGTTACCATGCAGGAACGCGGGGTCAATTCGCTTGGGGTGTTGGGGCTGTTTAATCAAACTCGCCCCAAGCTCTGCACGTGCTCAAAACAAGGTTTAGGGCAAACGGCAAAAGCGTCGCAACGACGCATGAAGGATCAGCGGCACACGTCTGGGTCACGCAGAATGTTGCGTGCGATAGCTGGGAAACCCCATAGAAGAATCGCACGCCTCATGCTACATCTCGTGGCATGAACAGCCAAATGCCCAAGATACGCGCCTCAATTCAACCGCTTGAGGAAAGCGCCATAAATCGCATCGCCGCTGGCGAGGTGGTAGAGCGTCCGGCCTCTGCCGTTAAGGAATTGGTGGAAAACGCCATTGATGCCGACGCCAGGCGCATTGATATCGCGATTGCGGATGGCGGTAAAACCTTGATCCGTGTCACGGATGATGGCTCTGGCATTCCACCGGAAGAGCTGTCTCTGGCGGTGTCGCGCCATGCCACGTCCAAAATTGATGGTTCTGACCTTTTGAACATTCACAGCTTTGGGTTTCGCGGCGAAGCCTTGGCTTCGCTTGGTGCGGTCGGTCGATTAACCTTGACCAGTCGCGCCGCGCAAAACGATGCCGCAGAGCTGAACGTCACCGGCGGCAAGGTGGACCCGATCAAACCTGCCGCGCTGTCCAAAGGCACGATTGTCACGCTGCGCAACCTGTTCTTCGCCACCCCCGCGCGCCTGAAATTCCTGCGCTCGGATAGGGCGGAACTGCAGGCGATCTCGGATGTGGTCAAACGTCTTGCAATGGCCGAACCGTCGGTCAGCTTTACCCTGCGTGACGTGTCGGGCGGCGGCGAAGGTCGCGTGACCTTCCGCGCGGATGCTGTCACCGGTGATCTCTTTGATGCCCTGCGCGGGCGTTTGGGGCAGATCATGGGACGCGAATTCATCGACAATGCGGTGCCGCTCGACGCCGAACGCGAAGGCCTCCACCTGACCGGACTTGCGGGCTTGCCGACCTATTCCCGCGGTGCGGCTGTCGCGCAGTACCTGTTCGTCAATGGCCGCCCGGTGCGTGACAAGCTTTTGATCGGTGCATTGCGCGGGGCCTATGCCGATTTTCTCAGCCGGGACCGTCATCCCGCAGTTGCGCTTTTTATTGATTGCGATCCGCATAAGGTTGACGTGAACGTCCACCCCGCCAAATCCGAGGTGCGCTTTCGCGAACCGGGCCTTGTGCGCGGGCTGATCGTGTCTGCCCTGCGCCACGCCCTGGCCGAAGCCGGGCATCGCGCGTCCACCACTGTTGCCGGTGCCACTCTTGGCGCGATGCGCCCCGAACAGCCGCAAAACCCCCGTGTCTACCAGATGGACCGCCCGAGTTTCGCCGCGAAACAAACGGCCTATCACGCCCAGGCCCCCGGCTTTGCCGAGGTGCAGGACGCCTATTCAGGCCGCATGGTCGACGACACCCCACAAGAGACCGGACAAACCCCCACCGCCCTGCCTCTTGGCGCGGCGCGCGGGCAGGTGCATGAGAACTACATCATTGCGCAAACCGAAGATGGGATTGTCATTGTCGATCAACACGCGGCGCATGAACGTCTTGTTTATGAAAAACTCAAAACCCAGATGGCGGAAAACAGTGTTCCGGCGCAGGCGCTTTTGATCCCGGATGTTGTTGAACTGACCGATGCTGATTGCGGTCGGCTTTTAGAAAATGTTCAGGATTTATCGCGTATGGGTTTGACTGTTGAACCGTTCGGGGCAGGGGCCGTGGTCGTGCGCGAAACTCCGGCGATATTGGGAGAGGTGAATGCCGAGGCTCTGTTGCGCGACATTCTGGATGAATTGGATGATCAGGGTCAGGCCACGGCTGTGCAAGACCGTATTGATGCAATCCTGAGCCGCGTGGCCTGTCATGGATCAATCCGGTCCGGCCGCCAGATGCGCGGGGAGGAGATGAATGCGTTGTTAAGAGAGATGGAAGCAACCCCCTATTCCGGCCAGTGCAATCATGGCCGGCCCACCTATGTCGAACTCAAGTTGAGCGACATTGAACGCTTGTTCGGCCGCACATGATCCGGATTGGTGATCTCGCATTTGATCTGAGCGATCCTGTGGTGCTTGTTGTCATCGGACTTGGCGCATTGGTGTTCGTGCTGCTCATCCTGTCGCTGCTCTCGGCCCGTCGCGCCGCGAAACTGAGCGAACCGTTGGTCTATCAGCTGGCCCAGGTCGGGCAGCGGGTGCAAAGCCTCAGCGATGGTCAGGAACGGCTGTCCGGCGGCTTGCACCATGTGAGCGAAGCACAGGCACAAAGCCAGACGGCGATGTTGCAGCTGATGGAAAAGCGGCTGGCCCAGGTGCAGCATCAGATGACTGAAAACCTGCAAGGATCAAGCCAACGCACCGCGCGGTCCCTGGGCGAATTGCAGCAACGTTTGCAAAGCATCGACAAGGCGCAGGACAATATCACCAAACTCTCGGGCGACGTGCTTTCGTTGCAAGACATCCTGTCGAACAAACAGACACGCGGGGCGTTCGGAGAAATCCAGCTGACGGATATCGTTGGCAAGGCGCTGCCAAAGGACAGCTATGATCTGCAAGCGACGCTGTCGAACGGCAAACGGGCGGATTGTCTGATCCATTTGCCCAATCCCCCAGGGCCGATTGCGATTGATAGCAAGTTTCCGCTTGAGGCTTATGAACAGCTGCGAAAGGCTGACTCGCAAGACCAACTGAACCGCGCGGCACAGCAATTGCGGGTTTCGCTGCGAAAGCACATCAAAGATATTTCCGAGAAATACATCATCGAAGGCGAAACGGCGGATGGGGCTTTGATGTTCCTGCCCTCCGAAGCCGTCTATGCCGAACTTCACGCCAATTTCCCCGAAGTGGTCCGTGACGGCTTTGCAGCGCGGGTGTGGATCGTGTCACCGACCACCTGCATGGCCACGTTGAACACCATGCGGGCCATTCTGAAAGACGCGCGGATGCAAGAGCAGGCGGGGGCCATTCGCAAGGAATTGGGCCTGCTTTACGCCGATGTGGACCGGTTGGGAACGCGGGTCGAAAACCTGGACCGGCATTTTGGACAGGCGGCCAAGGACATCGCCGACATCAAGATCAGCGCCGACAAAGCCGGGCGTCGGGCGCGACGGTTGGACAATTTTGACTTTGAGGAATTGGCCAAAGACGATCCGGCCCCGATGCCCGAACTGGCCCGCCACCCCGGCGAATAGGTCAACACCAGCACCCGAATGTTTCGCGCGCGAAACATTGGGACCGATACGGACCTATTAATGATTTGTTAGTGTTTTGCGCGCGTGCGCTCTGCAGGACATTGCTGCGGTCCGGAATTTGATCCTGAACGTCAGTGCGCAAGTATTCAGATCTGGGCTGGGGCCGCAATCAGGCGCTTTGCTCTGCACATCTCGGGTCAGTAAGTTGATACTATTTGAAACTTCCAGAACCCGACCCAAAGTCTGCCGCCAGGAGCACACGCAGCATTGGTGAAAATGAGCTCCAAACCGAGCGGACCGCGTGCGCGCAATCTGGTCACGGTTTGGTTGGTTGATGATGTACGGCGACTGTGTCTAGTGTCGCACTGCGGGCAAACGGAGATGGCGCGATGTCTGACGAGATACGGACCACGGCAGAATTGGCAGAAAGTGAGGCCTTGCCGCGCCAGTTCGAGGTGCATGCAAAAGGGTGTGGCGAAAGCGGTGACAAGCCTTTGCCCGATGCGATCACGCGCAAGCCGGTGCAACAAAAAAGCCCGGCGGAATGGGCGCATGAGCGGTTGATCCTCTATATTCAGGATTTTGAAAAACAGCTGGATAACGAGCATGAAGTGGCGATGGGCTTTGCCGGAAATGAAACCGGAGTGCTGCGTATCGAGGGGTTGGGGTATTTCGATCCCGATATCGTCACGTTTTATGGCACTGACGCCGCCGGGGGGCGGATGCAGTTGATCCAGCATGTGTCGCAATTGAATGTCGCGTTGCGCGCCTTGCCAATCCCAAAGGCCGAAAATCCCCCGCGGCGGATCGGGTTTCAGCTTGCGGCGGAATTGGAACAGGCAGAGTGAACCGCGACACACTGCGCGATTGGCACGGGTGACACAGTCGGGCAAATCAAGTAGCGACTGTTAAAAGAATTCTAGAGGACGTCTGACATGGCTGAACACAAGCACGGCACAATGGACACCACCGAACAGGAAAAAACCTTTGACGGGTTCATCCGTTGGTCGGTGCGGGTTGCGGCGATCTCCATCGGCATTTTGATCTTCCTTGCCATCTTTAATTCGTGACGTCAGGCAAGCGATCGACATGACATTCTGCGCGCGCGTGATTGCCAGCCTGGCGCTGCTGGTTCTGGCAGGCTGCGGAGGTGGCGGGCTGACCGATCAACGCCCTGATGCATCCCTTGAGGTGATCAGCAGTGCGTCGTACCGGCATCCGGGGCCACCTGCGCTGACGCTTTACACGATGATCAACAACCGGTCCGGCGCGGGGGCGCATACCAGTCTGATGATCAATGCATCCCAGCGTGTGATCTTCGATCCTGCCGGAACGGTTCGGTTGCGTGCGGTGCCGGAGCGCAATGATGTCCTGTACGGTGTCACGCCCGGTGTTGCGGATTTTTACGCCCGGGCCCATGCCCGAGAGACGTATCATGTGGTGATGCAGCGAATCGAGGTGTCGCCAGACGTGGCCGAACGCGCGCTGCGCCTGGCGACGGTTTCCGGACCGGTGGCGTCGGCGCAATGCGCGCTGAGCACGGCTGGGCTTTTGCGCCAACTGCCGGGGTTTCAGAACGTCGGATCGACCTGGTTTCCCAAACGTCTGATGGCGGATTTCGGTGAATTGCCGGGCGTTCAGACATCACGCCTGTTCGAAAACGACAGTGACGACAAAGCGGTTGCCATCGCGCAGTTCGAACAGGCCGTCCTGCAGTAAGCGCGCTACAGGATCGCGCTGAGCGTGATCAGCACAGCCGCCCCGACACCCATTGCCGCGAACACGTTTTTCGTCAGATACCCGACGACAAATGTCGCGATTGCGGCGGCAAGACGGGTTGGGTCGGTCTGCCCATCAGTGGCATTCGGCCACACCACCAGCGGTGCCACCAGCGCAGGCAAGATGGCAACGGCGGTGTATCGCAAGTGGCGCATCATCCATTCCGGCAGGGCGCGGTTTCCGACCAGACCAAGGAATGCAAAGCGCAGGCCAAAACTGCCAATGCCCAGGGCAATAATGACGATCCAAAGCTCTTGGGTGTCGGTCATAGTTTCAGCCCCAATCTGACTTCGGTCTGCGCCCCGGCAATCATGCCCCCGATGCCCGCAATGATCAGGCCAAGATTGTAGGGCACCCAGGCAAAGCCCAAGGCAAGGATGGTTGCCGCAAGCGCCGCTGCCCGATGCGCCGGTGTGCGCAAAAGCGGGCCAATCATCGCGATGAAGGCGATTGGCAGCGCGAAATCAAGCCCGAGGCTGGGTGGGATGCTTTCCCCCAGAACCGCGCCAAGCAGCGTTACAATGTACCAAGGTGGGCAGATCGGTGTCATGACCCCCAGAAAATAGGCGAATTTTTCATGGATCGTTTGTTCGGGGGTCTTTTCATAGTGAATCATCGAAGCCGCATAGGTTTGATCAACCAGAAAATACGCCACGATGCCGCGTTTCCACAGAGGCAATGCGCCAAGATGCGGCGTGATCGAGGCCGAATACATCGCCATCCGCATATTCACCGCCAGGGCCGATGCGATCACAACCAGTGTCGGTGCGTTTTCGGTCAAAAGCTGGAGCGCCGTGAACTGTGCAGCCCCGGCGATCACCACAACCGAAAAGGCAAGCGTTTCATAAATGGACAATCCGGCTTCGGTGCCCAACACCCCAAACAGCATCCCAAACGGACCGACCACAAACAGAAATGGCAGCCCGTCCCGAAGGCCGCGCCAGTAGCTTGACATTATGTGATCGCCCGCCATCACTGTCTCCCGAGAACTGCGTCCGGGCGGACGTATCTCTTGACGCAAGGAGTTGCAATCTATGCCGGAAGATGGCGGTCACGACTACCTCATTGCGCCCGATCCACGGGCCGCACGGCTTACCCGGCGGGTGACGGGAACGGACCATACGGGGGCCGAAACCGAAATCAGTGTTGTCGAGGAACGCCCTTTGACGATTTTTCTGAACAGCCAGGAAATCGTGACGGCGATGACGATCGGGGACTATCCCGAATATCTGGCGGTCGGGTTTCTGCGCAATCAGGGCATGTTGCTGGATGATGATGTGATCACCGGGGTCGAATATGACGACGATCTTGAGGTGGTTGTCGTGCGCACCGAGCGGCAGACGGTGTACGAGGAAAAGGTCAAGAAAAAGACCCGGACCAGCGGCTGTGCGGTGGGCACGGTGTTCGGTGATATGATGGAGGGGCTGGATCAGGTGGTTTTGCCACAGCTGGAGGTGAAAACATCCGCGCTTTATGCACTGGCCCACAAGATCAACACCACGCCGTCGCTGTATCTGGAGGCCGGGGCCATTCACGGAACAGTGCTGTGCCAGGGTGACCAACCGCTTGTTTATATGGAAGATGTTGGGCGTCACAATGCCGTTGATAAAATCGCGGGCTGGATGTTTCTCGAAGGAGTGGGGGTGTCGGACAAGATGCTGTACACAACCGGTCGATTGACATCCGAGATGGTCATCAAGACTGCGCTGATGGGTATTCCTGTTCTGGCGTCGCGGTCCGGGTTCACCGCATGGGGGGTCGAGATTGCCCGTCAGGTCGGACTGACCTGTATCGGGCGGATGCGCGGAAAGCGGTTTGTGTGCCTGTCCGGCGAAGACCGTCTGCTGCGCGACATTGACCCCGATGCAATTCCCGAAGAGTCCAAGAAACATCGCAGGAAAAGCGCCGAATGACCGACGCATGGATCGGAGTGCTATGATGTCCAAACCTCTGGGCGTGATTTTGGCAGGGGGTCAGGCCACGCGTATGGGTGGCGGTGACAAGGGGCTTTTGACCCTTGGCGGAGAAACCCTGCTATCGCGGGTTCAAGCCCGTCTGGCCGCACAAGTTGACGGCATTGCGTTGAACGCCAATGGTGATCCAGCGCGGTTTGCCGCCTTTGGTTTGCCGGTTCTGCCAGACAGCATTGACGGGTTTCCCGGCCCTCTGGCGGGTGTGCTTGCCGGGCTGGATTGGGCCGCAGAACAGGGGGCTGACACGATTGTCACGGTTGCGGCCGATACGCCGTTTTTCCCCACGGATCTGGTGGAACAACTGACCAACGCTGCCACCGGCATGACGCATCCCTTGGTGCTTGCCGCGACGCCGCGAGGGGCCGAGAAAACCAAATCCATGAGCAAATCGGGCCTGATCCGCCATCCGACCTTTGGATTGTGGCCTGTGGCTCTGCGCGATGATCTGCGGGCCGCTTTGCAAGACGGGATCAGCAAGGTTGTCATCTGGACGGAACAACATGACGGGCGCGAAGCCGTGTTTTCAACAGAGACGGGAGATCCGTTCTTTAACGTGAACACCCCCGAAGATCTTGCGACGGCAAAGGCGATGATATGAAGATTTACGGTGTCACCGGTTGGAAAAATGCGGGAAAAACCGGATTGATGGAACGGCTTGTCACCGAAATCACTGGCCGTGGCATTTCGGTGTCGACGGTCAAACACGCGCATCACACGTTTGATGTGGATCACCCCGGCAAAGACAGCCACCGCCACCGCGTGGCCGGCGCGACCGAGGTTCTGCTGGCATCGCGCAATCGCTTTGCCCTGATGCACGAATTGCGAGACGCCGAGGAACCGCCCTTGCACGTCTTGTTGGGCAAGCTCTCTCCGGTCGATTTGGTGCTGGTCGAGGGCTATAAACGCGACCGCCACCCCAAGATCGAAGCCTATCGCGCCGTGACCGGGCATGACCTGATCGCGCCAGGGGACAAGACAATCCGTGCCCTGGCAAGCGATACGCCGCTAGAGCTTGATCGTCCGGTGTTTGATCTGAATGACAGCCCGGCAATCGCCGATTTCATTTTGACCGAGGTTGGGCTTTGAACGGATTCGACACCTTTGTTGTTGTGGATTGGTCGGCTGGGAAACGCGCGCCGAAGACGCCGTCGAAAGACGCGATCTGGATCGGATGCGTACAAGATGGATCTGAACGCGACCCGGTGTATTGCCGAACGCGGCACGAGGCCGAAGCCTGGTTAATGGCGTTTCTTGAGACCGAAGAAACAGCAGGACGTCGCGTATTGATTGGGTTCGATTTCCCGTTCGGCTATCCGCAGGGCTTTGCCCGAACTGTTACAGGGTCTGATGACCCTCTGGTGTTTTGGGATTGGCTGGCGGGGCGGATCACGGATGATGAGACCGGCGCAAACAACCGCTTCGAAGTCGCAGAAGAGCTGAACCGCCTTTTTGATGGCCCGGGTCCGTTTTGGGGCAAGCCCAACAAAGACCGCTGGCCCGATATCCCGTATCGCAAGGCCGGGATTTGCTATGACGCGCTGTCTGAATGGCGGGCCTGCGATACCATGGCCAAGGCGTCGTCTTCCTGTTTTCAACTGTTTTTTAATCCAACTGTGGGAAGCCAGTCATTGATGGGGCTGCCCATGTTGTCACGTCTGCGGCGTGGTGCGGGACGCAAGGTTTGGCCCTTTGAAGATGGATCTGACGCGCAGGTTCTTTTGGTCGAACTGTGGCCCGGTTTGATCGAAGAGGCGGTGAAAGAGGTTCTGGATGATCCCATCCGGGATCGTGTGCAGGTGCGTTTGCTGTCACGTGCGTTGGCGGCGTTGCCAGCGGATCGCTTGGCAGCACTGTTGGCGGATGTTGGCGCAACATCGGCAGAGGAGGCCTGGATCTTGGGCGCGGGTCATAAGGCAGAATTGGTCGCGGCCGCGCGGACCGGTGTGACCTTGACCCCGCCGCCATTGCGAAACGATTGTTTCGCCTTGCCCGCAGGTGTTGATTGGACACCGGTCGATGATGCGCTGTCGCTGCTTCGCGACCGGATGACACCAGTTGTCGGGATTGAAACCGTGCCGTTGATGCAGGCAACCGGACGGGTTCTTGCGCAGGATCTGACCGCGCTTCGGTCAAACCCGCCGCATCCGAACACGGCGGTGGATGGTTATGGCTTTGCGGGTGCCGATATTGGCGAGGGACCACAGGTTTTGCCTTTGGTTGACGGGCGATCCGCGGCTGGCGCTCCGTTTGTCGGGCAGGTGACCAAAGGGCATGCCATTCGCATGCTGACCGGGGCCGATCTGCCCGATGGCGTGGATACTGTGGTGCTGGACGAAGATGTGCGTGTTGGACAGGGCCATGTGGCGTTTCGCGGGCCATTGAAACACGGCGCGAACACACGCAAGGCCGGAGAGGATGTGGCCAAGGGGGCCATCGCGCTGCCCCGGGGCCGCGTTCTGACCCCGGCGGATTTGGCGCTGGCGGCGGCTGTCGGGCATGGCACGCTTTCGGTGTTCAAGCGCTTGCGCGTGGCTGTTTTGTCAACCGGGGACGAAGTTGTTGAGCCGGGGTCTGCTGCTCAACGCGGTCAGATCTATGATGCCAATCGCCCGATGCTTCTTAGCCTGTGTGCGGGTTTCGGGTTTGACCCGGTGGATATAGGCCGCGCCCCGGATGACCGGGATGCGTTGCGCGCGATGCTGGATTCTGCGGCGGCGAAGGCGGATGTGATTCTGACGTCCGGTGGTGCGTCTGCTGGCGACGAGGATCACATGTCGGCGCTGTTGCGAGACAGCGGGGCCATGCAGGAATGGCGCATTGCGCTCAAACCCGGCAGGCCCTTGGCGCTGGGCGTTTGGAACGGGGCACCGGTTTTCGGCTTGCCGGGCAACCCGGTGGCCGCATTGGTTTGTACCTTGGTGTTTGCACGTCCCGCGATGGGCGCTTTGGCCGGGGCGGGCTGGCATGTGCCGCAGGGCTTTGATGTGCCTGCCGGGTTTGAGAAACGCAAGAAACCGGGCCGACGGGAATATCTGCGCGCGCGGATTCACAATGGCCGGGCGGAGGTGTTCAAATCCGAAGGCTCTGGCCGTATCAGCGGGTTAAGCTGGGCAGAGGGGCTGGTCGAGCTTCCCGATGGCGCGGTTCACGTCAGGCCGGGAGATCCTGTGCGCTATGTGCCCTATGGGTCATTCGCCTTGCGCGGCACAGAGGCGTAATTCGATCCGCGTCTGGCACAGGCGCGAATGGTGTCAGTCAAACGTGCCGGTCACGCGCCCCAACAGCATAAATGCGCGCGCCGTGCGTGTTCCGGCCAGTTCAGAGATTTCGGCATCGCTTGCGGTTTGTTCGAAGCGGGCAAAGCCTTTGTCGAAAAGTCTAAGGAAATGGTGGGCGGCATCGCGGAAAATCGGGTCTTGTTTCATCCGGCCTGCTGCCAAAGCCAAAGACGAGCGGTCCCGCACGCCACCCAACGCCGCGATGGTGCGGCCTCGTTCGCCTTTGGCAAAGCGGCGCCACAGTTCCGGGCGCGCCATATCGGGGCGCAGATCATCCATGTAGATGCCATCCTGACTGAGCAGGGTGAGCACATCCTGTGCCGCCTGGACCAATTGCGCGGAGGGCCGATCCTTGAGAGCACGGCGCAGCGCGGCAAAGCCTTCTTGATCCTCGGCAGTTTCGGGAAAGTGCAGGGCGCGCACAAAATCTGCGTTGGACAGGGGCGGCTGCAAGGCTTCGGCCGGTGTGCCCAGGGCCAGCGCGGGTTGGTCGCCGGTTTCAGGGTCCGGCGCTGCGGCCTGCACCGCGATTTGGGCGGCCCGGGTCGACGTGAACATCGCCAGCGTTGTTTCGGCCTTTTTCTGTGCTTCTGAAATCTCTTCCAGTTTTTTTACAATCGACGGATGCGGCGGCTGATCCCGGCCACCGGCTTGATTTTGGGTGATATAGGCATGGCGGATTGCATCAATCGCGGTTTGCAGACGCGTGCTTTCTTCGCGCATGATCCGTGACGACCGCGCGCCCACGGCGGCGACCCAGATCATTCCGACAGGAAAGAACACAACCATCATCACCAGGAGAAACCGCAACCCATCGGCCCCGTCATCCCCAGAAAACAAAAAGAACACGACCGAAATGATCAGCCAGATCACGCTGAGCGCGGCTGCGGTCAGTTCAATTCCGCTAAGACCTGCGGACGCTTCGGAGGTGCGGCTGAGAATGACAGCGGCTCCGGAGCGGGGTTCTTGTTTCTGTTCCATGGCGCGGTCCAACCGATCAGACGTAAGCGATTTTAAGCACTTCGTAGGATTTGTCACCGCCGGGGGTGCGGACTTCGACGCTGTCGCCCTCTTCTTTGCCGATTAAGGCGCGGGCAATGGGGGATTTGATGTTGAGCAGGCCTTTTTCAATACTGGCCTCGTGTTCACCAACGATCTGCCACGTTTTTTCTTCATCGGTGTCTTCGTCAACAAGCGTGACGGTCGCCCCGAATTTGATCGGGCCGGACAGTTTTGTGGGATCAATCACTTCGACCAGCCCCAGAACGCCTTCCAGTTCTTTGATGCGGCCTTCGATAAAACCCTGTTTTTCGCGTGCCGAGTGATATTCCGCGTTTTCCTTGAGATCGCCAAGCTCGCGGGCTTCGGCAATTGCCCGGATCACGGCCGGGCGCTCTTCGGATTTGAGCGTTTTCAATTCACTTTCAAGCGCGGCGTGGCCCGCGCGGGTCATGGGTAGTTTTTCCATGGGACGCTTCCCTTTAGGTCGTCTGGGCAGGTGCTCCGGCACGGAGTTTGCCTGCGCGGTCTAATCATGTCATTCGCGTTGGCACAAGAGTGCCCCGACCGGTTTGCGAAACGCAAGCGATTTGCTGTCATCACGCAGGACGGTGCCGGAAGACCTGTTCACGCGGCACCCGGTTATCAAGATGTGACGCACAAGACGCGTGTCGCGCCGGGCTTGAGTGGTCTGAATATGGGCAAATCCATGAAAACGGCGGTGTAACGCGGTGTCGCAATTGACCCGATGTACCGCGCAGGCTACCTCAAATGCCAAGTTTTCGACACGTGACTTTTCAGGAAAGAGCCCGACATGAGCGAACACACGCGCGAAGCGATGGAATACGATGTTGTCATCGTTGGAGCCGGCCCGGCCGGCCTGTCCGCTGCGATCCGGTTGAAACAGCTGGATGCAGACCTTGATGTCGTTGTGCTTGAAAAGGGCTCTGAGGTTGGCGCGCATATCCTGTCGGGTGCGGTTCTGGACCCTTGCGGTCTGGATGCGCTGATCCCGGATTGGAAAGACAAGGGCGCGCCGCTGAATGTGCCGGTGACGGACGATGCGTTTTACATGCTGGGTGAGGCGGGCAAAATTCGCGTACCCAACTGGCCGATGCCACCCCTGATGAGCAACCACGGCAATTATATTGTGTCGATGGGCAATGTCTGCCGCTGGATGGCCGAACAGGCCGAAGAGCTGGGCGTCGAAATTTTCCCCGGCATGGCATGTTCTGAGATTGTCTATGGCGACGCTGGTGAGGTCAAAGGCGTGGTTGCAGGCGAGTTTGGCAAAAACGCCGATGGCACGCCGGGGCCGGGCTATGAGCCGGGGATGGAACTGCATGGCAAATACGTCTTCCTTGGGGAAGGCGTGCGCGGCAGCCTGTCAAAAGAGGTGATCGAGAAATTCGATCTGTCCAAGGGCAAGGAGCCGCAGAAATTTGGTCTTGGCATGAAAGAGATCTGGGAGATCGACCCGGCCAAGCACAAGGAAGGGTCTGTCACCCATACGATGGGCTGGCCGCTGGGCAGCAATGCCGGCGGCGGATCTTTCATTTACCATCTTGATAACAATCAGGTTTATGTGGGTTTCGTTGTTCACTTGAACTATGAAAACCCCCATCTTTATCCCTATATGGAATTTCAGCGCTTCAAGCATCACCCGATGGTGGCCGCGCTTTTGGAAGGCGGCAAGCGGGTGGCTTATGGCGCGCGCGCGATTTCCGAAGGCGGGTATCAGTCGATGCCCAAGATGGTGGCCCCCGGTGTGGCGCTTTTGGGATGTTCTGTGGGCATGGTGAACGTGCCGCGGATCAAGGGGAACCATAATGCGATGCTGTCGGGCAAAGCCGCGGCTGAGGCGGCATTTGCTGCGATGAAGGATGGCCGTGCATCGGACGAATTGACCGACTACGAAACCGATGTACGCGACGGTGCGATTGGCGAAGACCTCAAGAAAGTGCGCAATGTCAAACCGATGTGGTCCAAGCGCGGGCTTATGGCGTCGCTTGTGTTTGGCGGCATGGATATGTGGACAAACACATTCGGTTTTTCGGCGTTCGGAACGCTTGGCCATGGCAAAACAGATGCCGAAGCCACCGGCGAAGCGGCAAAATTCAAGCCGATCGCCTATCCCAAACCGGATGGGAAGCTGTCGTTTGACCGGCTCACAAATGTGTCTTTCTCGGCCACCAACCACGAAGAAAGCCAACCTGCTCATCTACAGCTCAAGGATGCGTCGGTGCCGGTGTCGATCAATTTGCCAAAATATGCAGGGCCCTCGGCACGCTATTGTCCGGCAGGTGTTTACGAATTTGTGAAGGACGACAAAGGAGACGACAAATTTGTCATCAACTTTCAGAACTGCGTCCATTGTAAAACCTGTGATATCAAGGACCCAAGCCAAAATATCAACTGGACAGTGCCGCAAGGCGGGGACGGTCCGAACTATCCGAATATGTGACATCACAAAGGCCGGGCCAGCGCCCGGCCTTTTGCGTTGGTTGCGCAGGGGCAGGCCGCGCGCTACCTTTAACAGAAACGCGTTTTGGAGACATTGATGGTTCATTCGAGCATGCGACGGCTACTGGGATCAGCGGCGATTGCGCTGTGTCTTTTGACCCCGGGTGGCGTGATGGCGCGCAGCCTGTCGGGCGACTATCTTGCCGGACGTCAAGCCAGCTTTGACGGCGATATTGCGGCAGCGGCCGAATATTACGGGCGTGCCGTGCAGTTCGATCCGGACAATCCGGTGATCCTCGAACGGGCCGCTTTGGCCGAAATCTCGCTTGGGAATATCGACAAGGCATCTGATCTGGCCTCAAAGCTGATCAGCGATGGCAGTCGCAGCCAGGTCGCACATATGGCGCTGATCGCGCAGCACGCCAAGGCCGAAGATTACAATTCCATCATCGAAATGGTGAACGACAATCGCGGTGTCGGGCCGTTGGTCGATGGTCTGCTTTTGGCGTGGTCGCAGCTTGGCATTGGCGACATGTCCTTGGCATTGGTTCAATTTGACGATCTGTCGAACGAGCAAGGTCTGCGCAACTTTGCGCAGTATCACAAAGCCATGGCGCTGGCGTCGGTTGGTGATTTTGAAAGCGCGGCCGTTATCCTTGAAAACGCTGGCACGGGCGGTATGCAGCTGACCCGCAGGGGCGTGATGGCGCATGTCGAAGTGTTGAGCCAACTTGACCGTGGCGAAGATGCACTTGACCTGATCGAAACGGCCTTTGGGGGCGACCTTGATCCGGCCTTGCGGGATATGACAACGGCTTTGGAGGCGGGCGAGGCGCTGCCCTTTACGCATATCAAAAGCGCGCGTGACGGTCTGAGCGAGGTGTTCTACACGCTTGCGGCGGCGCTGGCGAATGAAGCCAATGACGAATTCACCCTCCTTTACTCTCGGATATCCGAGTATTTGCGCCCGGATCATGTGGATGCAATTTTGCTGTCTGCCAGCCTGTTGGATGATTTGGGTCAGTCCGATCTTGCGGTGAAAACCTATGCGCGGGTTCCCGATGATCACCCGGCCTATCATGCCGCCGAACTGGGCCGCGCGGCGGCGTTGCGCGACAGTGACAAGGTTGATGCCGCGATTGAGGTGCTGGAACGTCTGACCAAGACACACCCAGAAGAGCCTATTGTGCATTCCACATTAGGCGACACGATGCGCCAGCTAGAGCGGTTCGAAGAGGCGGTTCAGGCGTATAGCAACGCGCTGGATCTGTTCGAAACCGAAGCCCGCAACCAGTGGTTTTTGTTTTATGCCCGCGCCATCAGCTATGAACGCCTTGATCGCTGGGACGAGGCCGAAGCCGACTTTCGCGCCGCGCTTGAGCTGAACCCGGATCAGCCACAGGTGCTGAATTATCTTGGCTATTCGCTGGTCGAGAAGAAGATCAAGCTGGATGAGGCACTTGAAATGATCGAACGCGCCGCAGCGGCGCGCCCCGACAGTGGTTATATCATCGACAGCCTGGGTTGGGTGCTGTACCGCCTTGGCCGCTATGACGAAGCGGTCGGGCATATGGAGCGTGCAGCCGAGCTGATGCCGGTTGACCCGATTGTGAATGATCACCTTGGGGACGTGTATTGGGCTGTTGGCCGCAAGACCGAGGCCCGTTTTCAATGGCGGCGTGCCTTGTCCTTTGCGACCTATGGCGACTCTGCCGAAGACGTGAAGGTCGACCGCATTCGCCGCAAGCTTGACGCTGGTCTTGACGTGGTTTTGGCAGAAGAGGGTGCGCCTCCGCTGCAGGTGGCCAGTGACAACAGCGACTGAGGCATTCGCGCCTGCCAAGATCAATCTCACCCTTCATGTAACGGGCCAGCGGAGTGACGGGTATCACCTGCTGGATTCGCTGGTCGTGTTCGCCGACATAGGGGATAGGCTGTTGCTTACCCCTGGCCCCGACATGCATATCGATGTGACTGGGTTGTTTGCAGACGGTGTGCCAACAGACGCATCGAACCTTGTTTGGAAGGCGTTGAAATCGGCGGGGTGGACCGGCCATGTCGCACTGCACAAAAATCTGCCTCACGGGGCTGGCATTGGCGGCGGCTCTGCCGACGCGGCAGCGGTGCTGCGCTCTATCTTTGGCGATGATGTGCATCGCGGTATCGGGTTGGAAAACACCCTGGCGCTGGGTGCGGATGTGCCTGTGTGCCTGCACACAGGGCCGCAGCGCATGCACGGGATCGGGGAGGGCCTGATCCGCGTCCGGCCCGTGCCGCGCTTGCATCTGGTGCTGGTTAATCCAAACGTGACTTTGCCCACCCCAAACGTGTTCAAAGCGTTGAAACATCGCAGCAATTCAGCGATGGATCACTGCGACGGCTGGCCGTCATATGACCGTTTTCTTGACTGGCTTCGGCAACAGCGAAACGATCTTGAACCCCCTGCACAGACTGTTGCGCCGGTGATCAGGGATGTGCTGGCCGCGCTGTCGGATGCTGCTCTGGCGCGCATGTCGGGGTCCGGGGCGACCTGTTTCGGCATCTATCCTGACAAGATCACAGCTTTGGTTGCGCAAGACCGAATTGCGGGCACCCACCCCAATTGGTGGGTGACAACCTGCGAAACGGTTGGCAGGGCTTAGTTGACCCGCGCCACCACGTAATCGGCCAGATCGTCCAGCATATCCTTGATCGGATCGTCTGGCAGCGTCGCCAGCGCCGCGCGGGCCTTCGCGATCCAGTCATTGGCCTCTGCGCGTGTGGCTTCAAGCGTGCCATGGCTGTTCAAAAGCGCAATCGCGTGTTCGAGATCGCCGTCTTGCTGTTTGCCTTTCGCAATCGTGCGTTTCCAGAAATCCCGCTCTGCCTCGTCCGCCAGGGCAATCGCCTTGATTACCGGCAGCGTCAGCTTGCGTTCGCGGAAATCGTCGCCAATGTTCTTGCCTGTGGCGTCGGACCCCCAGTAATCCAGCAGGTCATCAACAATCTGGAACGCAATTCCGAGCGCGTCGCCATACTCAAACAGCGCCTGCACCCTTTCGTCGTCCATCCCGGCAATCACACCGCCCACTTCGGTCGCGGCTGAAAACAAGGCCGCTGTTTTGCCGCGCACAACCTGCAGATAGACGGCTTCGGTGGTGGCCAGATCCTGCGCGGCGGACAATTGCAAAACCTCGCCTTCGGCAATCGTCGCGGCCGCGTTGGCAAGGATATCAAGCACCCGCAGGCTGCCGGTTTCAACCATCAACTGAAACGACCGCGCAAACAGGTAATCGCCAACCAAAACGCTGGAGCTGTTGTCCCAGAGCAGGTTCGCGGTTGGTCGACCGCGGCGTTTCTCGCTTTCGTCCACAACATCGTCATGCAGCAGGGTTGCGGTGTGAATAAACTCAACCGTCGCGGCCAGTTTAATGTGATCGTCGCCCTGATACCCGCACATCTTTGCGGTCGCCAAGGTTAGCATCGGGCGCAACCGTTTGCCGCCTGCCTCGACCAGATGGGCGGTGACCTCGGGGATGCGCGGGGCGTGTTCTGACGCCATCCGCGTGCGGATCAGCGTGTTGACCTGCGCCATGTCCCCGGCCAGAATCTCGGCCAATCGGTCATGCGGTTTGCGCGTTACTG
Organism: Marivita sp. S0852; assembly: GCF_046591575.1. Taxonomy (NCBI): domain Bacteria; kingdom Pseudomonadati; phylum Pseudomonadota; class Alphaproteobacteria; order Rhodobacterales; family Roseobacteraceae; genus Marivita; species Marivita sp. S0852. The sequence goes on from NZ_JBIQWA010000007.1 coordinate 125,451, forward strand.
TGTCCAAACTCATCACCATTCCTTGTGGAAGGCTCGACAAAGCGGGCCGGGTGTTCCTACATCACAAACATGGAAGAGCTTTTGCGTACCAACGACATTACACTGATACCGCTCGCCCGCGCCGTTCTTGAGGACGAGGGTATAGACAGCTTTGAATTGGACGTAAACATGAGCGTTCTGGAAGGCTCTATCGGTATTTTGCCGCGCCGTTTGATGGTGCGCCGCGATGAACTGCACGACGCGCGCCGCATCTTGCGTGAATACGGTGTCACATTTGAGGAGTGAGCCGTTTTCGCCAGAGGATCTGACCCGCGATGATTTTCTGGGCGGCGCTGTCCGGCTCTGGCAGCCACGCGACGGGTACCGCGCCGGGGCCGATCCGGTGCTGCTGGCGGCGTCGGTTCCCGCCCAATCCGGTGACACGGTGCTGGAACTGGGCTGCGGCGGTGGTGCGGCGCTGGCCTGTCTGGGCGGGCGCGTGGCTGGGATCATCGCAACCGGTGTTGAAATGCAACCCGCCTATGCCGCGCTTGCGCAGCGCAATCTTGACGATAATGGCGTGGTCGGAACGGTTTTCTGCGCAGATCTCAGATCATTGCCGCCCGAGGTCAAATCGCAGCGGTTTGACCATGTGATCGCCAATCCGCCCTATTTTGAAAACCAGCGCGCCGTGGCCCCGGTATCAACAGACCGGGCCGTGTCGCGATCGGGTGCAGTGCCGCTTGCAAAATGGGTCAGCGCCGCGTCAAAACGTCTGCGCCCTGGCGGGATCGCGACGTTTATCCAACGCATTGACCGTTTGCCAGAATTGATGAGCGCATTTCACACGTCCCTGGGCGCGATCGAGCTTTGGCCCATCCAACCCAGAAGACATCGCCCCGCCCGCCTGTGTCTGCTTCGCGGCCGAAAAGGCGCGCGCGCGGCCTTTGTGTTGCACCCGTCCTTGGTGCTGCACCGCGGTGAGACACATGAAAAAGACGGTGATTCGTACACGGAAATGGTCTCCAACGTCCTGCGGTCGGCACAGCCGCTGCCTTTTCCTGACCAAAAACGTCATGAAATACGGCAGGGTTAAGTCCGGTTTACGATTTATGCCGATGATGCGTGACAGAAGGTGAAATTTATGATCGACTATTACTGTATCCATCAACAGGAGGACGACATGAGCTTGACTTCACACCTTCAGGAACTGAAGCGGAAGCACCAAACCCTGTCTGAAGAAGTGGAACAGGCGCAGCGCGCGCCAGGCAGCGATGGACTGGCCATCGCGTCGCTCAAGAAAAAGAAACTCCGACTGAAAGAAGAGATAGAACGTCTGTCATAATCTGATTGGCCCGGGCACAACCCGGGCTTTTTACATCTTGCGGGCTGACGTAACCGACCTTTGTCACCTATCAACCACGCGACGCCATCGCGGCCATTGCGGCCCCCAAGGTGATCAAACCAGCTGCAAGCAAAAGCTGCCAGGACGCCTGCGCATAGCCCGCAGCGATCAATACAAGCGTGGACAGCAACGGGGCGGCATAACTGGCGACTCCCAACACCTGGATATCCCCGTGCTTTACGCCGATATCCCACACATAGAACGCCACTCCGACAGGCCCCAGCCCCAAAGCCAAAACCGAGACCCAGGCCAACCGTGTTTCCGGCCACAACGTGGTTTCAAAGATCAAATGCGCGGGCACAGACAACAGAGCCGTGAACACGCAAAACAAGGCAACCGCGTCGGTTGGCACAGCTCCCAGGCGTCGCGACACCACGGAATAGGTGCTCCAGGTCACCGCGCACAGTGCGGCAAGGATCAGGCCGGGCGTTGCCATCGGATCGAAATCCGCCCCGTTGCGCAGAACAATCAAAGCGGCCCCGCCAAACGACACAAGCGCGCCCAAGACATGGCCCCGTCGCAACCGCTCATTGGGCAAGAGGCCGGAAAACACCACGATCAGCAATGGCCAAAGATAGGCAATCAATCCGGCCTCTGCTGGTGGTGCCAGCCGCAACGCCGAAAAATAAAGCGCATGATAACCAAACAGACCCGCCGTGCCGAACAGGTACACTTTCCACGACACCTGCCCAAGAACCGCCCATCTGCCCCGCAGGGTCACGGCGACACTTCCAACCGCGCCCCCGATGGCGAAGGTCAGCGCGTTTAACAAAAACGCAGGCACCGGAGCAGAGGCCGCGGTAAACACTGCCAAAAGCGCCCAAAGAAGGACGGCAATAAATCCGATGCCTGTGGCGCGTGTGCGGGTCATGGCCTCGGCTACGCGCACGCGTGACAAAAGAAAAGGCCCGCGCACCAGGCACGGGCCTTTTAATTGTCACATAGCCGGGTCAGACGAAGAACTGCGCGCCATTGGCCGAAATTGTCGACCCGTTGATAAAGCCCGCATCATCCGCAACAAGGAACGCCACACAGCGGGCAATTTCCTCGGGCTCCCCCAAACGACCGGCAGGGATCTGTGGAATGATCTTGGAATTCAGAACCTCTTCCGGAATTGCGCGAACCATTTCGGTGCCGATATACCCCGGACACACCGCGTTCGCAGTGATGCCCGCCCGCGCGCCCTCTTGGGCCAGTGACTTGATGATGCCCAGATCACCCGCCTTGGTCGCGGCATAGTTGACTTGACCAAACTGGCCTTTCTGTCCGTTGATCGATGAAATCACCACCACGCGGCCGAACTTGCGCTCGCGCATCCCGGGCCAGACGGGATGGATCGTGTTGAAAACACCGGTCAGGTTGGTGTCGATCACCTCTTTCCAGGCCTCGGGCGTCATTTTGTGGAACGGTGCGTCGCGCGTGATACCTGCATTTGCAACCACAACTTCGATGGGGCCAAGGTCGGCTTCGACTTGCGCAATGCCCGCTTTTGAGGCTTCGTAATCGGCGACATTCCACTTATAGGTCTTGATGCCGGTCGCATCTGTGAAGGCGGCGGCCTTTTCATCATTGCCGGCATATGTCGCGGCAACGGTATATCCGTCAGCTTTGAGCCGTTTTGAAATTGCTTCGCCGATACCGCGGCTACCGCCGGTGACTAGGGCTACACGGGCCATGAGGGATCCTCCAATTTGATCAATTCTGCGGCAATGGGCATCTTTGGGCCCTAAATACCTCGGGGGTATGGGGGCAGAGCCCCCATGTGGCGCGGCACGGTCAGGTGCCGCAAGTCAGCTTAGCGTTCGACACACAGGGCAACGCCCATTCCGCCACCGATGCACAAGGTGGCGAGACCTTTTTTGGCATCGCGACGCGCCATTTCGAACAACAACGTATTCAAAACTCGCGCACCAGACGCGCCGATCGGGTGACCGATCGCAATCGCACCACCATTGACGTTCACGATGTCCGGATTCCAGCCCATATCCTTGTTCACCGCACAGGCTTGTGCTGCGAACGCCTCGTTGGCCTCTACCAGGTCCAGATCGTCAACGGACCAGCCCGCTTTATCCAGCGCCTTGCGCGACGCATAGATCGGGCCGACGCCCATGATCGACGGATCAAGCCCGGCGGTCGCATAAGATGCGATGCGGGCCATCGGGGTGATGCCGCGCTGTGCTGCGGTATCTTCGCTCATCAACAGAACGCCCGCCGCGCCATCATTCAGGCCAGAGGCATTGGCGGCCGTGACCGACCCGTCCTTGGTGAATGCGGGGCGCAATTTTTGCATGGCGTCCATTGTCGCGCCGTGGCGGATGTACTCATCCTTATCGACCACGATGTCGCCCTTGCGGGTTTTGACGGTAAAGGCAAAGATCTCGTCATCGAATTTGCCAGCCTTTTGTGCCGCTTCCGCCTTGTTTTGCGATGCAACGGCAAATTCATCCTGCTGATCGCGGCTGATCTGCCATTTTTCTGCAACGTTTTCTGCAGTCTGACCCATGTGATAGCCATTGAACGCATCCCACAAACCATCACGGATCATGGTGTCGATGTATTTGACATCGCCCATTTTGTGGCCGGCACGCAGATGTGCGGCGTGCGGGGAAAGCGTCATGTTTTCCTGACCCCCGGCGCAGACGATCTCGGCATCGCCCAGCAGGATATGCTGTGCCCCCAAAGCGACGGCGCGCAGGCCCGATCCGCAGACCTGGTTAAGGCCCCAGGCCGAACTTTCTTGTGGCAGGCCCGCATTGATATGCGCTTGCCGTGCCGGGTTCTGACCCTGCGCCGCGGTCAAAACCTGTCCCAGGATCGTTTCTGACACAGCCTCTTTTTCGACACCCGCGCGCGCGACCACTTCACTAAGCATGGCCGCGCCCAGATCATGTGCGGGTGTGTTTGCGAAAGAACCGCCGAACGACCCAACAGCCGTCCGAGCGGCGGATGCGATAACGACATTGGTCATATTGTCCCTCCACCAAAGTCTTGGTCCGGGGTTGGACCCGCAGTGATTTTCGCACATTTGCGTCTACGGCCCCCAGAACCGTTCCGACGTCTGAGTAAAGCAATGGCGTGGTTGCGGATACCTGACAGGGTGTCTCAGGCCTTTCATGCATGTCCGCTATGACGTAGCGTAATGTGAGCGCTCACAATGCCGCAGAACGGGCCTGAAACGCCTGCCACGGAGGGTCCACGGAGGGCGCGCCAAAATAATAGCCTTGCAGGCAATCGACCCCAAGATGCCCCAGCATATTGGCATCCGGGTGCGATTCGACAAATTCGGCGACGGTGAACATATCAAATTGCTGGGCAATGGCGACAATGGCGCGGGTCAGCACCTGATTGTCCGGGTCGGTTGCGATGCCACGAATGAACTGGCCGTCGATCTTTACAATGTCGAATTGAAACTCCTTGAGATAGCGCAAAGCGGTGTATCCCGCGCCAAAATCATCAAGCGCAAAGCTGATGCCAATCTGCTGCAAGTCACGCATGGCCTGCACCACCAGCTCGGGCACAAGCATTGCCGACGCTTCGGTGATTTCAAGAATCAGCCGTTCGGCGACTGTGTCATCCCGCGACAAACCCCGGTGCAGGACCTTTCGCCATTTAGGATAGCCGATAGAACGGGCAGACAGATTGATCGCCAATCGGATGCCCGGATTGCGGGCAAGGGTGCGCAGGCCGTGTTCCAGCGCAAGACAATCCAGCAGGCGCCCGGACTCCCGCTCTTCGATGGCGTCGATAAATTGACTTGCCGGGATGATCCGGCCGGTTGGGTCTGTGACCCGGATCAGACCTTCGTAAAAAGCGGTTTGGTTCTGCTGCACCGCATGCACAACAGGTTGAAAGGCAAGCCGGACCTCACGATGGTGAACCGCGTCTTCCACCATTGACAGGATATCCCGGTCCCGGACCTGAACCGCCTTGTCCAAGGCCGAGGCACCAATCGTTTTGCGGGTCGCACGCTGCGTCATGATACGAACACTCTTACTGGGTGAGGGTATGTAACGGGCTTGGTGTTAAACATCGCTTAATGGCCACCAACGTCTGTCTGCGCAGTTGACTCTGTCTCAACCGCCCGTATAAGCGCGGCTTCATTGGTGTTGGTGGCCCCCGCAAGGGGATTCCTGTCATGGGCAAACGCCCAAGAGGACAACGCCCTTCACAGTCGCCTTTCGGGGCGTCGTTCCAAGAAGGAGATCAGCCGTGACCAAACGCACGTCTGCCAAGTATAAAATTGACCGCCGGATGGGTGAAAACATCTGGGGTCGTCCGAAATCCCCCGTCAACCGTCGTGAATATGGCCCCGGCCAGCACGGTCAGCGCCGCAAAGGCAAAATGTCTGACTTTGGCCTGCAGCTGCGCGCCAAACAAAAGCTCAAGGGCTATTATGGCGACCTGACGGAAAAGCAATTCCGCCGCATCTATGCCGAAGCAGAGCGTCTGCGCGGTGACACGGGTGAGCAGCTTATCGGCTTGCTTGAGCGTCGTCTGGACGCGGTTGTGTACCGGGCAAAATTTGTCGCGACCGTTTTTGCTGCGCGTCAGTTCGTGAACCACGGACATGTTCTTGTCAACGGCCAGCGCGTCAACATCCCGTCCTATCGCGTAAAAGAGGGTGACGTGATCGAAGTGCGCGAAAAGTCCAAGCAGATGACAGCACTTCTTGAAGCCGTTCAACTGCCAGAGCGTGACGTGCCTGACTATATCGAGGCGGATCATTCCAAGATGAAGGCAACCTTTGTGCGCACACCGGCGCTTGGCGACGTACCGTATCCGGTCATGATGGAGCCAAACCTCGTCATCGAATATTACGCGCAGAACTAAAATCGGCGCGGTACGGATCAGCCGTACAAACCGAACAGAAAGCCGCCTCTCTCGGGGCGGCTTTTTTGATGTTTGGGGTAAAAATGAAAAAGGCCGCGCAATCCGCACAGCCTTTTTTCCGATCAGAATGGGTCTGGCGGTCTTATTGCCAAAACATATCCTGAAAGACGTGCCGCACGATATCGTCGCGACGCAATCCTTTCGCTTGCAATGCCTCGTCCGTCATCGCCTGAAGGCGCTCTACTTCACGGATGCGCCAATTTGTTTCGGTCACCTGGCTGAAGCCACGCGATAATCCATCAATCAGGCGGGACAAAAAGCCTTGCTTTTCGTCTTGGTATGACTGTGTCAGTGCCATTTTGTGCCTCTGTTATGCTCATAATTTCAACGACCTGCATCTAAGCCTTTGAAATAATGAAGTGTACCGCCTCTTTCACATACCCGGCACGACCAATTTGCATAGCGATCCAGATCCGAAATCAGGGAGAAAGTCACGGCTTCAAAATTTTACCAGTTGATAAAATTTTGAAGCCGTGAGACCGTTTGCCAAAAGTTCAAGCAGATCTCGGAGGAAGATGATGGATGCCAGAGCTTTGAAAGACGGGGTGGTTCCCGGCCGGTTGGACGCCGATGTCCTGACCGAGCAGTTTGCAGATTTGCATGCCCCGCTGAGTGATCACGAAGCTTTGGTTGCGGCAGACCGATGTTACTTCTGCCACGATGCGCCCTGCATCACGGCCTGTCCCACCGCCATCGACATCCCGCTGTTCATTCGCCAGATCGCCACCGGCACACCCGAGGCGGCGGCGAAAACCATCCTGACCCAGAACATCATGGGCGGCATGTGCGCGCGGGTCTGTCCCACAGAGACGCTCTGTGAAGAGGCCTGCGTGCGCGAGGCCGCAGAGGGCGAGCCGGTGCAGATCGGGCGGCTTCAGCGCTATGCAACCGATGAGCTGATGTCGCAAGGCATCCACCCGTTCTCCCGGGCGGCCTCGACGGGCAAGCGTATTGCCGTGGTCGGGGCCGGTCCGGCAGGGTTGTCCTGCGCGCATCGCTTGGCGATGCACGGGCATGCCGTGGTGGTCTATGACGCACGGCCCAAGGCGGGTGGTTTGAACGAATACGGGATCGCGGCCTATAAAACGACCGATGATTTCGCCGCGCGCGAGGTGGATTGGTTGCTGCAGATCGGCGGGATCACAATCGAGACCGGACAGGCGCTTGGGCCTGATCTGACGCTTGAAGGCCTGCGTGGTGCGTTTGACGCGGTGTTCCTTGGGATGGGCCTTGGCGGTGTGAACGAATTGACAGCACCCGGCGCAGACAAGGACGGTGTCCTTGATGCGGTCGATTTCATCGCCGAGTTGCGCCAATCCTCTGATCTTTCCGCTTTGCCCGTGGGCCGGGATGTTGTCGTGATCGGCGGTGGCATGACGGCGGTGGACGCGGCTGTGCAATCCAAGCTCTTGGGCGCGTTAAACGTGACGATTGTCTATCGGCGAGGGCGGGACCGGATGAACGCGAGTGTTTGGGAACAGGACCTTGCGGCAGCGAAAGGTGTGCGGATTATCACCAATGCGTCACCTGTCGCGGTACATGGCAACGGATCGGTTCGAGAGATCGAGTTCGAGTTTACCGATGATGATCTGAAGCCGACCGGAGAGACGTTCCGCCTTGCCGCTGATCAGGTGTTCAAGGCCATCGGCCAGACGCTTGAGGGTGATGGTTTGCCAGACCTTAACGGGGGCAAGATCGCCGTAACGGGTGCGGGACGGACCTCTGTCAACGGGGTTTGGGCTGGCGGCGATTGCGCTGCGGGTGGCGAAGACCTGACTGTGACGGCGGTGGCCGAAGGCCGGGATGCGGCCGAAGATATTCATGCAACCCTGATGGAAGGCGACAATGGCTGATCTGACAACTGACTTTGTGGGCATCAAAAGCCCAAACCCGTTCTGGCTCGCCTCAGCGCCACCAACGGATAAAGAATACAATGTCCGCCGGGCTTTTGACGCCGGATGGGGAGGCGTTGTCTGGAAAACGCTGGGGGAAGCAGGCCCGCCCGTGGTGAACGTGAACGGGCCGCGATACGGTGCGATCTGGGGTGCGGACCGGCGGGTTCTGGGGCTCAATAACATCGAATTGATCACCGACCGGCCCCTTGAGGTGAATCTGCGCGAGATCAAGGCCGTCAAGCGCGATTATCCGGATCGGGCCATGATCGTGTCTCTCATGGTGCCTTGCGAAGAGGCGGCCTGGAAAGCGATCCTCCCATTGGTCGAAGAAACCGGGGCCGATGGGGTGGAGCTGAACTTCGGCTGTCCCCACGGCATGTCGGAACGCGGTATGGGCAGTGCCGTCGGACAAGTGCCAGAGTATATTTCGATGGTCACGCGATGGGTGAAGCAAAACACGCGCATGCCGTGTATCGTCAAGCTGACCCCTAATATCACCGATATCCGTCAACCCGCGAAAGCGGCGTTGGACGGCGGCGCGGATGCGGTCAGCCTGATCAATACGATCAACTCGATCACGTCGGTGGATCTTGATCTGTTTGCGCCCGAACCGACGATTGATGGCAAAGGCGCGCATGGCGGATATTGCGGTCCCGCTGTCAAACCGATTGCGTTGAACATGGTGGCTGAAATTGCGCGATCTCCCGAGATGAGGAATTTACCGATTTCGGGCATCGGCGGTGTAACGACATGGAAAGACGCCGCCGAGTTTATGGCGCTGGGTGCCGGAAACGTTCAGGTGTGTACAGCAGCGATGACCTATGGCTTCAAGATTGTTCAGGAAATGATCTCGGGTCTGTCGCAGTATATGGACGAGAAGAACATGAGTGCGACATCCGACCTTGTTGGACGTGCCGTGCCAAATATCAGCGACTGGCAAAACCTGAACCTGAATTATGTGACCAAAGCCAGAATCGATCAGGATTTATGTATTCAATGTGGCCGCTGTTTTGCGGCGTGCGAGGACACGTCGCATCAGGCGATAGCCATGTCTGAGGACCGGGTTTTCACGGTCAAAGACGACGAATGCGTCGCCTGTAACCTGTGCGTGAATGTGTGTCCTGTCGAGAACTGTATCACTATGGAAGAGCTCGCGGCGGGCGCGTTGGATGAACGGACAGGAACTTCTGTTGTTGCGGATCATGGGGATTGGACCACGCATCCGAACAATCCAGCGATGCGATCTGCGGCGGAGTAGGTGTCAATTTTCTGAGCGAAATTTATTATTTACTAACCCCGGTCCAAGAAACTTCGTACGAAGTTTCTTTTGGCCACCCAGTAAATTTTGTTGCGCGACGGCGGTGGTTGTGACGTTTTTTGCCGTGCCATTCTCAGCCCAATCGAAGAATTGGTTGTGAATGGCAGACAATCATGTAATCGGTGCCGACATCATAGAGTTGAAACCCCCGCGCACGGACTTCGGCTTTCAACAGATCGAGCCCGATCTCACGATGCACCGCACCTTTCTTGCGTCTGACCACACCTTTGCGGCGAACGGCATCTGCGCTGAACAATTGCGCGCGCCAGTGTGGGTTGAACGCGGTCGGGGCATTAAAGCTGTGCTGCATATCCATACGCATCCTTTTGCAGCAATCTGATGAAGTCTTGGTAAATTCGGTCACGGTGTCAAAAGTTTGACAAACATGTTTTCCACAAATTCATCAGCGTCCCGCCGCCGTTGGTGATCTTCGGGCATCAAAACGGCAATCTGGGTTTCGAAATCCGCATAATGCTGCGTGACGGCCCAGATGGAAAAGATCAGATGCTCGGGATGCATCTGTGCAAGTTTGCCGTCCTGCATCCATTGTCTGAGAACGGCGCATTGCTTGTCAAACAGTGGCTTGAGGGTGCTTTCGAGATACGGTCGCATCCTTGGGGCACCTTGCACAATTTCATTGGCAAAAAGTCGGGATTCCCGTGGATAAAGGCGGCTCATTTCCATCTTGCGGTGGATATACGACATAATTTCATCAAGCGGATCGCCGTCGGGGTTCATTTGGTCCAACGGGCTAAGCCATTCGGCCATTAGCGTATTTAGCAGATCAACGTGGATCGCTTCTTTGTTTTTATAGTAATAGATCAAATTCGGTTTATGCATGCCGCACGCGTCAGCGATTTGATCAAGCGTTGTGCCTCTGAAGCCTTGCTCTGCGAACAGGCCCAAAGCGGCGTCCAGAATGCGTTTTCGGTTTTCTTTCTGGATGCGGCTCGGTTTACGGCGGGCGGTGCTCACGGCGTGAAATCTCTCGTGTCTAAAAGGCGGGCAAAGCGCGTTGTTTGGTGAACAGGTCGGTGCCCGATCAGAGATGATAGCTTGACAGCTCCGGGGCGCGTTGCAATCGTAACTTTACCAAATGGTAAAAAACCTGAAGGGCGCGCGCAAGCCGCGCTCACAAGACCATAGGCAAGGGGGGACATAATGGCAGCACCTGGTGAAAACCTGCGGATCAATGGAGACCGGTTGTGGGACAGTCTGATGGAGATGGCCAAGATCGGACCAGGTGTGGCCGGCGGGAACAACCGTCAGACACTCACCGATGAAGATGCCGAAGGGCGCGCGTTGTTTCAAAAATGGTGTGACGCGGCTGGTTGTTCGATGGCGGTTGATCAGATGGGCAACATGTTTGCGCGTCGCGAAGGAACAGACCCCGAGGCCCTTCCTGTCTATGTTGGCTCGCACCTCGATACGCAGCCGACAGGCGGGAAATACGATGGCGTTCTGGGCGTGCTGGGTGGTCTGGAAGTGATCCGAACCCTGAATGATCTTGGCATCCAAACCAAACATCCCATCGTTGTGACCAACTGGACCAATGAAGAGGGAACACGCTTTGCCCCTGCCATGCTGGCGTCGGGTGTCTTTGCTGGTAAGCACCCGCTGGATTGGGCGCTGGAACGCGAGGACGCGCACGGCAAGACATTTGGCGAAGAATTAGAGCGGATCGGTTGGAAAGGGCAGGAAAAGGTCGGCGATCGCAAGATGCATGCCTTTTTTGAGCTGCATATCGAACAAGGGCCGATCCTTGAGGCCGAGGGCAAGGACATTGGCGTCGTCACCCACGGGCAGGGCCTGCGTTGGATTGAATGTACGGTCACAGGCAAGGAAAGCCACACGGGCTCTACACCTATGGCGATGCGCAAGAATGCCGGACGGGGTTTGGCGCTGATCACCGAACTTGTGCATGAGATCGCGATGAAGAATCAACCGAACGCGGTTGGTGCGATCGGGCATATCGATGTGTACCCCAATTCGCGCAACATCATTCCGGGAAAGGTTGTGTTCACCGTGGATATGCGGACGCATCTTTTGGACAAGCTGAATGACATGGTCGACGAATTCATGGAACGCGCGCCGAAGCTGTGTAAGGAGATCGGCGTGTCTTTTGACAGCCATATTGTCGGTCAGTTCGACCCGCCCGCATTTGATGACACCTGTGTTGCTGCGATCCGTGATGCGGCAGAGCGGTTGGGCTATTCGCATATGAATATCGTGTCCGGCGCGGGGCATGATGCGTGCTGGATCAACGATGTGGCCCCAACGGCGATGGTGATGTGCCCCTGCGTTGACGGTCTTTCGCATAACGAGGCGGAAGACATAACCAAAGACTGGGCCGCTGCGGGGACGGATGTTTTGTTCCATGCAGTTGTCGAGACAGCGGGGATCGTGCGCTGATTGGGGGCCAGCCCCCAAACCCCCGGGATATTTAAGACAAGAAGAAGTTCAGAACCACGGAGTTCATCATGACCACAGTCATCAAGAACGGAACAGTTGTTACAGCGGATCTTAGCTATCGGGCGGACGTGCTGATTGAAAACGGGGTGATCATCGAGATTGGGCCGAACCTGTCTGGGAACGAGGTTCTGGATGCCACGGGATGTTATGTCATGCCCGGCGGGATTGACCCGCATGTGCATCTTGAGATGCCGTTTATGGGGACGTATTCGTCTGATGATTTCGAAAGTGGCACGCGCGCGGCATTGGCGGGTGGAACCACCATGGTGGTTGATTTCTGCCTGCCGAATCAAGGCGAGGGCCTGCATGATGCGCTCAAGCGGTGGGACAACAAATCGACCCGCGCGAATTGTGATTACTCGTTTCACATGGCCGTGACCTGGTGGGGCGAGCAGGTCTTTAATGACATGAAATCGGTTATTGAGGATCGTGGGATTACCACGTTCAAGCATTTCCTTGCGTACAAAGGCGCGCTGATGGTGAATGACGATGAGCTGTTCGCGTCGTTCAGTCGGTTGTCCGAATTGGGCGGGATTGCCATGGTGCATGCCGAAAATGGGGATGTGGTGGCCGAGATGACGGCCAAGCTGTTGGCCGAAGGCAATACCGGCCCAGAGGGGCATGCCTATTCGCGGCCGTCCCAGGTGGAAGGCGAAGCGACGAACCGGGCGATCATGATTGCCGATATGGCGGGTGTGCCGCTTTATGTTGTGCATACGTCTTGCGAGGAGGCCCATGAAGCGATCCGGCGGGCCAAGATGCAGGGCAAGCGCGTGTGGGGAGAGCCTTTGATCCAGCATCTGACGCTGGATGAAAGCGAGTATTTCAACAAAGATTGGGATCACGCCGCGCGTCGGGTGATGTCGCCTCCTTTCCGCAACAAGAAACATCAGGACAGCCTTTGGGCGGGTTTGCAATCGGGATCGTTGTCGGTCGTGGCGACGGACCATTGTGCGTTTACCACCGAACAGAAACGCACCGGGATTGGTGATTTTTCCAAGATTCCCAACGGCACGGGTGGGCTTGAGGACAGGTTGCCCATGCTGTGGACACATGGGGTGGAGACCGGGCGTCTGACGCCGAACGAGTTTGTCGCCGTGACTTCGACCAATGTTGCGAAGATCTTGAATTGTTACCCGAAAAAGGGTGCGGTTCTGGTCGGGGCCGATGCGGATTTGGTGGTATGGGACCCCGCAAAAGAAAAGATTATTGCGGCTGACAATCAACAATCTGCCATTGATTACAATGTGTTCGAGGGCCACCCCGTCACGGGACTTCCGCGCTTTACACTGACGCGTGGGCAGGTTGCCGTGCATGAGGGAGAGATCCGCACACAAGAGGGCCATGGCAAGTTTGTTGCGCGAGAGCCAAATGGGACAGTGAACAAAGCATTGTCGACCTGGAAGGATCTCACTGCGCCGACGCCTGTGAAACGGACGGGAATTCCGGCGACGGGGGTTTGATGCACGATACGGCACAAGATTTGGCCGCAGATCAGAGCGTGAGCGCCCCCGTGATTTCGGCGCAGGCTTTGGATCTGACCTTCCAGACCAATGATGGCCCGGTACACGCTTTGTCCGGGATAGATCTGACCATCAATAAAGGTGAGTTTGTCAGCTTTATCGGCCCGTCCGGATGCGGCAAAACAACGTTTCTGCGATGTGTTGCTGCGTTGGAGACACCGACCGGCGGGACCTTAACCGTCAATGGCATGACACCGGATGCCGCGCGCAAGGCGCGGGCCTACGGGTATGTGTTTCAGGCGGCGGGGCTGTACCCATGGCGGACGATTGAGAAGAATATCGCGTTGCCGCTTGAGATTATGGGATATTCCAAAGCCGATCAGGCAGAGCGCATCGCGCGGGTTCTGGACCTTGTTGAGTTGTCGAATTTCGGCAAAAAGTACCCTTGGCAATTGTCTGGCGGGATGCAGCAGCGTGCGTCGATTGCGCGGGCTTTGGCGTTTGATGCGGACATCCTGCTGATGGATGAGCCGTTTGGCGCGCTTGATGAGATTGTGCGCGATCACCTGAACGAACAGCTTTTGGAGCTTTGGGCGCGGACGGAAAAAACCATCGGGTTTGTGACCCATTCCATTCCCGAGGCGGTGTATTTGTCGACCAAGATTGTTGTGATGTCGCCGCGTCCGGGGCGGATCACCGATGTGATTGACAGCCCTTTGCCAAAAGAGCGGCCCCTGGATATCCGCGATACGCCAAAGTTTCTAGAGATCGCGCATCGCGTGCGCGAGGGGCTTCGCGCAGGACATGCCTATGATGATTGACGTGACATGAAAAATGCCCTGCCGGTTCTGAGCGTGCTGATTGCCCTGGTGGCGATTTGGTACGCTGCCGTGGCCCCGATGAACATCCGCGGCGCGTTGGATGTTGCAGAGCGCAGCGGTGCAGAGGTGGTGCCCCCCGAATCGCGGGCGCGGTTCGAGACCCCGATCTTGCGGTTGATGATCGACAATTCCCAGCACATTGCCGCGGGATATAGCCTCGACCGGCCTCGGCTTCCGACGCCGGTGCAGGTGGGGCGGGAGCTTTGGAAAACAACCGGAGAGATGGCGCTGAAAGGACGCGCGATGTCGAAACGCTCGTTGATTTATCATGGATGGATCACCCTGCAATCCACCCTTTGGGGATTTGCGCTGGGCACCTTTCTGGGCATGGTTGGGGCGGTCGCGATTGTCTACAGCCGGGTCGTCGACATGAGCTTGATGCCCTGGGCCATTATCAGCCAGACGGTGCCCATTGTGGCCCTTGCGCCGATGATCATCGTGCTGTCGAGCCAGATCGGAATCGAAGGCAGGGTGGTTCCGAAAGCCATCATCTCGGCCTATTTGTGTTACTTTCCGGTGCTTGTGGGGATGGTCAAGGGCTTGCGCTCGCCAGGAATGGCGCAGCTTGATCTGCTCAAGACATACTCGGCCTCCGGGCTTCAGGTGTTTTTGAAGTTGCGCTTGCCGGCGTCGATGCCGTATCTGTTCACATCTCTCAAAATAGGCATTGCAGCGGCGCTGGTCGGGACCATTGTCGGCGAATTGCCGACAGGGGCGATTTCGGGATTGGGCGCGCGCATTCTGATTGGCGACCAGTTTGGAACGCCGCTTGCGATTTGGGCAGCTTTGTTCGCCGCCGCCATCCTGGCCGGTCTTTTGGTGACCCTTCTTGACATCATGCAGCGCGCCACATTGCGGCGTATGGGGATGCAATCATGAGCTGGATGGTGTTCGCGCTGGTGTTTTGGGGCGGTGCCTGGGCGCTGAACAGCTATCTGGCCAACTCGCCCTGGCGCGGATCGCTGTTTGTCCGGGTGCTGATCCCGGTTCTGTTCGGGGTGACGCTGATTGTGTTGTGGGAAGGCGTCGTGCGCGGATTTGCCGTGTCACCTGTCATCTTGCCTGCGCCGTCCACGGTTGCCGTGACCTTTGCAAATTCGACCGATATCCTTTGGATGGATTTCAAGCAAACGGTCCTCAAGGGGGCGGTATCGGGATTTTTGATCGGTGTCACAGCGGCCTTTGTGACGGCGGTTTTGATTGATCGTTCCGCGTTTCTGACCCGCGGTTTGTTGCCCATCGGCAATTTTGTGGCGGCACTGCCTATTGTCGGCATCGCGCCGATCCTTGTCAGCTGGTTCGGCTTTGACTGGCAATCGAAAGCGGCGGTCGTCGTGGTGATGGTGTTTTTCCCGATCCTTGTGAACACGGTTCAGGGGTTGCGGGAAACCGATGCGATGCAGCGTGATTTGATGCACACCTATGCTGCCGGATATTTGGACAGTCTGATCAAGTTGCGCCTGCCCGCTGCGCTGCCCTTTGTGTTCAATGGTCTGAAAATTGCGACAACACTTGCGTTGATCGGGGCAATTGTTGCTGAATACTTCGGGTCACCGACGCGCGGTATGGGGTTTCGCATATCGACGGGAGTTGGCAGCCTGTCAATCGACCTTGTCTGGGCCGAGATTGTCGTCGCGGCCATGGCGGGAACGGCGTTTTATGGGCTGGTGGCCTGGATCGAAAAGCGGGTCACGTTCTGGCACCCGTCGCATCGTTCAAATTGAAGAAAATAAAAAAAACGACAAACAACAACCTGGAGGTAATACCATGAATTCGAAAATCCTTGGGGCTCTTGCGGCCTTTGGTCTGGCGGCTCCGGCATGGGCCGCTGATGATGTTACTTTGCAACTGAAATGGGTCACACAAGCCCAATTCGCTGGATATTATGTTGCCCTTGAAAACGGATATTACGAAGAGGCGGACCTGAACGTAACGATCCTGCCCGGTGGCCCGGATATCGCGCCCACGCAGGTGATCGCGGGCGGCGGTGCGGATGTCACTGTCGAATGGATGCCCGCCGCACTGGCGGCGCGTGAAAAAGGCCTGCCCTTGGTGAATATCGCGCAGCCTTTCAAAAGCTCGGGTATGATGCTCACATGTTGGAAAGACGCCGGAATCTCAAGCCCGGAAGATCTTAAGAACCGCACATTGGGCGTCTGGTTTTTTGGCAACGAATTCCCGTTCATGTCCTGGATGAGCCAGCTGGGCATCTCGACCGATGGCAAGGGGGAAAACGGTGTCGAGGTTCTCAAACAGGGGTTCAATGTAGACCCGTTGTTGCAGCGGCAGGCCGATTGCATTTCGACCATGACCTACAATGAATATTGGCAGGTGATCGACGCGGGCGTAAATCCTGATGACCTGGTTACGTTCAAATACGAAGATCAGGGTGTCGCGACGCTTGAGGATGGTTTGTATGTCTTGGAAGAGCGGCTTGATGATCCGGAATTTGTCGACAAAATGCAGCGTTTCGTTTCGGCGTCGATGCAGGGGTGGAAATGGGCGGAAGACAACCCCGAAGACGCCGCGATGATCGTGCTTGACTATGATGAAACCGGCGCACAAACCGAAAAACACCAGAAGCGTATGATGGAAGAAGTCGCAAAACTGACGTCGGGCTCTAACGGGGCACTTGATCCGGCGGACTTTGAAAGAACCGTCGCCACGCTTTTGGCTGGCGGGTCTGATCCGGTGATCACCGCCGACCCAGGTCAGGCGGCCTGGACGCATGCCGTGTCTGACGCGCTGAAGTGAGGCTGATCAGCGCGGACATATAAGAAGGGCCAACACGGCCCTTCTTTATTATCGGCGCAATGTGTCACCATAGCTGATTTTCGGGGTCAGTTCGATCACTTTGGGCCTCTCCTCGTCCGGTGCCGTGACCCGTTGCGCAATAATTTCCGCAGCTTTCTCACCGATTTCGGTGCGGCATGCATCCATGGTGGCTAGATTACGGGGCAGGCCATCGAGCAATTCAACACCGTTGAACCCGGCAAGCCCGATCTGATCAGGAATTGCGATACCTTGTTTTAGCAGCGCGAACAGACCACCGGCGGCGATCATGTCGTTCGAATAATACAGAAAATCCAGATTGGGATCGCGTGCCAACATCGCGTCGGTCATCTCACGCCCTTTGGCCAGGGCCGATCCGCCGGAATAGAATTCCTGATCCGCGATTTCGATACCGCCTTTGGCAAGGGCTGATGTGAACCCCTCAAACCGTTTGCGGGCGCGGTGATCAAGGGGCATTTTTGTGCCCATGAACCCGATCCGTGTGTATCCTGCTTTCAAAATGGCCTCCGCCATTTTGCGTCCGGCGCGGCGGTGTGAAATTCCCACCATGGCGTCTATCGGCGTGCCGTCAACATCCATGATTTCCACGACGGGAATTCCGCTTGCGTGAAGCATGGCACGGGATGCGTCTGTGTGCTCCAGCCCTGCGATGATTACTCCTGACGGACGCCAAGAAAGCATTTCGTACAGAACACGTTCCTCTTTTTCAGGAAGATAGTCCGTTACCCCCACAACGGGCTGCAGTTCGGTTCCTTCAAGCACGGCGCTGATGCCTGACATGACTTCCGGGAACACCATGTTCCGAAGGCTCGGAATAATCACAGCAACCAGATTGACGCGCTGGCTTGCAAGCGCACCGGCGATCTTGTTTGGCACGTAACCAAGCGATTTTGCCGCCGACAGCACGCGTTCGCGCGTCGCTTTTGAGACGTCGCCCCGGTTGCGCAAAACGCGGCTGACCGTCATTTCCGAGACGCCTGACGCCTCTGAAACATCACGCAAAGTAAGAGCGCGGCTATCATCATTGGTCAAGAGAAGCATCCTTTTGAAACTATTCGGATGTTAACTCAGGCCATGTCAGTCGAGCAAGCACTTGCGACCAATCGCAAAATATGGATCGTGACAGATGACAAGCGCCCATTTCGCAAGTATGCCATCGTCCAAGGCCCCGTGGCTCAACTGGATAGAGCAGCCCCCTCCTAAGGGGCAGGTTGCAGGTTCGAATCCTGCCGGGGTCGCCAAAACTACCTGAAAAATATGGCTTATTTACAGGGCTTTGTGCAGAAGCTTGCAGAAACTCCCGAGAGCTTTCGCGCCAAATTCTGCTGAAACGGCGGAAACCTCGTACAAAACCTGTACAAAATTCGCACGTCTTTGCGCAGTTTGGGGCCTTCCAATGAGCTGGCGGGTTGCGAATACATGCGCGGAACGGAAGTTCGGCAGCGCAACGCGCAAGCAGATCATCATGTTCTTGGCCGACAAGGCCAGCGACGATGGCTCAGGCATCTGGTGTTCCAAAGGAACGATCCAGCGGCATACCGAGCTGGGGGAGACGACAGTAAAACGGACGGTTCGCGAATTCCTCAAAGAAGGCATCTTGGTCGAGACCGGTGCACGCACCTGCAAGAACGGTTTCACCGTCGTTTACCGGATCGATCTGACCAAGGTGGAAGCGCTCGAACCCACGCTTGAGCCCGAGATTGAGACGGGGTCCACAGTGGCCCCCGTCCAGACTGGCCCCGGTACGGGGGCCACTATGGACGGGGTACCGGGGCCACCACGGCCCCCAAACCATCCTAAAACCATCCATAAACCACCTACGCGCAGGCGCGAGGCGGCGGAGGATTCAGAAGCTGAGGAGATTCTGGCGGCGTATCCATCGGACCGATTGCGAGGCAAAGCGGCCTGCCTTTCCCAGATCGAAGAGGCCATGAAGGAAGGGATTGCACCGGAGGACTTGCTGCAGGCCGTCCAGGCCTACGCGAACGACAGCGCAGGTTTCACCCGCTCCAAGGTCTGCTTTTCCGACAACTGGTTTCAGTCGCGGCGCTGGAAGGGATACCTCGAAGACATCCGCACCAAGCGAGAAGAGGCCCAAGCAGCAAGCGCCGATCACCATGCGCGACTGGCCTGCTGGATCAGTGACCGCAGCCCGATGTGCAAACACATAACGGCCCCTCAAGTGACGGCTTTGCTGGCGTCGAAGATGGTGACAGAGGCACAAATCCAAGCCGCTGGCCTCAGATCATGACCGCAACCGATCCCACCGAAGAGCAAACAGCAAGGCGACCCATGTCATACGCTGGTGCTGCTGACACGGGACCTTGCGAGGGGCGGCACGCCTCCCCTTCGAACCCCACCGGCGCGGGCAAAGCCCCCGCCAAAGAGCCGCTGACCGAGACCTTCGTCTTTCGCTGCACCGCGTCTGAGAAAGCCCAGCTGCGCGCCAAGGCCGAGGCCGCTGGCCTGCCTGCCTCGACCCTTCTGCGCGAGGCGCTTGGCCTCACTGAAGCGCGCCGTCGCAAGCCCATCCCGCGCGTTGATCCGGCGCTGGTGCTGGCCGTCGGGCGCATCGGCGGCAACCTCAACCAGATCGCCCGCTGGCTGAACCACGCCATGAAGGTCGGGCGCGCGGACCTCGACGCGCTGACCGTCGCCCGCCGCCTTGTGGTGATCGAACGCCAGCTTGCCGCTCTCCTCGATGAGGCACGGCGGTGCTGATCAAGTTCTTCCCCAATGGCAAAGGCGCGGGCGCGGGTCCGGTCGGGTACCTGATCACCGAGCGGGTGCTGGCCTATGACGGCAACCGCGACCTGATCCGCGATGCGGAGGGCCAGCCGATGACCGTTACCCGCGATCCGCTTCCTGAGGTCCTGCGCGGCAACCCTGAGCGCACCGAGGCCCTGATTGATGCCAGCCGCCACCAGTGGACCTACCGCGCGGGCGTGATCAGCTTTGCCGACAGCGACGCCCCGACCGAGGACCAGCAGGCCGAGGTCATGGACCAGTTTGAGCGGCTGGCCTTCGCGGGGCTGGACCCTGAGCAATATGAGGTGCTCTGGGTCCGGCACGCCCACGAAGGCCGGGTCGAGCTTCACTTCTGCACGCCGCGCCTGGAGCTGACGACGGGTAAGAGCCTCAACATTGCGCCGCCGGGCTATCAGGACGCCTATGACAGCCTTCGAGACGTGATGAACCAGCGCCATGGCTGGGCCGATCCGATGGATGTCGAGCGCGCGCAGGAGGTGCGCGACACCGTCGAGGCCCCGACCCGCGCCCTAGGCCGTGACGAGCTGCACGCCTGGATTCAGGACCAGATCGACCTCGGCCTGATCACCGATCGCGTATCCATGATCGATGCGCTCACCGACGCGGGCTTCGACCTGCCGCGCACCGGCAAGGCCTACATCACTGCCCGCGATCCGGACACCGGCGAGCGCTGGCGGCTGAAAGGAGAGATTTTCCATGAAGACTGGCAAGCCGACCCGGCTGAGCGAGAAGCTGAACGCGGAGCTCGACACGATCCGGGCCGAACACGTCGCCTCGATCTCGTCCCAGCTCAAGAGCTTCAGGATCGATTTGAAGAACATTGTGGGCGTCGCGCAGCATACCATCGCGAGCGATACGCGCCGCTTTCAGACCGAGACGGCGAGCATGTTCGAGACGCAGCTGAGATCGATCCGCCTGTGGCTGACGATCTCGCCCTGGCTGATCGCGGCGATGGTGCTGACGGGGATCGCCTTGATGATGGCCGCGAGCTTCTTCTGGACGGTGCATCTGACTCGCTCGGAACTGAAGGAGATGGGCCTGACACGGATCGAACGTCCCGAAGGGACCTGGTTGATCCTGGACCCATCAAAGACGCGGCTCAGGACCTGCACGATGGGCGAGAGGCACGTCACCTGCATCAGGATCGAGGAGGATTAGATGACCCAACTGACAGCCTTGGAACGCGACTTGCTCGCCTGCGTCGAGCGGTTGGTGACGGCCTCAGAGGCCTCCGCGAAGGGTTTGACCGCCTTGGAGACACGCTCGACCGGCAGGATCGAGAGGGAACTGGCTGGCTTGAAAGATTGCGTGACCTTGCTCATTCGTTCGCAGGCCGCATCCATGAAGGCCTTGAGCGGATTGCTGAACGACGAGGCGAGCTACAAGACGCTGAACGAGAACTTGCAGCAGAGCTTGACCTTAGCGAAAGCCGCCGCCGAGAGATTGAAGGACAGCTAGACAGTCAGGAGGCAGATGCGGAGCGGGGATTGAGGCATTAGGCTCGTTCAGTGTTCTATTCTCATGGGTCCTAGAGGCAACTCAGACCGCTGATCCTCAGAGCTTAATAAAAGATGCTTATGTACCAAAATGGAACGTATCCAGAGGATCGAGGCAACACGACATAATAACTAGATCATCATGCAAAGTTGCACGGCTTCGCTGATTGGGCTTATTGTTCCTGAACACGCAAGATCGATCTAAGGACTAAGAACAAAATGCCAAGCTCAAGGCTGAAAACCGCCACATCAGTGGTGTACTTGGCAATTTCTTGCAACGGTTCCGCGCGAGACCTCGCTAATGAGTTTGTGGAAGAAGCCAAGACCAACACCGGGGTCATTGATGTTTCGCTCCTCAATCCACAGCCCAAAGATGTTCTGGATACACAGGATCGGGCGACTGAAACTGTCCGACTGGAGCTGAAGGGGTCCGCGGTTGCTATGCTCTTGGCCCAGATTATGAGACTTGTCTTGCCACGTCGGGACATCAACGAAACTGGCAATACCGTGGTCTTAAGCAAGGAAAATGGGCAATCAGTGGAGCTTGATGGCTCTCTGCCTGACGGGGATTATCTTGGAAGGGTCAATGAAGTCTTGGAGCTGATAGGCGACTAGTTCTTGATAAGAAAATCGCGTCAGAGCTTTCTTGCACTGATGTAGAACTCGTGACGCCCTGTATCAATTTGGATGTCAACAAAGAGCCATTTATAGAGTGCTTGAACAATCTTGTTTACAAGATTGTACGGAAGCATTCTTTGTGGAACTCCATAAAATTGACCATCTATGGCTAAGGCTAAGTCGTAGTTTGTCGGTGACAGTCCCGCAATGAGTTTCCCATCTTTGTAATATCCGAGAGGAACGGAGATTATCGCAAGGCCACCGGACTTGACAGAAAGTGCACACGAGCGAACTGCTTCTTCGATATCAAGGAACGATGAAGAAAAAGTCTTGAGGCTTATGTAAACGTCGGCGTTGTGAGCTGCGGCAGGCAGGTATTCCGCGTCACCATAGATTGGGTTCATATTAGGAAAAATTTCCGCAGCTCTCGATAACGCCGTTCTGGACAACTCTACACCAAAAAACTCAGAAAAGCGGTCGTATATGCCTACTCCCTCGAGCCCTGGCCCCATTCCGACGTTTACCAATTTTGAGTCAAATCTAACACCACGTTTGGTGAGTAGTAACCGGTGTTTCCGCCGCACACTTACGGCATAGCGCGTGATCTGCGATTCAGAGCTTTCTTTGGTTTGAAGGGAGTTTCTCGATGGGAGCTACAAGCGAGTTTCTGGCAAGGTTGCCGCGCCGGGCGGATGGTAAGC
>NZ_JBIQWA010000008.1:0-210760 GCF_046591575.1 Marivita sp. S0852
GCAGGCAGCGCCAAGCGGACAGTCTTCGACTACGCACAGATCACCCTCATCCGAGACGCCGAAGACACATTCCGCATCGAAGTCTGGCGATCATACCTCCCGCATGTCCACGGCATCCTGAACATCGCGGCGAGGGAATTCACTGATACGATTTGACGGCTGATGCGCGTGCTGGGCCGGATCTAAATGTTCAAATCTTTGGTCGTTACCGCAGCTTCCAGCTCGGGTAACGACCTTTTCGGATATCGCGCGAGCAGGGCTGTTGCGGTGTTTCGGCAGTACGTGCCCTGCCAGCTTTCCGGAAAGATGTGATCCGGCAAAACAGGTGCCTTGAGCACGATGCGCCGCCAGCTGTGGACCAGTAAAACCCGCATGACGGTGATTTCAAGCGTGCTGAAGGTTGAGGAGGCGTCCAGATAGGGGCTGATGTCCCTTAATGCGCTGGCAAAATCCCCAGACATGCGGATCAATGACAGGTCACAGATTTTGCCGGTCATCCAGTGTGGCAGGGCCGTTTCCGCTTTCAGCGGTGCTACAAACACTTGTGATATGTCTGGCAGGTCGGACGTTACCAACACGTTTGAGGAAATCCACACACCGGTCGTGTCTGTCGTCTGTGCCGGTTGACCCGGATTGGACATCACAAACCACGCCTGCTCTGCCGCCTGTTCGGTGGTGTAGATGCGCGGAGAGGCGGATGCGCTTTGTGCGCGGCCCCATTTGGTAAGAAAATAGACGCTGGTGCGCCCATGTCGTTCGCTGTCGATCCAGCCGTCTTTGCGCAATCTGTGGATGGCCACGCGCATGGCTTCGGGTTTGATCCCGATTTGTTCGGTGATGTGACGCAAGAGTGACCCGCTGATCCGCGCGCCTTGGTCTTGCGCCAGGTCTCCGAAGACCGAAATCAAAAGCGACCACACCCTTGGGGTTTGATCTCGTGTCAATCGTTCGACGACAGTTTGAAACGCGGTGCTGTGCATAGGCGGTTCCTAGTCCGCCCATGCGTGTTTTCCAAGCCTAAGCTGAATAGGCGTTCATCGTCAAAAGCTCATATTCCGCCACCAGCTCATCCTCCTGATTGGTCAGCGTCGCATGCCAGCGCACCTCGCCATACTCGTCATTGCGAGGTGTCTTGTGCTTGACCGTCAGGCGCACCTTGAGGCTGTCGCCCGCCTCTACCGGTTTCATAAACCGCAGGGCATCCAGGCCAGTGTTGGCCAAAACCGGGCCTTCATTCGGTTCAACAAAGAGACCCGCCGCAAAGCTGAGCAGCAAATAGCCATGCGCAACGCGCCCCGGAAAGAACGGGTTTCGTTTCGCAGCGTCCTCGTCCATGTGGGCATAGAACGTGTCGCCGGTGAAATTGGCGAAATGTTCGATGTCGTCCAACGTGATCGTGCGCGGATCAGTGTGGATGGTTTCCCCGATCTGAAGCTCGTGGAACGTGCGGGTGAACGGATGCGCCGGGGCGGGTGTTTCGGTGGCACCGGGCACCCACTTCTGACCGATCGCGGTCAGGATGTCGGGGCTGCCCTGGATGGCGGTGCGCTGCATGTAGTGCATCACGCCACGCACGCCGCCCAGTTCTTCGCCGCCACCAGCGCGACCGGGACCACCATGCACCATGTGGGGCAGGGGAGAGCCGTGGCCGGTGCTTTCCTTCATGCTGTCGCGGTTGTTGAAGTAAAGCCGTCCATGGAACGCCCCTGCGCCAAGCGCCACTTCGCGCGCGACCTCCGGATCATGGGTGATGACAGAGGCCACAAGCGAGCCTTCGCCCCGGTTGACCAAGGCAATGGCGTGATCCAGATCGCGGTAGCCCATGATGGTGGACACCGGACCGAAGGCTTCGGTGTCATGGATGCGCTCTGCTGCGTCGGGGTTGGCACAGTGGAACAACATCGGCGGCAGGAACGCGCCTTTGTCGGCGTCCGCGCCATGAACGTCAAAATTGTCGGTATCGCCAAACACGCGTTCGGCCTCGGTGCCAATGATCCCGGCCTTTTCCAGCACATCGCGTTTCTGGCTGTTCGACACCAGCGCACCCATGCGGGTGCCTTCCGCTTGCGGATCGCCGATCACCGTTTTCGCCAGCCGCGCGCTAAGCGCGTCGATCACAGCATCGACCTGCGATTGCGGCGCGATGATGCGACGGATAGCGGTGCATTTCTGACCGGCCTTTGTGGTCATCTCGCGGTGCGCTTCTTTGACAAACAGGTCGAATTCCGGCGTGCCGGGCACCGCGTCGGGGCCAAGGATGGAGGCGTTCAGGCTGTCTTGTTCAGCAACAAAGCGGATCGAGTTGCGCAGGATATGCGGCGCAGAGCGCAGCTTGAACGCGGTCTGGGCCGAGCCGGTAAAGCTCACCACGTCCTGACAGGTCAACCGGTCGAGCATGTCGCCCAAACCGCCCGAGACGAGCTGCAGGGCACCTGCAGGCAGGATGCCGCTGTCGAGCATGATCTTGACCGCCAGTTCGGTCACATAACAGGTCGCCGTTGCCGGTTTCACGATGGCAGGGACACCGGCCAGCAGTGTTGGCGCGAGCTTTTCTAACATCCCCCAGACGGGGAAGTTGAAGGCGTTGATATGAACCGCAACGCCTTGCAAAGAGGTGGCGATATGCTGGCCCAGAAAGGTCCCATTGCGGGACAGCTGTTCGACATCACCGTCCAGATAGATATGCGCGTCGGGCATTTCCCGGCGGCCCTTGGAGGCGAAGACAAACATCGTGCCGATACCGCCGTCGATGTCGATCATGTGATCGGATTGCGTGGCCCCGGTGGCAAAAGACAGATCATAGAGCGCCTGTTTGTGCTTGCCCAGATGGGACGCCAGCGCCTTGAGCATGCGCGCGCGGTCATGGAAGGTCAGCGCGCGCAGGGCCGGACCCCCGGTGTTGCGCGCGTAATCAAGCATCGCCTGCACATCCAGCGCATCATTGCCCGCACGACCCAAAGGCGCACCGGTGACAGCGTTTTCAATCATCCTTGCGTTGGCGTCCGGAGCAACCCATTCACCGGCGGCAAAGCTTTTAACCTCTAGTAGGCTCATGTGATTTCCTTTCGTGCGTAGCTCGGACCTTTAGTGCCCAAGACCGCCCATTTGATTTGGCAGATAAAGAACAAGGATCGGCAGGGCGACGATCAGCGCAAGTCGCAGCAGATCTGCCACCCAGAACGGTGTGACCCCTTTGAAGATCGTGCCGGTCGAGACATTGCCGACAACGCCCTTGAGAATGAACACGTTCAGACCCACGGGCGGTGTAATCAGCGAGATTTCGATGACAACGACAACCACGATACCGAACCAGATCGGATCAAAACCCAGTGATGTGACCAGCGGGAAGAAAATGGGCACGGTCAAAAGCAGCATCGACATGCTCTCAAACACGCAGCCCAGCACGACATAGACGAGCAGGATCATCATCATCACCATCATCGGTGACACGTCGTAAGCGGTGACCAGCCCGATCAGGGCCTCTGGCATACCTGCGATGTTGACAAAGTTCGAAAAGACCTGCGCGCCGATCAGAACGGCAAACAGGCTGGCAGATGTCAAAGCGGTTTCTTTCAGCACCTCGATCAAGCCTTTGAAATCCAGCCCGCTGCGCGACAAGGCGATGATGAATGCGCCCATGGCACCCATGCCTGCCGCTTCGGTGGGGGAGAAGGTCAGGTTGAGCGGTTCGAAATCGAAGATGCCGTAGAGACCACCGATCACAAGGAAGAACAGCAAGAGCACCGCCCAGACGGATTTCAGCGCAATGACCCGCTCGGGCCAGGCTGTGCGTTCGCCTGCGGGGCCGGCCTCGGGCTGACGCCAGACGGTCCAGCGCACCGCGCCAAGGTAGAAAAGGATGCCCATGAGCCCCGGAATGATCCCGGCCATGAACAGCTTGCCAATCGAGGTTTCGGTGAGGATGCCGTAGATGACCAGAATTACAGACGGTGGGATCAGAATGCCCAGCGTGCCACCCGCCGCGATGGACGCGGTGGCAAGTTTGTCAGAGTAGTTGAAGCGGCGCATTTCCGGCATCGCCACCTTGGACATAGTGGCAGCCGTGGCCAACGATGATCCACAGATCGCGGAAAAGCCGCCACAAGCCATGACCGTCGCCATCGCAAGACCGCCGCGCATATGACCCAAGAACGCATTGGACACCGCGTAAAGTTCGCGCGCCATGCCGCCCTTGTTCACAAAGAGGCCCATCAGGATGAACAGCGGGATCACCGACAACCCGTAATCCTGCGCCGTATCGGTAATCTGCCGCCCAACCATGGACAGCGATGCACGCAGCCCGCGTTCGTCAAAAAAGCTGCCGCCGCGCTCATAGGCAAAGCCCAGCGTTCCGACAAAGCCCATCGCAAACACAATAGGCATGCGCAGCAAAACGAGGAAAAGAACGACACCAAAGCCGATCAATGCAGCGGTCATGTCCTCAACTCCCTCAGAAGTCCGGGCGCGATCAGGGTCAATGCCCCAGTGATCACCATGGCAATGGCAGCAACAGTGATACCTGCGCCAATCAGGTACATGGTCAGAAATTGCGGCACCCCAAGGTATTCGGTGACGTCGCCGTAGCCACGGGTGCGCTCGGCCAGCGTCCAGACCTGCGTCACAGGCCAGAACAGCATCACGCCCGACAGGACCAGAACCACCCCGTTTCTGAAACGAGACAGCCGAAACCGTTCAAAAATTCCGTCAGTCAGATCAACTGCAATGTGGCCATCGCTGACCGAAATATGCGGCATGACCGAAAACACCATCACCGCGACAAAGATCCGTGTCAGTTCAGTTGCAGCTTCAATGGGGGCGTCAAAGCTGGATCTCAGGATTACGTCGCTAAAGGTCATCACCATCAGCGCAAACAGGCATGCACAAGCCAGCCAGATCGGCAGCTGAACGAGAAAATGGTACACTCTCTTGAACGTCGGCATCAGGGGTCTCTTTGGTGGTGGGGATGGTATCGGACCGGGCGCTTTCGCCCCCGATCCAAAGGGCCAGACAGATTATTCGACGCCCAGTTCGCTGCGGAATGACGCAAGCGCTGCTGCTGCATCAATTCCTTCCGCGCTCACCTCTTCGATCACGCTGGCCTGAATGTCATTCACGATCGACGCAAAC
Organism: Marivita sp. S0852; assembly: GCF_046591575.1. NCBI lineage: Bacteria > Pseudomonadati > Pseudomonadota > Alphaproteobacteria > Rhodobacterales > Roseobacteraceae > Marivita > Marivita sp. S0852. The sequence continues at coordinate 5,128 of NZ_JBIQWA010000008.1, forward strand.
GCGGCGATATCTGCGTCAGAAGCCTGGGTAATCGTATTGCCGTCGGTGTCCTTTGTCAGCTGGATGCTGAACGCATCCCCTTCGTCCCAGACAGCGCCCGACATACGGCTGATGGGTTCGCCAAACACCTTTTCTTCAAGCGCGGTTTGCAGATCTTGTGGCAGATCGGCGAAAACGTCTTCGTTCATGATGTAGGCAAACGAGCCGCGAAAGAAGCCGCCGGGAATTTCAAAGTAATTCGGGGCAACCTCGGTCAGACGGAACCCCTGACGGCTGTCGATGGTCATCATCACACCATCAGCGGTGTTGGACGACAATGTCTCATAGACTTTGGGGGCGGGCACCTGAATGCCCGTTGTGCCAAGCGCGGTGCCCACATCGCTGGCCACACCACCGGGCATACGGAGTTTCAGACCTTCCATATCGGCAAGGCTGCTGACGGGTGTGTTGGTGTGCAATTGTCCTGCGCCGTGGGTGTGAAGGCCAATCACCTTGACCCCGCGATGTTCGTTCAATTCGGCAAGGTGGTTTTCAAACAGGTTCCAATAGGCAACCGATGCCGCCTCGGCTGTGGTGTCGACGCCGGGCAGTTCGACCAGTTTGTAGCTGACGAAACGGCCCGGCTGATAGCCGTGGAACACGTATGCGACGTCAACCGCGCCATCCAGAACAAGGTCCATCTGGGCTGGGGGTGGGGCGATGCCCATGCGGATTTCGCCGGTCACACGGCCATCTGTGGCCTCTTCGATCATTTCGATCATCTGCGGCAGCATCTGCGCGTTGATGTTATGGGTGGGCGGCACCCAGCTTGAGAAGACAAGCGTATGTTCGGCTTCGGCATGCGCGGCAGCGCCTGCGGAAAGCGACAGGGCGGCAAGCGTTCCTAGTAAGGCTTTGTTCATGGTTTCCTCCTCGTGAATAATGGGGATCAGCTGTAGCGTTTCGCGCGCACCCAAGAGCCGGGGCTTTGAGCCTCAAGCGCGTCAAGGGCGGAGCAGATGGCGGCATTGCCAGCGATTTGAGCGGCAAACATCGGCCCACCGCGCCAACGCGGAAAGCCGTAGCCGTGCAGCTTGACCATATCGACGGCCCCGTCATTTTCGGCGATGCCTTCCTCGACAATCCGCGCGCCTTCATTAGCAAGAACGGCGAGCAGTTGCGATTGGATCTGGTCCTGTGTGTAGGTCTGGCGGGTGATGCCCGCGTCATCCGAGTAGCGCGTGATCAGGTCGGTCACGACCGGGTCCGCCATGGGCGTGCGGTTGCCGTCTTCGTAGACGTACCAGCCCTTGCTTGCGCGCTGACCATACCGCCCCAACGCGCAAAGCTGGTCCGAGATCGTCACATAACGCTCGGCGGCAGGGCGCATGCCCTCTTGACGCCGTCGGTTGGCTTCGGCGATTTGCAGTCCGCTCATATCTTGTGCCTCGAACGGGCCCATCGCCATGCCAAAGGCGCGCATGGCCTCGTCGATCTGTGCCGGGGTCGCCCCATCGGCCAGCATGTATTCCGCCGCCCGGCGATACGCGGCCAGCATCCGGTTGCCGATAAAGCCATCGCAGATGCCTGACAGAACCGACACTTTGCGCAGCTGTTTACCCAGCGCGAACGCCGTGGCCAGCGTGCCTTTCGACGTGTCGGGCAGTTTCACGACTTCGAGCAGCTTCATGATATGGGCAGGTGAAAAGAAGTGCAGCCCGACGCGGCGGGATGGATTATCGATTCCGGCGAAGATGTCGCGCGGATCAAGATACGAAGTGTTGGTCGCAAGGATGGCGTCCTTGGCCATGACCTCTGCCAAACCCGCAAAAGCGGCTTTCTTGACGTCAACGTCTTCGAACACGGCCTCAATGGCGAGGTCCGCATCCTTGGCGAGGTCGTATCCCACATCTGCGGTGAACGCCGCGATTTGTGCGTCGTGCTTTGTCTGATCAATCTTGCCGCGTTTCAGCGCACCGGCGATGAGGCCCTGCACGCGCTCTTGCGCGGCTTTGGCGGCATCCTGATCCCGTTCGATGATGGACACGCGATAGCCTGCACTCAGACAGGCGGCGGCGATACCCGCGCCCATGAGGCCCCCGCCGACAATGGCGATATTGGTGATGTCCTTCGGCGCGGCCCCTGCGATTTCCGCAGGCTGGGCCACAGCGCGTTCGGCAAAAAACGCATGCCGCAAGGCGCGGCTTTCATCCGAGGCGCGCAGCGACAAGTGCAGCGCGCGTTCCTTGGGCTGGCCTTCGGCAAAGGGACGCGTGGCCCAGTGCAGGGCGTCCAGATTGTGCAGCGGAGAGGCCTGACCCCGCGCGCGCTTTCCCAGCTTGGTGCGTTTTTCGGTGAACCAGTCGCCATCAAGCGGTGGGGCAGACCGTTGCGACACAGGCGTGCGGTCGTCCAGCGTCAGCGCCTTTGCAGCCGCCTCCAGATCGTCCTCAATTGCGTCGATGGCCCCAAGCTTCAACGCCTGCTGGGCCGTCAGAAGGTTACCAGAACAGGCCATATCAATCGCGGCCTCCCACCCGAACAGGCGCGGCGCGCGTTGTGTGCCACCCGCACCTGGGATCAGGCCGACATTGACTTCGGGCAAACCAAATTTGGTGCCCGGCTTGGCAATCCGGTAGGCGCAGCCCATCGCGATTTCGAGACCACCGCCAAGTACCGTTCCGTGCATCGCCGCGACAAACGGCGTTTCGCTGGCTTCAATCGCGTTGACCACATCGGGAAGGTGGGGTTCCTGCGGCGGGGCGTCGAATTCGCTCATGTCGCCACCGGCGATAAAGGTGCGGCCTGCACATTGCAGGATGGCCAATCGGGCGCCCTGAACCTTGTGAACCGCATCAAGCAGGCCCTGCCGCACAGCTTTCGACGTCGCGTTGACCGGGGGGTTATTGACCGTCACCCAGGCCAGGCCCTCTTCCATGCGTGTCTCGACAATGCTCACGACGTTTCCTCCACCAGAATCGTTGTGGCTTCATTAATTGACCAACCGGTCGGTTTATGCAAGGATGAATTTGGGACAGCCAGAAAGTGACGCAGCATGACAGATTCGATTCTTGTTCAACCCCATGAAAACTGGACAGAAATTACTCTGAACCGGCCAGATCGACTCAACAGCTTCAATGACGAGATGCATCTGGCCTTGCGCGCGGCACTTGAAACCGCACGTGACGATGGGACACGCGCGGTTCTTCTAACCGGTGCTGGTCGGGGCTTTTGTGCGGGGCAGGATCTGGGGGATCGTGATCCGTCGAAAATGACAACGCCCCCCGATCTGGGTGCTACGGTGCGCACCTATTACGCGCCGCTTGTTCGATTGATCCGGTCACTGGAGTTTCCCGTTGTGTGTGCCGTGAACGGTGTCGCCGCCGGTGCTGGCGCGAACCTCGCGCTGGCCTGTGATATTGTTCTTGCCGCGCAAAGTGCCAAGTTCATCCAGTCCTTTTCCAAAGTGGGTCTGATCCCCGACACCGGCGGAAGCTGGCACTTGCCCCGCCTTCTGGGCGAAGCGCGCGCCAAGGGGCTGGCGTTCACCGCACAACCCTTGCCCGCGCAGCAGGCCGAAGACTGGGGCCTGATCTGGAAAGCCCTGCCCGACGACGACCTGATGCATGAGGCGCGCGCCATGACGGAAGGGTTTGCCAATGGGCCAACGCTGGGTCTGGGGCTAAGCAAAGCAGCCATTCAAGCCGCGGCGACCAATACGCTTGACGATCACCTCGATCTGGAGGCCGATTACATGAAAACCTGTGGCGAAAGCGCGGATTATGCCGAAGGTGTGTCTGCCTTTCTGGAAAAGCGCGCACCAGCGTTCAAGGGGGCCTAGTATGACACCACAAGATCGCGCCACACGTTCCGCTGCCGCAATGTGGTCGGATGACGGGGCGTCGAAATGGCTGGGCATGACGCTTGTGTCCGTCGACGAAGGCACCGCCGTGATGACGCTCACCGTCGAGAAACATCACTGCAACGGCCATGACATGTGCCACGGTGGCATCACCTTTTCGCTGGCCGACAGCACCTTTGCCTTTGCCTGCAACAGCCGCAATCAGGCGACGGTCGCGCAAAGCAACCATATCACCTACACCGCGCCCGCCCGTTTGGGGGATACGCTGACCGCGACCGCGCGCGAAGTGTCCCTGACCGGACGCAGCGGGGTCTATGACGTGCGCGTCAGCAATCAGAACGACGAAACAATCGCCGAAATGCGCGGGCTGTCGCGGTCGATCAAAGGCCACTTGTTCGAAGAATAATCCGAGGGATGGAGGACATCACATGAAAGACCTGAGCCCGGCAAAAGCCGATCTGGACCCCATTGAAATTGCCAGCCGTGACGAAATTCAGGCCCTGCAGCTTGAGCGGATGAAATGGTCGGTGCGGCATGCCTATGACAACGTGCCAATGTACCGCAAACGGTTCGATGAGGCGGGTGTGCATCCCGATGACCTCAAGGAACTGAAAGACCTTGCGAAGTTCCCCTTCACCTACAAAAACGACCTGCGGGACAATTACCCGTTTGGCCTGTCTGCGGTGCCGAAGGACAAGCTGGTCCGGATTCACGCGTCGTCCGGGACCACGGGCAAACCGACGGTTGTGGTCTATACCAAGAACGACATCGACGTGTGGGCCGACACGCTGGCGCGCAGCCTGCGGGCGTCGGGTCTGCGGGCGGGTGACATCATCCACAACGCCTATGGCTATGGCCTATTCACCGGTGGTCTGGGCGCGCATTACGGCATTGAGAAGCTGGGCGCGGCGGTTGTGCCCATGGGTGGCGGTCAAACCGAAAAGCAGGTGGGATTGATTACCGATTTCCAGCCAAGCGGCATTCTGGTCACGCCCTCTTACATGCTGAATATCCTGGAAGGATTTCACAAAGCAGGGATCGAGCCGCGAAGCACATCGCTGCAAGTGGGCGTGTTCGGCGCAGAACCCTGGACCAATGCAATGCGCAAAGAGGTTGAGGCCGCCTTTGATATGCACGCCGTCGATATCTACGGCCTGAGTGAAATCATGGGGCCCGGTGTGGCGAATGAATGTGTGGAAACCAAAGACGGTCTGCATGTCTGGGAAGACCATTACTATCCTGAAATCATCAACCCCGAAACAGGCGAAGTGGTCGAAGATGGTGAGGAAGGTGAGTTGGTGTTTACCACGCTGACCAAGGAAGGCATGCCAATGATCCGCTACCGGACGCGCGATCTGACCCGGCTTTTGCCCGGAACTGCGCGCAGCATGCGGCGGATGGAAAAGATCACCGGACGGTCCGACGACATGATCATCCTGCGCGGTGTGAATGTGTTCCCGACACAGATCGAGGAACAGGTGATGGCCACGGGTGGCCTTGCGCCATATTTCCAGATCGAGCTTTACAAATCCGGGCGCATGGACGCACTTCGGGTCTTTGTCGAAGCCGAACCCAACGCGGCTGACGAGTTGTCGAAAACCGCAGCGGCCCGTATGTTGACCAAACACATTAAGGATATGGTCGGAGTATCCACCGAAGTTATTGTCGGCGATCCCGGTTCTGTTGCACGCAGTCAAGGCAAAGCTGTCCGCGTCGTGGACAATCGTAACAAGGAATAAACGTGTCGCGTCCCATTGCTAAAGACCACGACGAAAAACGGACCCACATTCTGAAAATCGCCGCCCGCGTGTTCGCCGATCAAGGCTTCGCGCGGGCGTCGATGTCTCAGGTGGCCAAGGATTGTGGCATCTCGAAAGCAAACATTTACCACTATTACAGCAGCAAGGACGCGCTGCTGTTTGACATTCTTGACACCTATCTGTCTGCACTGCGGGATCGCATCATCGGGATCGAGATGTCGGGATTGGACCCCGAGGCGCAATTGGAACGGATCGTGATCGAGACGCTTCGAGCCTATGAAGGCATGGATCACGAACACAAGATCCAGACCGAGGGCATTCCCTTGCTGCCCCAAGATCAGCAGGCCATTCTGAAGACCTATCAACGTGATCTGGTCAAGCAGCTAAGCGATGTTGTGCAAGCCATCGCGCCTGACGTTTTCAAAGACAACACACGCAAGCTGCGCGCGACTGTGATGTCGATTTTCGGGATGCTGAACTGGTTTTACATGTGGAATAGCCCCGCCGACCAGAAAGCGCGCGATGACTACGGTCAACTGGTAACGAAGCTAACGCTAACCGGCGTGCGCGGCCTTTAACCACCGCGCATCGCTGTGACTATGCAAGGCGGTTCCAAATCTGCGCGCCGTTCAGCTCCTGTCAGGCCACATCCAGATGGACAGCATTGTCAGATATCTCGGCGTCGAACCGGACGATGCTCTTGCGACTGCAGAGGCAATTGAAATCTAAGGGTATGGGCTGTCTTCAAGGACGGCCAACAGTTGCCTTTGGCCACTGGGTTTTGATACTGCGGCGCGGCCCGTCAGAGGAGACATTCGCTACGACTGAAATTTCCAAGCCGTGGTGAACACACAGAGCGCAGACGTGCAGACAGAACTACCAGTCGGCCTTGTCCGCCCGTGTCCGACCTCAGCAATTAATTCGACGGTGATCCGATTATCCATGGCAAGCCACTCGCTTGATCACCCACTATAGACTAGCCGAAGACCCGCAAATTTTACCCACTCACAGGCGCTCTTTATGCGAACGGGTTGTCTATGGCACCGACGATCTGCAGCAGAAACTCGCCGTCATCCGCATCGACCGCAGAGGCATAGAACGCGTCAGTGGCCGCAATCGCGGCGTCGATACTGCCCGCACTGCCGTCAAAGGTTTGCATAACCGCGATGGCGTTATCGACGTCGGACATGCCTCGGGTCACGGCGAAATAGGCGCCGATGTCGGTCTTGTTCTCAAGGTAGACGCGGTCCGCAAGTTGCTGGTCGATGAACTCTTGCGAGGCATCGGCGGGCGGATCGGCCTTGGCACCGCCCAGGATGGCAAGGATGAACTGGTCGCGCCCTACCGAGCCGTTATTAAGCGCACCGACCCAGAAATCGAAGCCCTCCTGATCGGCCACCCGTCCAAGCACGTTGGCGTAGACTGCCGTGGCAAAGTCGCTATTTGACAGACCCTCGGGATACGTTGCGCGAGTTTCTTCCTGGTCGATGAAGAAAGCCGCGGACTGTTCCAGAGTGACTCCGTTCGCAAAAGCCGTCCCCCAGAACGATAAGCCCACCGCATCAGGCGCGCGGTTGAAATAGGCGATGTAGAGCTCGATGAACGCCTCAAGGTCGCTGCCCGACAGCCCGGTCAGGCCACCAAAGATCCCCAGATCGAACAAGTCGCCAGCGGTTTCGGTCTCAAAGTCCAGCATTTCGATGTCAATCAGCCTATCGGTCCCGTTCTCGCCGCTGCGGTCGGTCACGGTCGGGCCGTCGGGCCCGAGTGTCAGGGTGTAGCGTGCCTGATCGCCGCCAAAGTAAGCGGCATCGCGCCCCTCGCCGCCATCGAGCGTGTCATTGCCCTCGCGCCCGCGCAGCACATCATCACCGTCTTCGCCGAAAAAGGTGTTGTTCGCATCGTTTCCAGTCAGGAAGTCCTTACCGGCGGTGCCGATGACATCCTCGATCCCTGTGATTGTGCTGGGCTCATCGGGTCGCGTGATGATCGAGGTTTCAATCTCGATGGCAAAGCTGGGCAGGTCGGGATCGTCCTCGTCCTTGCCCGGCAGACGCAGGACGGTGTCACCGCCGTCCAGCGCATAGAGCGGGTCGGATCGCAGCACGTCTTCGGGCCTGATGGATTGCCCGTCGAACTGGCGCGCCGATTGTGTGCCGTCATCGGCCCAGACCACGGTGCTCGTTTCAGTCTCGCGCGAGACGATCTCGCGCCGCAGGTCGATGATGACAGATAGCGTCTCGCCACCCCCGTCCGCCAGTTCGGTGGCCACGGAAAAATCGAGCATGTCGCGCCCGGTGCCACCGTCAATTTCAAAAACACCCGATCCCACAAGGAAGGTGTCGTCGCCCGCATCGCCGTTCATGATGTCAATCGCGCCAAAGACGCCGCCACCGCCTGCGATCAGCACGTCATCCCCGCCGCCGCCGTTCAACGTGTCAGAGCCCGCATCACCGGACAGGATGTTGTCCCCGCTGTCGCCCGTGATGCTGTCATTCAGCTTGGTGCCGAACACGTTTTCGACGCTGATCAGCGTGTCCTGCACGCCGCCGCGCCCGCCGGTTCCCGCAGCCAGGTCCACGACAGCGCCGGTAAAGATCGAGGCAAGCAACTCTCCCTCGGGTCCGTCAGCAGAGGCAAAACGGTAATCGACCGTATCAATTCCGCTACCGCCATCGACCGTATCAGCGCCAAGGCCCGCGTGAAGGGTATCGTTGCCTTGCTGCCCCAGAAGCCTGTCGTTGCCCGTGCCGCCGTAGATCCGGTCATTGCCGCCGCCTGCTTCGACCGTATCGGCGCCTTGCAATGCGCTGATCTGCTCCGCTCTTGCACTGCCGGTGATATTGTCGCCAAAGTCGGTCGTGACCAACGCCTCGATCCCCGTGATCGACGTCAGTTCGAGGCTTGCACTGTTGCGCCCGCTTTCATTGGACGATGCTGACCCGCTGCCTGCAAGGCTGACAATCACATTTGACGAGATATTCGGGTTCAGGATCAGCGTGTCGAAACCGTCGCCTCCCGCAAGCGCACCGTCCATGCGTTCGATCAGGAAGGTGTCGTTGCCTTCGTTGCCCTGGACCTCTTGTTCGGCACTCGAATTCACCTCGATCCGGTCGTCGCCTTCACCGCCGAATGCCGACCCGCCGTCGTCAAGGATGATGGTGTCATTGCCCTCATCCCCGTAGAAGGTCGGACTTTGCGTCCCGACACCACTTGCAGAGCGCAGGAAATCATCGCCAAGACCGCCACGGATCACGCCGTCCGTGCCGGTGCCCCAGACGACATAGTCATCGTTGTCGCCAAGCAAGTATTGCTCGACACCATCGACGTTAAAGCGTTCCCCGCGCAGGTTGGCCGGGTTCGAGTTCTGGGGGCTTGGCGCGTTGGCAGCGTCGTCTTCGTCGATCAGACGTACCCCCACGCGGCCGGAGACATCCGTAATCAGGACCAGCTTGAGATCCCCTAGCTGGCGAAGATCGAGCGTATCAAAGCCTGCATCACCTTCGAAACCACCTCCGACACGACCACCGTCGCCGTTCCGCACAGCAAGCATGGTGTCGTCGCCGTCACCGCCGTTGATCTGGCTTGCCCCCCGCGAATGCAGCGTATCGTCGCCGTCGCCGCCGCTGATGGTCACGGGCTCGGGCCCCTGATTCGTTCCGAAAATGATGTCATCGGAATCCGAGCCGATAAAATGTTCAATATTCCGTGCCACATCCGTGGCGATCACCCGTCCGGTCGCATCCAGCCTGTCGACTTGACCAAGCTCCGTGCGGATCACCACGGGACCAGTGGTTTCGCCATCTGACATTGCCGAATTCAGCATAGTCGTGTAGGTCACGTTGCCCGACAGGAACTCCCGGACCTCGGTCCGGCTGGTCGCATAGCTGAGGACATCAAGCCCGGCTTCGCCGTCATAAAGTTCGGACCCGCCATTGTCCGAGGTATTCAGCGCGCCCAGAAAGTCGTTATTATCCCCGCCGCGCAGCGTGTCCTGGCCTGCGCCGCCCCAAAGAACATCGCGACCCTCGTTACCATAAATCGCATCGTCGCCGCCGCGCCCCGTGAGCATATCGCGCCCGTCGCTGGTAAAGAGCACGTTGTCACTGTCATTGCCGCGCAATTGCACGTCACCGCCATGCTGCGTGATCACGTTTTCCACGTCGAACAATTCGGTCGCACCACCTCGTACAAACGCCGTGCCTTCGGCAAGGTCGATGCGGTCGGCTGAGTTGAAGCCAAGGTCGAAAATCTGGAACGTATCGTTCCCCGCACCGCCGTCCAGCGCGTCTTCTCCATCGCGGGGCACTAACAAATCGTTGCCTGAGCCGCCGAAGATGAAGTCTTTTCCATTCGTGCCTTGAATGCGGTCATCGCCACCCAGACCATAGACGACATTCATGTTGTCGAACGTCTTGCCATTCAGCGTCAGGCCACTGACCAGCGTCCCGCCGGGATTGAGGAAGATCAGCTCGCCCTCATCCGATGTGCGCTCGCCCGGAGGACCGTCCGCGTCCAGCACGGACTGACCAACGACAGCATTCTCGAACTGCTCCTTGGTGAACGTCTCGGTTCCGAAGTCGAAGAATTCGACATTCCGGACGATCTCGGTCCCTTCGTTAAACCCATGCGCGCCGACATTAGTATGCGTGAAGATCAGTGTGATCTCAGCATTGGGATCGGTGCTGTAGCCCTCGCGCGTGAAGTCATATTCGGCCAACTCACCGGCAAACACCAGGCGGTCAATGCCGTCGCCTCCGTCGATGGTGTCGGCCCCGGCGCTTGCCACAATGATGTCGTTACCCGCGTTCGCGCGCACGTCGTCATCACCACCCGAGGGGTCAATCGCCTCGTCGCCGCCGGTACCATAGACGACATTGCCTTCGGTGCCGTCGATGCGCAGCGGAATCCCGTCAAGAAGCGCAAGCGCACTTTCCTGTACGGTGTCAAAGGTCTGTTCGAACGCGTCAAAGACATCGAGCGACAGGTCAGCGAAGTCGGGCAATTCGAAGAAATTGACCTCAAGCGTGTCAAGCAGGCCTTCCAGTTCGGCCGAGATCGATAGGAAGCCGTCGAACAGGTCCACGTCCGGGAAGAGCGGCTCAAGCTGCGCGGCCAACAGATCGAACAATTCATTGATGCCCAGTTCCTGCGTCAGGAAATCCGTCACCGGCTTCACAAGTAAATCGAACACAAATTGCACCGCATCGAAAAGCGGCTGCAGCGGGGCGAGCACGGAATTGACGATGTCCAGCACCTCTCCCAGACCCGTGAACAGATCGTCAAACTCGAAAAGGTCGCCAAAGATCTCGGACAGCTGCGAGAAATCTGCAACGTTAAAGATGCCAATCAACTGGTCCAGCAGGGCCTTCGACGTGTCGTATGCATCAAACACGCCCTGCGCGGTGCCGTTCAAACCGTTCACGGGCGCGACAAAGTCGTCGACTTCTCCGAAAAGCCCTGCAAACTCGTCGGACCCGGGGCGCGACGTGCCTGCGTTCGGGTTCAGCTGCGGGATACCGTTCGGAGTCGAGACTTGGTTGAAGGCAAAGACGATCTCGTCAATGCCCGTCAGAACATGGTCCAGCGTATCGTCCGCATTTGCGATGGCAGGCACGATCGCGTTTTCCAGCGTGCGTTCGGCATCTACGAATTTCTGTAAAAGAGGTTCGAGTTTTTGCGCGCGATCGGTCGCATCTTTGATCTGCACAACGCGCGGCTGGATCAGGTCGAGCGCGTCCTTAACAGCCCTAGACGGCCCGCTCAAAGGCGCAACATGCTCCGAAAGTGCCAGCACCGTGCGACCCGCGGACAGGGCCGCGTCCAGCGGCTTCAGGACCTTGCGAAAGATCAGGTAGTTCTGCGCGACCTGCGCGGCCCCGTCGAGCGACTGTTGAAGGCCCTCGAGGTCATCACGAACAGTCTGCAGGCGGGTCGTTGTCGTGGTCAAATTATCTTGAAAATCGACAAGTTCGGGTCCGGCGCTCATAATGAAATTCCTTTGAAATAGGTAGGCAATCGCTCGTATACGCAGGATACGCTACCTGACGCTACGGCATCCGCATATCGGGTGATCACCCCAATTTTGGTAAAAGCGCGAAAATTGGGGTGATTGCCCGAGTGTCCGAACGAGGAAAATCGGTTAACCTAACGGCACTCAATCAACCGAAATCAGTCCCAGCTTGACCGATTTCATCAGCAAGGTGGCCGATGAATGGACCGACAGTTTTCTCATCAGATTCGATCTATGGGTTTCGACCGTTTTGGCGCTGATGCCCAACTCGTCCGCAATTCCCGTATTCGAGAGACCCCGCGCGATGCAGTTTAGGACCTGCATTTCCCGCTTGGTCAGGTCTGTTGAATCCTCCATTGGAGACATCACCTTGATGGCAGAAGGGGACAGCACCGTTTGTCCGCGTAGAAGGGCGGTGAGCCCATCGCAGATCTGGTCCGGGTCATCTGATTTCAGGAAAACGCCGCGCACACCCGCTTCGATCAAGCTGTTGAACAGGCTGGCCGACGGATGCCCCGTGAGGATGGCAAAGACTGTCTTGGGTGACCAGAGTTTCGCCTCCAGAAAGACCTCGGCCCCGTTTGCACCCGGCATATTGATGTCCAGCACGGCGCAATCAGGGGCTTCCGACTTGATCAGTGCGATAGCGTCGAGACCAGTCTCTGCGACCCCGGCCACAACATGCCCGCGCAGTTCCAGTTCCGCCGCAAGACCAGAGGCGACAATCCTGTGATCGTCGGCCAGGACAAACCGCGATGGCTTGGTCGTCTGATTGCTTTTGCTCCCCATGTTCGGGCCAGTTTGGTGATTTTTCTTACGCTCGCAAGCCTTGTCCTGTGTCAGCGCGCATCGGCTGATAGCCCTGTTGTCGTCCTTGACGGCCCGCGTTTGCCCGCGACACTGGAGGGTCATATCGACTATATGTTGGATGCTTCGAAAAGTCTGACGGTTGAAGATGTTACGAGCGGATCAAACCCACCGTTTCAGCCGGTAACGACAGCCTTTCCCGACTTTGGTTACATCGACAAGCATGTCTGGCTGCGACTGCGGCTGCAGAACGTGACCGACGGTGTCAGCGTCTGGCGCGTCCACTTCCGTGAGAACTTCAAGCAATTCATGGCCGTGCATGTTGTTTACGACGACGGTCGCATCGACACCGTTTACGATGTGGGCGTGACAGATGGGTTCGACAAACGGCCCATACAGTACCCCGAGATGGTCGCCCCGATGACACTTGAACCGGGCGAGGCGGCCACGCTTTTCATCAATTTCTGGTCGGAAGGGTCCAGCCATATCGCATTTGGCTTCGAGACCGAGTTGAGTTTCGCCTCTACCGCGGCCCAGCGGACGGCGAAGAATTTCCTTTACTACGGAATGGTTATCCTGCCGATGCTTCTCGCGGTTATTGGATTTGCCATCTACCGCCGCGGCGTCTTTATCGCCTATGTCGCAACCTGGCTGACGGCCCTGCTATACGTTATGCACGGCGATGGTGTGGCTTTCCAGTACCTGTGGCCCAACAACCCCGCCTTCAACAGTTTCGCGTCGATCCCCTTGGGCACGCTCCTGATCATGCTGGCACCCAATTTTGCACGCGTATTCCTGAACACCCGCGTCCACAATCCATATGTCGACAGAATGCTCTGGGGGGTGATCTGGCTGGCTTTCGCGCTGGGTGTCTCATCGGTCTTTATCGACAACCAAACCGTCAAAAAGCTTCTGGTGCTCTTGTCCCTGATCTCGGTGAGCGCCTGTGCCATGTCGGGACTGATCGCGGCACGCACACGTTTCAAAGAGGTGCGGTTCTTCGTGCTTGCCTGGATCGGCTTCATGGCCGCAGCGATCATCATGAGCCTGCGGCACTGGTTGGGCGTCGAGATCTCTCAGGATTTTCAAAACGACGCCATTCGCACAGTGATGGTAGTGGACGCTACGTTGATGGGTCTGTCAATAGCGGACAGGTTTAACCAGTTGCGACAGTCCCGCCAAAACGCCGAAAAGCAGAGGTATGAGGAGGAAGCACGGAACCTTAAGCTGGTTGCCCGTCTCGCCGACCTTGAGAAACGCTACGTTCAGGAAACCGAGCAGCTGCGCGACCGCGACACGGTGAGCGCGAATACCCTGCACGACCTGCAACAGCCCATCGCCGCGCTGCGTATGAACCTGCGCGGGTTGCTTGATAAGTCCAGCGACAGTCGCAGCGCGCTGGCGACTGTTGAAAACTCGTTTGCGTATATCGAGGACCTGATGGTCACGGCCTCGCATCAGCGCGAGAACGAGGTGACACATGCGTCAGTCTCGGAACCGGACATTCATAGCCTTCGCAAGGTAACCGACAGCGTTATGCAAATGTTCCTCGCCGATGCTGCCGCCAAGGGGTTGAAGCTGCGGTATTATCCTGCGCGCGAAGACATTCACGTTGAACCCTTACCGCTAATGCGCCTTTTGTCGAACCTTATGTCAAATGCGATTAAATACACTGACGAGGGCCGCATCCTGCTGTGCGTCCGCAAACGCGGACAAGCGTGGAGGGTCGAGGTCCATGATACAGGTCCGGGGTTGAGCGCGGCAGAGTTTGAACGTGCGAAAGAGCGCAGCACCCGCGTTGATCGCACCGCGGACGAGAAAGAGGGCACGGGCCTCGGGCTTACCATCGCACACGAGATCGCCCGCATGAACGGTTATGACCTGCGAAGACTTTGCAACCGGAAAGGCGGCCTCAGTCTTGGTGTGACGGTTTGCTGACCGACAGGGATCCTGCCATCTCGCGATTGGCCGTTGTTAGGAATTCTAGGAAAGATGGCGGCTTGATTTTAGCTGCTATTTGGTGGCTTATTTGACATCCTGCACCTTGTCGCTTTCCTTTTGCCACCGCCAATGCGACCGTCGCCTTGAAGGCTGGGCTGTGGCGTCACCTGAATCGTCATGTGATATTCGCTCCTTCGTTCCGGCAAGACTGCCGGATTGGGAGCAAAAATCTACCTAACTCAACTGTTCAGATTTCTAAGGCCACCTCTAATACCAAGATCTTTCAGAGCCTCAGTCGCAACTGCGACCCAGACGTCATGCAGCTCGGCATTGCTCTTGCTGCGAAGACCCATCGCCTTGAGCGCTTCGCTACGCGGCGACACACCTGTGCCAAAGCTTTCGCTGACGCGCGGCCACCAATAGGCAACGCTTTGGGTGATTGCGTCGGTTTCGCCCTGTTCGATCAGCTTTTGCAAACCCTCAATCGCCAGCTCTGTGTGGCGCTGTTCGCGCGGGGCGACCTCGCGGATGGCTTCGGCGAAGGGCTGATAAGACGAGGTCAGGAATTCCGAAAGCTGCACACCGACGGCAAGCCCCATGAGCATGTTCATCACAACCGCATCGACCCAGCCATCCAGCGGATAGTTGAGAACGGACAGCCGCATGTCATGCGCGTTGCGGGTCGTGCCCGGCGCGGTGTCGCGCGGCAGGCGGTCTGACCAGGGGTGGTGATTGGCATAACGATCCGTGTTCGCGCCAAATTCCCCCATCAGTTTCAGTACCTTGTCCGCATTGTCGGTCTTTTCCAGAACGATCCGCGCGGCGGCAATGCGTTCCTTGATGCCGGGTCCGGCATTGATCACATCGGCAAATCCGGCAGCGCCCGCCAGTTCGCTGTCTACAAAAGTGGCCATGATCTTCATCAGTTCCGCGCGGTAGCGCGTCGGCACATTGGCGGGGTTCGTCAGGCGACCGCCTTGGGCAAGGTAGTCCGTGATATCCATCGTGTCGGTCATGGCTCTTGCTCCTATTGATCATAATCCACGACCACACGGTCGGTGACGGGGAAGGACTGACAGGACAGGACATAGCCCTGTGCCACTTCGTAATCCTCAAGTGCATGGTTCGCGACCATCTCGACTTCGCCCTCAAGCACCTTGCACTTGCAGGTCGAACAGACCCCGGCCTTGCAGGCATAGGGCGCGTCCAGCGCGTTTTCGAGCGCGGCATCGAGGATCGACTGGTCCTTGTCCATCGTGAAGCTGCGCACCGAGCCGTCCATCGTGATGGTGGCTTCGGTCGATTTGGCGGCAGCCCCTGACGCGGTAGAGCTGGCCTTGCGTTTCAGCCGACCGGGTTGGGCGCTGGCGAACAGTTCGAACTTGATCTGATCATCCGACAGCCCATGCTCCCGCAGCGCCGCCGCGATGCCCAGCATCATCGGTTCCGGTCCGCAGATGAAGGACGTATCAACACTGTTGATATCGATCCAATGCTCGAACAACGCCTTGCACTTGTCCGCATCGACCCGACCAGTGAACAGGTCGATATCCTGCGCGTCGCTTTCCAGAACGTGGATCACGGTGAGGCGGCCCATGTAGAGGTTCTTGAGATCTTCCAGCTCCTCGCGGAACATGATCGTGTTCACGCCGCGATTGGCATAGACCAGCGTGAATGTGCTGTGCGGTTCGCGTTTCAAAACCGTCTTCATGATCGACAGCACCGGCGTGATGCCGGACCCACCCGCAAAGCCAAGATAGTTCTTCGGCTGTTGCGGATTGATGGGTGTGTGAAAGCTGCCCATCGGCTCCATGGCTTCCAGCGTCATGCCGGGCTTGAGGTTCTCGTTGGCCCATGTGGAAAACGCGCCGCCATCGACCTTTTTGATCCCGACCTGCAGCACGCCATCGTCCTTGCCGGCACAGATCGAATAGGACCGGCGCACTTCGGTGCCGTCAAACTCCTGGCGGAAGGTCAGGTACTGGCCCTGAATGAAGTCGAAATCGCCGCCGTTAACCGGCTTGAGCGTCACCACAACCGCGTCGCGGATGGTTTTTGTGACGTCAGTGACGGACAATGGATGAAAGCGGGCCATCACATGCTCCTCAGATACATTTGAAATAGTCGAACGGCTCAAGACAGTCGGTACACCGCCATTGCGCCTTGCACGGGGTCGATCCGAACTGGCTGATCCGGGTCACATTGGTGGATTTGCAACGCGGGCAGCGGTCTGGACCACCGGCCGCACGGGGCGGAGCGATGCCGTATTCCTCAAGCCGCGCGCGGCCCTTGTCGGACAGCCAGTCGGTGGTCCAGGGCGGGCTGATCTGGGTTTTGATCCGTACGTTTTGGACGCCCCTGTCGTACAGCGCGGTTTCGATATCCATCGAAATCACGCTGGTCGCCGGACAGCCCGAATAGGTCGGTGTGACCGCCACTTCGAGCGTGTCACCGTCCCATTCAACGCCGCGCACGATGCCCAGATCGACAACCGAGATCACCGGGATCTCGGGGTCGGGCACGGCGTCGAGCCAGTCCCAGATCTCTTCCGCCGCTGGTTTCATCTTACCACGTCGCTCCGGGATAGGCGCGCTGGAGCCATTGCATCTGTGTCAGCAGGTGGCCCAGATGTTCGGAGTGCTGGAAACCCGTCTTGCCGCCCTTATGGGTGAACTTGCCATCCGGGATGGTCAGCGTGGCCTCGGCCAGCACGCCACCCACATGGGCATCGAATTCGGCGCGCAGCGACGCCAGATCGGGCGCAATGCCCGCCGCAGCCATGGCGTCATCCACCGCATCGGCAACAAACATCTCGCCCACATACGGCCAGAGCAGGTTCAGCGCGTCTTGCATCCGCTTATGGCTTTCGGACGTGCCGTCGCCCAACCCGATGACCGTGTCGCCGGAGCGTTCGACGTGGTACTGCACTTCCTTGACCGACTTGGCGGCAATCGCTGCGATCTGTTCGTTCGACGACGCGGTCAACGCTTTCAGCATGGCGAGATGCCAGGCATCAAACAGGAACTGACGCATCATTGTCTGGCCGAAATCGCCGTTAGGCTGTTCAACCAGCAGCACGTTGCGGAAGTCCCAGACGTCGCGCAGCATTGCCAGATCATCCGCTGTGCGACCTTTGTCTTCGACCTCACCAGCATAGCCCAGCCACATCTGCGTCTGGCCGATCAGGTCCAGCGCGGTGTTGGCCAGCGCGATGTCTTCTTCCAGCACCGGCGCGTGACCGCACCATTCGCTGACGCGATGGCCCAACACCAAGGTGTTGTCGCCCATGCGGCACAGGAATTCGAACAGTTGGGTTTGATCAACGGATGCCATTACATCGCTCCAACTTCTTCGGGGATATCGAAAAACGTGGGGTGGCGGTAAACCTTGCTTTCGGACGGCTCGTACAGAGGTCCTTTTTCCGACGGGCTGGATGCCGCGATGTGGCGCGCCTCGACGACCCAGATGCTCACGCCTTCGTTGCGGCGGGTATAGACATCGCGGGCGTTCTTGATCGCCATCTCTTCGTCCGGTGCGTGCAGGCTACCGACATGGCGGTGGCTCATGCCGTGCTGGCCGCGGATGAACACCTCCCACAAAGGCCATTCATGGCGCTTGGGTTTGGTTTGGGTGTCGGGTGTGTCGGGATATGCGGAATTCGGAGAGCTCATTCTGCTGCCACCTTTCTCATGCTGCGCTTTTCGGCATGGGCCAGAAGCCCGTCGCGCACCCACTTGCCATCGTCCCACGCCTTGTTTCGCGCGGCGAGACGTTCGGTGTTGCAGGGGCCGTTGCCTTGGATCACTTCAAAGAACTCGTCCCAGTCCGGCTCTGCGAAATCATAGCCGCCCTTCTCCTCGTTCCATGTCAGGGTGTCGTCCGGAACAGTCAGGCCAAGATATTCGGCCTGCGGCACGGTCTGGTCGACGAACTTCTGACGCAGTTCGTCATTGGTGTTCATCTTGATCTTCCACGCCATCGACTGTGCGGAATGCACGCTGTCCTTGTCGGACGGGCCAAACATCATCAGCGATGGATACCAGAAGCGATTGAGCGCGTTCTGCGCCATCGCTTTCTGTTCCGGCGTGCCTTGGGCCATCTTCATCATGATGTCGTAGCCCTGACGCTGGTGAAACGACTCTTCCTTGCAGACCCGGATCATCGCCCGCGAATAGGGGCCAAAGGACGTGCGCTGCAGCGGCACCTGGTTCATGATCGCCGCGCCGTCGACCAGCCAGCCGACCGCGCCCATGTCGGCCCATGTCAGCGTCGGATAGTTGAAGATCGACGAATACTTCATGCGGCCGTCCAGCAGCATCTCCGTCATCTCGTCGCGGCTCACACCCAGCGTTTCCGCCGCACAGTAGAGGTAGAGGCCATGACCGGCCTCGTCCTGCACCTTGGCCAGAAGGATCGCTTTACGCTCCAAGGTTGGCGCACGGGTGATCCAGTTACCTTCGGGCAGCTGACCCACGATTTCGGAATGCGCGTGCTGACCGATCTGGCGGATCAGGGTCTTGCGATACCCGACCGGCATCCAGTCCTTCGGTTCGATCTTTTCACCGGCGTCGATGCGGGCCTGAAAGGCGGCAAGCTTTTCGGGATCGTCCTGCGTCGCCTCGGATTTGATCATCTGTGCATACATGTCTTTTTCCCTTCGGTATCAGACGCGTTCAATAATGATGGCCGTGCCCTGACCCACACCCACACACATCGTGCACAGCGCATAGCGCCCGCCGGTGCGTTTGAGGTGATGCGCCGCCGTCAGAACAAGGCGCGCGCCAGACATGCCAAGCGGGTGACCAAGTGCGATGGCCCCGCCATGTGGATTAACTCTAGGGTCGTCATCCGCCACGCCAAGCTGGCGCAGTGTCGCGAGACCCTGGCTGGCGAACGCTTCGTTCAATTCGATCACGTCCATCTGGTCAATGGTCAGCCCGGTCCGCTCCAACACCTTCTGGCTGGCGGGCGCGGGGCCAATGCCCATGACGCGCGGGGCGACCCCGGCGGATGACATGGCCACAACGCGCGCCATTGGTGTCAGGCCGTGCGCGGTGGCCGCCGCTTCGGACGCGATCAGAAGCGCCGCTGCGCCATCGTTGACGCCGCTGGCATTGCCTGCGGTGACAGACAGATCGGGGCCGTTCACGCCTTTGAGTTTGGACAGCTTGGCCGCATCAGTGCCGGGGCGCGGGTGTTCATCTGTGTCGACGACAATCGGATCCCCCTTGCGCTGCGGGACAGAGACCGGGACGATTTCGTCAGCAAAGATGCCTGCATCCTGTGCCGCCGCCCAACGTGCTTGTGACCGGGCCGCAAAGGCGTCCTGATCTTCGCGGCTGACATTGAAATCCTCGGCGACGTTGTCGGCGGTCTGGGGCATGGAATCGACGCCATATTGCGCCTTCATCTTGGGGTTGATGAAGCGCCAGCCGATTGTTGTGTCATAGACGGCATTTGACCGGGTGAAGGCGGATTGTGCCTTGGGCATGACAAAGGGTGCGCGGCTCATGCTTTCGACGCCACCGGCGATGGTCAGGTCATAGTCGCCGGCCTTGATCCCGCGCGCGGCAAAGCCGACGGCGTCCATGCCGCTGGCACAGAGACGGTTGACGGTGGTGCCGGGCACATCTGCGGGAAGACCGGCCAGCAAGGCCGCCATACGCGCAACGTTGCGGTTGTCTTCGCCCGCCTGGTTGGCAGAGCCATAGATCACTTCGTCGACTTTCGTCCAATCCACGTCGCGGTTGCGATCCATCAGTGCGGCGATTGGCAATGCGGCCAGATCATCTGCGCGGATCGACGACAATGCGCCGCCGTATCGGCCAATCGGAGTCCGCACCCCATCACAAATCAACGCGTCCACTGCGAATCCTCCCGCCATTAATCGACCGCATGGTCGGTATATGAAGGCCAAAAGATTCGATCAAGAGAAAAGTTACGTTTTTACCGGTTGGTTAAATTTTCGTAACCTATCGGTGGTGGGTACGAGAGCAACCGGAACACCCCTGCAGCAATATCTCGGCATGCGCTGATCAACCAATGGGCGGAAATCTGTCATACCTGAGGGCGGATCGGCAAAGGTTTGCCCAACTGTCGCGCGACCCCACTGAGCCTGGCAAATTGGATTGTGGAATTTGAACTTTCGTGCTTTTTCTCACATCAAATAAAGGTGTTTTATGTTGCCACTCAGATGTTTGCCTGCCACGGTCCAAGGGCCTTGTCCTGATCCACTTTTGCTTGACGTCGACGGTCATAGTCAGAATTCCAGAATTGTGAATAGAGTGACCGGAAATCTGGCACGTGGCGATCTTTCGGCTGTCAGTGGAATCATTGTTCACCAAACCGTTTCGGATACCGCCGCGCAGACTTTACAACAGTATAATGGCACGGATTCGAATGGTGCTCATTTCCTGATTGCGAAAGATGGGACGATTTACCAAACAGCCTCGCTTTATAAGATGACATATCATGTCGGTCGCTTGCGGTCCAAATGCGTGGCAGAGGGGCAGTGTGAACCAACCTCGACCCGAACCACATCGGACGAGGAAATCGCCTATATCCGAGGGCTTGGTCCAAGGGACCGACACGCTTTGGAGCGGACGAAACCCGCCGGGCAACGGTATCCAAGCAACACAGATGCCATTGGCATTGAATTGGTCGGTAATACAATCGGGCCAGACCCGGCACATCCCGGTGAGTTGTTATTCGAAACGGTCACTGCGGCGCAAAACCGGTCGTTGACCTGGCTGGTTGATCAAATCACAATTCAGTTCGGCCTTGATATGAACGTGATTTACCGTCACCCCACGGTTTCGCAAAAGACACCCAGCGAGGCGAGCACGGCAAATTGGCAAGTCCGGTCATGATCCGGATGTCACAGGCTGCTGCGTTAATATTAGTGGCCGTTTTAGCAGTGACAGCCCTTTCGGCAGGTGACGAAGAGATACACCCAGCCACAGAGGCCTTGGGGTTCGGACCGATATTAAACGTTTCGATTGAGCGCTATGAAACCGCTGGAGAAGAGTTCTGCACGCAGTTTGAGGTTTCGCAAGACGGTGTTATTGCCTATTTCAAATCAACCGAACCCGGCTCCAAAGCTGACTATGTTGATGGTTTGCATTCGCCGTGCAAAGTGCATGGGTCAATCGCTTTTGAAAACGGGCAAACCGCCTTGTATTACATTCAATCCAGCGGGATCAGCCAGATTATTCCCACCGATGGTGATGCCATTTTCGCGTTTGCAGTTCCAACCTGGGCCGATCCGAATGAAGGCGCGTATTTCAATGCTGCGGACTGATATGCGCCCCGTGGCCTGAGCCACGATCATGCCATTCGCAATCGTGCGCCTATATGGTTGGTGCCATTTTCTTGGAAACGGCGGGTCCAAGGATGGCAGGCTGGCATCCTTTAAGCTATGGATGGTGTAACGCGCTCTACTTTTGTGAACATCGGCCAATAGACATAGAGCCAGACGCCGAATGCCGCCGCCCATGTCAATGCGGCAAGGGCATGTAGAGGGCCGGGGAGATCAAGGCCAAACTCTTGCCCGACGCGCAGCACAACCGACAGAACAAGCAGCAGCGCACCCGCCCGCACACGCCTTGGAATGCAGAGCGGATGATGCGTGTGCAACAGCCCGGCCATTGAATAAACCGCATAAAGGCTAAGCCCCAATCCCCCCATCAGCGCCACGTGCACACCCGCCATCTCGGACCAGCTGGCACCCAGCCGGGCGGTCCCCATCAGGATCAGTCCAAGCCCTGCCAGAAAAGCAGAGCCGGTCAGCATCAGGATCTCGCTGCGCAGCATTTCGCGACCGATAAAGCCTTCGGCCACCCGGTCCATGAAGGCCGCGCCCGCCGCAAGACAGAGATACCCGGTGACAGCCGCACTCAGCCCGGCAACCTCTCCCGCCATCGCCACAAGCACAAGGCCCGAGGCCAGATGCAACCGGCCCGGATGCGGGCGGTAGGGCGAGGTCTCTTCGCTGGGGTCCAGCACCAGATTGGTGATCGGCACAGAAATCCGCGCCAGCGCCAGCCCCAGCAGGCCAAGATAGGCCAACCCGAGCAGATGCAGCGCTTTTGTCGCCAGAGCTAGATCACCCATGGCAAAGCTCCACCGTGCGACGACAGTGCAGGCGATCAGCAGGCCCAACCAAAGCGCAAAGGCCAACAGCCTGTCCGTGCGCTTTTGCCAGGACAGGTGGAGGACAAAGCCCAGAAGGGCCAGCATCCAGGCAAGATCTGCCAGCGCGCCGATCAGGCCCAGACCGTCCCATCCCAACAGACCGACCATACGGCCCACGCCCCAGAGCGCCGCGAGCGTCCACAAGACGCGGCCGCGGGGCGGTGCCGTGTCCGTCCATTCCGGAACGGCAATGGTCAGAAAGCCGATCAGCCCGGCCCCGAAGGCGCCGATGAGCATCTCATGCGCATGCCAGAGCGATGGCGGCACCGTATGCGCCAACGGCAAATTGAACCCAAGAACAAGCACCCAGAGCAGCGGCCAAAGCGCCGCATAGACCGCCCCAAGCGGAAAGAACAGGCGATACCCCTCATGCCCAAGCGCGCCGAGCCAGTGGCTAGGCAGCGTCTGATCATGCGCGGCTGACGTGCTGCAACTCATGCCAGACGCCTTTCATCGACATCGTGAATATGGCGAAACAGCGGATCGCTCTGCATAGCACTTTGCACCCAGTCGAACATCGCGCGGTCGCTGCGATCCTGCGGTGCGCCGGGTGGCCTGCGCTCACCGGGAAGGCCCTGACCCTTGGTGTCGAGCACAGCAATCCTGTCTGCCAGTCGCGCTGCTTCGAACAGGTCATGGGTGATGAACAGGCCAGACACCTGATCATCGGCACAGATGCGGATCACCAGATCCTGCATCCTGCGGCGTAGCGCGACATCAAGTGCGGTAAACGGCTCGTCAAAAAAGATGAAATCGGGCCGTACAGACAACGCGCGGGCGATGGCCACACGTTGTTTCATGCCGCCTGACAGCTCGCTTGGGTATTTCCGCAGATCGTCTTTCTCCAGCGCGACCCGCTCCGCCGCTTCGGTGATGCGGGCCTTGCGCTGGTTGCGAGGCAGACCGGTCAGACGCAAGGCAAAGCCGATATTCTGCGCCGCCGTGGCCCAGGGCATAAGGCGCGGTTCCTGAAAGATCATCGCGTGGCGGTTGTAGCTGCGCGCGATCTGGCCTGTGCGCGGCACCAGCAACCCGGCCGCTACATGGGCCAATGTGGATTTGCCACAGCCTGATGGCCCGACAAGGGCGACCAGTTCCCCCGGTGCGATGCTCAGGGTGATATCCTCCAGCACGGTGCGCCCCAGGTAAGCGTGGCCAACGCCGGAAAGGCTCAGAAGGCTCATCGCCGCACCCCCCAGGGCTGCTCGGCGCGCCGCCAGCGCTCGATCTCGCCTTTCACGGGGTGCACCAACGCGTATTCCACCGCAATCAGCAGCGCCACCGCGATCACCACCCAGGCCAGCGCCTGCGCGATATCGAGGTTGATGCGCGCATCCGCCAGCGCCCCGCCGATGCCGCCCGCGCTTGCCAATAGCTCGGCCATCACAGCGACCTTGAACGAGGTGCCAAGTGCCAGCGCATAGGCCGGAAAAAGCGTTGTCGTGGTCTGCCGCAGACCCACGGTCAGAAAGCGCCGTACAGGGCCTGCGCCAAAGGATTGAGCCATCCGGTCAAGCCCGCGATCGCGCGTCATGATGCCTTGTGCGGCACCCAGAAATACCACCGGAAGTGCCGCGATCAGGATCACCGTGCGGACCGTGGCATCGGAGCCGCCAAACCAGATCATCGCCAGCACAATCCAGGCAATCGGCGGCACCCCCAACAGAACCGTGATCAGCGGCTGCGCGATCCGCAAGCTGGCCGGGGAATATCCCGCGATCAGGCCAATCGCCGTACCGATGCCAGCCACCAGCGCAAAGCCGGTGAGCGCGCGCCACAGGGTGGTGCCCGCGATGGCCCAAGCCTGTGGATCGTTCAAAAGCGCGCCGATGCTGCGCAACGTGTCCAGCGGAGCTGTGAGGATGAACGGGCCGTAAGCCTCATGCCCCGCTTGCCAGATGGCCGCCAAGAGACACAGCGCCGCCAGCCCGGCCCAGCATGACCACAGAAATTGCAGCACCCGGCCAAATCGCTCGGCAAACCCTGACCATGGCGTTTGGCGGGGCGGTTCAGAGATAGAAGTCGTCACCGGGCAGGGCACCTCCGATTTTCTGGTACTCCTCGCCGGAAATCGCGCTCAGCATACGTTCGATATCGGCGCGGGCCTGATCGCCACTGCGCGCGACCAGATTGCAATGCGGCACTGACGCCGCGAGCAACGCAACTGGCATCTTGAGCGGCCCCGCCGCGTGGCCTGCCGCATCTTCCGGGTGTTCCAGAACCTCTATGGTCGCGGATTCCAGCACGTTCAGGATATCGGGCAGGGCGGAGCCATGCGCGTCAAGAAACCCTGACGTCACAGCCAGACCTGCCTGCGGCAGCACCCCGGCACCGCCTGTCATCTGGCCCCATGCGGCTTGTATGTCGATCGAGCGATAAAAGCTGCGCCCATCCTGCTCGGCCCGGATCATCCCCATTGTTGTCGAGGGCTCGGCCGTGAGCGCGGCATCGACCCGGCCTGCCAGCAACATTTGCATGGCCTCAATCGGCGTGCCGGCATAGGTGAGCTTTAGATCGGTGTCCGGCGACACCCCGTGATGGGCGAGCATGCCCGCAAAGATCAGTTCCGGCGTATCGCCCCGGAACGGCACCGCCACATGACGGCCCGCAAGATCGGGGATCGCGCGGATGTTTGGGTCATCGCTCATCACATAGAGCAACCCATCGGTCATGATATTGGCCAGCCGGATCGGAAATCCGCGATTATAGAGATTGGCCGCCGCCTGTACGGGCACGACCGAGAGCTGAATTTCCCCCGAGGTCAGCCCGGCACGCAATTGATCAGGGCTGCGCCAGACGGTGAAACTCACCTGATCGCTAATGGCGGCAAACCTGTTGGTTGCAGCAGCGTGCGCCAGTGTGATGGATGGACCAGCAGGCGGACCAAAGAGCGCCAGATGGTCGAGCGTGGTCGCGCCAAGCGTGCCAGGCCAAAGGCTGGACAGGCCGATCGCTCCGGATAGGGCAAGAATGTCGCGCCGGTTGGGGTGGTGGGTCATCAAAGGTCTCCTCGGGCAGGGCGTTTCGCAGTTTGGCTGCCCCCGAATCCGAGAGATGGCTGAGCGACTTCTATATCTTACTGAAAAACTCAGAATTGACTTAGGTCAAGGATTATCGCTATTTCAATCCTTAGGTCTTTTTGTGAACCAGCCAGCGATCTGCCACGATAGCCATCCGCCAGTTCTTCCGAAAATGGATAACGAAACTGCATCCCGATCAAAACCGGAGATGCGCTGGGGGACGATTTATGACTGACGCACCACACCACATCCGCACGCTTGGCGGAGCCGTTCTGACCGGGCTGGCAATGCTCTACGGCGGCACCGCACTTGCACAATCCGCGCAGCCAGGTGCGGAGGGTTACTTTGATCTTGGCACTTTGATACTGGACCCCGCCGCGCTGGCCGACCGCCTGCGAGAGCGGCTGCGCAACAATGGCGCGGCCTCGACCGTGGTGGGTGCGGATCAATATGACCAGATCGCCACGCCCACGGTTGCCGATGCGCTGGCAACCGAACCGGGTGTCGTGGTGCAGGAGTTTTTTGGCAGCAATGATCAGCCCCGCATCCAGATCCGCGGCTCGGGCCTGCAACAAAGCCCCACCGAGCGCGGGCTTCTGGTCTTGCAAAACGGGATGCCGGTCAACCGGGCTGACGGGTCTTACATTGTCGGGCTGGCCGCTCCCGGCTCTGCCGAAGCGATCGAGGTCTGGCGGGGAGCCGCCGCCAATCGGCTTGGCGCATCCGTGCTGGGCGGTGCGGTCAACTTTATCTCGCCCACGGCCTCAAGCGATCCGGCCACCCGGCTGCGTTTCAGCGGGGGCAGCTTTGGGCAGATGGGTGTGTCCGGGCAGACCGCCTTTCAGGGCGAGACTGCTGGCGCGCTGCTTCAGTTCGAGCTGAACCAGAAAGACGGCTTTCGTGATATCAACAACGAGTCACTGCGCAATTCCATCGGAGGCAATGTAGAGCTGCGCCACAGCGATACCGCCACGACACAGCTGTTTTTGTCGTACACCGATCTGGCCTTTGATGTGGCAGGACCTTTGACCAAAGACGCGCTTGGTTCTGATCCAAGCCAAACCCATCCCGGCCCGACAATCGTAGGCCCGGGCATGATTGCCAATCCGGGGCCAAACGTGTTCCGCGATCTGCCGCGCCGCGAGGCCACGCAGCTTTTGGCCGGGACGCGGACGATCTTTGATATTGACCATCACCGCTTTGATTTCGGGCTTAGTGTCAGTGCGACGGATGACAGTTTCCGCTTTCCCATCGCCGCAGGCGAACGTGCGACCGATGGTTGGGATACAAACCTGTCCGCCCGCTATGCGTTTCGTCCCGAGAGCGTGAACGGGCTGCCTATGGTCGAGGCCACGCTGAATTATTCCTATGGCGAAGCGGATCGCGCTTATTTTCACAATACATCCGGCAAGCGGGGCCCACAATTCGGAGAGAACGAGCTGGAAGCCAGCACTTTGTCTATGCATCTGGGTGCAAATCTGCCACTGAACGTTGTGCTGGTGCTGTCGCCTTCACTGTCCTACACTTATGCAGAACGCAACAATACCGATGTCTGGGGTTTCGCCACCCGGCCAACCATCGGCTTCAGCCCGATGAGCCCGGACATGGCCCTGCCCAACGGGACGGTGCCGACCGTATCAAACAGCTACAGTCAGGAATATTCCGGCTGGAGCCCGCGGCTGGCGCTGACCTTTACACCGAACGATCAACAGACCGCATGGATCGCCTATTCGCGCGGGTTCGAGCCCCCCACCCATGACGATTTGCTGGCCACAACAGGGGGCACGCCCTTTTCCGGACCTGGACGGCCGAATGCCGGGATGCCGACCTCTGGATCGGCGGCCTTTACAACAACCGATCTGAAAGCGCAGGAGGCAGACACGCTGGAAATCGGCTGGCGTGGTCAGACAGCACGCGGCTTGGCCTGGGATGTGACAGCCTACCATTCGCAGATCCGCAATGAAATCCTGTCACTGCGCGATGCGACGGCTGCGCCGCGCGGATCAATAAATGCGGGCAAGACCGTGCATAACGGGATCGAGGCAGGATTGAGCGGCCCGATCTCTGATAGGCTGAGCGCGCGGTTGGCCTGGACCTATCAGGATTTCCGCTTTGACGATGACCCGCTACGCGGGAATAACCGGCTGGGGGGTGCGCCTGAGCATCTGATCACTGCAAGTCTTGCCTGGGATGCAACCGATCAGCTTACCCTGTTCGGCTCAACGCGCTGGGTGCCTGTGAAAACGCCGGTGGACAATATGAACACGCTTTATGCCGATCCCTATTTCGTGGCTGATCTGCACGCGTCCTACAGGCTGACGGACACCGTCAATATCTATGCAGGGATCACCAATGTGTTCGACGAGGCATACGCATCCTCAACCCTGGTCGTAGATCAGGCACGGGCAGATCAGGCGGCGTTCATCCCGGGTGAGGGGCGTACTTTCACTCTGAGCACGTCCTTTGAGTTCTGACACCAAAAGGTGATCCCAAGGGTGGGTGGATTGGCACGGAACCCAGCCGATCAACCCGCGCTTCGGATCATTGCGGCGGCTTTTTCAGCGATCATGATGACCGGAGAGGCGGTATTGCCCGACACGATCTTCGGCATGATCGAGGCATCGACAACACGCAGCCGGTTCAGACCATGCACCTTCAGGTCAGACCCGACCACAGCGCGCGGATCGGTTCCCATCTTGCAGGTGCCAACCGGGTGAAAGATGGTCGTTGCGATATTTCCCGCCTGTTCCAGCAAGGCGTCATCGTCCTGAAAAGCAGGGCCAGGCAGTATTTCGCGCGGCGTGTAAGGGGCCAGTGCATGGGCTGTCATCAACTGTCGCGCCTGCCGGATGGATGTCACCGCTACGCGTTTGTCATGCGCGGTGGACAGATAGTTAAGTTTGATATCTGGCTGCGCATCGGGGTCCGATGTGCTGACGTGGCATGAGCCAATACTTTCGGGACGCAGATTACAAACGGATACGGTGATCGCAGGGAAAGGGTGCAGAGGATCGCCAAGTTTGTCCGTCGACAGGGGTTGGACGTGGTATTCCAGATCGGGCGTTTCCATCGACGGGTCGGATTTTGTGAACATCCCGAACTGACTTGGTGCCATCGACAGGGGGCCGCTTTGACGCCACGCGTATTCCAACCCCATGCGCGCCTTACCCCACAAGGAATTGGCCATTGTGTTCAGGGTTCTGGTATTGCTGACCTTAAAGACCGTGCGGATTTGCAGATGGTCCTGCAGGTTTTCACCCACACCCAGGCTTTCATGCAAAGGGGTGACGCCAAGACCGGCGATGTGATCGGGTTGTCCGATCCCCGACAGCTCAAGCAGTTTCGGCGAATTGATGGCCCCGGCGGCCAGCAGCACTTCGCTTGTGGCATGCGCGACGAAGGTTTTGCCATCCTTGACAAAGCGCACGCCGGTGACGGATTTGCCGTCCAGCACCAGATGTTCGGTATGCGCCCCTGTCAGCACCCGCAGATTGCCGCGCTTCATCGCTGGGCGCAGGAAACCGCGTGCCGTGCTCCAGCGGACGCCGTTCTTCTGGTTGACCTCGAAAAAGCCTGATCCTTCGTTGTTGCCATCGTTGAAATCATCTCGGGGCAGAATGCCGAACTCGCGCGCACCATTTTGGACGGCCTCCAGTATCTCCCATTTCAGACGTTGTTTGCTGACCTTCCATTCGCCGCCAGACGCATGCATGTCGGTTGCACCTGCATGATGATCCTCGGATTTCAGGAAGTAGGGCAGCACGTCATCCCAACCCCATCCGATATTGCCCAGCTGTTGCCAGTGGTCATAATCAGCGGCCTGGCCCCGCATGTAGATCATGCCGTTAACCGAACTGCAGCCCCCCAGAACCTTGCCGCGCGGATAGACAAGGGATCTGCCGTTCAGCCCCGGCTCGGCCGCTGTCTTCATCATCCAGTCGGTGCGCGGATTGCCGATGCAATACAGGTATCCAACGGGGATTTTCACCCAGTGGTAATTGTCATCTCCACCCGCCTCAAGCAACAGCACGCGTGTTTTGGGATTCTCGGTCAGACGATTGGCCAAAACACAGCCCGCCGTGCCCGCGCCGATGATGATGTAGTCATAGGTGCCATCAAGGGTGTCAGGCGCTGTCATGTGCAATGCTCCCTATCGATCAAAGCGGATGATATGCCCTGAGTGAAGGACAGAACATGGTTTTCGTAAAAAAGGACCGCCCCAATGGGCGGCCCTTGATCGCGGTGACCGTCTGACGATTTAGTTGCCGTCAACGCAGGCCTGAAGATCGGCGATTGCCGGGCCGTTCGGAGTGCGGCCAAGGTTGAACGGGGCGGATGCCTCGCGCCAGCCTTTGTAATCCTCAAGATACTCCACCATGGACAGGTACACCGCGCCGGCGGTCTGGCTTTCGCAGGACACTTCGACAATCACCTCGTTGGCGATGTTTTGCACCTCGGCCAGCGCCTCGTCGGTGTAACGCTCGACCGTGACCGCATCTTCCCAGTCGCCATAGGCTTCGGATGCGCGCTTTTCAGTGCGGGCCAGAGACCACACCATCGTGGCGTCCGCTGCGATGCGCAGCTTTTCCTGTGTCTCGGGCGTCAATGCGTCCCACGCGCCCTGATTGATGGCCACACCAAAGACCGATGCGGACTGGTGCCAGCCGGGGGTGGACCAGTGCGATGTCACCTGCTGAAAGCCTGCGGACCAATCGACGTTCGGGGTCGAGAATTCACCGCCGTCGATCACGCCCCGCTCCAGCGCCTGATAGACTTCGCCACCGGCCATGGAAACCTGGCTGCCGCCCAGACGTTCGAGGATGCGGCCCTGCTCATTGCCGGAGACACGCAAGCGCATGCCTTGAAGATCTTCCAGCGTGGTCATGGATTTGTTGGTGTGAAAGCCGGATTCGTTGTTTGTCACGCCATAGGGCAGGTAGACCATGCCATATTCGCCATAGGTCTTGTCGTAAAATTCGCGACCGCCCCATTCGCGAATCCAGTTGACGTAGTCGACTGCGTTGAACAGCGACGGCGTGGTGGCCAGCGGCGTGAACGCCGCATCGCGGCCCGCCCAGTAGCCGGGCCAGTCAGCGCCCGCTTGCACCGTGTTGGACTGCACGGCCCCGAAGACTTCACCGGCGGAAACAAGGCTGCCACCCTCGAAAAACTCGATGGTCAGCTCATCGCCTGCCAATTTGTTGGCAAGATCGACAAAATAGCGATCAAATTCGATCAGCTCCAGCGATGTGGGCCAGGTGGTTGTCATCGTCCAGGTTTCCTGTGCCTCGACCTGGGAGGCGATGCCGCCAGCGACCAGGGCCGCCGCAGCAAGGGCAGAATTGCGAAGTGTCATTGAATTATCCTTTCCATTTTTGGGTTCAACGATACAGGGTGTTGGGCAGCCAGGTCACCAGACCGGGCAGGAACGCGACCGCAAAGCACATGATCAGGATCAGGCCGATGAACGGCATGACGCCCGCGATGATCTGGGTGGTCTTGACCTCTTTCGGGGCGATGGCGCGTAAGTAAAACAGCGCATATCCAAACGGTGGCGTGAGAAAGCTGGTTTGCAGCACGATCGACATCAGCACAACGAACCAGAGCAGATCGACCGATGGCATTTCCTGAATGATCGGCAGGAAGATCGGGAAGGACAGCAGCACGATGCCGGTCCAGTCCAGAAACGCCCCCAGAATGAACACGATGAACAGCATCACGGCAAGAAGCATCCAGGGCTCCATATCGAGGCCGCGAATGATTTCTTGCGTGGCGCGCAGGCCGCCGGTGATGTTGAACACTCCGGTAAAGGCGGTGGCACCCACCACGATGAACAGGATCATCGCGCTTGTTTTGCCGGTTTCGCGCAGCGCATCATAGAAACCCGTCAAGGTGAACCGCCTGCGCGCGATCACGATGGCCAGCGCAAGCGCCGCACCAATTGCCGAGGCCTCTGTCGCGGTGGCGATCCCGGCCAGCAAAGAGCCGAGGATACCAAGAATCAGCAACAGCGGTGGCACGGCTTCCTTGAGAAGCATGATGTAAAGATCGCGGCGCGGCGGCATGTCTTCGGGTTCAACCGGGGGGGCCATATCCGGGCGCAGCACCGCCACCAGAGCGACCCAACCAGCATACAGCATGCCAAGGATCACACCGGGGATCATCGCGCCTGCAAACAATTCCCCGACAGACAAAGGCGAATACGAGGCCATAAGGATGAGCATGATCGAGGGCGGGATCAATATTCCCAGACACCCGCTTGCCGCGATCACACCTGTCGTCAGCGCAGGCGAATAGCCGTATTGCAACATCGGACGCAGGGCCATAACCCCCATGACAGTGATCGACGCCCCGATGATGCCCGTGGTGGCGGCCAGCAGGATCGAGATGAACACCACCGCCAGCGCCAGCCCGCCGCGCACATTCGACATCAAAAGCCTGAGCGATTCAAACATCTTGTCGGTCACGCCGGAATTGCTCAGGAATTGGGCCATCAACACGAAAAGCGGGATGGCGATGAGGGTGTAATTTTCAAGCACATCGCCATAAATGCGGTTGATCACGATCCCCAGAACCATCGGTTTCCCGGCGATCAGCGCCCCCAGAACCGCCGTGCCGCCAAGCACAAACGCCAGCGGATGCCCCATCATCAGGCCCGACACCAGCAGGCCGAACATGATCAGTGCAATCGTTTCACCACCCATCGCTCAGACCCCCTGCTCTTTGTTGAGAATGATTTTGAGCACTTCGTTTATGCCCTGAAGAAGCAGAAGGGCCGCCGCGACGCAAAGCGCCATCTTCAACGGGTAAACCGGCAGCGCGACGGCACCGTATGTCGTCTCGCCCTGCTGCCACGAGCGCAGAGCGAAATCGTAGGAGCGGGTCAGGAAGACCCAGACAAACGGAAAGAAAAAGATCAGATAACCCAGGACATTGACGATCCGTGCCACAAGCGGCGGAAACCGGTCCACCAGTAGATCGACGCGCACATGGGCCTGATGGCGCAGGGCATAGCCCCCCAGAAGGATAAAGTAAAAACCATAAAGTTGTCGCGACAGATCAAACGCCCAGCGTGTGGGGGCGTTGAACGCATACCGCATGACCACATCGTAGATAATGATGGCGGCAAATATAATGGCGAGCACCGCCACGATCCTGCCGACAACTTCGTTGATCCCGTCGATGGTTTTTAAGATCATAATCGCTATTCCGCGTTACCCATGCGCACCCATTCGCATGCCGCCGCAAGGGTTGGCATGTTCCCTCAGCTGCTTCAAGGGCTGCGTCAAGCTTTGCTGCACGATTTGCGCGTTGGTCTCATTTCTAGGAAAAATGTGGTTCCTAGGATTTGTAGTGAAATTCGCAAGTGGTGACGCGCATCGGATCTGCGCGCCGAGATGAAAGGCTGTGCATTTTTCTGCACAGTCAGGTCAGGGCAGGGGCCGCCAGCCCCTTGCCCTTGTCCTCGTCAAAGGATCGGCTTCATATTCTGCCGCTTGAGAGCCACTTGCACACCGCCATCGCCCTCCATCCGGGCCATGTGTTCTTTCAACGCCGGGTAGTCGTCATAGGACAGCGGCGTCTGATCAATCCAACGCATCAGCACATAAAGGAACGTGTCCGCAAAGGAGCGCTGACCCAGATACCATTCGCCCCCATTTACAGACAATACATGTTCAAGCCTCTCGTAATGACCGGCAAGTTTTTCGTAAGTCTTGCGCTTGACCTCCTCAATAGCGGCCTCCGTCTCGGCAAAATTCTGTGCTCCGAAATGGCCACCATAGGCCGCGTGAACCTCGGAGGTCATATAGGACAGCGCCTCGGCTTCCTTGCGGCCAATTTTTGTATCAAGACCGAAATTGCCACTGCCATATGTCGCGCCAAGCCAGCCCAAGATCGCCGACGCCTCGGTGAGCACGTCGCCGTCTTCAAACTGGAGCGCGGGCACCTTGCCCTTGGGATTGATTGCGAGATAGTCGTCCTTCTTGTGATCGCCATATGCCATTGTGTGGACTTCTACCGGCGCATCAAGCCAGGCCACCGCGATATTGGGCGAAAGCGAGCAGGTTCCGGGCATAGTGTAAAGAGTTGGCATGGGTGCTGTTCCTTTTGTGTGGTGCGATCAATGACACGAAGAGGGGTCCTTTCGTCGTGCAGTGCAGTGGTCAAAACGCCCGAGACGGTTTCGAGTTTCGCAAGGGGCGGCTTTTATTCCCGGTTTGATCCGGCAAACGCGGCAAACCGTGCAAGAAAGTCCTTTAACCTTGCTTGCATGGCCTCATCTATCATGCGTCCCTGGTCGTCGAACACGCTGCCCGCCCGCGAGACCATCAGCCGCCCTTCGAACCAGGGCCGTGTGCCCAATGTGCGCAGCACAGAAAGCCAGGCATCCTGGGCCAGGATCGTCCCGAAACCACCGGGCGACGCGCCGACCACCGCCACTGGTTTGGCACCGTATACCTTGCTGATGTCACTTGCCGGGCGGGTGGTCCAGTCAATCGCGTTCTTGAACACGCCCGGAATTGAATTGTTGTATTCGGGCGAGAAAAGCAAAAGACCGTCGGCGTGTCGGATCTGGTCTTTCAGTTCGACAACCGGGTCTGGCAGCCCCAGGGCCGCCTCTTCATCGGCGTTATAGAGCGGGATGCCGTCAATACTGCCCGCCAAAAGCTCGGTCCCGTCGGGCATCAGGCCCTGCGCAGTGCGCAGCAGAGCCGTGTTGAAAGAAGCCTGTCGCAGGCTTCCCGATATTCCGAGGATACGTGTCATGATCGTTTCTTTCATTTTTTAAATTGCAACAGTGTTGGTCGGTCACAGGCGCATCGCATGAAAACAATCGCTGTCACCTTGCGCTGTTTGATCGTCGGCTTCGCCGTTTTGCCGCGGGGCGTGCGTGTCAGTGTTCAGCAAAGGCATGACGCTTGTGAATTCCGGCGTGATCGTCCTTACCATTCCTTTGGTTTTGTCTTGTTCATACCGGGATCAATCGGAATGAACTCCTTGTCGTCGCCGGGGGGCAGTTTGAACGGGCCGTTTTCCCAATCCGCGGCGTTCCAATCTTCCTTGGCTTGTTCGATCCGCTCTTTGGACGAGGACACAAAGTTCCACCAGATATAGCGCTTCTCGCTCAGTGTCGCGCCGCCAAGCGCCATCAGTCGTGCGCCTTGCGTGCCTGCCTTGACGGTCATCTTGTCGCCGGGTCGAAAAACCATCATGCGGCCTTCTTCGAACACATCACCAGCGATCTCGACGCTGCCCTGGGTGATATAGACACCACGATCCTCGTGGGTGTCGGGCAGGGGGAAAGACGCGCCCGGCTCCAGGACCACATCCAGATAAAATGTCTCGGACTGCATGGTTACGGGGCTGGTCTCGCCATAGGCGCTGCCCAGGATCAGCCGGGCGGTGGTGCCGGTGTCGGAGATAACGGGCAGGGCAGCTTTCTTGTGGTGCTCGAATTCCGGCTCCATCTCTTCGCGGTCTTTGGGAAGGGCGATCCATGTCTGGATGCCAAAGAGTTTGCCCTTCTGGCCCCGGGTCTGCTTGTCAGAGCGCTCGGAATGAGTGATGCCCTTGCCGGCGGTCATCCAGTTGACCTCTCCGGGTTTGATCATCTGGTTGGAACCAACGCTGTCACGGTGCTGAAAGACGCCGTCGTACAGATAGGTCACGGTCCCAAGCCCGATATGCGGATGCGGGCGGACGTCGATCCCCCCGTCATTGATAAATTCCGCCGGGCCCATCTGGTCGAAAAAGATGAACGGACCGACCATCTGCCGCTTGGGTGATGGCAGGGCGCGGCGCACCTCGAACCCGCCAACATCTCGGGCGCGCGGAATAATCAGGGTCTCGATACCGCCTTCGGACAACGGACATTCGGGGTTTTGGGTCGGGTTCCAACTCATCTTGCGTCTCCTTTTGAGGATCGTGGGCAGCAGAGTACGACGCAAGACATAAGGCACGCCATTCTTGTTCGAAACAGTAACTTTCCGGCATTTACTATTGTTATTTATGCAATAATAAGCGGCCCAGCATGCCAAGCTGGTTCGTTTCTTTGTGTTAGCGGCCGCGCCTTCTCGTTACTTAGCAGCAAGATAGGGGAATTGTCGCAACCCAGTTTAGAATGTGCCCCAGTCCTTATGAATAATCCTATAAGGTAAGTTATGTTATATAACATTAGCAAATACGGATATTTTTGAACTGCGGCCGCGCAAAACGATGCTGAAAAGCGATTTTACGTCCTTGGCCCACACGTTTCCCGTGAGGAAAATAATCTGAACGCAGGTATTGATTTTTGCCGGGAATTACGTCTCAATATCGCAAAAATTCGGTACAGGGAGCTACAGAATGGCAATCATCTACAGAACGTCGGCGTTGGCACAGCGTCATGCCGAAATCGGTGGAGAACTTGAAGACTGGAATGGCATGGGCACGGCATGGTTTTACGACCAGTCCGATGAACGCGCCAAGGCGGATTATGAGGCAGTGCGCACCAAGGCAGGCCTTATGGACGTGTCCGGCCTTAAAAAGGTGCATTTGTCCGGTCCGCATGCAGCGGCGGTGATCGACCGCGCCACAACGCGCAATGTTGACAAGCTAATGCCAGGCCGTGCCGTTTATGCAGCGATGCTGGATGATCGCGGCTTGTTCATTGATGATTGCGTGATTTATCGCGTTTCGGTCAATTACTGGCTTTTGGTGCATGGCACCGGCACAGGCCATGAAAGTCTGGCCATGGCCGCTTATGGCAAGAACGTGACAATGCTGTTCGACGACGATCTGCACGATATGTCGCTGCAAGGCCCGGTCGCCGTTGATTTCCTTGCAAAGCATGTTCCGGGGATTCGGGATCTGGCCTATTTCGGGATCATTCAGACCAAGCTGTTCGGCAAGCCGGTGATGATCTCCCGCACCGGTTACACCGGCGAACGCGGTTATGAGATTTTCTGCGAAGGACGTCACGCGATCGACCTGTGGGATGCGATTCTTGAAGACGGCAAGGACATGGGTATACGCCCGGTCCAGTTCTCGACACTCGATCTGCTGCGCACGGAAAGCTATCTGTTGTTCTATCCGGGTGACAATTCAGAGACCTACCCGTTCCCGGATCAGCCAGCAGGCGATTCGCTGTGGGAGCTGGGGCTGGAATTTACCGTCTCTCCGGGCAAGACAGGTTTCCGCGGAGCCGAGAACCACTATGCGCTTGAAGGCAAGGAGCGGTTCAAGATCTATGGCGTAGAGCTTGAAGGCACCACGCCTGCTGGCGAAGGGGCGGAACTGCTTAAGGATGGTAAGCAGGTCGGTGTTGTGACCTTTGGCATGCATTCGGAACTGAACAACCACAATGTTGGAATCGCGCGGATGCCGGTTGAGTGTGCCGTGCCCGGAACAAAGCTGACGGTTCGCAACGCGGACGGAACAGAAATTCCTTGTGTGGCCGCAGAGATGCCGTTCTATGACAAGGACAAGTCGATCCGCACAGCCAAGGGCTGAGATCCAGAATTGCAAAAGGCGCAACCTGCAGGTTGCGCCTTTTTACAATCAGATACGAAGAGAGATACGACAGCATGTCGAAGTTTCAATTCCCAGAAAGCATAAAGAGCCGCCCGGTTTATGGAACGCTCGAACCAAGACCGGGAAAGGCACATTTGATGATCGCGGATGCGGAAGGCGCAGAGGCGATCCTTGATCTTGGAAAAAAGGATGCCGCCCTTTTCGAAACGGCCCACATCATTTTCATCCCCAAAGATACCGGCGACACATATGTTGAGCCGCTCAAAGCACTGAACCCCGCGCAGTTTCGGGTTGCGCCAAGCTATGATGCCTGCGTTCCACGTCTGCGCCGGGTTCTGTCGGATGC
Source organism: Marivita sp. S0852 (assembly GCF_046591575.1). Taxonomy (NCBI): domain Bacteria; kingdom Pseudomonadati; phylum Pseudomonadota; class Alphaproteobacteria; order Rhodobacterales; family Roseobacteraceae; genus Marivita; species Marivita sp. S0852. Next base: position 42,563 of record NZ_JBIQWA010000008.1, read on the forward strand.
CCATATGGGGTTGCAGGTCTATCTGGCCGGAACCGAGGGTTTGATGGGTCAGGCGGAAACCGAATGTATGACCGCCGGCATTCCCCATTCTGCCATCCAGACCGAACATCGCGGCTCGGTGGCGCGAAGGATGCAATGCGTCCATTGCAAAGGCATCACAGAAGACGTGATGACCGATCCTTTTGTCTGTTCACATTGTGGGCTGAACCTGTTTGTGCGTGACCACTATTCGCGCCGACTGGCGGCATTTCAGGGTGTATGCATTGACGCCGAAGATCCTGGAAACGTGCCAGAACCTGTGGAGCTTTACAAATGAGTGCTGCCCCCCAAAAAGCAAAGGCCGGTGCCGAAAAGATCGAGGTTGTCGTCAGCGCCAAGGTTCCGCTGAACGAGCTGGTCACGCGGTTTGAATTCAAACGCCGCGACGGCGAACTTTTCCCGCCATTTTCTGCCGGGGCGCATACCGTTGTCGAAATGAACGATGACGGCCGTGCGCGGTTGAACCCCTATTCCCTGATGTCTGATCCGGCAGACCGGTCGATCTATGCGATTTCCGTGCGTCGTGATGACGAAGGGCGCGGCGGATCTTTGTTTCTGCACCAAAACGTCGACGTGGGCGATCACATGACGATCACGTATCCGGTCAACTTGTTCCCGCTTGATCTGCGTGGCCGCAAACACGTCTTTCTGGCAGGTGGGATCGGCATCACCCCGTTTATGGCAATGATTGCCCATCTCGAACGGATGGGAGGCATGTGGGAATTGCATTACGCGTGTCGCAATGCGGCTTTGGGAACATATGTCGACGATCTGACGTCGAGATATCCCAACAAGGTGCATGTCTATTTTGACGATCAAAAAGAACAGATCGGTCTGGCAGATCTGCTGGATGGTCAGCCGCTTGGCACGCATGTTTATGTTTGTGGTCCAAAAGGCATGATCGAATGGGTCCACTCGACAGCTGCGGCGCATGGTTGGCCGGACGAAAACGTGCACTCCGAAGAATTCCTGGCACCGCAACCTGGCAAGCCGTTTGAAGTGCGCTTGTGTAAATCAGACATCACCATTCAGGTAAGCGAAAACGAAAGCCTGCTTGAGGCTATCGAACGCTGCGGTGTCGAGGCTCCTTTCCTGTGTCGTGGTGGGGCCTGCGGACAATGCGAAACGGATGTGATCGAAGCCGACGGTGAATTTGTGCATCGCGATCACTGGCTGGATGACGAAGAACACGCGAGCGGACAGAAAATCATGCCATGTGTCAGCCGATTCATTGGCAAAACGCTTGTTCTGGACCGTTAGGAGGAGAAACGACGATGACGATTCAATTCAACAAAGAAACGTTTCGCGATGATTATTCCTTTCGGAATTCAGAGCGTGCGATCAAGCGGTTTCCGTTTCCGTTTCACGAGGACAGTTACATGTACTCGGTCAATATGGAGCAGCACCGCGGCGGTCCTGAGGGATCGGTCTATGAGATGCGCTTTGACGTGGACGAACATTATGTTTCGGAAATGGCTGACCGGGCCATGGTGCTGGCGGATGATCCATTGCGGTGCCAATCGCTGCCGCACATGACGTTGGCGGGATGGGATACACTGGAACTGATCATGGTGTCCAAGTCCGAAGACTATCCGGATTTGTTTGAACTGCACCGCGACGGAGACAAATGGCGGTGGATCAACAAGCCGATGGGCATTGATCACAGTTTTACGTTTCTTGACGAAACGACGCTGCCTTGTGGTCCTTTGGAATACATCACGCGTCAAGCACAGGGCGATTTCGCCGTTCTCGATCAGCGCGATGAGATGCTCTACATGGACGCGGGTATGGTCACCACGCAGGCGGACTGGTCGCTGGATTTCGATATCGGCATGGACTTTTTCGAATGGCATGCGCCGGTACCGTTGGCCCATGAAATGGGTATCTTCAAACGGGCTTTGAAATTCTTGCTCAACATCCAGCAAGGAGCCCCGGCGCGACGGCTCAACTGGACAATGACGGTCAATCCGTTGCTCGATACCAGCCCGGAAAACTACCACAAATGGGGTATCCAGAAAACCACGCTGACCCCCGAGAATATCGGTGCGAAACAACATCTTCGTGTTGAGCTGCAGACATTCTACCGGCTGCCGCGGTCTAACGCATTATTGTTTCCGATCCGCTGCTATCTGATCGCGTTTCTGGATATCGTCAGTGTTCCGAAATGGGGACGCCGCCTGCACCGCGTGATCCGGGATCTGCCGGAAGAGTTGGCAACGTATAAAGGCTTTATCGACAACCGTCCGTTGATGCTCGAATATCTCAGTAAATTTGACGATGGCTTGCCCACGTCTCCGGGGATCTGGCCGGATCTGGACACAGAACCGGCGTTGCAGAAACAAAGTTGATACAAAGAAACAGAGCCCCGGTTTTCGGGGCTCTGGTGTTTTGGCTGGCTTCGGTTTGCTTCTGCCTGTCGATCAGATCTTTTGCGGATAGCAGATGATCGACAAATATTTTATCGGCAGTTCAACCAATTCTTCCGGGCCATGCGGTGCATCGGCATCAAAGAACAGTGTATCGCCGGGTTCCAACGAATAGTGTTTTTGCCCGTGCAGGTATTCGACCTTGCCCTCCAGCATGTAAATCATCTCGATGCCTTCATGCTGGAACGTCTTGAAGGTATCGGATTCATAGTTCAGTGAAATCAGATAGGGTTCAACCAGCACACCGCTGGCATTCGATCCGATATGACCCAAGAGGTTGTACTGGTGCCCTGCCCGCGTGCCTTCGCGTTCAATCTCAACGCCTTCCCCCGCCTTTGTGTGGACGGCCTCTCGGTGTTCTTCGTAACCTTTGAAAAACGCCGTTAATGGAACGGACAGCGCGTTGGCCAAGGTCTGCAACGTGGTCAGCGACGGCGAAGTGTTGCCGTTTTCGATCTTTGACAACATACCGATGGACAAATCCGTCAGCCTCGACAACTCTGCAACGGTGATCCCTTGTTGCTTGCGGTACGCACGCACTTCACGTCCGATCGCGACCTCTAGCACCTTTTCGCGTTCATCCCGCAGGCTGTGTGGGTCTTGAACCAGGTTGGTATTCGGTTTTACGACATCCAGCGTCACGACAATCCTCGATACTACAGCAGGGGCCGGGCGACCGACCGGTTACAAGTAGAGTAATGATAATTCCCCTCATTGCAAAAACTATTCCTCGCAAGTAAATTTTTCCCCGCAGATGGCGGTCACAACACATGACGAAAAAGATAGGGTTTTTGCTTTTTCCGGGCTTTCCGATGGCATGTCTGACGTCGGTTATAGAACCATTGCGCGCCGCGAACGAGATTTCTGACTCAACCGCCTTTGAATGGACCCTAGCGGCCGAAACGCAGACCACGGTACAATCCAGCGCCGGTATCCCTTTCGAGCCGCAAACAACGCTTGCAACACTCACCCCGCCAGACGTGCTGCTGCTGTTGTCCGCTCCGTCTGTGACGTTTTCCAGCTCTGGCACCTCCGCACATTTGCGCCGGCTTGGGCGGCATGGCTGCGTTCTAGGCGCGATCAGCGGCGGCGTTTTTCCTCTGGTGCGCAGCGGCGCTGTCTCCGGTGAAACGCTTTCCGTGCATTGGTGCTACGAGGCCGCATTCGCGGCCGAATTTCCAGACATCCGCCGCAGTGACCAGGTCATCGAAGCCTCAAACCGGTGTGTGTCGGCGTCCGGCGCGGCAGCGGCGTTTGACCTGGCTTTGAGCTTTATCGACGACGCGCTTGGGGCAGATATCGCAACAGAAGTTGCCTGTTGGTTTCAACACCCGATGATGCGCAAGGTTGGCGTCAAACAATCTGTTCCGGTCCACCTGACCGAAACCATCAAAACCGATCTGTCGCCCATCGTGTCGCAAGCGATTGAAGTCTTCGCAGCAGACCTGTCTTGTCCGGTGGCGATCGGAGACATTGCGGCACAGCTAGATATTTCCCCCCGCCATCTGGAACGAAGCTTCAAACAAGCAACCGGGCAAAACCCGACACAGTATTTCCGCTATCTGCGGATGCAAGCGGCCCGACAGATTGTAATGTACACCAATGACGCCATTCCGGATGTCGCGGCAGCGGTAGGATACGCCAGCGCGCGCCACTTTACCCGGCACTACCGCGATGAATACGGGCTTAGCCCACAAGAAGACCGCAAACGCATCAACCTTTACCGTGTTGAAGGCAACCGGCCTGTCCCGTCAGTCTGACATCAACCACCCTGCCGAGTGTGTTCAGAACGCAGACCGGCAGGCCGTTAGAAGCGCGTGATGCAGCGAACCGGCAGAGCTGCGTGGGCCGATAATGGATATGGTTTCGGTGTCGCGGAAAATCACAAAGCAACCAAGATGGTCGATAGATGACCGCTGCACTTCTCCTCCCGTCCAAGCCCGGACATTGGCCGGGCAGAGACGCTCCAACACAGATGCCAGATCACGCCCTTTCAGATCGAACCGGCACCAGGCGTCCGTTTGCTCGGTCACACTCGCATCCGAACCAAGTGTCTTCAACACGTGTTTGGCCAGATCCTCATGCGTTTCAATCGGAGCTTCGATCATCCATTGATCTGGCCCGGTCCAGAACGCTGAAAACGTATCCCCACCGTCACATCGCGATGTATCGGGGGCCGCGACGTTCAGCACTTTTGCCAGTCCAGAACGCGTGGCATCTTCCCGACCCAAACGGGCGGCCACGGAAGCCAGGGCGACAGACGTCACCTCGGTCACTGTGACTGGCCCAACGATATCCTGTCGAGGTTCAGTCCCGCCAAGTGGCGTTATTGGCCTAAGATCATGCACGGAGACGTTCTCCTTCCGGATCGACGAAATGGGCGCTGACAACTTCGACATCGTGGTCGATCCCGGTCAGCGGGCTGACAAGGCGAACGATTTCGCCAGTGCGGGTGTCACCTGATTTCAGATAGCCGATGCCGATATGACACCCAAGGTTGGGGGAATAACAGGCGGATGTGATATACCCCTGATCATGTGCTGCATCGACCGGTGATCCTTTGGTCATCAGATGCGCGCCAGCAGGGACGGAATCGGAGGCATCAACCGGCTTAAAGCCAACCAGTTTGAGCGCATCATCCTCGTTCAGGCCAGGACGTTCCGAGAGTGTAGAGCCGATGGAATCCTTTTTCTTGGATACCATACGCCCCATGCCGAGATTGAAGGCCGTTGTCGTCCCGTTCAGCTCGTTTCCGGCTGCGTGTCCCTTTTCAATCCGCATAACGCTTAGCGCTTCTGTGCCGTACGGGGTCACATCGAACTCTTTGCCTTCTTCCATCAGCTTGCGCATCAGCGCGTCACCATAGCGGGTCGGCACCGCGATCTCGAACGCCAATTCCCCCGAGAAAGAAATCCGGAACAACCGCGCCCGCAGGCCACCGCAGACGGTGATCTCGCCGCAAGCCATGAAGGGGAACCCTTCGTTCGAGATGTCGAATTCGGGGTCCACGATCTTTTGCAACAGCTTGCGCGAATTCGGCCCGGCCACGGCGTATTGCGCCCAGGCTTCGGTGGTGGAAATCAGCTGGACATCCATGTCCGGAAACAGACACTGCCGCACGAATTCCATGTGCCGATAGACCGGAACAGCGTTGGCTGTCGTGGTTGTGACAACAAAATGATCCTCGGCCAGACGCGCGGCGGTGCCGTCGTCCATGGCAATCCCATCTTCGCGCAACATCAGGCCATAGCGGGTTTTGCCCACTGCCAGCTTGGCAAAGCCATTGGCATAGACCTTGTTGAGAAAATCCGCCGCATCCGCGCCTTGCACGTCGATCTTGCCCAACGTGGTACAATCGCACACACCCACGGACTTGCGCGTCTGCAAGACCTCGCGGTCCACGCTATCGCGCCAATGTGTTTCACCGGGTTTAGGGAACCACTGTGCGCGCAGCCACATGCCAACCTCGACAAACACCGCGCCCTGTTCTTCTGCCCAGTAATGGCTTGGGGTTTTGCGTACGGGGCGGAAATCTTTGCCGCGTGACCGTCCTGCCAACACACCGATAGACGTTGGCGTATAGGGAGGGCGGAACATTGTTGTGCCAACCTCGGGAATGGCCTTGCCAGCCACCTCTGCCATGATGGCAAGCCCGGCGATGTTGGACGTTTTCCCCTGATCTGTCGCCATACCAAGCGTTGTATAGCGCTTGAGATGCTCTACCGACGTAAAATTCTCTTGGTGTGCCAAAACAACGTCTTTTGACGTCACATCGTTTTGCTGATCAACCCAGGCACGCTTGGCCCCCTGAACGTGCCAGAATGGCGTCAGGCGCGCGGGCGCATCCTCGGCCTGCGGCAGGTCAGCCTGACTGACGCTGATATTCAGATCTTCCAATACGGTTTTCGCCGCATCCTGCCCTGATTCAAGCGCCTGATGGGTACTGAACGCACCAGTCGCGGCACCGGCAGGAACCAGACCGGGGGGCAATGTCCCACCTGGCAGAAACGCGCTGAGCGTATCGTCCCATTCAGGGCGGCCGCGCTGATGGCAGGTCAGGTGCACATTTGGGTTCCATCCGCCAGATACCCCCAACAAATCGACATACAGCGTGCGGCGTCCACCACCGGGACGTTCCACTTCAACAGATTTCAGACCAAGCCTGCCTTGGGTGTCGATCACAACACCCCCGGCAATGGTTTCGTAATCCGTGGTTTTCGGCGCGTCCGACCGCGTATCAATCACGGTTGCCTTGACACCTTTGGCCGCAAGATCAGCCGCAGTGCGATGACCGTCGTCATTATTTGTGAACACGGCAACAGACCTGCCCGGACGAACCGCCCAACGGTTGGCATAACTGCGCAAGGCCGAGGCCAGCATGATGCCGGGCCGGTCATTGTTCTGGAACACAATCGGCCGTTCCGTCGCCCCGGCGGACAGAATCGCCCGCTTTGAATAGATGCGCCACAAGATCTGACGCGGTTTGCCCGGCACCGGCGAGGACAGATGGTCACTCACCCGCTCGACCATACCATAGATCCCATGATCGAAGGCCCCGATAACCGTGCTACGTGGCATAACACGTACATTTGGCATGGAGTGCAGTTGAGCAACCGTCTGTGCCGCCCACTCTGATCCGTCTTGATCGGACAATGTGCCTGTATCGCTGTTCAAACGACCGCCAAGGACAAAATCCTCATCCGCAAGGATTACCTGCGCCCCGGATTGACCCGCAGTCAAAGCGGCCGCAAGCCCGGCTGGACCTGCGCCAATAATCAAAACATCGCAGTGCAGGAAGCCTTTGTCATAGGAATCCGGGTCCGGTTCGTGCGACAGCGTGCCAAGACCGGCAGCCTTGCGAATTATCGGCTCGTACACCTTTTCCCAAAAGGCGGCTGGCCACATGAATGTCTTGTAATAGAATCCGGCGGCAAAGAAATTGGACAAGCGATCATTGACCGCCATTGCGTCCCATTTCAAAGACGGCCAACGGTTTTGCGACTGTGCGCTCAGGCCTTCAAAAAGCTCTGCGGTGGTGGCGCGGGTATTGGGTTCCTTGCGCGCACCCATTCGCAGTTCGACAATCGCGTTCGGCTCTTCCGAACCGGCGGTCAAAGGGCCGCGTGGGCGGTGATACTTGAACGACCGGCCCATCAAACGCACGCCATTGGCCAGCAGGGCCGAGGCCAACGTATCACCGGCAAAACCGGAATACTCCACCCCATCAAAGGTGAAAGACATGGGTGAATTGCGATCAATCAGGCCGCCATCTAGTCGGGTGTGGCCGGTCATTTGGAACGTCCCTCTTGGCGCGCAACGTCGCGGGCCAGTTCTACTTTGGTGATGTCATGTGTGGTGGTGTCGCGGGTGACGACCAACCAAGATCTGTCGCCTTGTTCGTGAAACCAAAGCTCACGATGCTCTCCAGCGGGGTTGTCGCGCAAATAGCCATATTCGGTAAAATCGGCCACCGCTGTGTCAGCTTGCCAATCCGGCCGGCGAATAAGCATGGCATCGCCCTTGTACACAAACTCGGCAGAGTCGCGCGGGCCGAGGATGGGGTGATCAATTATCATGTCGTGCCTTTCCTCAGTGCAGATTGGGCTGATTGCCCTGGCCCTTTTCGTCGATCATATGCCCGGTGGCGAAGCGATCGAAACGATAGGCGGTTGCGGTTTTGTGGGGGGTGTCGGTCGCCAACAAATGCGCATAGGCAAAACCGGATGCGGGCGTCGCCTTAAAGCCGCCATAACACCAACCACCGTTGAAATAGAGCCCGTCGATATGGGTCCGGTCAATAATCGGAGACCCGTCCATCGACATATCCATAATCCCGCCCCACATGCGCAACAGACGCGCGCGGCCAAGGTTGGGGAAAATCGCCATGCCACCTTCGCAGACATCCTCGACCACGGGCAGATTGCCGCGTTGGGCGTAGGTGTTGTACCCGTCCGGATCGCCCCCAAAGACCAGCCCGCCCTTGTCGGACTGGCTGCAATAAAAATGCCCTGCGCCGAAGGTTATCACCCCAGGGAGAAGAGGCTTCAAACCTTCGGACACGAAAGCCTGCAAAACAGTGCTTTCAATGGGCAGGCGCATCCCGGCCTTGGCCATAAGGCGCGAGGATGACCCGGCGACACAGGCCGCCACCTTTTTCGCGCCGATAAATCCGCGCGATGTCTCGACACCGGTGCAAACGCCGTTCTCGATCTTGAAGCCGGTCACTTCGCAATTCTGAATGATATCGACACCGTGCTGATCAGCGGCGCGGGCATAGCCCCAGGCAACCGCGTCGTGGCGCACCGTGCCTCCGCGAGGCTGTGCAAGGCCACCTTTGATCGGGAAACGGGCGTTATTGACGTTCAGGAACGGATAGCGTTCGACGATCTGTTTGGTGCTCAGCAGCTCGGCATCCGCACCGTTCAACAGCATTGCATTGCCCCGCCGGATGAACGCATCGCGCTGTGCGTCAGTGTGGATCAGATTGAGGATGCCACGCTGACTGACCATCGCATTATAGTTCAGATCCTGCTCCAGACCTTCCCACAATTGAAGCGAGAATTCGTAAAATGGCTCGTTGCCGTCCAGCAGATAGTTAGAGCGGATGATCGTCGTGTTGCGTCCGACATTGCCGCCGCCAATCCAAGCCTTTTCCAGCACAGCGATTCGGGCCTGCTTGAACTCTTTGGCAAGATAATAGGCCGTCGCAAGGCCGTGCCCGCCGCCGCCAATGATCACGTAATCATAATTCGCTTTCGGCTCTGCATCGCGCCAAGCCGGGCCCCAGCCGCGGTGACCGGTCAGCGCTTCTTTGATGACTTTGAACCCTGAGTACTGCATAGATTCGGACTCCTTTGGGTTATTCTTCTTTAATTTTAGAACTGTGTCGCCGCCTCATTCAGACAGAAATGTGCCTGAATCGGACATGACCGTTCGAAAAAATATCTGCCTCAACGTCGCACACCTGCTGTCGTGGCCAAACCACCAGATGATATCGAAATGAAAAAATCTTGATCTGCAGGAAAAAAGTGGTTTTTACTACATCATTCCAATCTCGTGCCCGCACGTTTGGAATACCTGCTTCAAGGCAGGTGATTTTAAGGGAGGAAATATGAATAAATTTACGACAGCACTTGCAACAGGTGTCCTTTCGCTTGCGCCGCTCATGGCAGCCGCCGACAGCGACGATCCGATTGTCATTCCAATTCATAACTGGTCATCACAGATCGTCATGTCAAACGTCGTGGGTCAGATCTTTGAGGAAATGGGCCTGAACGTCGAGTATGTCACAACAGACAGCCAAGCGGTCTACGAGTCCATCCGCCTTGGAGATGTCACATTGGGGATGGAGGTCTGGGAAGGGGCCTTTGGCGCATCATTCCGCGCTGCGTTGGAAAAAGGCGGCATCGTCGATGTCGGTGACCACGATGCGGTCACCCGCGAGGATTGGTGGTATCCGATGTGGACCAAAGACGCGTGTCCGGGTCTGCCTGACTGGCAGGCGCTGAACGAATGTGCCGCGATTTTTGCGACACCGGAAACAGGCGACAAAGGCCGTTATCTTGATGGGCCGGTCGACTGGCTCAAGCACGGCAAGGAACGTGTGGATGCCCTTGGCATGAATTTCGAAGTGATCAACGCGGGTTCTGCCGCAGCACTTTGGGCAGAAATCGGTGCCGCAGAAGCCAGCAAAAAGCCAATTGTGGTCTTCAACTGGACGCCAAACTTTGCCGAAGCCGTATGGCCGGGCGAATTTGTCGAATTCCCGGAATGGGAAGATGGGTGTGATAAAGACCCTGCGAAAGGACCAAACCCGGATGCCTTGTATGATTGCGGCAATCCTGCCGACGGTTACATGAAAAAGGCCGCCTGGGAGGGGATGGAAGAGAAATGGCCAGACGCGTTTGCCGTGCTGAGTAAAATTTCCTTCACCAACCCACAGATCGCCGAAATGGCAAAACTGGTCGATATTGATGACTACGAGCCGGAAGAGGCAGCCGAGATCTGGTTGGAAGACAACGAAGAAATCTGGCGTCCGTGGATCGGCAGCTGAGCACGCCTTTACGATAAATCCATTTCGTGAACCCTTGCCCGAAATTCACATTCGGGCAAGGCATTCCTGTTTCCCAAAGGTGCTTTTTGTGAGCAATACCGTTATATCCGCTAAAAATGTTTGGAAAATTTTCGGCCATGACCCGGTTGAGTATCTAAAGAACTTACCCGAGGGGCGAAGTTTCGACGACATCCGTGCTGACGGCTATATTGCCGGTGTCCGCGATGTTTCGATTGACGTCGGGCGCGGTGAGTTGCTGGTGATCATGGGGCTTTCCGGCTCTGGCAAATCAACCCTCGTTCGCTGCTTTTCGCGGCTGCACGAAATCACGGGTGGCACGATCGAAGTTGATGGTCAGATCATAGGAGATCTGTCAGAACCCGATCTCATTGACTTGCGCCGTAACAAGATGGGCATGGTGTTTCAGTCCTTTGGACTTTTGCCACATCGCACCGTTCTTGAAAATGTCGCCTTCCCGCTTGAGATGCGGGGCCAGGATCGCCACACCCGCCGCGACCGCGCGATGGAAGTCATTCAACTGGTTGGCCTTGAAGGGCGTGAAGAGTATTTTCCGCGCGAATTGTCAGGTGGGCAGCAACAGCGCGTTGGCATTGCGCGCAGCCTTGCGATTGAACCGGATATCTGGTTCCTGGATGAACCATTTTCCGCGCTCGACCCGCTGATCCGGCGTGAAATGCAGGATGAATTCCTGCGCCTGCGCGAAATTCTGGGCAAAACGATTGTCTTCATCACCCACGACTTTGACGAGGCCCTGCGACTTGCCGACCGGATCGCCATAATGAAAGATGGCGCGGTCGAACAGTGCGATACGCCGGACCAGATCGTGTTGAATCCGGCCACCGAATATGTTGCCAAATTTACCGAAGACATCGACAAGGCGCGTGTTGTTCATGCCGGAGGTTTGATCACCCCGGGCCTAACGGCGACGGGCGATGCTGTCCAGGCAACCGCAACTGTGCAAGATTTGGCGCGCCTTCTGGTCAATGACACACGAGACGGAATTCCCGTAAGCAACGGCGATAAGTTGGTCGGGGCGATGGCGCGAAAAGATGCGCTTGATATACTGTTGCAGGCAAGCTGATGGCCGTTGTCACCACAAACGCCGATACCCTCTCACCCGGCCTTTCAACGCGCACCATCGGATATGGCTTTATCTGTCTGGCCTTGGTGCTGACCGCTTTGCAATATGCGGGGCTATTGCCAGCCTGGCTCTTTCGTCTTCCAGAAGCAATCATTCCACCATTCGCAGCATGGCTTGATACGATCTTCAACTTCGTCAAAGACGATCTTGGGCTGTTGGCACTCACGCGTTTTCTGACCGGCGGGTTAGAGGCAGTCCTGGATACAACGGCCAATCTTTTGTACGGAAAACGCCGCTGGCCCTTTATCGGCCCCATCCCCTGGAGCGCGATTGCCGCGTCGGCTGCGGTACTTGGATATTATTTGGGCGGCTGGCGTATGGCAGCGCTGGCCGGAGGCACCTTTGTCTGGACAGCGATGATCGGGCAATGGGAAATCGCAATGGAAACCATGTCGGTGTTGGTGATTGCCGCACCTCTGGCGTTTCTGATTGGTTTGGCTTTGGGTATCCTTGCCTGGAAATCCCCGACATTCAATCGTGGCCTTTTGCCCTTTTTGTCGGTTTTGCAGACCCTGCCCTTTTTCACCTATCTGCTTCCTGCGGTGATCTTTTTCAAAGTCGGCCCAACCGCCGGTGCCGTCGCAACGACGGTCTTTGCCATCCCGCCGATGATCCTGATGACCACGCTGGGCCTGCAGAAAGTGTCGTCCGAAGTGGTCGAGGCAGGCAAGATGAGCGGCTGCACCCGCTGGCAGATGATGCGCCATGTCTACGTTCCGGCGGCGCGCACGGAAATTCTTGTTGGTGTGAACCAGGTGATCATGCTGTGCCTTGCGATGGTTGTTCTGACAGCGTTTATCGGCATGCCCGGACTTGGCGCGAAACTGCTGGCGATGATGGGCAGTTTCAAGATTGGCCGGTCTTTCGAGATCGGGATCACGATCGTGTTGCTGGCCATCACGCTTGATCGCATGTCCAAAGCGTGGGTGGCCAAGCTTCCGCAACATCATGAGCGTGGGACACCGTTTTACATCAGACACAAGTTTGCTCTGCTAACCTTGGCCGCTTTTGTCGGGTTTACCCTGTTGGCCCAGTTTGTTCCCATCCTGTCCGAGGTCACGCGCAAGCAATCCTGGTCGCAGGGGCGCGAAATCGACGGTTTGATCAAAGCCTATCTTGCGCTTGATTGGGTTCAAGCCTCGACCGGAGCGGTGCGATATGTCCTGAATATCTACATTCTCAATCCGTTCCGCGACTTCCTGTTAAGCATCCCAACCAGCGCCTTTATTTTGGTGATCGTGGCGATTGCGCTTCTTATCGCGGGCACCCGGCAGGCGATATATGCCGCCCTCTTTTTCAGTCTGGTGGCATTATCAGGCTGGTGGGATCGTTCGGTTATCACGCTTTATTCGGTGATTTCGGCAGTGTCACTGGCTCTGCTGATCGGCGTCCCGCTGGGCATCCTTGCCTCGCGCAAGGAAACGACAGCACGACGGGTGCTTTTGGTGTGTGACACTGCCCAGACATTTCCAAGCTTCATTTACCTGATCCCGGCGATCATGCTTTTCGGCATCACCGCAACCTCTGTGGTCATGTCCATCCTGATCTTCGCAATGGTGCCTTTGGTCCGCTACACGATCGAGGGCTTGCGCGGTGTTCCTCCCGAGATGACAGAGGCCGCAGACATGTCCGGTGCAACGCGTATGCAAAAGCTCTGGAGCGTTCAGCTTCCGCTGGCTTTGCCTACGATGGCCGTCGGCTTTAATCAGGCCATCATGTTCGCCTTCTTCATGGTCATCATTGCAGCCTTTATCGGCACGCAAGACCTTGGGCAGGAGTTGCAGCGCACTCTGGCTGGTGCGGATCTTGGGAAAAACATCGTCCTGGGCCTTTGCGTGTCGCTCATGGCGCTGACCTTTGACATGATCATCATGAAGTGGTCGCAGGAAAAGAAAGTCAAGCTGGGGCTTCCTCGTTAAACCCTGGATATTCAGCACATAAACCAACAAAAGCCCGGCGTTGTTGCAACAACACCGGGCTTTTTGCGTCATGTGGTCTGTCGGAACCGAGCTGTGGAACGTCAGTGTCAGATTTTCCCTCCAACACCGGCCCCAGGCTGATTTATAGTGTGCCCTGCGGCCGCGCATTCGGGGAAGGACAAACGCGTGCCACAGGGCCAACGCCCCCAGAGCACGCATTCACATGCACCGGGCGTTTTTGCAGGGTTAGTTCTGCAAATAGGCTTCCATGCTGTCATCCAGCGCGTCTTTCCACGGCGTGTGGTGCACGGGGGCCATTGTTCCGGTCATCACAGAACGATAGCTGTTGTTGCGGAAAGACATGATGTCCTCTGCCTTGTGCTTTTTCCACTCGTAGAACGCCTGACAGGCCCCATCGATATCAAAGCTTGGGTAATCCGTCTCTGACACCAGCTCTTCGATGTAATCGGCTTGATACCGGATGGCATATTTGACGTCGTCATCCGCCTCTTCACGCTCTTGCCGTTCTTTCACATCCGCCAGCATCTGGTCTTTGGTCACCTTTGACAGGTCGATCTTGCCCATGATGGCATCGCGCACCCACCATGCTTGCGCATCGAACATGTTGAAGGTGAACCACTGGTCCTGCATGCCAAGATAGAACATCTTTGGATTGTGGACATACACCACGCCTTTATAGAGATCGGCGCTTGCAAGGCGGTTCGCGGTTTTCAGGCGAAGATCGTCGGGCAGGAAGTTGAAGAAATGCTTGTAGCCCGTGCAGAGGATGATCGCGTCCACCTCCTTGGTGGTGCCGTCCTTGAAGTAGACGGTGTTGCCGCTGACCTTCTCCATCGCGGGCTTTTCTTCCCAGTTGTCCGGCCATTTGAAGCCCATGGGCGCGCTGCGGTAGCAGGATGTGATCGACTTGGCCCCGTACTTCCAGCATTGCGATCCGATATCCTCGGCCGAGTAGGAAGAGCCAACGACAAGGATGTCCTTGCCGGAGAATTCGCGCGCGTCGCGGAAATCATGTGCGTGCACAACGCGCCCGTTGAACGACTCGAACCCTTCATAATAGGGCACGTTGGGCGTCGAGAAGTGGCCCGAGGCGCAGATCACGTAATCAAACGTTTCTTCGTAGACGTAATCCTTGTTGTGATCGTGGACGGTCACGGTGAAGAGACCCGTATCGTTGTCGTACGATACCCACCGGACGGCGGTGCTGAACCGAATCCAGTCGCGGACGCCCGCTTTCTTGACACGGCCCTCGATATAATCGAACAGCACCGCCCGCGGTGGATAGGACGCGATTTGTTTGCCGAAATGTTCCTCAAACGAGTAATCCGCGAATTCCAGACCTTCCTTGGGGCCGTTGGACCACAGATAGCGATACATCGAACAATGCACCGGTTCACCGTTCTCATCCAAACCGGTGCGCCACGTATAGTTCCAAAGGCCACCCCAGTTGTCCTGCTTTTCAAAGCAGACAATCTCGGGGATCTCTTCCCCCTTTTCGGCAGCAGATTGGAACGCGCGCAGCTGTGCAAGCCCGGATGGTCCCGCACCGATAATCGCCACTCGTTTTTGTGTCATGTCCTTCTCCCTAATGACAGGCATCAATTGGTTCTTTTTGGTTGAACCAAAAGTCACCTTTGAACAGGTATATTGTCAACACCTATTCACACCAGAAAACAAATTTACCCGTGAGTTAAGGAAATTTCTGTTTAGCCAAAGCGAAAATTGGTGGTAGCAATTGGTATGATCAAGTCCAGTTTCGCCCACCGCATCGCTTTCTCATCCCTGTTCCCGAACACCGAGGTTGGCATGACCGAGCCAATCAAGATCGGGTTTCTGGCACCGCTCACCGGGCCGGTCAGTTCTTGGGGACTGCCTGGGTTGAACGGCTGTCAGCTTTGGGCAGATTGGCTGAACCGCGCCGGCGGTCTGTTGATCGGAGGGCGACGCTACCCGTTGCGGATCATCCCCTATGATTGCGGGTACGATGCGGGCCAGGCCATTGAAGGGGCCCGACAGCTGGTCCTGACCGAACAGGTCAAACTGCTGATGATGCTGGGCGGCGACACCTTTACCCCGCTGAAAGACTTTTTGAACGAACACCGCGTTCTGACATCGACCCTTTTGCCCAGCGACCTGTCACCCGACACACGATACCTGATTGCCCCGTCCGAGGTGCATCCAGTGTATAATGTGACAGGCGTCGATTGGTTGGCCCGCAACGAACCGCATCTGACGCGTGTTGCGATGTGCAGCCAGAAAGACGCGCTTGGCCTGCCATCAACCGCAACCTATCGCGCCGCCTTTCAGGCCGCGGGGTTGCCGGTGGTCAAAGACATTCAATATGACCCCGACACAACCGATGTCGCCGAAATCGTCCAACCCATGCTGGACGCAGAACCGGACGTCTTATGCTGGTGTACCAGCTATACACCGATGGTCCACGCAATGACCGAATACGCTCACCAACAGGATTTTGCCGGGCGCATCATGTCCTGTACCTTTGACAATTATCAACGCTGCGTCGCACGCACCTCGGCCGAGTTTCTTGAGGGGACAGTGTTCCAATTCCCGGATTTCGACGATCCGAAACTTGCCCGCAAGGCGTTTTTTTTCAATCGTCCAAGCGATTTCTTCAAGGAATACAACACGCGCTACCCCGACAGCTGGAGTGCGGTCAGCTGGGAATATGTCGCTATCCTGGAAATCTGGCACGCCGCGGTTGAAAAAGTGGCTTCGGTCAACCCGGTGTCGGTGCTGACATCCATGAAGCAAATGCACCCCGTGTTGCACGCCTTTGGGCCTGCGCGGTGGTGGGGAGAAAGCATTTTTGGCATCGACAATGCCCTGATTGGTGATTGGCCGGTTGTTCGTTTGGTCAACGGCAAAGCCCGCATTGCCGAGTTTGGATCTGTGCCAGACTGGTTGGCCAAACATGAAGACGCGCTGCGCGATCACATGCATGAGGTCGGACAGCTATGGCAACAAAGGATCGAAACCGGACATCAGCAAACAGGGCTGACGGCACGCAGCATGGCCGATTAGGCGCGCCTAGTCATCGTGCAGGAACAGCTTCTGTTCTTCTACAAGATGCAGCTTGGTGATCTCGACCGCGGCTTCCACGTCTCGGGTGGCGATGGCGTTAAACAAGGAATTGAACCGCGACTGGTAGCTTTGAATACGCCCCGGTGTGAGATGCTTGCGCATGAGGGCGGTTCTGAAGCTTTGTCGACAAACCTCGATTGTCAGTTCGTAACACGCCTCAAGAAGCGGATTGCGTGTCGCGCGGGCGATTGACCGGTAGAATTCTTCCTCAAGGTGAATGAAATCATTCAAATCCGTGCGAACCGCTTCGATCTGCGCAACAACTTTTGCAAGATCATCCAGATCTTTGGGGCTGATGTTCATTACAGCCATACGGATCATTTCGGGCTCGATGATCGACCGCACGATCAGATGATCCAGTGGGCTTGTTCGTTCCCCCACTGACCCCGGCACTGGTGCCTCGGATCGGTGCGATTGGAAAGTGACGAAACTGCCACTGCCCTGTCTGCGGCGCACCATATCGCGGGCTTCCAAGACATCCAAAGCCTCGCGCACAGTGTTGCGCGACACACCCAGCTCTGCCGCAAGTGCGCGTTCGCTGGGAAGACGCGAATCGGGCGGATAGGCCCCGGACTGGATACGCACCAGTAGCTTGTCCACGATGATCCGGACCGTTTCGCCAATGCTGTGCTCTATCGAAAGATCGACATTCCGTGTCTGTGTCATGCAGTTGCCCATCCAATACCAGCAATCAGGTCACCCATGATCAGCATTAAGACATAGCATCAACCCGCTACAAGTCATGCACATGGCAGAAGGCCCCGGATGTGAACCGGGGCCTTACAGAATATTTACGCAGCGTCGACAGAACGCGGGATATTGTCAGCATGGGTTTCAACATCGGGGTCGAGATCCCAATAGGCCTTATCAAGCCCGTCGATCTGATCATCGACATCCGTCCGCAAGCCAACGGTTTTGTCCAGAACGAACGCCAGAACCAACGCGGTTGCGGCCCCTGCCCCGACGCAGGTAACGACACCCAACACCTGCATGACCAAGGAAATCTCGCCGTGCTGGAACGCATAGGCCCCTTCTTCGATTCCAAGATATCCACCACGCGGTGTCCCAGCCTTGAAAATACCCGTCATAAGCAGACCGAAGGTACCGGCACCGATGAACAGCGGGAACAGTTTATGTTCGTCAATCCCGCGCTTGAGGGTGAATTCGTACACCAGATAGGATGCGATCGGTGCCATCAAGCCAAGAACAAACGCCTCCCAGGGCAGATAGACATCAAAGCCAGACGCCCCTGCCACGTACCCGGCAAGCGGGCCAAGCAGGGTGTATGCATAGTTGCCGGTTTTATACGCGATGAGCATCCCGGTGATCGCACCGCCGGCCCAGACAAGCGCATAGTTGTTAAGGGCCACACCCACGCTGGTTTCGGCCATTGTCACGCTGACGGCCAATGCTTCTGGATCAAAGAAGAACAGGCAAGACAGGATGACCATCGGCAGGCCGGCAAAGACCATCATCAATCCGGGTGCCGCAAGGCCGATGCTTGGCGCAAGATAAGCCGACACGCGTTCATGCGGCTCCATCATACCGGGGCGCGCGCCCAGCAACGGTGTAAAGACAAGCGCCATACCGGCCGGGAACAGATACACGAAGCCCACGCCAAAGAAATCGTGGAACCCGGCATTTGTGAGCGGTCCGACCGACCCCCAGGTTGCCCAGCTGAGCACCGACGATACCAACGTCGCAACGATACATGTGATGTAATAGGCAGAGGGGCGCATCCGCTCTGACACGGCAAAATGCAGCAGAATGTTGATGATACCGGCAAATACAGCCAGGAAGAACACAAACACCTGGAACGTGTTGAGGCCTGGGAAAATGGCCGGATCAACCTGATGGGCCAGACTGTTGGTCATACCGCCACCCAGCCACCAATCCTTGATGGAATCTGTCATCGTCGCATCAACCATGATGTAGTATTGCGCCGCCCAGATGCCGAAGCCGATAAAATAGTAAGTTGCAAACCCCAAAAAGAAGCCAAGGGTTTTTTCGATTGTAGAGTTAAATAGGTTTTTCCGCCGCGCCGTACCGGCGTCGATGAGCAATAGCCCGACGACCACCAGGATGGCACCCACGGTTCCAGACGCGTAAAGCACGTTTTGCACCAATGAATTCAGGCTGACCTGTTCGGCGTATATCGTACTGATATCAAGTGACATTCATTTTCCCTCTTGGTTCTCACTGATATGCCGGGTGTTCACCCCCGGCTTTTTGAACTGGCATCACGGATCAACACCAGCACATCTTAGACCAATTCAGACCGCTTTCGGCCCGATGGTTGATTTCGGTATGATCATCAAAAATTGGCACTTTTCAAACAAAAGATTCATTCCAGTGAAACTTTTTTGCTTTTTGGTGAGCGATTCCGAATGAAAATTTGGCTGCAACATGCGTTTGCAAACCAATATTTCTATTTTTTGACAGTGATTTATGGAAAAATAAAAAATTGGTTCGGGATTTTCCAACTGGTTCCTTGCCAAATCGACGTTCAAGACAACAAATTGCGCTGAACCTTGCACATCCCGCTTGAACAGGCGTTTCGATCTAGACGAACCGGAGTGTTCGCCGCCTAAAAATGCCATCGGCTCAGCGGCGCGCGCAGCCTGCCCGACCATGCGCCACGTTCACAGACACATGATGCAAGCCTATGTTTTTCAGAATGAAAATTGGTTCCGTTTTGACGAATATTGTGCCGAACCACCCCTTGAAAACTTGGCATGATTGACTGATAGGAAAAAAATATTCATCGCAGTTGCGAGAACGATTTTCCGATGCTAACGTCGATTTGATCCCAGATGGGAGAATCAACACAATGGAGTTTTGGCGATATGTGTGGAATTGTTGGACTGTTCCTGAAGAACAAATCGCTTGAGCCGCAGCTTGGCGCTTTGCTGACTGATATGCTGGTCACGATGACAGATCGTGGACCTGACAGTGCAGGCATCGCCATTTACGGTGCCGAAGACGCGGCCCGGTCAAAGCTGACGGTCCAGGCAGACAACCCTGACGCGGCCTTTGACGGCTTGGCCGATGAACTGGGCAAGGCGCTTGGTGGTGATGTGTCATTGGCGCGCCGTGATACGCATGCCGTGCTTCATGTTCCTACAGGCGAAGCAGCCCGCGCCCGTGAGGTTCTGCGGTCGGTTGCTCCGGAAGTACGGGTTATGTCCTTTGGCGACACGCTTGAAATCTATAAAGAAGTCGGCCTGCCAAAAGATGTTGCCGCCCGGTTTGACATTTCATCCATGACCGGCACACATGGCATCGGACACACCCGCATGGCAACGGAATCTGCTGTGACAACATTGGGTGCGCACCCGTTCAACACCGGATCGGATCAGTGCCTCGTGCATAATGGATCTCTCTCCAACCACAATTCGCTGCGCCGCAAGCTGCAACGCGAAGGTATCCATATCGAGACGATGAACGACACAGAAGTCGGGGCCGCGTATCTGACCTGGAAAATGCAGAACGGTGCCACTTTGGGCGAAGCGCTGGAAGCATCGCTTGACGATCTTGATGGTTTCTTCAACTTTGTTGTCGGTACAAAAGACGGCTTCGGTGTGGTGCGTGATCCAATCGCCTGCAAACCCGCAGTGATGGCCGAGACCGACGACTACGTGGCGTTTGGTTCTGAATACCGCGCGCTGGTGAACCTGCCGGGCATTGATACCGCCCGCATTTGGGAACCCGAGCCCGCGACAGTCTATTTCTGGAGCCACGATCAAGCCCCAACCCCGAGCAAAAAGGCAGCATAAATGCAGACCTACGATCTTGAAGCCAACGGCCTGCGCGACCTGAACGCGGCGCTGCATGCCCAGTCTAATGACACCAACCAGACCAGCTGGGAAATCGTCAACCCACGCGGCAGCCATGCTGTCGCGGTCGGTCTTGATGCGCCTATCGAAGTCGCTGTAAAGGGCTCAACCGGGTATTACACAGCCGGGATGAACAAGCAGGCAACTGTGCATGTTCACGGCTCTGCCGGCCCGGGTGTCGCGGAAAATATGATGTCCGGCACTGTGATTATCGAAGGTGACGCCAGCCAATATGCCGGTGCGACCGGTCGCGGAGGCCTGCTGGTCATCAAAGGCAACGCATCGTCGCGTTGTGGCATTTCGATGAAGGGCATCGACATCGTCGTACATGGCAACATCGGCCACATGTCCGCCTTTATGGCACAATCCGGCAATCTGGTAGTTTGCGGTGATGCTGGCGAAGCGATGGGCGACAGCCTGTATGAGGCGCGTCTTTTCGTGCGCGGGTCGGTAAAATCTCTTGGTGCGGATTGCATCGAGAAAGAAATGCGCCCCGAGCACATCGAAATTCTGCGCGACCTGCTTGAAAAAGGCGGCTGCGACGCAAAGCCGGAAGAGTTCAAGCGTTACGGGTCGGCCCGTCAGCTTTACAATTTCGATGTCGACAACGCCGGCGCTTATTGAGGATATGGACATGAAAGACGAACAAAGCAAATACGTGTCGAAAACTGTACCAATCCAGTCGGCGACATTCAGCAATCCGATTAATGCCGAAATCCGCCGTGCGGCAGAGACGGGCATTTATGATATCCGAGGCGGTGGTGCAAAACGTCGTGTACCACATTTCGATGATCTGCTGTTTCTCGGGGCCTCCATCTCGCGCTACGCTTTGGAAGGGTATCGCGAAAAATGTGACACGCGCGTAACGCTCGGGACCCGCTTTGCAAAAAAACCAATCGAACTGGACATTCCGGTGACGATTGCGGGCATGTCTTTTGGTGCTCTGTCCGGCCCCGCAAAAGAAGCGCTGGGACGTGGCGCGTCTGCGGCGGGCACCTCCACCACCACCGGGGATGGTGGCATGACCGAAGAAGAGCGTGGCCATTCCGACAAACTGGTTTATCAGGTCCTGCCTTCGCGCTACGGAATGAACCCTGACGACCTGCGCCGCGCAGACGCCATTGAAGTCGTCGTCGGCCAAGGGGCCAAGCCCGGCGGCGGCGGTATGCTGCTTGGTCAAAAGATCTCCGACCGCGTGGCAGAGATGCGCAACCTTCCCAAAGGTATCGACCAGCGGTCAGCATGTCGTCACCCCGACTGGACAGGTCCAGACGATCTGGAAATCAAGATCCTGGAATTGCGGGAAATCACCGGCTGGGAAAAGCCGATCTATGTCAAAATTGGCGGAACGCGCCCATATTTTGATACAACACTGGCAATCAAAGCCGGCGCCGATGTTGTTGTTCTGGACGGCATGCAGGGCGGCACGGCGGCAACTCAGGACGTGTTCATTGAACATGTTGGCCAGCCAATTCTAGCCTGTATCCGCCCCGCCGTTCAGGCGCTTCAGGATCAGGGCCTGCACCGCGAAGTGCAGTTGGTTGTCTCGGGTGGCATCCGCACAGGCGCAGACGTTGCGAAGGCGCTGGCGCTTGGAGCCGACGCGGTCGCGATCGGTACAGCCGCGATGGTTGCCATTGGTGACAACGATCCCAAGTGGGAGGGCGAGTACCAGAAGCTGGGCACCACCGCAGGTGCTTATGACGACTGGCACGAAGGACAAGACCCTGCGGGCATCACCACTCAGGACCCCGATTTGATGGCGCGTTTTGACCCGGTCGAAGGTGGCCGTCACTTGCGCAATTATCTCAAGGTGCTGACACTGGAAGCGCAAACCATTGCACGTGCCTGCGGACACAATCACCTGCACAACCTTGAACCGGAAGATCTGGTCGCGCTCACAATGGAAGCGGCCGCCATGGCAAAGGTGCCATTGGCAGGAACCGACTGGTACCCCGGCAAGCCAGGCTTCTGAACACAAATCAACGCGCAGACCCAGCAGGGACTGCGCGTTTTGTTTAACTACGGGCCTTTATACCCGGCCCTAAGACCACATCAGGGAGAGAGAGTTTTCAATGGCAAAAGACCAACTGGTTCAGCAATCGCAGATCGATCTTGAAAGCTGGGGCAAAGACCGCGGCGTCAAGTATTTTATGGTCAATTTCACGGACTTGCTCGGCGCTCAGCGTACCAAGCTGGTCCCATTGCGCGGCATCGCGAAGATGCAGGAAGGCGGTGCCGGTTTCGCCGGGTTTGCCGGTGGTCTGGATTACACACCCGCGCATCCCGACTTGTTGGTCATGCCTGATGCCGACATGGCAATTCAAATTCCTTGGCAGCCCGACATCGCCTGGGTGCCCGGAAACCCGGTTATGAACGGCGAATATTCTGCTCAGGCACCGCGCAACGTGCTGCGCAAGCAAGTTGCCGACGCGGCTGAATTGGGTCTTCACTTCAAGATCGGCGTGGAGCCGGAATTCTCCCTTTTGTCGCCGGATGGACGGTCGCTCGCGGATGAACTCGATACGAAGCCGAAGCCCTGCTACGATCAACAATCCATGATGCGCAATTACCATATCATTCGCGAAATCAGCGAGTACATGCTGGAATTGGGCTGGGGCAATTACCAAAACGACCACGAAGACGCCAATGGTCAGTGGGAAATGAACTGGGATTTCGATGATGTGCTGAAAATGGCAGATCAACTCAGCTTCTTCAAATTCATGGTTAAATACGTCGCCGAAAAACATGGCATGCGCGCCAGCTTTATGCCCAAACCCTTGCCAGAACTCACAGGCAACGGCTTGCACGCA
Source organism: Marivita sp. S0852 (assembly GCF_046591575.1). Lineage (NCBI taxonomy): Bacteria > Pseudomonadati > Pseudomonadota > Alphaproteobacteria > Rhodobacterales > Roseobacteraceae > Marivita > Marivita sp. S0852. The sequence goes on from NZ_JBIQWA010000008.1 coordinate 65,934, forward strand.
CATATCTCGGCCTGGGATGCGATGGGCGACGACGCTAAGACAAACCTGTTTGCCGGCAACGATGACACACCAACCGGGCGATATGGGCTCTCAGAAACCGGTAAGCACTTCCTAGGTGGTCTTCTTGATCATGGCAGTGGTCTGACAGTGATCTGCTGCCCATCGGTCAACAGTTACAAGCGCATCGGCGCTCCGGCGACAGCGTCGGGATCAAGCTGGGCACCAACATCGATCACCTGGGCTGGCGACAACCGCACGCATCTAGTGCGCGTCCCTGGCGGCGGCCGCATGGAGTTGCGTCTGCCAGATGGCGCGGCAAACCCTTATCTCATGCCAGCGGTCATCATGGCAGCCGGGCTAAACGGCATCCGCAATAAATCGGACCCCGGCGAAGCGCAGGAAATTGATATGTATGCCGAAGGACATAAGGTCAAAAATGCCCCGCCGTTGCCGCATAACATGCTTGATGGTTTACGCCGCTACGAAGAAGATACCGTGCTGACCGACGCAATGGGCGCAGAATTCACCACGGCTTTCCTGAAGAAAAAGCATGCTGAATGGCGCGACTACGCGACCCATTTCACTGAATGGGAACGTGAGAACACACTGGATATCTGATATTCATAATGTCGAGTGATATTAAAAATGGCCGCTGCGCGTTGCAGCGGCCATTTGCATGGTTTCATTGGGCTTGATCCCTGTCTGATAGACAAGTTTTGAAAAACAAGCCAATGGCGATTGATTTTCCATGAGTTTTAGCGGTGATATACCACCTTCTTAGACCAATTATTTACTGTTGGTTGGCAAGATTCTTCGTACGAAGAATCTTTGACCGGGGCAGTAAATTCTAGAGGTAGGGGTAGATCGGAAACCGGGCGCAAAGCTCGGCAACTTTACCTCGGACCGCGTCCTCAACCGCCGCATTCCCGTCTTCGCCATTGGCAGACAGACCCTCTGTCACCTCGATAATCCAATCGGCGATCTGACGGAATTCCGCCTCGCCGAAACCTCGGGTTGTTCCTGCGGGTGTGCCAAGGCGAATGCCAGACGTGACCATCGGCTTTTCCGGATCAAACGGCACTCCGTTCTTGTTACAGGTGATATGCGCCCGTCCCAGCGCCTTTTCCGTGGCATTGCCCTTCACGCCCTTCGGGCGCAGATCCACCAGCACCACATGCGTGTCGGTGCCGTGGGTCACGGTGTCCAGACCGCCTTTGATCAGCTGATCCGACAGCGCCTGAGCGTTGCGGATGACGTTCTGTTGGTAAACCTTGAAATCCGGGCGCAACGCCTCGCCAAAGGCCACCGCCTTGGCCGCGATCACATGCATCAGCGGCCCGCCCTGAATGCCGGGGAAAATGGCAGAGTTGAACTTCTTGGCCAGCGCCTCGTCATTGGTCAGGATCATCCCGCCGCGCGGCCCACGCAGCGTCTTGTGCGTCGTCGTCGTCGCAACATGCGCATGCGGGAACGGGCTGGGGTGTTCGCCCGCCGCCACCAGCCCGGCGAAATGCGCCATGTCCACATGCAGATAGGCACCGACACTGTCGGCAATCTCGCGCATGCGGGCAAAGTCGATCTGGCGCGGGATGGCAGAGCCACCGGCAATGATCAGCTTTGGCTGATGTTCCGTGGCAAGCGCCTGCACCTGATCGTAATCCAGCAGGTTGTCCTCGCGGCGCACACCGTACTGAATGGCGTTGAACCACTTGCCCGACTGGTTCGGCTTCGCCCCATGCGTCAGGTGCCCCCCGGCATCAAGGCTCATGCCCAGGATCGTATCCCCCGGCTGCAGCAGAGCGGTGAACACGCCCTGATTGGCCTGACTGCCTGAATTTGGCTGCACATTTGCAAAGTCGCATTCAAAAAGCCGGCACGCCCGCTCGATCGCCAGTTTCTCGGCCACATCCACAAACTGGCACCCGCCATAATAGCGGCGACCTGGATAGCCTTCGGCGTATTTATTGGTCATCACCGACCCCTGCGCCTCCATCACCGCGCGGCTGACGATGTTCTCGGATGCGATCAGCTCAATCTCGTCCCGCTGGCGGCCCAGCTCATCGGTGATCGACCCAAACAGCTCCGGATCGCTGTCAGAAAGGGATTTCGTGAAAAAACCAGTGTCTCGGTGAGGCGCGTTCATGCCAGGCTCCTTTGAGTTTTGATTATCCAGTCCAGCCAAGGCCAGCGGAGATACAATTCATACTTTGCATAAGTTGAATACGGTGACGTGTGTCGTCAGATTGACGAACCAGCGCCAAAAGATGGACTTGCGCTTCATGTGCGCAGCGCAATGTTGTTTCGTGTCGTTGAAGCCGGGCCAGAGCATTTGGAAAGCGCGCGCCCAGTTCTTTGCCGGTCAGCTCTTCTACCGCTGCGACACAGCGGGCATGTTCGGCACTGATTAGATGAAAGATCTGCTCGGACGCAGATCGGTCCGCCACCAGCCCGGCATAAAGCTCCGCAATATCCAGCCGTGCCATCAAAAGAGATTTTTCGATCTCGTCGATGCACAGTTGAAATAAGGGCAGTTCTTTCATAACCCGCCGCAAAGCGGCATCGCCGCCGCTTCCACGAACGGCACTGAAATCCTGAACCGCCTGCCCGAAGCCGAACCAGCTGCTGATCATATGCCGGTTTTGGCTCCATGCAAACACCCATGGGATTGCCCGCAAATCTGACAATGAAGACGCCCCGAACCGGCGGGCCGGGCGCGATCCGATTTTCAGGAAAGCCAGCTCGTTCACCGGGCTGGCTTCGTTGAAATAGCACAGAAAGGATGGGTGCTGCAGCAACGTCTGGTAGGTCGTTTGACTTAGGCTCGACAGGGTTTCCATAACGTCTTGCGCTTCCGGATCGACTGTTTCGAACACGGGTTGTGCGCTGTGTCTAAGAACCGATGAGGCCAAGACTTCCAATTGTGATGCCGCTGTTCCGGTGTTGGCGTATTTTGCTGTAACAACTTCGCCCTGTTCGGTCAGGCGCAAGGTGCCACTTAATGTGCCACGCGGTTGCGCTGCGATGGCGCGGTCTGTGGGTGCCCCTCCGCGACTGACCGATCCGCCTCGGCCATGGAAAAACACCGGACGGACACCATGTCCGGCGATCGCCCGAGTGATCGCGCGCTGCGCCTGGTCAAGCGACCAGCTGGAGCACAGGAATCCCCCGTCCTTGTTGCTGTCAGAATACCCAAGCATGATTTCCAGACGACCTGCGCTGTCTCTCATGCTGCGGGCTGCGGATGGCACGCGTAGAATATCGCTCAAAATGGCGGGGGCCGCGCGCAGATCCTCGATTGTTTCGAATAACGGAACCACGCGAAGCGAGCGGTTTTCCGCATCAAACCCAGCATAGCGGGCCAGAAGCAACACGCCCAAAAGATCATCCGCTGACCGCGTCATGGACAGAATAAAGGGGCCAATCGCATCCGGGTCCGGGCCTTCGTGAACATCGCGGATCAACTGCAAAAGAGCGATCACCTCAGCAGCTTCGTCATCGAGCTGACGCATGTCCAATTCAGGCAGATCGTCGGAAGACACCTCGCGTCTCAGACGTGAGGACCATTCGGAGCTAAACGGGTCCGGAGCGTTTCCAAGGGACGCCCAAATCGCATGCACTGCGCGGGTTGTGACATCAGAGTTTTGCCGAATGTCAAGCGTATGTGCGCGGAACCCAAAGACACTGGCCTGCCACCGCAGAGGCCGCAAAAGACTTTGCCCCAGCAATGTGGCACCAATGGCATCAAGCGCGGTTTCAATTGTTTTTATGTCGTCAATAAAGGCGGCCACTGTCCGGTAGTTGTCAGAGTTCAGACCCTGCTGAATCGCAGCGCAGGCCTGACGGAAGACTTCATTTGGATTGCGCGCGATACAGGCAGCCGGATCATCGCTGCGATTGGCGACAATTTGTGCAAGCGCATCTTTGTGTACGGCTGGAACATTCACGATTTTCTCGGAAATGCTCAGATGCGGTATGATCTGGGCAAGCGTGTCGGAATAGACCTGAACAATCATATCGCGTGATCGCTGCAAAGCAGATCGCGTAACGGAAGTCGTCACATTAGGGTTTCCATCACGATCTCCGCCGATCCATGAGTGGAAGCGAAGACAACAATGGTCACGGTCCTGCGTCCCGAAGGTTTCTGTCACCGCGTCATGATACCGTTCAAACACGCGCGGGACAGCCTCAATGAGACTGTTGCGATAGAATTGAAGGCCCCAATCAATTTCTGAATCAAGACTGGGCCGCTCCATCCGCAGCTCGCCTGTCATCCAGAGAAGGTCAATCTCCATTTCCAGACTTTGTTCAAGACACGTGGTTTGACGCGATGTCTGGTTCGGCGTTTCGAACTGGGTCAAAATGTGATAGATACGGCGATGAATTTCCATCACCGAGACGCGCTTTGCCTCTGTCGGATGCGCCGTAATTGTGGGGCCTACGGACAGAAGACCGGTCTCCAACAACTGCCCCATCCGTTCGCGATTTTCATCAGGGCACGCGGTAAGAGATTCAGCAAAACTGCCTTTGGCAGGACGGCCATCCTGCTCGGCCAATCGCGCGGTTCGGATTGCCAGGTTTTCTTCCAGAATTTGCTGCAGATGAAACCAGATCGTGCTGGCTTGCAAATGATCAGAAAAATTTGCGTCTGCCCAATGCGGCACATCCTCTGACACAGCTTCGGCCACCAAAGGCGCGCGTCGCCGCAGAACCTTTATCCAGGCCTCCCGGACGTAGCGATAAAGCATTTGCTCGTAGCGTTCTTGATCCGAACGCTCTGAAGATCCAATTGCCGATCCCATCACGCAACCCGATCGCCGGGTTCACGGCCGTCAAAGAAATCCACCAGATTGTCCAGTACGCGACGCCCCATCGCAGTACGCGTTTCTTGGGTGGCACTGCCGAGATGGGGCAGCATGACAAGGTTGTCGCAATCCATGAGGACCGGTGCGATATTTGGCTCGCCATCGAACACGTCCAAGGCCGCCCCGCCGATACAATCAAACATCAACGCCTGAGCAAGCGCATGTTCGTCAACCACCTCTCCGCGTGCGGTATTAATGAGAAAGGCGTCGGGCTTCATCAGATCAAGGCGTCGCGATCCGATCAGATGGCGGTTTTCCGGCCCGCCGGGGCAGTGCAATGACACGAAATCACATAGTGGTAAAAGATCATCAAGGGTCTCGACCTGCTTGGCACCGTAACGGTCAAGGACGTCTTGCGACACACTTGACCGGTTGTAGACAATGATCTTCATGCCAAACCCGTGATGCGCGCGTTGCGCCATAGCCAGACCGATCCGGCCAAATCCAACGATGCCTAATGTCTTACCGGACACCTTGGACCCGACCAGATGTGTCGGACGCCACCCCGTCCATGCGCCAGCCCTGAGTTCGCGCTCTCCCTCTCCGGCACGACGTGCCCCCATGAGCATTAGCGTCATTGCCAGATCAGCCGTGCATTCGGACAGGACATCCGGAGTGTTGGTTACCGTGATCCCCAGCGTCTTCGCCGCTGCTGTGTCAATATGGCTGTAGCCTACACCGTAATTCGCAAGAATTCCGGTGCGAGCCGTATCCAGATCAAGTGCCTCTGCGTCCAGGGTATCGGTCACAGTGGGAAGGATTGCATCAAAATGCGTAAGGGCCTCGCGAAACTCGGCACGCGACATTGGTTTGTCTTCAACGTTGAACACAGTGTCGAACCGCTCGGCCAGTTCGGCCTCGACCGCCGCTGGCCAGCGGCGTGTCACAAGCACACGTGGCGTATGGTTTAGCAGGGCCGGGGCATTCATCATGCAGCCTCCTTGCGCATCACCTTGGCAATCGTGTCACCGATAACAGCGGGGTTTGGTGCAACCGTAACACCCGCCGCACTCAGAATCTCGACCTTTTCACTGGCGCTTTCGCCAAAGGCAGAGATGATCGCACCGGCATGGCCCATGGTCTTGCCTTTCGGAGCCGTCAATCCGGCAACATATGCCACAACAGGCTTTGACACATGGTCACGAATATAGGCTGCGGCCTCGGCTTCCTGTGGACCGCCGATTTCTCCGATCATGCAGATGACATGGGTGTCATCATCTTCTTCAAAGCGTTGCAGGATGTCCTTGAAAGATGACCCGTTGATGGGATCTCCGCCAATGCCGACCGATGTGGACACGCCGATTCCGTGTGCCTTGAGCTGTGCTGCGGCCTCGTATCCCAAAGTTCCTGAACGCCCGATGATCCCGACATGGCCCGGAAGATAAATGTGCCCCGGCATAATGCCCAAAAGCGCTTTTCCCGGACTGATCGTTCCCGCGCAATTGGGGCCGGTCAGAACCATGCGGCGTTCTTTCGGATAGCGATACATATAGCGCTTGACCCGGATCATATCCTGCGCCGGGATTCCATCGGTGATACAAACGCAATACTTGATGCCCGCATCTGCGGCTTCCATGATGCTGTCGGCGGCAAAGGGAGGTGGCACGAAAACAAGGCTGGCTTCGGCCCCGGTTGCCGCAACCGCGTCTTCGACGGTGTCGAAAACCGGAACGCCTTCGACGGTCTGACCGCCCTTTCCGGGCACAACGCCGCCAACAACATTGGTGCCGTAAGCAATCATATCCGCAGTGTGAAACCGGGCCATTTTACCGGTGATCCCCTGCACGATGATGGGGGTTTGTCTGTCGATGAAAATGCTCATTGGACGGCCCTCATTTTTGTACCATGTGTCAAGTCTTTGTTCCATGCTCCAACCGCACGTTCGGCGGCTTCCATCAAAGTGGATGCCCGGATGATGGGCAGTCCAGACTTGGCTAGGATTTTCTGACCCTCTTCGACGTTTGTCCCTGCAAGACGCACCACAACAGGCACATCGACCTGAACCTCCTTCAGCGCCTGAACCACACCTTCGGCAACCCAGTCGCAGCGGTTGATCCCGGCAAAGATGTTGACCAGAACCGCTTGCACATTGTCATCCGACATCACCAAGCGAAACGCCTTGGCAACGCGTTCGGGTGTTGCGCCTCCGCCAATATCGAGGAAGTTGGCAGGTTCACCGCCGGCCAGTTTGATGGTATCCATCGTGGCCATCGCAAGACCCGCACCGTTGACGATGCAGCCGATATTTCCTTCAAGACCAACATAGCTCAAGCCACGATCCGCAGCCCGGCTTTCGCGGGGATCTTCCTGGCTCTTGTCCCGCAACTCGCTGATTTGCGGATGACGAAACAAGGCGTTGTCATCGAAGGTCATTTTTGCATCAAGCGCCAGGATGCGATTGTCACCGGTGACCACCAGCGGGTTGATTTCAACCATCGTGGCGTCATGGTCACGGAAGGCACGGTAACATCCCTGAAGGGTGCGCACCATGCGTTGCGTCAGGCCAGGGTCGATCCCCAGTTTGAATGCGATCTGACGACACTGGAATTCCTGCAACCCGACGGCAGGCTCAACAGTGGCCCGCACGATGCTGTCGGGACGCTCGGCAGAGATATCCTCGATTTCCATACCGCCTTCGGCAGAGGCGACGATCATGACCCGTTGCGACACCCGATCCAGAACAAATCCAAGATAGATTTCCCGTTCAATAGGAACCGCACTTTCGACATATACGCGGTAAATCCCCTTACCTTGCGGGCCAGTTTGATGCGTGACCAGTTTACGGCCAAACAAACCTTCGCATGCGGTGTGGATTTCGGAGTCACTGTCACAGACTGTGACTCCGCCTGCTTTTCCACGTCCTCCGGCGTGAACCTGCGCCTTGACGACCCAACGTGTGCCGCCAAGTTCGCGGGCGCGATAGGCCGCCTGCTCGGGGCTATACGCCAACGCGCCGGGCGGAATATCCACGCCAAATCCGGCAAGGATTTCTTTCGCTTGGTATTCATGTATGTCCATTATCTTTCCTCCTCCGAAAGACAGGTGCGGTTGGGTCTATTCTGCCGCGATGGCCTGGTCGTAGACGCTGTCCAACGCATCATTGACCTTTTCCATATCAACCGTCCCGCCCATGGCGCGGATGGCGTCGGCAAAGCGTGTGACGATATCGGTGATGGCGGCGCGGTTCAGCAGGTTCAGAATACCGATCCGGATCTGAACCGGAGCCGACAACGTCGGCCAAATGCCAAAGTTTTGCGCGCGACATGACTGCACCAGCTCCATTTCTCGGCCAGCCAAGGACTCGGGCAGGTTGAGCACGACAAGAGAGGTCATGTTGGACGTAACTTCACAGCCCATTGCCTCGACCGCGCGGCGCAAGGCAGATTCGTGATGAGCGTATTTTCCAGCGCGCGCGGAAATCCCTTCCTGCAGGGTGATCCGCAATGCTTCGTGGAACGCCGCGACAGCGTAGGCGGAATGCGTCCGGTGATACGTGCCCTTTTCAACATCCTTGCCGTCGATGACACCCCAGTGACGGGCCTCCAGCACCGGATGATGAACAAATGTCCGGGTTCCGGTCTCCCTAAGCGCTTTGATAAAGCGGTCACTGAAAGACACTGGCGCATAGGTCAGCGGCAGGCAGCAAATGCCTTTTTGCGGGCATGACGCCCAGCCATGCACGCCAGGATAATCGTCGATGCGGAAATCCTCAACGCCAAGCGACGAAACCGCGTCAACCAGGCCCATCACGTCGTGCTTTACGCAGGCGTCACTAAAACCGGAAATGTCATTGATGCGGCCGGACCCGGTTTCCCAATGCGCCATGGCTGCCCATTTTGGCTTGTGTTCGGCCAACGCCGCTTCGACGATTTCGCCGGTGACGGATTGGCCGTGCGGGATATCGACGATGACGACCGATGCCGCCTCTGGGTCGAGCGGGTTCTTAGCAAGCTCTTCGGAAGTGGCAGCCTTCATACGCACCGTCAGGCCGTCAATTCCCGAAAACGTACCATTGGTGAACATCACCACCTTGTCGCCAGGCATGACACCGCTGAACATCACGTCAAGACCGCTCCAACCCGTACCGGCAACGCCGAAGGTGTAAAGGTTGTCGGTGCCCCAGACCTTGCGAAGCATCTTTTTACACTCGACCATTCCACGCAGGACATCGCCGTGCATGTGATCGGCCAGACCAGCACCTGCATACGCGGCAAGCACGCGTTCATCTGTGTTGCCAGGCCCCGGGCCCGCAGCGATCGTTTCAGGAATCTCGAGCTTCGGGAAAATATGTGCCACAGTCATGGTCGCTCCATTTAGTTTGTCAGAGACGAATTTGTTTCACAGCAGTTATAATTTTTCTTGCTAGGTGAAAAAACGTCCCTTACTCCTGCTTTTGGGTATCTAAATGGGTGGGTAAAATACCACCTATATAGGTTGTATTCGATTGCATGCCGTAGGATGCCCAGCCCAGATGGGTAGGGAATAGGGAAAAGCCATGCGAAATCAGATGCCTGAAGTCATGCCGGATCAGATCGACATCATGTTGGGCGACGGCAATCCTCTGGTGCTTTCGGCAATGTCCGAAGTGTTTGAACGTGACCCCCGATTCTCTCTGGTGGCCACAAGTGCAACTGCCGAAGGCTTTCTTGGCATGGTCATGCGTGTGCCGGTGAAAGTGTGTGTCATCGACTGGAACATCCCCGCGCTTGGGGCAGAACGACTGATCGAGGTATTGCGCGCGCAGGAAAACGCACCGCGTATCGTGATCTACGGACACGACGCTGATCCGTCAGTGCCCCGCCATGCGATGAGCTCCGGCGCGGCCGCCTTTGTGTCGAGGTCCGCATCCATCGATTCGCTGGTTCAGACCTGCCTTGAAGTGGCTGACGGCAAAATGGTGTTTCCGTATCTTGATATTCGCGATCTGAAAAATGACCCTATTTCGACTTTGTCTCGCAAGGAAACTGCGCTGCTCGAAGCGCTTGCCGAGGGTCTGACCAACAAACAGCTGGCCGCACGCATGGAGATTTCCATCAACACAGTGAAATTTCATCTATCGAATATTTTCGATAAATTATCGGTCAAAAATCGGGCACAGGCCATCGCACACTTTTATGCCTCCAAGGCCAAAAGCGGCGGATAGCAGCTTGTTAGGTGTACACTAGTATGCATATTTTTTTATTGACAGGAATATTTTTTCACGTTTGTGATGATGGAACCGAACTCGTATCCCCTTGAGAAAGGTCCATTCCCATGTCATTTCACGTCATCGAACAAGCCCCGGCACGGCTTAATCGTTCCGAACTTGCAGTGCCCGGCTCACAACCGCAAATGTTTGAAAAGGCGGCACAATCCGACGTAGACGTTGTCTTCCTTGATCTTGAAGATGCGGTCGCACCAGATGAAAAAGTGCAGGCCCGCAAGAACATCATTTCTGCACTGAACGATATCGACTGGGGCAACAAAGCCATGTCGATCCGCATCAACGGACTCGACACGCATTACATGTATCGCGACGTGGTCGACATCGTCGAACAAGCCGGAGAGCGGCTGGACCTGATCATGATTCCCAAGGTCGGCACTGCGGCGGATGTCTATGCGATTGATATGATGGTCACCCAGATCGAAGATGCGAAAGGCTACAAAAAGCGCATCGGATTTGAACATATCATCGAAACCGCGCTTGGTATGCAGAACGTGTCAGAGATCGCCGCGGCGTCGTCGCGTAACGAAAGCCTGCATTTCGGTGTCGCCGATTACGCGGCTTCAACCCGCGCGCGCACCACGATCATTGGCGGTGTCAATCCGGATTATTCGGTTCTCACCGATCCGAGCGATGACGGATCACGCGAAACCCATTGGGGGGACATGTGGCACTATGCATTGGCCCGGATGGTGGTCGCCGCGCGCGCCAATGGGCTGCGACCAATCGATGGTCCGTTCGGGGATTTTCAGGACCCAGACGGGTATCGCGCCGCCGCCAAACGCGCCGCGGTTCTGGGCTGTGAAGGTAAATGGGCGATCCATCCCAGCCAGATCGCCCTGGCCAACGAAGTTATGAGTCCCTCTGAAGAGGAAGTCACCAAAGCCAAACGTATCCTGTCAGCCATGGCCGACGCCGAAGCGGCAGGCAAAGGGGCTGTCTCTCTGGACGGACGGTTGATCGATTACGCGTCAATTCGCCAAGCCGAGGTTTTGGTCGAGAAGGCACGCCAAATTGCAGACGGATAAATATGCGTCTTTGAAATCTGATGCGGCCCGAGCGTTTCGGGCCGCTGTGCGACGTGCCGACCCCGCTTTGGCGATGCGAGATTGCCTTGAAACGCACCCGTTGCCGCAACCGGATCACGGCTGCAAAACCATTGTTCTGGCCTTTGGAAAGGCAGCACCTGCCATGTTGGGTGCGGTTCTGGGCCGGATCAGTGGTCGCCGTGTTCTGATTTGTGTCACACATCGCGAAAACAGCGAACAAGTGCCCGGTGCCGAGATGTTTCGCGCTGGTCATCCCGTTCCGGACTCGGTCGGAGCCAGCGGTGCGCAGCGAATGCAAGAGGTGCTGAACGACGCCGTCGCGGGTGATGTGGTAATCGCGCTGATCTCTGGCGGGGGATCGGCGCTTTTGCCCGCCCCGCCAGAGGGCGTCTCGCTTGAGGACAAGCAACTGCTCAACCGGCTGTTGTTGCAAAGCGGTCTGGACATTGAAGCCATGAACCTGGTGCGCCAGCAAGTTTCGAACCTCAAAGGGGGCGGCATGACCCGGCTGGCCGCACCTGCGAAAGTGACCAGCTACATCCTGTCTGACGTGATTGGAGACGACTTGCGCGCGATTGCCAGCGGGCCGACGGTGGCCCCGCTTGGAACGGCCGAAACCGCGCGCCGATGCCTTCAGGATAAGGGATTGTTTGAACGCCTGCCCGAAAGCATCCAACTCCATTTGCGACGCTCTGCACGCCCCCATCCCCCGGTGACAGCCACCCATCACCTGATTGGAACAAACGCCCAAAGTGTGCTGGCCGCGTCTGCCGATTTGGAAGACAGATACGCGGTTCAGACAGACCCGCAACCTTTGACCGGAAATGTGAACGCCGCGGCCAATACCGTTTTCTCAACCTTGCAAAATGCGCCACGCACAGGTGGGCCACGCGCGTTTCTTTGGGGCGGAGAAACAACTGTCCAGGTGCGCGGCACTGGAGTGGGCGGGCGCAATCAGGAATTGGCGTTGCGTGTGGCCGCGTTGGCGGATGCCGCGCCGGTTGATCTGCCTTGGGTGTTCCTGTCCGCAGGAACCGACGGACGCGATGGGCCAACGGATGCGGCCGGGGCAATTGTCGATCAACACACCCTTGCCCGCATCCGCTCAGACGGCCAGTCACCCATGGCGTATCTGGACCGGAATGACAGCAATGCCGCCTTGCGGATATCTGGAGATCTTTTGGTGACCGGGGCCACCGGCACCAATGTGGCAGACGTGCAAATTTTGCTGATAGGGGACTGACCCCCTGCCCTATCCGCGACGCAAAGCGCCATGATCCCGTAACACGGGGCCGGTTTCTGCGTCTTCGCCTTTGCGCCAATCGGGCACATCATTGACCAGCATATGCGCCGCCCGGCGCAGCGTTGCGCGCATTTTGTCGACGGCGGGGCCAGACATATTTGCGTCCTCAAGCGCACGATCAAAGGTGTCGAGCCAAAGATCGGCATCGGCTTCACGGATGGGAACATGCGCGTGAATCTCGCGCAGGTTCATATGACCGAACCGTTCACGATAATAGGCGCGACCACCCAAAAACCCGCTCATAAATTCAAATTGCGCCTGTCGCGTATGCGACAGCCCGTGGCCCCTGAAATGCAACCGATGCAATTCATGGACCGACGGGTCGCTTTCCATAAGATCGTAAAAGCCTTCGACAAGATCGCGCAACGCAGCTTCGCCGCCTATTTCATCCAGAGCACATGCCATGTCTGCATCCTATCCGCGCAACCGCCCAAGGCTTTGATATGGGTCAAGATCTTGGCTTTTCCTTCTTCGGATCATACGCGGCCAGATCGGCGCGAATGGTGGCAGGCAAGCGTTTCTGGTGACCATCCAGCTTTCCGATTTCCAGCTGCGTTCCCGGCTCGGAGTGAGCGACATCAACGCGCGCCATGGCGATATTACGGCCTAACAGCGGAGACCGCATGGACGACGTTATCTCACCGATCTGCGCGCGTCCCACATGCACACAATCGCCATGTCCCACTTCGACATTGCTGTCGATGTCCAGACCAACCAATTTGCGCGCCGGTGTTTCTTTGCGGCGGATCAATGCCTCGCGGCCAATAAAATCGTCGGGTTTCGACTTGAGCGGGACCGTGAAGCCAACACCGGCTTCAAATGGATCGGTCTGATCGCTGAAATCGTATCCCGCAAAGATCAGCCCCGCTTCGATCCGCACCATGTCGAGCGCTTCAAGTCCCATGGGCCGGATGCCGTGGTCTTGCCCGGCCTCCCAAACGGCGTCGAACACCTCGCCTGCATGTTTGGGATGGCAGAAAATCTCGTAGCCCAATTCTCCGGTATAGCCCGTGCGGCTGACCACGATGGGCGTGCCATGTTCGTCGAACAGACGTGCGGGCGTAAACCGGAACCAATCCAGATCATCCAGATCCGGGTGATGCGGCAAGCTGAAGATGATCTTGCGCATCAGGTCGCGGCTTTCGGGCCCCTGCACAGCGATGTTGTGCTGCATATCTGTCGAAGACCGGATCAATACCTTAAGCCCCAGCTCTTCGGCTTTTTCACGAATCCACTCTCCGCCGTAATCCGAGCCGCCAATCCAGCGGAAATTGTCCTTGGCAAGACGGAACACCGTGCCATCGTCGATCATCCCGCCATGCGGATAACACATCGCGGTATAGACCACGCCGCCAACAGGCAGCGTTTTCATGTTGCGCGTAAAGACATACTGGCACAATGCTTCGCTGTCCGGGCCGGTGATCTCGAACTTGCGCAAGGGCGACAGGTCGAGCACCACGCATTTCTCGCGGCAGGCATGGTATTCCTCGATCGGGCCAGCCGTCGACATGCAATTGGCAAGCCAGTAGCCGTTATATTCGATGAAGTTGTCGGTGAAGCGATCGAAGCGATCGTGGAAACCTGTCTGCTTGGTCATTTTAGCTTCCGAGTCGGGCGTTGGCCGGTAGGCTACCGCGTGTTGGAATTTCTCTTCGCCGCTATAGGTGCGGACGTGAATATCGGTCGGGTTCCAGCCATTGGCGGCCGAAGTGTCATCAGGACAAGCCGAACTGACACACACAATGTCGGTCAGCGCCTGCAACAGCACATAATCCCCGGGGCGTGACCACGGCTCATCGGAATAGAGCACACCATGATCATCCAGGAACGTATTGAAGAAAAAATTGATCGCCATCCATCCAGGGCGACCGGGAACGCCATGCGGCGCAAGGGCCGCGTTGAAATTGTCGGTGCAATTCACGTGGCCGGGATAGCCGATGTCGTCGTAATATTTGGCCGCACAGGCCATCGCAAAGGCATCATGCCGACCACAGGTATCCTGCACAACGCGCACAAGCGGCTTTTCGTCCTGATCATAATATTTGGCGTGAAGCCCCGGCACCGGGTAGATGCAGTGCTGAATTGTCCGCGTTGTCGTCACATCCAGTGGATGCGCGATCCCCTTGTCAAGCTTGCGTGCATCAAAACACTGGAAATCCGTACACTGACGACCATCCACATCAAGGATCTGGATATAGTCCCCCGCTTTCACGAAATACGCTTCGGCTGTTGCGGAATGCACCCGAACGTCTGCAAGCGGATCTGCCAACGGGTCCGGCAATTCAAATTTCGGCAGACGCTTGATCGTCGCACGGCGCACATACACTGTCAGGGGTGTCGACGTGTTTTGCGCCTCGAAATCCATAATCCCACCCGGAGCCGCAATAATGGCAACACCATCTTGCGTTGCTGTGAACTCTGCAGTGGTGCGGGCGGGTGTTGTGGACTCGAAAAGATGAACAGCAGGCGCGCCTGCCAGATCAAGGCCGCGTGCCTCGATTCCCAGACGCAGGCTGCGTAAAGACGTATCCGATGACGTCAGAAGCGCCTGAAGTCCGGTGGCTTCTGCATGGCCGGTGGCCCCGATCACACCTGGATCAATAGAACCATCAGGGCGCGCACAGACGATTTCACACGGCTGACCGCCTTCGGTATTTTCAATCTCAAGCCGATCTCCCGCTTCCAAGCGGACCAGGATCGCGCCGCTGCCCTCGACGACATATCGTTCGGTTCCGGCAGGCATCGAGAAAACCTGTGGTTCATAAATCCCGCTTGGGCGGGGTGGCCCCGGGACGACGTTGGGATACCCGGTATCAAGCATAATCGACCCTCCTGGCATTTGCCTTCACGGAAAAAATTATTAATCTTGAGAATATACGTCGCGTGACACTGGCGCAAGAGATTCAAACACAACACGTCATACCCAATAGGACCAATATATATGAGCACATTGTTTTTCGGTTTGATTGCAGCGTTTTGCTGGGGTCTGCATGATATCGCAGTACGCTATCTAAGCCGAACGGTTCCGCTCTTGGGGGCTTTGCTGGTGGTTCTTTTGACCGGACTGGCGTTTCAGACCGGTGTGATTCTGCTAAATGGCGCGCCGCTTTTTCCAACCGGACCTGCATTGTGGTATTCGATCGGGGCCGGCGTTGCCTTTCTGGTTGCGAGTCTGGGGTTGTATTACGCATTCGCCCGCGGACCAGTTCGACTTGTTAGCCCGATCATCGGGGCCTATCCAATCTTGTCGCTGACCTATGCCGCAATGGCCGGTGCCCCTGTGGCGGTCGATCAGGTGACAGCAGTTCTGGTGATCGTGGCCGCCGTTGGCATTGTGGCAATCCTGTCCGACACAACAGCAGAGGACGTGCCGCCCAAAGGCCCAACGATTCTCTTTGCAATTCTGTCCGCAATCGGTTTTGCCACGACCTTCAAATTGGGACAGCTGGCCGGTGATACCGGTGGCGAATGGCAAAGCACCCTGGTTGCGCGCATCGTCGCGTTGGTTTTGCTGTGCTCCTACCTGCTTGCAGCCCGCCCGGACATTCGCATCGGTCGCAAGGCGGTTTTGCCATTGATCACAATGGGCATTCTTGACGGCATTGCCCTTCTGGCTGTCTTTTCCGCCGCATCGCTACCGCGCCCCGAATTTGCCGCCGTAGCCGCCTCGATGTTCGGTTTGTTCACCATCCTGCTCGCGCGTATCTTTCTTGACGAGCGGATGGCGTCGGCACAATGGGTTGGCTGTGTGGTGGCGTTTTTGGGTATCGGATATCTTGCGTTATAATCATCCGCCAGGCAAGCCAGCGCCGCTCAGCGTCAATTGCGCCAGCCTGCAGCTTGTTGGCGTTCATAAGCGCGGATCGCATTGCGCATCAGAATGGACACCGTTACCGGACCGACCCCACCGGGAACCGGGGTGATCCAGCCCGCAACCTCTTTGACAGCATCGGTATCGACATCCCCGACAATCCGGGTACTGCCATCCGGTTCGACGATCTGATTGATGCCAATATCAATCACGGCTGCACCGGGTTTGACCATGTCAGCCCCAATCAAATGCGCCTTGCCCACCGCCACGACCACAACGTCGGCACGACGCGAGTGCATGGCAACCGATCTGGTAAGGTGATGGCACACCGTCACCGTCGCACCTTCGGCCATAAGCATCATCGCAGCGGGTTTTCCGACGATTTCGGAGTGGCCCACCATCACAACCTCAAGCCCCTTCATATCAAGACCTGTATCGCGGATCAGTTCGACCGCAGCCGCAGCCGTGCATGGGGCCATCGCCACATCGTTATAAACAATATTGCCGATTGAAGCCGGGTTCATCCCTTCCACATCCTTCAAAGGGTGGATGGCCGACTGAAGTGAGCGGACATTTATGTGTTCTGGCACCGGACGTTGCAGAATGACCCCAAGAACTTCGGGATCATCATTCATCCGCTGCAAAAGTTGCTTGCACTCTTCCTGCGTGATGTCGCCGCCCCAGAATTCCTGATCGAACGGCAAACCAGCCGCGGCAGCGGCACGCGCCTGATTTCGGACGTACACCGCAACTTCCGGCACATCCCCGATCGAGATCGATACCAGCTTTCCAATACGACCGGCGGCCTGTGTTTTGGAACGAACCTCCGAGAGAATCCGTTCCCGCACAGGTTTGCCAAGCAACAAACGCGGGTCTGGTGTCACGCGGTCAAGCCCTCTGGCTCTGCAACGTCATTGGCGCGACAGCAGGCTGTAACCGTGTTTGCCAGCAAACACGCGATGGTCATGGGACCAACACCACCGGGAACAGGCGTGATCGCACCGGCCACTTCAGCGCAGCTGTCATAGTGACAATCGCCCACAAGCCGCGTTTTGCCTTCGCCCTTTTCGGGCGCATCAACACGGTTGATGCCCACATCAATCACCGTCGCCCCGGCTTTGATCCAGTCACCCGGAACCATTTCTGGCCGACCGACAGCCGCCACCACAATGTCCGCACGGCGGACGACATCGGGCAGATCTTTGGTGCGGCTATGTGCAATGGTGACCGTGCAGCTGTCATTGAGCAAAAGCTGCGCCATCGGCTTGCCCACAATGTTCGAACGTCCAATCACCACCGCGTCCATACCGGACAGGCTTCCGTGATGGTCGCGCAGCATCATCAGGCATCCGAGTGGCGTACAGGGAACCATCGATTTTTGGCCGGTTCCCAATAGACCGACATTCGAGATATGAAAGCCATCCACATCTTTCGCAGGATCAATCGAATTGATCACCAGGTCTTCGTCAAGATGCCCGGGCAGCGGCAGCTGGACCAGAATCCCATGAACCTCGGGATCGGAATTCAGGCGATCAATCAGAGCCAGAAGATCAACCTCGGAGACATTCGCATCCAGCTTGTGCTCATAGGAGTTCATGCCGACTTCGACGGTCATCTTCCCCTTGGAACGCACATAGACCTGACTGGCGGGATCTTCGCCAACCAGAACCACAGCCAATCCCGGTGTGATCCCGTGCTCAGTCTTCAATCGCGTTACGTGCTCGGCAACCTGACCGCGAACTTTCGCGGCAAAGGCTTTTCCGTCTATGATTTGAGCTGTCATGGCTCTGTCCCTTATTTTATGCGCTGCGTCCAGCGCCTAGAATGCACCGTTTGTCGCGGCAAACCCGCATATTGCCTATGTCACGAGAGCCGGGTCTGCGCGGAAACGAAAGTGCTGAATTGTCATTAAAGCGTTCTGGTCATCGGTATATGCGCAGGTCTTCTGGTTCAACCGCGTCCAAAGATCGGAACAGTGGATGCGTGGCGAAATGTGAAAAGCAACCGTGCAATCCGTTCGCTCAACGACAATGGTCAAACCCAGGAAACACCGGGCGGCGATCAATGCCGCCCGGTCTGTTGTCGGTTAGAACAAGCCTTCGATCTGACCGTCTTCATTGAGGTGGATATTTTCGGCCGACGGCACCCGCGGCAATCCGGGCATTGTCATGATCTCACCACACACCACAACGATGAACCCAGCACCTGCGCTCAGTCGCACTTCACGGACCGGCACGGAATGCCCTGTCGGCGCGCCGCGAAGGTTTGGATCGGTTGAGAAGCTGTATTGCGTTTTGGCCATACACACCGGCAGGTTGCCGTAACCCTGATCTTCCCAAAGCTTGAGCTGATCGCGGATCTTCTTGTCCATCAGCGCCTCATCCGCACGGTAGATGCGCTTGGCAATCGTCTGGACTTTTTCTGCCAGCGGCATGTCATCCGGGTAGATCGGTGCAAAGTCCGCCTCGCCCTTTTCGGCCACTTCTGCCACCTTGCGGGCCAGATCGGCAGAGCCTTCCGATCCCAGCTCCCAGTGACGGCTCAGCACCGCTTCGGCACCATGTTCAGACACGTAGGACTTGATCGCCTCCACTTCGGCATCGGTGTCGGTGACAAAGTGGTTAATCGCAACCACAACCGGCACGCCAAAGGATTTGAGGTTCTCGATGTGACGGCCCAGGTTCGGGCAACCGGCCTTGACCGCGTCAACGTTCTCGTCACCCAGATCGGCCTTTGCGACGCCACCGTTCATCTTCATCGCGCGCACTGTCGCCACACAGACAACCACGCTCGGTGCGATACCGGCCTTGCGGCATTTGATGTTCATGAACTTTTCAGCGCCCAGATCGGCACCAAAACCCGCTTCGGTCACAACGTAATCCGCCAGTTTCAATGCTGTCGTCGTTGCGATCACCGAGTTACAGCCATGCGCAATATTGGCAAACGGTCCGCCATGAACAAAGGCTGCGTTGTTTTCAAGCGTTTGCACGAGGTTTGGCTGCATCGCGTCCTTTAGCAGAACCGTCATCGCGCCTTCGGCCTTGATGTCACGGCAGAAGACCGGGCTGCGGTCCCGGCGATAGGCCACGATCATGTCACCCAAACGCTTTTCCAGATCCTTGAGGTCTTTGGCCAGACACAGGATTGCCATCACTTCCGATGCGACGGTGATGTCAAAACCCGCTTCGCGTGGGAAGCCATTAGCAACCCCCCCCAAAGACGCCGTGATCTGGCGCAGCGCGCGGTCGTTCATGTCAACGACGCGCTTCCACTGGACGCGGCGGATGTCAATCTCGGCCTCATTGCCCCAGTAAATATGGTTGTCGATCATCGCCGACAGTAAGCTGTGTGCGCTGGTAATCGCATGGAAATCGCCGGTAAAGTGAAGGTTCATGTCCTCCATCGGCACCACCTGCGCATAGCCACCCCCGGCAGCCCCGCCCTTCATCCCGAAGTTCGGCCCAAGAGACGCCTCGCGGATACAGATCATCGCCTTCTTGCCAATGTGGTTCAGACCATCGCCCAGACCCACGGTGGTGGTGGTCTTACCTTCACCCGCTGGTGTCGGGTTAATCGCAGTCACAAGGATCAGCTTGCCATCAGGGCGGTCCTGGACCGAATTGATAAATGCCTGACTTACCTTGGCCTTATCATGGCCATACGGCAAAAGATCGTCAGATCCGATCCCAATCTTCTCGCCAATCTCCTGGATCGGACGCTTCTGCGCCTCTCGTGCAATCTCGATATCCGTTTTGTAGGCCATGTCGTAGTCCCTATTGGTTGCAGCGCGCGCTATTCAGCCGCCGTCTTGGTAATCGCCTCGACCCGAACAGCCGAGAACTTGAATTCGGGGATCTTGCCGTAGGGGTCGATCGCCGGATTGGTCAGGATATTCGCGGCCGCTTCGACATATGCGAAGGGCACAAATACCATGTCTTCAGATACAGCACGGTCCGCCCGAGCCATAATCTGGATGCTGCCACGCCGTGTGGTCAGCTGGATCATGTCACCCGCTTCCACACCCAGACGCCGCAGCGTCTTGGGATGCAGCGAACAGTTTGCCTCGGGTTCAACCGCATCCAGAACAGAGGCGCGGCGGGTCATCGACCCTGTGTGCCAATGTTCAAGCTGACGCCCGGTTGTCATGATCATTGGATAGGCATCGTCAGGCGCCTCATCAGGCGGAATGACAGCTGCCGGGGTGAATCGGGCACGCCCATCCGGACGCGGGAAGCCGTCACCAAAGACCACCGCTTGGCCCGGATCAGTCGGGCTCAGAGACGGGTACGTCACTGTTTCCGTCTTGAGCCGTTCCCAAGTGATATTGTCCAGCGATGGCATCACCTGTTTCATTTCGGCAAAGACTTGGCTCACATCCGTGTAATCCCACGGCAATCCAAGACGCTGAGCAAGATCAACGGTGATCGCCCAATCCTCACGCGCGTCGCCGGGAGGCGGTACAGCGGGGCGCACACGTTGCACCTGGCGGTTGGTATTGCTGACCGTGCCGTTCTTTTCATAAAGCGCCGACGCGGGCAGGATCACATCCGCAAAACACGCCGTTTCGGTCAGGAAAATATCCTGAACCACCAGATGTTCAAGCTTGGCGAACGCGTCGCGGGCATGTTCGACATCCGGATCTGACATCGCCGGGTTTTCGCCCTGGATATACATCCCCTTAATGTTGCCCGCATATACCTGATCAACGATCTCTGTGACGGTCAGGCCCTTCTTGTTGGACCAATCTTCATCGCGGCCCCAGACACCAAAGATGTCTTCGCGCACGGCATCATCTTCAACAGAGCGATAATCAGGCACGAACATCGGAATTAGACCCGCATCAGATGCGCCCTGCACGTTGTTCTGACCGCGCAACGGGTGCAGCCCGGTGCCCGGACGACCAACCTGACCGGTCATCAACGCCAACGAGATCAGGCACCGAGAGTTATCCGTGCCATGAATATGCTGACTGATGCCCATACCCCAGAAGATCATACCCGCCTTGGCCCCCGCAAACGTGCGGGCCACATCGCGGATGACCTCGGGGGAAATGCCACAAATTGGCTCCATCGCCTCTGGTGTGAAATCCTTGAGATGCGATTTCTCGGCTTCCCAGTTCTCGGTATACGCCTCGATATATTGCTGATCGTACAGCCCTTCTTCGACGATCACATTCATGATCGCGTTCAATAGGCTTACGTCGGCACCCGGGCGGAACTGTACCATTTGATACGCATGACGCTTCAGACCCTGACCGCGCGGGTCCATCACAATAAGCTTGCCGCCGCGTTTGGCGAATTGTTTGAAATATGTCGCTGCGACCGGATGGTTTTCCAACGGGTTTGCGCCGATGATGATCGCTACATCCGCATTTTCGACCTCGTTGAACGTGGCCGTGACAGCACCTGACCCAACGTTTTCGATCAGGGCCGCAACTGACGACGCGTGACACAGACGTGTGCAGTGGTCGACATTGTTGTGCTTGAACCCCTGCCGGATCAGTTTCTGAAACAGGTAGGCTTCTTCATTGGTACATTTGGCAGAGCCAAACCCCGCAACAGATTGACCGCCATGCGCCTGACGCAGTTTTGACAGCCCGCCCGCCGCCGCCTGCATCGCCTCTTCCCAGCTGGCTTCGCGGAAATGCGTCATCAGGTCTCCGGGGTCCACATTCAGCCCCTTCGGCGGCGCATCTTCGCGGCGGATCAGCGGCTTTGTCAGGCGATGTTCGTGGTGGATATAGTCAAAGCCAAACCGCCCCTTAACGCACAAACGACCCTCATTCGCCGGGCCATTGATGCCTTCGACATATTTGACCTTGCCGTCCTTGACCTTGAGCGACACCTTACAGCCCACCCCACAAAATGGGCAGACACTTTCGGTTTCGGAGTCGAAATCGGCGCTGTCACCAACTTGCTGATCATCGACAACGGTGCTCGGCATCAAGGCACCTGTCGGGCAGGCCTGAACGCATTCACCACATGCCACACATGTGCTTTCGCCCATGGAATCATCAAAGTCAAAGACCGGATAAGCGTCATGCCCGCGACCTGCCATCCCGATCACATCATTCACCTGCACTTCACGACACGCGCGAACACACAATCCGCACTGGATGCAGGCATCCAGATTCACCGACATTGCAACGTGACTGTCGTCCAAAAGCGGGATGCGGCCCTCTTCCAACTTGGGAAAACGGCTTGTTTCGACGCCGGTCTGATCTGCCATATCCCACAAATGCGACGACTGATCATGCGCCACATCGCGGTCCGGCTGATCCGCCACAAGCATCTCGACGACCATCTTACGCGCACTCTTGGCGCGCGATGTTTCGGTCTGCACGACCATTCCTTCGGCCGGTTCGCGGATACAGCTTGCCGCAAGAGCTCGCTCGCCCTCGATCTCGACCATGCAGGCCCGGCAGTTGCCATCCGGACGATACCCCGGTGCAGGCTTGTGACACAAATGTGGAATTTTCAGGCCGCGTCCATTGGCAACTTCCCAAATGGTCAGACCTTTTTCTGCGGTGACTTCTTTTCCGTCAAGCGTGAAGGTGACTGTCTCACTCATGGGTCAAACCTCATCTGGAAAATGTGTCATAGTCAAGCGGATCGGGTTCGGAGCCGCCTGCCCCAAACCACAGATGGACGCATCGGCCATTGCGGTACAGAGCTCGTCAAGCAGCGGCTGATCCCATTTGTCGGCCTGCATAAGCTTGACCGCTTTTTCGCACCCGACACGGCAAGGCGTACATTGGCCACAGGATTCATCCTCAAAAAACCGTAGCATATTGAGCGCCGCGTCCCGCGCCTTGTCCTGATCAGACAACACAACAACAGCAGCCGACCCGATAAACGATCCCAAAGGTTGCAGCGTATCGAAATCAAGCGGCACATCGTTAATGCTGGCCGGAAGCAGACCAGAGGACGGCCCACCTGGCTGATAGGCTTTGAAAACATGACCCTCGGCCATGCCACCGGCAGCATCTATGATATCGGTAATCGTGCTGCCCGCCGGAAGAAGATATACGCCGGGTTTCGCAACTCGTCCGGACACAGAATAAGACCGCAGCCCTTTGCGCCCGTTCTTTTCCGTGCTGTTCAGACATTCCGGACCTTCGCGGCAAATCCGCGTGATCCAATGCAAGGTCTCTACGTTATGGACCAATGTGGGGCGGTTGAAAATTCCGACTTGCGCAACATATGGCGGGCGATGACGCGGAAGACCCCGCTTGCCCTCGATGCTTTCGATCATCGCACTTTCTTCGCCACAGATATACGCCCCTGCGCCGCGACGCAGGTCAATATACCCCGGTGCCACCAGGCTAGCCGCTTCAAGAGCCGCGATTTCACGCCGCAGGATTTCGAGCACGGCAGGATATTCGTCGCGCATGTAGATAAAGCAGGTGTCCGCTTCGACAGCCCACGCCGCGATCAGCATACCTTCCAGGAAAAGATGCGGAACGCGCTCAAGATAGTAGCGATCCTTGAATGTGCCAGGCTCGCCCTCGTCACCGTTCACAGCAAGGTAACGTGAACCTGCGTTGGCGCGGACAAAACCCCACTTCTTACCCGAAGGGAAACCCGCCCCGCCAAGGCCGCGCAGACCGGAGGACAAGACCTTGTCCTGGACCTCTTCCCAATTGCCGTTGGCGCGCAGATCAATCAGCGCACTGTAGCCACCGGTTTCGCGGTAGGCGTTGAAATCCTGATAGTCTGGAACATGCGCATGAGTGTCATCCGCGGCGATGGCCGCTTGGACTTTTTCCGGTGTGGCGTGATCAATGTGGTTGTGCCCGATCTCAAGCACAGGTGCCGTGTCACAGCGGCCCATGCAGGGTGCGCGCAACACACGGACTTCGGTAGGATCAAGCCCGTCTTCCAGTGCAGCTTTCAACTGCTGCGCTCCGGCAAGTTCACATGACAAGGAATCGCAGACCCGAATGGTAAGCGCGGGCGGAGGTGTCTCGCCCTCTTTTATGACATCGAAATGCGCATAGAATGTTGCCACCTCATAAACCTCGGCCATACTCATCCGCATCTCTTCGGCCAGGGCCCGCAGGTGGGCTGCGCTTAGATGACCATATTTGTCCTGAATGAGATGCAGAAATTCAATCAACAAGTCACTGCGTCGTGGCTGATCGTCAAGCAGAGCTTTTACATCGGCCAAAGCCTCGTCACTGTATTGACGGCCTTTCGGTGTGCGGCGGCCTTTGCCACGACCAGACTTCCAAATTCCTACATCATCCAACGACATTGAGGATCGACTCCCTTGGCCTACGCGCGTTTTCTAGTTTCCCAATAATCAATTTTTATTCCTGTAGGTCAATGGGTAATTTTCAACGATTGTAGGCATTCTTGAGGCGTAGGTCCTTTCATTTGCATCACGTGGTGTAACGCAACTGACCTATGGGTAGTTGGTCGTTTGCTCTGATGGGGCTGGATCAGTGAAGAGGGGTGTTTTGCCTTGTAGTCCGGTGATGTCCACCGCGGTGGACACTTATGCTGGGTGTGCGTCCATGCGCGCCATCCTTTTTAGGATCAGCGACGGATTGAACTGCGATTTGCGCTTACCCAGTGTGATACATTTGAAGTATGCGCCAAAGTTTCGAATGCGGTTTCCAAGTTGTAGCATAATGAAAATCGCGCATGCGGTTTTTCGATGACCAACAGATTTCCTTGCAGTCGTGAAGAGCGTCGGGTGTATCCCCATCATGGGGGCTAAGGTTTCTGCATGACGATCGACGTCGTCCCATGACCTAAGATCTTCCGTAGCAAAGGCCGTCGCTTGATCGCAGACTGAAGTCAAAACTCTTAAATCTGTGGCGTCGTTTGTTTGTATATCCTTATTTTCTTTTACAGACGTAGAATGATGCCGGACATTCTGACCGGTATTGGCGGACAAAAGCGTTGTTTCTGGTGCGTCCACCGCGGTGGACAACGCATGACATTCGGCGTCGGTTTGAGCCAATAGCGCGCGGTATTCGGTTAGTGACAACTTTCGTCTAAGCGTTTTCTTGATCTCTGGCAGCAATGGATTTGTCGGACACACGTCTTCAATCTGGGCCAGTTTGGTCAGAATTTGTTTGCGCACAAAAACACAATCCCGGCGCGTGTTCTCTACCTTTTGAGCCATTGTCAAAAGCTCGTCCGCGCGGGCAATCATGGGGGTAAGAGAAAGCCCGTAGCTGATGCACGCGCCCTCTGATGACCGAACACGATACCGTTTCCGGTTTGGGCTATCGTGGCGTGTGACAAAGCCGGTTTCGACAAGGCGGTTTATATGTCTGCGGAGCGTACGTTCATCAATGCCACCAACGCGACGGCAAATCTCGAAGTTAGACGCGAATACGGTTTCACCCTGGCCCGGCTTCAAAAAGCTCAGCATGGCTTGCAATGTTTGCATGTGGTTCGGACGCAGCCCATATTCCGCATGTGCGTCTCTGAGCGCTCTGAAGATCGCCCAAATATCTGTATCGGGTTTGGACGCACCATTATCGCCAGCGCGGGGCGTGTCGTTGCCTGTGATTGTCAATTTTGTGAATGACATTGGTTTTTCTGAGTGAGGGCCGGCTTGCCCACAATTTTCCCGTCTCTTCCCACAATTTGACTTGGGAAAAGGCAACAAAAAGGCGTCCACCGAATCGGTGACGCTTGACCACATTGTTGGAGATTGCTACATCATAGGTGCAAAACTGATGATGAGGGCTCTCCAAGGGAAACTTTGGGGGGCTCTTTTCTTATTGGCCTTCGTCTCTCTCCTCTGCTCGTGTTTCGGTCTCTAGCCCAGGTTAGGAGTCTGGACTGCTCTCATTCCGCCACTGATCAAAGAGCTGACGAAGCATGGCCTCGGCATTGTCTTCGATCCATTGGCCGAATTCCAGGTTGTCTTTTTTCGCGATCTTGAGTGCGACCGATCGGCTGTCGACGACAAGCGTGGCAAGTGGGCTGCCGCTGTCATCGTTGATCACAATGGGCTGGTTTCGGGCCTTGCGCGGCGCATGACCTTTCGCCTTTTCTGTTGCCGCATCAAAGACAGCCTGAAATTTGGCTTGGCTTGGCGTTTCGTCTGGCAGCGCGGCAAGAACCTTCTGGGCAATGTCCAATAGTGACACCTTGTCCGTCAACGCGGCCAGTTCGCCCCATTGGCGTCGGCCAATTCCATGCGCAGGTCCGATAAGACGGATCAGATCATCCGGGATGTGCTCGATCACCACGCGATGGTTCGACACACCTTGTCGTGTCAGACCCAACGCGTCTTGAATCACGGCGGGTTTATACCCAGCCTGTTGCATTTCTCTGATAAACAGCGCCTTTTCTATGAAAGACGGATCAAGACGCAGATTGTTTTCCTGACCTTGCGCAATCAAAGAGGCATCGTCGTCCAGCGTGCGCACAATCGCCTTGACCGTCCCGCCCGCCCTGCGGATGGCGGCTAGCCTGCGGCGTCCATATACCACACGATAGCGATCTGGCTGATCTGACGGACGCACCATAATGGGGACTTGTTGACCGTGCTTGCGGATGCTTTCGGCCAGTTCATCAATACTGTCGTCTTCTAGGATGAGCCTGTCGCGAAGGCCGTCGACATCAATTCTGTCGGGGTCGATATCGCGGATCGAATTTGCGGTGATTTCACGCAACGAATCCCGCAATCCGCCCACGGACCCGGCAACTCTGGTGGTTTTTACCGGGGTGGCGGATGAAACATGAGCTTCGGCGCTTTCTTTTGGTGGTTGGTTGAAAATGTTGCGAGCCATCAGCGCCGTCCCCATGCCATCTGGATCGTTTGCTCCAGCTCATCCGCAACGCTATTCACGCTAGTTAGAGCACGGTCGAGCGTCTTTCGAATAAGCTGGCTTGGGTCGACCTCGTAGATTGTTTGTTGGGTCATACCAGCGTCAGAGATTGCGGTGGATTTCAACATAGGTTCGGTCATGACTTGGCCTGCAAGAATAGACCGAAGATATCCCGCCATCTGCGTCTGCGGGCCGTCGGATGGTTCGTATCGGGTGACGAGGAATTTGACAAAATCCCAGGTAACGCGACGGCCAATGGCTTCTTCGACTGCCTTTACCGTTTCAGACGCCAGTTTGAGGAATTGGCTCATCGAGGCAATATCAAGCATACCAGGCACAACAGTGACCAGAAGGCCGGTCGATGCCGACAACGCCGTTAATGTCAGGAAGCCCAGTTGAGGCGGGCAATCAATCAAGACGATGTCATATTCGTCCTCGACCTCCTCAAGAGCCAAAGCAAGCCGTTCCGCAAAAATCGGCTGGGACCGGCGGGTCAGCGCATTCGCCGTCTCAGTCTCGTACTCGGACAGCATCAACCCGGCCGGGATCATGTCGAGCTTGTGAAAATATGTTTTCTGAATGACCTCCGAGAGGGGCACCTGGTTGTCGTATCGCAAAGCGTCGTAGATCGTGCCGCCATCTGCAAACTCAAGTTCAGGGCGAAAGCCGAAAAAGGTGGTCAGGCTGGCCTGCGGATCAAGGTCCAGAACCAGCACCCGATAGCCCCGTAATGCGTATCTTTGGGCAAGGTGGATGGTCGCCGTGGTTTTGGAAGAACCCCCTTTGAAATTGACGACAGAAATCACCTGGAGCCGATCACCTTCGCGGCGCCCCGGGCGATAGGCATCGGCGTTTTTACCGGTCCGGCCAAGGATATCGCGCAAGGTGTCTATATCTTCTGCGCTGTAAAACCGATGCCCGCGATTGTCGGTGTGAACATCCGGAAAGCTGCCGTCTTTGTGTCTATTTCGCAGGTTTGAAGTGCTCACACGAAGCAAGCCCGCAACCTCGGTCGATGTGAAGCGTCTTAATGATTTACGATGCTCTGGCTCGAACGCAATTTTCATTTGCCGATCCAGAGAATCGGCAAGGTTATCTGCAAAAGCCCCGATATCGGCCGAACCTACACCTTGTGCAAAGCTCGAATTACGATCATCCATAGTCCGCCGCCTCTTGTGGCCTTTTCAAAGGCTCTTGATCATTCTGACGGCCAAATATGCACCTGACGCGCTTTGCCGTCAGAATGGAAATGCCATGAACGCAGGCATCCGGCAAGAAGATTCTAGATATAGTGCAAAAGTTATCCACAGCACCAATGCGCATTTTGTAGATGCTGGTATAATAGGTATATGAAAATAAACGATAAATAACGATTGATGTCTTTTTCATGCTCTGTGAATTGCGGGATCGATGAAAGCTACTGGCCTTTCAGAGCTTGGGACAACGCTGCATCTTGGCTTTGATTCCCGGGAATCGTGGTGTCATTTGTGCATTGGACAGCCGCAACGCGTTTGATGGGGTCGGATCAACATCCTCTTTGGTGGTGGGCGATTGTCAAAATAGTTTCGAATCGCTATCAATAGTGCATGACCGATGAGCCTCAAACATCTGACCAAATAGCAGAACTGCTTGTCCACCTTGGGCGGGCGGCGCGCAGTGAAGACACCGGGTCATTCCTGACGGCGGCACAATGGACTTGTCTACGCTTCTTTGCACGCGCCAATGGCAGCACCCGAACGCCCTCGGCCTTTGCCAGCTTTCAGGCGACGACGCGTGGAACAGCATCGCAGATCGTCAAATCGCTAGAGCGTCAGGGCCTGGTCAGCAGGTCGCGCTCTGATCGGGATCGGCGCAGCGTGTGTTTTGATGTGACCGAGCATGGACAACAAATGCTGATGCAGGACCCCCTGCGCGATGTGATCGCTGTTATCGACAGCCTTGGTGCCGCAGAAGGCGCGCGTTTGCTGAGGACCCTGTCCCGGCTGACATCAGCCCTGTCTGCGCGACGTGACCTGCCCTGTTTTGGCACTTGCCAAGATTGCAGCCATTTTGGGTCAACCCAGGATTCGGCCTATTGCGCCTGCATGGCCGCAGATCTGGCCGAGACCGATATCTCAAAGCTCTGTGCAAGCTACGCGCCGATGCCTGACTTACATGATAAGGAAACCCGCAATGCCGCATCCTGAAACTGTCAAAGAACCCCGCATGATCGCTATCAGCAGCGGTAAAGGTGGCGTTGGGAAATCCACGGTCACAGCCAATATCGCCGTAGCACTGGCCGATGCCGGCCTGTCTGTCGGTGTGGTTGATGCCGATATTTACGGCCCGTCAATCCCGCGCATGTTAGGCATCGCGGCTGACAAGCCTGCGATGTCACCGGACAAGAAGGTCATTCCCGCCGTTGCGCATGGTGTGAAAGTCATTTCCATGGCCATGCTGACCGATGATGACGCGCCTGCTATTTTGCGCGGGCCAATGGTGACGAAATATTTGCAAATGTTTGTGCGCCAGGTGGAATGGGGCGCGCTGGATGTTCTGCTTCTGGATTTGCCGCCGGGAACCGGAGATATTCAGCTGACGTTGGCGCAGGCCTTTCCGCTGTCGGGTGCCGTTGTGGTCAGCACACCCCAGGATGTCAGCCTTAAAATTGCGCGACGCGGGTTGCGCATGATGGAGCAGGTCAATGTGCCGATCCTAGGTGTGATCGAGAACATGAGTGGATTTACCTGTCCATCTTGCGGAACCGTCACGCATATTTTCCATCAGGGTGGCGGAGAGGCGATCGCGCAGGAGTTGAAGGTAGATTTTCTTGGAAAGGTGCCGTTGGACCCGAATGTCGTTGATTGCGGCGATGAGGGGCAGCCTCTGGTTCGCGCGGCACCTGACAGCCCGGCCGCGAACGCGTACCGCAGCATCGCCGCGTCCCTTGCTGGGACCGATGGCAATGCTCTGGGGCTTGCAACGCCCTTTGCCTGGACGCTTGCCGATGACACAGGCAAGCCCGCATCGTCAGGGCACGGGACCGACGGTCCGTCCGATCGCATCGCGTCGCTGGATCACGATGGCAGTGCCTTGATCCTGCGCTGGATGGACGGCAGCGAACAACGCCTTGCCGATCGCGATCTGCGGCTTGCCTGCCAATGTGCCCAATGTCGCGACGAGATGAGCGGGGCGCGCTTGCTTGATGCAGGCAACGTGCCGCTTGACCTGCGCCTGACACGGGTGTGGAGCGTCGGAAATTACGCGCTTGGCATGGCGTTCAGCGATGGTCACGACACCGGCATTTATACCTTCAAATCCTTGCGTGGATTGGTCGGCGTGGAGGTTGAAGATGTCTGATACAACCACCCGCCGTCGTATCCGGGCGCAGGCATCTGTCAGAGATGCAAACGTCATGGGCTTCACCTTGGACACTGACGTCCAGCCGGGGCGCACGGCCCGGTTCGATGAGGCCGGTGATACGCCTTTGTCGCGCGCGCTTTTTGCCATTCCGTATGTGACGCGTGTTGAAATCAGTGGACCGACGATCTGGGTAAAGAAAAGCGAAAATGGCGACTGGGCCATACTCAAACCCGGTATCGCAGCTGCCATCCGGGCTGTCCTTGATGAAACTGACACACCCCTTGGGCGCGACGCGGATGTGCAGGATGCGGGGCCAGACGATGCCTTGCGACATTCAGTCGAGGGCTTGCTGGACCGTCAGGTCAACCCCGCAGTGGCCGCACATGGCGGGCATATATCGGTGGACCGGGTCAAAGACGGAACGGTGTATCTGCGCATGTCGGGTGGCTGCCAGGGTTGTGCGGCCTCCTCGGCCACGCTGCGCCAAGGCGTTGAGCGGATGCTGCGCGCGGCGCTTCCGCAGATAGAAGAAATTGTCGATGTCACGGACCACGCCGCAGGCAGCGACCCCTTTTACGCCCGAGCGGATGATGTCTCGGGCCGGGCGTCGCCTGTTCTGAACCGACCGATTCCGGAAAGCGTTATCGGATGGGAGGACGGGCAAATCGTGGTCGATCCCGACTACCTTGCGCCACGGTTGAACCTTACGGTCGACAGGCTGCGCGCGGGTCTGCGCAATGGCGATGTTGTTGCAGAAACCGATACCGTGGAAGGCGCGCATGCTGGCAAAACGCGGATTGTCCTGCGCAGTGGCACGCGCGCCTGGGCTGCGGAAATCGCAGAGGATGGCACCGCCCGAGAAGTACCCCCGCCCCGTCAAACGGACATTGATGCGAAACCGGAAACTGACCTGCCGCATCGTGTCCGAACTTACCTAGAGGACTTGGGGTCCGATCATGCACCCATTACCTACGGCACGTTGGCCCGTGGGTTAGGGCTTTGGATGCCAGGTTCTGTTGGCAAGGTCACGCGGGCGTTGGAGACAACGATGCGAGAGGATGCTGCGGCAGGCCGCCCGTTTATCGCCGCGCGTGTCGTCAGTCGCGGGCGGAAAGATTTGCCGGCACAGGGTTTTTTCGACCTTGCGCGCACGCTGTCACGCGGACCTGATCCGAACGAGACAGAGACGGAGTACCACGCCAGAGAGCTGCGATTGCTGCGCGAAAATGAGGACGCGTCGCCCGTAAAACAGCGGGCTTGACCGAAGTATGGGTCAGTCTGCCGATCTGGACTGCAATAAAACCTTCTGGGTGCCGTTATGACGATGGGTCTGATGGGCTGATTGTTGTGTCGGCACCTTCGGAGAAAGCCTGATCCTCTTTCTCCAAACTGCCGCGTTGAGAGAGCCAGCTTGCGATCACGCCACACATGAGTGCCCATGCGGCCCCCAAGATCCAACCTGCCAACACATCAGTCGGCCAATGGACACCCAAATAGACCCGGCTCACGCCGACGGCGATGACCAGAAAGGCTGCCAGTGACATGACATAGGCTTTCACCGACCTGCGTTCAAAGGTCCGGGCAAGCAAGACGCCAAGCGTCAGATAAACGATGGCCGCCATCAGTGAATGCCCACTTGGAAAGCTTGCGGTGTAAACAGCCGCTTCGTGGGGAACCAAATCGGGCCTTTGCCGATCAAAACCGAGTTTGAGCACTTGGCTGAGCGTGATGCCGCTGGTCACCGCGACCAGCAAGAATCCAGTCAGTTTCCGCTTGCCATGCAGCCACAAAAGCCCGGCGGATGCCAGAATGAGGAAGGTTAAAACCCCCACACCACCAAGAGCGGTGACATCCCGCGCAAGCTCTTCAACCCAGATCGGTCCGAGCGGATCGCTCAGATCAGAGGCGGTGCGGAACGCGAGGATAACCAAGGTATCAAAGCTGCGCGTTTCATTGTCGAGCACCGCATCTGCCAATTGAAAAAACATCCAGATCAAACTGGCCAAAACCAGCAAAGCGATCAGGATACGATTATATTTCAAGCCAGTTTGTGCCATGATCCCCGTTCCGATCATCATAGGTCGATCCTCAAGATATGATGTAATCTTTATATGACCTTTGACACTTTTTTTAGCCTAATCGGACATGACAATGTGAACGCAAACACATTGCCTTACGCACCCGTTTAACCGGAATTGAATGCCCCCCTTGGCCCTCATGGGGGGCTTGCATTGTGCTGATCACCGAGGGCGCTACGTACGGTGCATGGCAAAGAGGCTCTGAGCAGTATGAACGCTTTTGATCAAATCTGCGAAAACCACACAAAAGGAAGGCTTGAGATGCCGATACATCGCCCTCTTCTGGGACTTGTCCTGATTGCTGCAACGGTTATCACGCTCACCAGCATGACGCGTGCGCAGGCGTCTGACCGCGTCATCTCCTTGAGCTTTGATCCAGATGGCGCTCGTGTGTTGATCACCCTGCCCGGTGCTTCGGCGAATGATCTGGCAGATGCGCAATTGCCGGATTGGTTGACGGTCGCCGCGCCGCAGAGCGGCGTTTTGGATGGGGCCAATGCGATTGTCCTGCAGGGCGTTTTGCCCGGGATAGACGACGCAAATCAAAACTACGGTGCGAGCAGCACAGGAGCTTACATGATCCGCGCGTTGGCAGGGTTGCCCGCCTTGGAAAACGCAGCATCGGATCGGATAACGATCCAGACACCGGGACACTACCGTGGTGTGGTGACGGGCACCCTGATTGCCGAAAGCATCGCACCCGATATGTATTCAGCGACTTTTGAGCTTGATGATACATGGTC
Source organism: Marivita sp. S0852 (assembly GCF_046591575.1). Classification (NCBI taxonomy): domain Bacteria; kingdom Pseudomonadati; phylum Pseudomonadota; class Alphaproteobacteria; order Rhodobacterales; family Roseobacteraceae; genus Marivita; species Marivita sp. S0852. The sequence continues at coordinate 99,123 of NZ_JBIQWA010000008.1, forward strand.
GGACGCGGACGTGTTTTTTGGTCCTTACGACATTCAGGAACGCATCATTGAACAGCCCGCTGGGGATGTGCGGGTGCGCACCTATTTCAGACCCGAGGATCAGGGGTTTGCCCAGGACTACCTGAACGCGGCCGAGGGCTATATCACCCGCTATTCGCAGAATATTGGGCCGTATCCGAATTCCGGCTTTGCGATTGTGTCAGCGCCGATTCCTGTTGGGTATGCGTTTGACGGGCTGACCTATATCAGCAAGGACATCCTCGGCCATCCGTATATGCTGGGTCGCTCGCTCGCCCATGAAATTTTGCACAATTGGTGGGGGTCCGGCGTTCGAATGGACTACAACAGTGGCAACTGGGCCGAAGGTCTGACCACATATCAGGCAGATTATGCGTTGGCCGCTGATCGCAGCGCAAAGGGCGCAAAAGCCATGCGGCGTGACTGGTTGGCGTCCTTGACGGCCTTGCCCGCGGGCCGGGATTATACGCTTCGAGACTTCAGATCCTCCGGCCATAACGGCGATCAATCCGTTGGCTATGGCAAAAGCGCCATGGTCTTTCACCGGTTGAACGAAAATCTCGGTAGTGACGTCTTTGATGCCGCTTTGCGAAATTTTTGGCGGAGTCACGAGGGAAATGTGGCGGGATGGCAGGATCTGCAATCTGCTTTTGAGACAGAGTCAGGCCAATCGCTGGATGCATTTTTCAGTCAGTTTTTAGACCGTCGCGGATTGCCCCAGGTCACTTTGCAGAACGCCACCGTCATAGACACGGAGGATGGGTTCGCGGTCACGTTGCGTTTGCGACAAGACAGCAAACCTTACGCGCTCTCACTTCCAATCGTGCTGGAAACCGTGTCAGGCCGCGCGCAGCGTACCGTTCTGTTCGACAAGGCAATGGCAGAGTTCAGATTTACCGTGAATGACCAGCCCACCCGCCTGTCTGTAGACCCGGATTTTCATGTCCTGCGGCAGCTGTCCGAGGGCGAGTTGCCGTCAACCCTTCAGGATGTCCTGCGCGCCGATGAGGTGGCGCTGGTTGCCTCGGATGGCGCGGCCGGGGTGTCTCAACAGTTGGTCACGCAAGTCTTTCGCGATCCCGAACGCATCAACATCACCGACACATTGAAGACCGTGTCTGACACATCCGTGATCATCGTGGTTGGAACAGCAGAGCAGATACAGGCCCGACGCAAAGCGCATTTTGACACCAACATCCCAGACATGGCCACATCGGGCCACAGCCGCGTCTGGGTTGAGGCGGATCGTACCTCTCGACTGTGGCTCTTTATATCTGCGCATGATGTCCAGTCGCTGCCCGAAACGCTTTCCGCGCTGCGGTATTATGGGACACAAAGCTATCTTGTCTTTGACCGCACCGCACGGCCCAAAACGGGCCGTTGGCCGGTCAAAGACAGTCCCTTGGTGGTAAACTTCGAACAGGACTGATCATGGCACCGTTTTGTGATAATTCCCGCTGATCAAAGCAATGCAAGAGACAGCCAGGGTACAAAACTGACCAGCCCCAACATCACCAGCATCAAGGCAATAAACGGCAACACCGAAACGGTGACCAGGCTGAATTTTTCCTTGAAGGCGGTTGATGCAACCAAAAGGTTCAACCCCATCGGCGGAGTCAAAAGCCCGATTTCCAAATTCAACACCATGATGATCCCAAGGTGTACCGGATCAATGCCAAACGTAGCCGCGACAGGCATCAGAAGTGGCCCGAAAATCAGCAGCGCCGAGATCGTATCCATGAACATGCCAACGACAAGCAACAGCAGGTTCATCATGAGAATAAACAGGATTACATTGCTTATATTGGCCTGAAGCCATGCGCCCAATGCGTTCGGTACGCCTTCGGTTGCAAGGAAGACGTTTACGCTCATGGCGATGGCGATAATCGGGATGATCGAGCCGAGCAATGCCACGGTATCTTGCACAATCACATAAAGATCCCGCGCGCCTACCTCGCGGTGGATGAACATTTCGACCAATAGTGCATAGACCAAAGCGACAGCGGCGGATTCTGTTGGTGTGAAAAAACCGGAATAGATGCCGCCCAACAGCAAAATCGGCATGAACAATGCCGGCCCGCCCCGCAAAACGGCCTTACGCAGGGATTTTCGGGTCTGGGCCGTTGGTTTTGGCACGTCGCGGTTCACATATAGCGAATACGTGACCATGATCGCGGTCAGCAGCAACCCTGGTATCAAACCGGCCAGAAACAGATCGACAATCGAGGTTTCCGTGGCAATGCCATAAATGATCAACGGAATGGACGGCGGAATGATGATCCCAAGCGTCCCGCCAGAGGTTAACGCACCCAGCGCGAATTTCTTTGGATAATTTTCCTTAAGCAATGCTGGATAGAGAACAGCGCCCACCGCCAGCAATGTAACCGGAGACGATCCCGAGATTGCGGAAAAGACGGCACAGCTTAGGATGGCTGCGGCACCCAAACCACCACGCAGGCTCTGTGTGAATGCAATCGCGACATCGATCAAGCGACTTGCAATTGATCCGCGCGTCATCACTGCTCCGACCAGGATGAACATCGGTATCGACAGAAGGGCTTCTTTATCGATGGCGATCCACGCATCTTCGACCATGTAAAGCAGATCACCGTCGCCCCATGTCAGATGAAGATAGGCGACCGTGACCGCAAGGATGATCACAATGTTCTGACGCAGCGCCAGCAACGCAACCACGATCAGCAAGAGAAGAATTGAGGCAGTCATCAGATGCGGTCCTCGTGCTTGGGTTGCAAATCGGGATCGACCGCAAAAAAGAGGTAGCGCAGGCCAGCAGAGGCAAAGCCGTATGGCAGGGCAAGTTGTGCTATCCAGATCTCAAGCTTGAGAGGCGGTGTTGTGAACCCCATCGCCTTGTTTTCCAACACAAGCATCGCGCCGAAATAGGCACCGGCAAACATGACGGCGGCACCGACAATATGGCCCAGCCGTAGGATCACCGGATCAAATCGGGACGGAAACACCCCATCCAGAACGGATGGGCGTATATGCCGGTTCAGCGCGACAGCAACAGCTATGCCAATCAGGGCAGACCCATTGGCCAACAGGACTGCCATGCGTTGACCCCCCCATATCGGGGAGGCGAACAATTCTCGCGATATGACGTCGGCAAACAAGATTGCAGCCGCGATCGCATAGAACGCCCCTGCAACCAGCGTTTCGACCGTCAACAAGGCCGACAGGAACCGCTTCATGACGGGATCAGCTGGTTGTGCAGGCGTCGCGGGCGGCCAGAACCGCATCATAGACCCGCTGCGACTCGCCACCGGTCGCCGCAATCAAGTCTTGGGTCTTTTCCTCGGTCCACAACGCGGCCCATTCCGCACGCTGTGCGTCGTCAAGATCGGTGACTGTGCCACCCGATTCAACGTGCTTGGCGCTGAAGAAATCGATTGCGCTTCGGACTGCTGTGCGCAAGGCCTGTGCCGGTTCCATCGCTTCATTGAACTGCGCCTGCTCTTCTTCGGACATCGCGTCCCAGACCCGTTTCGACATGAGCATCACGGATGGCTGATAGATGTGGCGCGTGTTGGTCAGATGCGGAGATATCTCTCCGATACCACCAGCGACATAGGAAATCGTCGGAAGCTCTCCGCCTTCGATCAGGCCGGTCTGAACACCGGTCGCGACATCAGAAAAAGGCAACGGCACGCCAGAGACCCCCGCGGCACGCCAATACATATCATGGTTATCCGATGGCCCGACCCGCATTTTGAGCCCCTCGACATCGGCCGGTCCATTGACGGGTTCGTTGGTAAACAGGTTCTGCCAGCCAAGTTCCTGCCACTGGACAAGACGCAGCCCGCGTTCCTGGAACAACGTATCAAAGGTGTCGACAAGGTGATCGTCAAGCGCACAATCCGCCTGTTCAAAGCTGTCCCAGAAAAATGGCGTCACCAACATGGAGATTTCGGGAACAACCGTGGCCACTGCCGTGACTGAAAAGATGCCCGCATCCAGACGCCCCCGGGCCGTCTGTTTGATCGTGTCGGTTTCCGCACCCAATTGGCCTGCTGGAAAAACCTCCAGCGTCGTGGCGCCGCCAGAGATTTCTGCAAGATTGGCCGCGGTCTTTTCAAGATGGACCACCCATGGGGTTCCGTTTGGGGCGGCAGTGGACACCTTCAAGGTGTCTGCCTGCGCTACGCCTGTGGCAATCAAGGACACAATCGCGGCTGCAAAGAATGGTGTTTTTGTCATAGTAGTTTCCTCCAATCGTCACCCTCCTCCAGGGCTTTGGTGGATCAATACTTGAATTAGAATTCTAATTCTAGTAATTTATGAAAAGGGAGTGTCGGATCGTGAATGAGAAAGCTGTCGTCGACCGTAAGCAACAGAAACGCGGCGAAAAAACTGTCCGAAAGGTTCTGGATGCCGCGCGGGTTTTGATGGCTGAGGGCGGCTTTGACGCGGTCCAACTGGCGCAAATCTCGGCAGAATCATCTGTGTCGACCGGTAGTCTTTATCACCACTTCGGATCGAAAGAAGGTATCATCACACGGATGATAGACGAGTTCACGGATCAGGCGATGACTGATCTTGAAAAGTTGGATCTTGTCGGGCTTTCGTTTGACGAACGGCTCTGGCGGCTGCTTTGCCTCACATGCGACCAGTTTCGCGACAATCCCGAATTTTACCGCTCCATGTCAGAACGCGTCAGGTCACAACCGGCAATCTGGGCCCCGCTTCGTGAATTGCGCAGGGCGTTTGAATACCGCTTGCTGACCGAACTGGCCGACGATCTGAAGCAGCGCGGCATCCTCGATCCGCAGATTGCCATTCATCGCATGATGCAGGCCGTTCTGGGCGTGTTGACCCATTCCGTCGTTTTTGGATCTGGCCCAGTCAAAATAAATAAGCCGTGCCTGAATAACGAGATTTTCGCAATTGGCCGCGCCATACTCTTTTTGCCCGCCCCCGAGGAGAACACCTGAAATGGACGATATCGTATCCTGGTCCGCGACAGAGACGGCGCGAAAGATTCAATGCAAAGACGTGTCGATCACAGAGGTCACGCAAGCGCACATAGCACGGATCGAGGCGCAGAATCCCGCGCTCAACGTTATCACCACTCCGGTTGTCGAAGCGCTCGACACTGCAAAGGCTCTTGACTCGGCTGGGCTGCCAGACACTCCGGGACCGCTTTATGGCGTGCCTGTAACCACAAAGATCAACGTCGATCAGGCCGGGTATCCGAACTCCAACGGGGTTCCTGCGTTCAAAAACAATGCCGGGCCTGACGATTCGCCGGTTGTCTCCAATCTGAAAGCCGGAGGTGCGGTGATCATTGGCCGGACCAACACCCCCGAATTTTCCATGCGCTGGAGCACAACCAACCCATTGCATGGTGCTTCTCTTAACCCGTGGGACAACACAGTGACGCCTGGCGGGTCCAGCGGAGCCGCCGCTGCGGCGGTCGCGGTTGGTATTGGCGCAATCGCGCATGGAAACGATCTGGGTGGATCCTTGCGCTATCCTGCATATTGCTGCGGAGTCGCCACCATTCGCCCGTCCTTTGGGCGTGTCCCTGCGGTGAACCCAAACCAGCCTGTCGAACGCCCTCCGCTGACGCAAACCATGTCGGTGCAAGGCCCCATCGCCCGGTCAATTGCAGATATACGCGCGGCGCTTCAGGTCATGTCGATGCAGGACAGTCGTGATCCCTTACAGGTTCAGGCGGCCAATAGCGGCCGGATGCGGGACAAAAGCGTCACAATCGGATACGCCATCAATCCATTCGACGCGCCAATTGATCCTGCGGTCGAGACCGCCATGGGGGTCGCCTTGGATGGGCTTCGCGCTGCTGGCTGTGTGTTGCGGGATGTCACACCGCCCTTTGCCGATGAAACAGCGCAGCTTTGGGGGCGTATGCTGATGACAGAAGTCAATTATACGATGCGTCCCGCCATTGAGGCGCACGGTTCACCCGAAATGAACCGCCTGTTGCAACAGTATTTTGACAGGTATCCGTTTCTGGATATTGTCGGCCTGTTTGACGCCATGTCCCGCAAAATCCAGCTTCAGCGCGCGTGGTCAGTGATGTTCGACGATATCGACCTGTTCCTGCTGCCGACATCCCTTTTGCGGCCGTTCGAGAACGATCTGGATTTCAAATCACCCGAACGGGTTCCGGACATCCTTGATGCACAATTGCCCTTGCATGCGATCAACTTGTTGGGCCTGCCATCTGTTGCACTGCCCACACATCTGGAAGACGGCATTCCGCTTGGCGTTCAGCTTGTCGGTCCGATGCATGATGATTGGTTCGTGCTTGATGTCACAGAACAGCTTGAACGCGAAATCGGGACGATTTGGCACCACCTGCCGGTCTGGACATAGGTTCAAAGAGATGATGAGGCAACAAAAGAGGGGCAGAACGGATACAGATGCTTGTATTGACGGCTTGTCACAGATTGTGGGGCGCTTTTTCGGTGATGGATTGCTCAAAGCGCCCTACCCTGCCCCGCTCCGCTAATCGCTTAACAGACGCGTCAACATATGGCGTATGTGATCCTGTCCACCATAGAAAATCGCCAATATCTGAACCGTCTTTCGGGCCTCGTTCGATATAAACCAGAAGACAGCTTTATTGCGTCGGACAAATCGCAAATCATTCAGTATGTCTGGTCGCAAGGTGCCCTGATGAGGAGCCTTTGCCAAATCCATCGCGGACGTTTGAATGGCAAGAATTCGCTGTTCCGCGCGGTCAAACGCGATGTCGAAATCTTCGCCCAGGTCTTGATACGAGCTTAGAAGATGGTCGAAAATCAACTCAAAATCACGCTCTACGGCGGCGGCAAATTCAACCGTCCACACGTGTGCTGCGCCGTTTTGCGGTGATCATCGCAGTGACGCGTGTTTCCATCTCGGTCCCGGACACAAAATCGCTCTGCGCCCGTTCGGTCAGTACGGCCTTCAAAGCTGCGAGTTCGGCCTCTTCAGCTTCGGTTCTCTGCCGCAGCAGATCGAGCCCATTCTGTACCACGGCACTGACGCTTGAAAACCGGCCTTGAGCCACCAACCGTCGGGCAAAGGCATCTTGCTGTGCAGACAAAGAAATTGATGACTTTACGCTCATGGTGTGTCTCCTATTTCAAAAAGTAGCACTGAGTAGCATTCCTTTCAAGTATGGTGCCTCGTGCTGTCTTTGAATGGGCGGCAGATTACCAAAGCCGACCGTGCCGCGGGAAAATTGTCCGCGGACAATATTTCTGACAATCAGGAAACGGTCCTAAATTCCCGGTTGCGGACTCGATTGTTGTGAACTGGGAAAAAGACGCCGGAAGGTTCGGAAAGTTTGAAGAACAGTTTGCGTTTTCTTAAGCAAACCTTGCGAAATTTCTTGGGGTCGTTGGCCACGTTCTTCTCTCAGCGTACTGTTCGGCCGACATCACTCAGGCTTTTGTTTCGATTGCCACGTCTCATAGAGACGCGTAAGCTCAGCTTCTGCATTGTCCCGCATCCACTGTGCAAATTCCGGAACCTCAGACTTCGATAGCTTAAATGTCAAAGCGCGGGCTGTTTCTTTGATCTCCGCCAACGGCGTGCCATCGTTGAGCTTGATGGAAAGGGTAGGGGATTCGGCCGATTTGTTAGGGGCTTTAGACTTCAGCGCTTGCGCCAGGGCATCACTGACCATGCTAAAGCGGTCATCGGAGCTTTTGACCTCATCAAACCGAAGCGTTGTAATGATCTCTGCAATATCGACATCATCGCTGCGCGACTGATCCGCGAGTTCTTCCCAACGTCTGCGCCCAATGCCATGCGCGGGACCGATTTGCGCGATGACAGGCGTTGGAAGGGAACGAGCGACTTTGGTCATGCGGGATAGCATTGGTTTGTCGATTGCGAGGGCATCAAGAATAATGGCCTGTTCATAGCCATTTTTGGCAAGTTCAGCAGCGAAGAGCGCTTTTTCAATGAAGCTGGGATCTAGGCGCTGCGTGTTTTCTTGTCCCTGGGCAAGAATAGCCTGCTTATCAGAAAGAGATCTGACAAGTGCTTTCGCGGGAATGCCAAGCGATCGTAAGGCCCGCAACCTGCGGCGACCATAGACGATCTTGTAGTGTCCGGGTTTGTCCGCGATAGGACGTACCATGATAGGCACTTGTTGGCCGTGGGCCTTAATGCTCTCAGTTAGGGTCACGACGTCAGCATCGGTGAAAGAAAGACGGTCCTTGGGGCTATTCTCCTCAATGACATCAACAGCGATTTCTCTCACTGCATTGCTTGCGACATCCTTTAGAGTGGATTTCATGCCACTCATTGCGCCCGTATTTGGGAACCGTGCCTTTTGCTCATCGGCCGGTGCCGCGGAGCTTGACACATTGGGTGGGGGAGGGGGCTTGAACAGGTTTCTACGCGCCATTAGTCAGTTTCCCTTCCCCAGCTTTGTTGGATTGTTTTCTCAAACTCATCAGCGACGCCGTTCACAGACTCTAATACGCGGGCGAGTGTCTTCTTTACAACTTGCGAGGGTTCCAGCTCGTAAATGGTTTGCTGTGTCATCCCCGCGTCTGAGATCGCTGTGGATTTGAGCATCGGCGTGGTCAAAACTTGATCGAGGAGAATAGACCGCAAGAAACCCGCCATTTGTGACTGGGGTACGTCTGTCGGCTCATATCGAGCGATCAAGAACTTAAGGAAATTCCAGTCTATAGGCCCTGCAGCGTCTTCCAGAGTTTGGACAGTTTCCCCAGCCATCTCAAGGAATTGTGCCATTGAGGCGACATCCAGCATGCTGGGAACAACTGTGATCAAGAGGCCCGTCGACGCCAACAAAGCTGTCATTGTTGTAAAGCCAAGTTGCGGGGGGCAATCGATGATAACCAGGTCGTAGTTCGCTTCGATCTCGTCCAACGCAATCGCAAGACGTTGTGTAAATGGCGGGTCGATCTTGTGTTGAAGCGCATAGGCCGTTTCGGTCTCGTACTCTGACAATAAAAGGCCTGCCGGAACCAGATCGAGATTGTGAAAATAGGTCTTCCGGACAACCTGGCTTAACGGCACCGGGTCTTCGTACCTTAATGCGTCATAGACGGTGCCGCTTTCAGCGAACTCGATTTCAGGGCGGTATCCGAACATTGTGGTCAGACTGGCTTGCGGGTCCATATCGATTGCAAGAACCCGATAGCCTCGCAAGGCGTAGCGTTGCGCCAAGTGGATCGCACTGGTTGTTTTGCTGGACCCGCCTTTGAAGTTGACGATGGAAATAACCTGAAGGGCGTCGTTCTCGCGACGTCCAGGAAGGTAGGTTTCACCATTTCGCCCGGTTTTCGCCATCACATGGCGGATTTGGTCAATCTCTTGCGCTGTGTAGAGCCTGCGACCTCTGGAATCCGTCTCTACATCAGGGAAATCACCGTCTTGATGTCGGGTTCGAAGGTTCGACATACTGATGCCGGTCAGCTCTGAAACTTCCGCTGGGTGAAACTTACGCAGCGCCTTTCGGCTGTCGGGCTGGAAGCTGTTGCGCATATGGCTGTTAAGCGCGTCCGAGAGGCGAGCCGCATTCGACGCTATAGACGATGCGATAGAGCTTATTTCTGCGTTTGATGTCATGCTGCTCTCACGACCTCTTGGCGGGTCATCTGTGTTTCGTCGCTAAAAGGCGCGATTTGCGTCAGATTGCGACAATTGAATTCATGACACGCAACTTATACACAGGCAACAAGTTTCTCCCGTCCGGTCGCGAAAGGTTTTATGTTCGGACGTGGCCGATAAACTTAAAGGCGTTCCGAATTGGTTAAGGTCATCCTAACCAGTCGCCGCAACGTCGATCGCGGTGGCTCAAAACTGCTGCGTGTCTTTGCCGTAGTCATTCAAGGGCGCGACCTCTCGATCTGAAGTCAATTTCCCGGTGTTTTTCGACATGCCACTGAGCACATTTTATGTCTGGCAAGGCAAACGTCTTGGACATAGTCGCGAACGATAAGATGCGGCGCTTATCATACCATATTTTGGCCAAAAGCGCCGTGACGGAATAGTGCTGCGGCATAAGACACGTCGATGACAGCCGTGAAACGCCACCCCCAGTGTCCTCATGCGCCCGCCGCGGAAAAGGACCAGACGGTCAAAGCTCTCAACGACCAAAGCGCCAACACCCTTGCAACCGCATGGAAAACCTAGGTCAAAATGCCAGCCTTACGGAAGGCGGCAATGCAGCCGAACGGACCGGGCGTAACAAGACAGTCACAGGATGTGGGGGTATGGTGCAGGAAAGGGAGCCTTGATCGGCGGCGGCAGCGGAACAGGCGATTTGCAACGCAAATTTGCCGAGAGGGAATGAAAATCAGCCCGTGCGTCTCTAACCTACCAGATTTGCCAAACACATAGAACGCCTTCTATTATCTCGGGTATTCCACCGGACCGGAAACTCTTTTCAAAGGACGTCCCTTGCCGCGACGCTACGAAGAAATCTATCCGTCTCTGCCCTTGCTCAACAGCGACGCACATAGTCATGTGTCTGCAGCAGCCTTGATGTCGGTCCGATATTTTCAGGCTGATCCTGATACGATGCCAGAGGACGTATTTCAGGAACACCATGTGCTCTTGAACCTGCGCGATGAGCCGCACCGCGTCCAGAACCGGCGCAATAACGAACTGCGCGATTTCACAATCCGCAAATATGATTGCATCATCACCCCTGCGGGTGTGCGGTCCGGCTGGCGGTGGTTTGGCAAGTCAGACGTAATCATTGTCACGCTCGATCCGGCCAAGGTTGAACGCTTTGCGCAATCCGAACTTGGGCTGTTGCTGGACCCTGAGCAATTCCAGAACGAGCCGCTCTTTTCAGATGCGGATCTGTGTGCCGCAGGCGTCATGCTGCGCGATGCGTTGGAGAGTGACGACATGACTTCTGGCGTCATGTTCGAGGCGATGAGCCGCGTTCTGCTAGTCAAGCTCTTGCAGAAATACGGCAAACGCCGCCCCGAAGAGGTGGCGCTGAGTGCGCGCTTCACCACTGCCCATTACAATCGCGTGCTGGCCTTCATCCGTGCCAATCTGGACCGCACCATCACTCTGGACGATCTGGCCAGCGAGGCCAGTATGAGCCCGTCGCATTTCAGCCGCGTCTTCAAGGACACGCTGGGGTCCTCGCCCATGCAATACGTGATGGCCTACCGCATTGAGCAGGCGATGAAGATGATGAGCGATCCGGCATTGGCGCTTGGAGATATCGCACTGGATTGTGGTTTTGCTGATCAGGCGCATTTCTCGCGCAGCTTCAAACAGCTCATAGGGCAAACGCCGCGCGCCTATCGGGCCGCCCAGACAGGCTAAGCACATTGCGTCAAAAAACCAGATTTTTCAAAAACCGCGCAAGACGCTTCAATTCATACGTCGCTGTTCGCCGTATCTCTTGTGTTATCGGGCAGACGCCCAACGACACAACCTAAACGGAGATACGACGATGAAAACTCTTTTGAAAACCGCCGCCTTTGCAACCTTGGTGAGCGCAAGCAGCATTGCGACCGCACAAACACCTGAGGACAACATTCAGGTCGTGCAGGATTTTTTTGCTGCTTACGGCGCGGGCGATCTGGAGGGCATTGCGGCTGTCATGGATGAAAACGTGCAATGGCATATTCCGGGCCGTCACCCGCTGAGTGGCACCAAGAACGGGCGCGATGAGGTCATCGCCTTCTTCAACCAGCTTGGTGTCGCGGGTTTTCAGGCCGATCCGATCTACTTCGGCGCTGATGAGAACTATGTGATCGACATCCACCGGGGGTGGTCCAACGCAGATGGCTTGCCCAACGTCGATACAACTTGGGCGCTTGTCTACCGGATCGAAAATGGCCGGATCGTCGAGGCCACGAACTTGTCCGCCGATCAGGATGCCGCGAACACTTTTTTTTGGGCGCAATACCAGCTGGGTCCGATCCCGGAGCGTTTGGCCGACTGACCCCGCACGCCCGCAAGTCCAGAGCCGCATCCAGATACTGGGTGCGGTTTTTGCTTTGGCGTGGCTTACGATCAGCACCGTCTTCCGAGCGTCGAAGAGCAAAGATCTTCAAATAGTCAGATCTTTCAAAAACCGGGTAAGCCGCTTCAATTCACGCGCCGCTGCACGCCGTATCTCTTGTGTCATCGGGCAGACGCCCACGACATCAACACTGGAGAGACGCACATGAAAACTTTTTCCCTGACGACAGCTGCATTTTTGATGGCATCCACCGCTGCAATCGCGCAGGTCGAAACCCGCACCGTCACCTTTGAGAACGAGGGTGCCACGCTGTCGGGCACGCTTTACCTGCCCGAGGGGCATGACGGTGCGGCGCTGCCCACCATCGTTGTGACTGGCGCATGGACCTCTGTGGAAGAGCAGATGCCAGCCACCTACGCCGAAGCCATGGTCGCGCGCGGCTATGCGGCGTTCACGTTTGATTTCCGAGGGTGGGGTAAGTCTGGCGATCTGCCGCAAAACGTCCGCTTTGTGGAAAGCCCCGAGGCCAAAACCTCTGACATCCGCGCCGCCTTTGATTTTGTCGCGACCCTACCAGAAGTGGACCCAACACAGATTAATGGCCTCGGCATCTGCGCTTCGGCGGGCTACATGGTCGACGCCACGGCTGGCAATGACAGGGTGAACCGCATTGGTCTGGTGGCGCCGTGGTTGCAGAACGAAGCATTGGTGAACGCGGTCTATGGCGGCGAAGAGGGCGTGCAGGGCCTGATCGATATGGGCCGCGCAGCCGAGGCTGCCGGTGGTCAGATCATCCCCGCCGCAGGCCCGGTGGGTGCCGAAGGCGTGCTGATGCCCTTGGGCGGCTATTACTACGAGGAAGATCGCGGCGCGATCCCTGCCTATGACAACCAGTGGAACAACGCCAGCTGGGAAGGCTGGCTGACCTACCACCCCGCGGACAATGGCGCGCGCCTGACACAGCCCCTTGCCATCGTCCACTCCGAGGCCGCAGCCATCCCCCAAGGCGTGCGCGATTTCCTGAGCGGTTATGCCGGTGAGGCAACGGTGGAATGGCTGGAGGGCGTTGGTCAGTTCGACTTCTACGACGGCGAGGAAAACGTGACCCGCGCCGCTGACACGATGGCTGCACATTTTGCCGCAATCCCCGGCACCGAGGGCTAAGGCGCTGAACGGCGATCCGCGCTTGCATCTTTCCGGCGGGCGCGGATCGAACTTGCGTTTACAAATCTGGTCCGTGCGGCAGGCAGATTGGCGACGGCGAGAGGCGAAGCACATTGTCGAGAACTTTACACATACTTTGCAAACAATCGGAATGCGCGCACCAGCTACGGCCGCCGACACCGCAGCGGAGTTTCGGTTTCATCATCTCGGGCGCAAGACAGTGTATCTCAGGGTCTCTTTGCTCGGCGACGTCCCCGAGACGCGGGCGCGGTTGATTGTCACTGCTCCCGCATGAAGGAATGGTCAGGTCAGCCTTTCCTTTGAATCTGCCCAATTGGGGTGAAGCTGTCGCATCACGCCGTATAATCAGGATGATGTTGACGGCTCAGGAACAGATCGGAGCAATGGTCGATCAGCGGCGCAGTTGTGTGGCCCCGGACGCGCTGGACGACAAGCTGGAAGGGCTGCGGGCCGGTGTGGACGACTATATGACCAAACCGTTCGCCTTCGAGGAATTGCTGGCCCGGCTCGATGTGCTGCGCCTTCACGCCGCTGGCAACCGTCCGGCCAGTGACGAAATCGTGGTCGGTGATATCTGTATCGACCTGTCGCTGAAAACTGCGCAGCGGTCAGGTCTGGAGCTGAACCTGACCGCAACCGAATTCGCGCTGCTTCGCCGCTTTGCCGCCAATGCCGGTCGCGTCATTAGCAAGACCGATCTGTTGCGAACCGTCCGGGGGTCCGGCTATTTGCTGGCTTCTGATCTTTAGCTTTGCTGAGACGGGTGTGCGGCGTAGCCTGTTCCCGGATCATAATTTCCAAACTGCGACTTAAAGGATCGGGACCAAGTGGTTGTCGAAGGCCAACTGGTGCGTCGCCAACGTATGAAGTCGCGCGTTTCGCAATGTGTGAATTCTGCCCATGCCATCAGAAACAATCGGGATAGCGCCCATTGCCAGACCGCAGACATCCTCAGCACAGTCACGGTTTGTCTCCAAACCTTCGGTGTCGAACGTGATCACTCTTGCGCCGCGTGGGGCTGAGGCGGCGAACCCCGTCGCACCGAGTGCTGAGACGCTTCCGATATAGCCTTTGAGCATACGGTTTGTTTCGGGGGTGATGGATGCCGCGACCAGACCTTGACCTGCGCGCCAAAGAGAAATCAACGGAGGTGCATCAAACGGGTCGCCTTGCCACTGAAAGCCGCATATCACTGTCCCGTCCGGTGCTGCCGCGATGTGGCGAAGAGAGTTTTGATGCTGATCTGTCGGTGGTTCGGCTTGATCCGCGATCGTGCCGCTGGGTGACAGGATGGTTAGGTTGGGGCGCATTGTGTCGAGATTCAGTTTTTCGCGCCCGCTGTCCGGATGCGTGCGAATTCCGCCGTTTGCGACGGCCAAGTCACCAGAGGGGAGGCGCAGGATTTCGTGGGGGCCGATGCCCCCGGATGCGATTTCGTCAATGCGCAAATATCCTGACGACCTGTCCCAAACCCCGATGCGCCCTGCGCCGGTCGCCATTTCGTTTTCCGTTGTGAACAAAAGCGTGCCATCGCTGGAAAAGGCTGCATGTCCGTAGAAGTGGCGGTCTTTTGGGGCAGTCAAGGAGTGAAGGATTTGTCCCGTTCCGCAGTCAAGCACCTTTGCGAATGTACCGGGGCGGCGCGCGATGACCACCGCTTCGGCTTTTGTCGGATGCGCGGCCCCTGCATGTGCGCGGGCGGTCAGCGGTAATTGAAACGTGAGCGAACCATGCGCGTCGATCCCGACCAATGCGTCGGTGCCATCGGGCAGCCGCGCACCTGACACGGCAACGGGGTGGCCGACTGCACTCCATGATATGGACGGCACCGTTGCCAAAGCGCCCACACCCGCAAGAAATTTCCGACGCGTCGCCATGTCAGTCCCCGTCGAGCGAATTGAACCCGGCAGTGATGCCCAAAGGCGTGCCAATCTCGCTATTGATTGCGTTCTGGATGTCCCGGACTGTGCGTTGCAGCGCTTCGACGCGAATGCGTTTGGCCGGATTTGCGACGCCCGCAAGTGCGGGATCGTTCAGTTCTGCCGCGCGTGCCCGGGCTTCTGCAAAGGCAGCGCGTGTTTGCGTCAGATCGCCATCAGTCATGGTCACAGCGAGGTCTTCAAGGGCGGCAAGCGACAGTTGAATGTGGCGTAAGGATCGGTCAGACCGACGTGCTTCGGCACGGGTGGGGCGCGGGCGGTCGTAACTGCCCAATGGCCGCCCGAGACGTTGGTCGTGCAGGAATTCCAGACCGGTTGACAGGGCGGTGTAGAGGGTGCGTTGTGTTTCCTCGGGCGACTGAAAACGTGTGTTGCCGTCCGCCCCGGCCAGGCGCATCAGCGCGGCAAATTCCGGCCACGCCGTGTTAAGTGCGACGGCTTTGTTTGCCAGCCCAACCGTGATCGCGCGCGTCAGGCGACAGGCGTAGTCACGGTTTGGTTGCGGATCAAACAGCACACGCTCAAGCGCGGTGAACCCTTGGGCCGCAGCGGACACTTCGACAAAGGCCGAAGCATCGTCAACAACCGGGTCCTGTGCGGATGTCAGACGCGCCAGCGCCTTGGCTGTTCGGTCTTTGGGGTCGGGCCAAAAGGCCAGGGCGATTGCAAGACCCTGATCCTCGATCGGACCAACCTGAATATGAGACGCCGCAATCCACGCATCATACGCGGTGTGATAGGCCGGGATCACGGCGGATGGCGTGCAATCGGCTTGCGCCACATCGGCAAGCATTTGCGTCGCCTCTGCCAGTTTGCCGTATGCAGGAAGGATATGCTTATCCAGTGCGTTCGACACATCAGACAGGGCAGGGGATGCCAACAGGCAAAAGGCGACGGCAAGGCGCATGGATCAGAGACTTTCCAGAAAACGAATAAGGGCGGCGCGGTCTGGCGCAGGCATGGCGACAACGGCTTGTTTGTGCGTCTCGGCCTCGCCTCCATGCCAGAGCACAGCTTCAAGCAGTGACCGCGCGCGGCCGTCATGCAGGAAATAGGTGTGCCCCGAGACGGTTTTGGTCAGTCCAATCCCCCAAAGCGGCGGCGTGCGCCATTCGCGACCGGTGGCGCGGCCTTCCGGGCGGTTGTCGGCCAAACCTTCTCCCATGTCGTGTAATAGCATGTCAGTGTAGGGCCAGATCAGCTGGAAGCTTTGCTCTGGCTGGTTCTCAAGCCGGTGCGTGACGTGTTTGGGCGTGTGGCACGAAATGCAGCCTGTTTCATAGAACACCTGCTTTCCGCGCAGCACCTCTGGATCGTCGACATCCCGACGGGCCGGCACGCCAAGGTTGGAGGAATAAAACGCCACAAGATCCAGCCCTTCATCGCCAATTTCGGCGTTGTCGTGGATCGCTGTATTGCCATTGGGCGCTTCTTGGCATGCGGTTTGCGCGGCTGTGCAGTCGCCCGCCGCCGCCGGGAAAATGGAGTTGGAGATGCCGATATCACCGCTAAACGCGGCTGCGGATTGTTCCCGCACGGATGGTTTCCCCGCTTTTAGACCAAACCGCCCCAGCATCGGTTGGCCAAACTGCGCCGACATCACGATCTGGGCGCGGCCCGAGATGCCGTCCCCATCGGCATCGTCCGGATCTGCCAATGCCAGAATATCTTCGGTCGGAATCGCATCCAGCAGGCCCAGCCCGATCATCTGCGGCGCAACCCGCGCGGACATCATGACATCGTCGTGTAGTGGCCCGTAGCCAAGGTTGGTCAGATCGTAGACAGGTTTGCGCAAACTGGCCGTTTCGCCATCCGACAGAGCGATCGTCTCTTCTGTGTAGGTGATCGCGATATTGGCCTCTGCTGCGTGCCCCGCAACCGAGAAATCCTGTATCTGGCCGCCATAGGTCGGATCAGGCAAGGTGGCGATATAGCCTTCAATTTCGTCGACACCGGGTCCGCCCGGAATGGACACGCGCATCAACATCGACACCGCGCTGTCATCCGGTTTTTCGGGGGGGTGGCCACGTCCGTCCTTGAGGTGACAGCGCTGACAGGATCGCGCGTTGTAAAGCGGGCCAAGCCCGTCCGATGCCAGCGTTGAGGACGGAGACGAGACCCAGAGTTTTCGGAAAAGCCCGTTTCCGACTTTGAAGTCGAGCTCCCGCTCGAAGCTGATATTGCCAGAAGCTTGGCTGAAGGCGTTTGAATTGTCGCGCACACGCACTGTTGCGGCACCTGCCTGATTTGCTTCAAACCTTTCGGCTTGCGTGAAATCAATTGTCGGTGCCGTCGCGGTTGCGATGCGCGCGCGTTCGTCCTCGGTGCGCGGGACGGTAAGTAAATGTAAATCTTCTAAGGATTGATCTGCATCAACCGGGACGGCTGACAATCCGACTAGAAGACTCAGGGAAAAGCTTGCAAAACGAGTCATTCCTTATAAATATACTCAGGAATACGCTGTGGCCACTCCAATCGTGCCCCCGCAGTAGGAGAAACCCGCGACATGGTGTCCTTGCTAACCAAAACTGAATGGCGTGAAACCCAACTTGAAACCCCAACGCCTTATCAGGTTCCGCAATCCGCATTGGGCTTTCTGAACTACATCCGCTTTGTTTCAATGAACTGCCGCGCCATGCCGAAGACCCGGCTTTTCGAAGCCTGTGCTTTGCTGCATGCAACGCAATCGGCGACCCAGCAGGCCTATGCCGAAGCCTTGATGCGGTGTTTGCAAGAGGCATTGGGCACATGCCCACGGCTTTTCGCGCCCGGCGTTGATGAGATCAGTTTCGACGAGCGTTGGTTGATCCAGGTTGGCCTTGCAAGCGCGCAGGGCGATGATCTGAGCCTGCGCTTCTTGCTGAATTCGCGTGTGGCGCATGAACACCGTCGGTTGGTGGCGCATCTCGTGCATAAGATCGCCGCGTGCTTTTCTCTGGATTAAAAAAGGTCGGAACACCTTGCGCACTTTGGCGCGCTACGCATGTCTCATATCAAGCACGCCAGCGATCGGGCCCTTCGGCAGATCTTCGATCCCTGAAATTCCTTGGAAACCGGGCACGAGTGGTGCCCGGTTTGATGCGTTTGGGCTTACTGAAAGACCGCGTCCGGATTGTCCAAGCTGTCGGAACCTTCGAAGTCGATCTGATCAACACCCAAAGCCGCGACTGCGCGTTCAATCGAGCGGGTTTGATCGACCAGCGCGTCCACTGCACCCATGATCAACGCCTCACCTGCTTTGTTGCCGCGTTCGAGCATCATGTCATAGGCAAAGCCAGCCTCGGCGGCAGTTTTCAGTTCGGTCATTTCCATCATGGTTGCGTTCAGCCTGGCTGTCAGTTGTGCATCGACCCCAGCGTCTGCCGCTGCAACCAATGATGACAAAGACGGGCCAGACACAACCGTGCCGTCAATGCGCGTGTAGCTGCCGACATAAACGTTGCGGATGCCCAATGCGTCATAGAAATGGCTGTTATGGGTATTGTCGGCAAAGCAATCATGCTCTTCTTCTGGGTCGTTTAGCATAACGCCCAGCTTCATCCGTTCACCGGCCTGCTCGCCGTAAGACAGTGATCCCATCCCCGTCAGAATGGTCGAGATCCCCGCGTTTTCGTCTGCGATGAGTTGGGCGCGGGCCTCGCCGCCGTCCTGCCATTGGGCGACCATCCATTCAAGGTCAGAAACCAGGAGCGTAGTCGCTGCCTGAAGATAGTCAGCCCGGCGGTCGCAGTTACCGCCTGTGCAGGCATCGCCAGCAGCGTAATCCGTCCAGGGACGGTTGCCTGCACCGGGGCCGTGACCGTTCAGGTCCTGACCCCACAAAAGAAATTCGATGGCGTGATAGCCCGTGGCCACATTGGATTCGACCTCATCCGCTTCGTGCAGCGCCTCTTCCAGCAGGGCGGGCGTGATGTCGGTGGCATCGATGGTTTCGCCCGACAGCGTAAAGCTTGGGTTTGCGATGACGTTCAGCACGGCATATTCGTTTTCATCGGTCGCGGTGCCGTAAGACGGATCCACATAATCTATCAGACCCTCGTCCAGCGGCCAGGCATTTACCTTGCCTTCCCAATCGTCGACGATGGCATTGCCAAAGCGGTACACCTCGGTCTGTTGATAGGGCACACGCGACTGCAACCATGCGGTTTTCGCGGCTTGCAGCGCTTCAGCGGATGGGTTGGCAACAAGTGCATCAACGGCGGATTGCAACGCCTGCGCGGACGTCAAGCTGTCTTGATACTTGGCCAGCGCAATGTTGGCATAGTTGTCAAGAACGGCGGCTTTATCCGCAAGAGCAGGGGAGGCGACCAAAAGCGCGGTGCCAAGGGCTGTTGTGAGTTTGAGTTTCATTGGTGAATAGTCCCTCGTGTAGGTTTAATGTTATTCGGCGCTTTTATGCGCTCTTTGGTGTGAAAAACGGGTGGGAGTTCTGAAATCGGGACGAGGGCAGTGCTGCCGGGTCATTTCGTCAGGATCAGTTTACCAGCACGCGTGATGCGCAAATAATACGGCTGGTCATCAAGCACGATGCACGCGCGCGCGTCGTCTTTGATCAGGTCGCGCGCATCGTATGTCGGCTCTTGTGGTATCGTTGTGCTGGTTTTGTCAGTTTGATGCACGGTTGAATACGCATTCATGATGCGCCCGGTTTTGTCGTGTTGGCCAGTCGGGCTGTGTAGTGCCTGTCGGCTTTGAACGTTAGCATGCGATCCCTCGTTGCGTCTGAGGATGTTCGGGCTATCCGTGTGTCGGCTGGCTGGAACGTCGGTGAAATACTTGATTGATTTTGTCGGAATGGTCAATCCCGATTAAAATGATCGGAATAAATATTGCAGATTTTTGCTTTTCTCGGGTGCTGCTGAGGCGAACGACCTCTTTGACCGAACCGGCGGCGCACCATAAATGCGCGTAACCGGGTTCTGCGGCTTTGCGGCAACAAGAGCTGTGCTGACGTGGTGCGTCACGCCGGGCGCGTTGTTGTAACTGATGCAGATCCTTTGCGTTCTGGCGGCAGGACAGGTTCCGCGCGATATGCTTATGAAACTATAGCTGCGGATCAACGGTGTGTGCATCATCGAGGCGTTTCAAAAGAGCCGTTTCAAGTGGCTTGTGATATCGGCGGCCCTGTAGATGGGTTGCGGCGAAAACGGGCCTCATCGATTTAGATCATCGCCAGTGCCACCCAGCCAGCGCCAAAGTCATCCAGAGCCTGCAAAAGGCAGTTCCGCAATTGCAGATGGTTTTTCATCTGTTGGCACGTCCAGACATGCGTGAAGCTCCAGATCGCAAAGATAAGCTTCGAGGTTTTCATTTTTGTCAGATCATGAGTGTCAGAGAGCACACCCGTCTAAGTGAACAGCAGCAACACACGGATAAATGCCCTTACGTTTTCAAGATCGCCGTTTGATCGCGGATTGTGTTCGCGAGGGCTTTGGGCCATTCCACAGTTTGCTTTGTTTCAACCCCAACGGCCCGAACCCCACAGGACATGACAGACACTGACTGCCCCCTGATTCTTGTTGTTGAAGACCGCGAACGGACTGCGGAACAGATCATTCGTCAGATTGATATAAGCAGTAGCCTGCGTGCGTTGCCGCCTGCGTATTGCGTCGCCGATGGGCTCAAGGCGCTGGAGCAGCTGCGTCCGCGCATCGTGCTTACGGATATGGGCCTTCCGGATGGATCGGGGTTAGAGATCGTGCGCGCGGTGACAGCGGCAGACTGGGAATGCCAATCGATCGTCATCAGCGTTATGGGCGAAGAGCAGCAGGTGATCGACGCGATCCGATTGGGCGCGCGGGGCTACATGCTCAAGTTCGAGGCACTGGATCGCACCGTTGAGGTGGTACACACGGTGTTGGAGGGGGGAAGCCCGGTTTCCCCACAAGTCGCGCGGCATCTGCTGGCCTTGCTCGAACGTGCGCCGGGCACCGAAACCGAGACTGCAAGCGCTGCAGCGCTTACCAAGCGCGAGCTGGAAATCCTCCGGCTCGTATCGCGCGGCTACAAGCGCGAGGAAGTGGCGGCGCGGCTGGGTATTTCCGTCAGCACCGTAGGCACACATATCAACGCGATCTATCGCAAACTCGAAGTGCGCTCGAACATCGAAGCGGTCGCCATCGCCGGACGGCTGGGGCTGCTATGACCGCGCGTGTCTGGGGCGGCAGGCTTGTGCTGTCGCTTGGAACCGTCGGGATTTTTTTGGTGATGCTCTTTGCGCTTGGGCCGGTCCATGAAGCACCGCCCGGCGCGGTGGTCATCGACCAGGTAACGTCCTGCGACGGGCTTGTGCCGGATGGCCCCTGCGACGGGCCAGCAGTGACGCTTCCCTTACTGGGCGAAATCGAGACGAAACTGCGTGTGAGGGCCGTGGTTCCGGTGCCCGATGTCGACGACGCGGGTCCGCTGGCGCTCTACTTTCCGCGCTTTGCCGATGGGCTTGATGTCTATCTTGATGGCGCGCTCATTTTGCGCACCGCGCCCGAAGGCGGGCCCTATTGGCATTGGAGCGCGCCGTCCCATGTGCGCATCCCGCAAGAGATGGTGACGGGTCCCGGCGTGACGCTCGATATAATCATCCATAGCGCACCGCTCTTTCCGCCGATGCTGGCACCGTTCCAGTTCGGCCCGGACCGGGTGCTGAGCCAATCCTTTGAACACCGCGCGCGGCTGACAGTGGATGTCGCGTGGTTCGGACTGTTGCTGGCACTTTTGTGCACCATTGGGCTAAGTGTTTTGGCCGTCGTGCGGCGGCGCGACAGGGTTTATCACTGGGCCGCCTTCGCAGGGGCGGCGACCACGGTCCTGAGCCTGCATTACCTGGGTCAGAACCCGCCGGTGCCCGATGCGGTCTGGATGGTGATCTGGACCGCTACGGTGCCGTTTCTCGTGGCCAGCCTGCACCGCTTTATCCGCCGCTTTTTGCGGCGTCGCACGGATACGGCCGAGCGGGTGACGTTGGGCTATGCGGTGGTGGCGCTGATTGTCATGGCGCTGACGCCCGAACCTTATCTTTTGATCATGTCGGCGTTGGTGCAATGCGGGATGCTGGGGATCACGTTCTACCTGCTGTCCATCCTGATCCGCGACCGCCGCTTCACCACGCCGGGCCGTTTTGCCACGCTTTACGGCGCAGCCTCTCTGACGGCGGCGCTGGCCACACATGACGCGATGTTCCTCTATCTGTCGCCGCCGCCCGTAGACATGCAGCTGGGGCAGTTCATGCCGCTGGTTTTCATGTTCGTCACTGGCTGGCTGGTGGTGGTGCAGCTGGTCACTGCGCTTGCTCGGCAGGAGGCGCTGTCGGACCGGATGCGCGGGCGGATCATCGAACGCACCCGCGCGCTGCGTCAGACCGCCCGCCAACTTGAGGCCAGCGAACGCGAAGCTCTGCTGGCGCAGGAGCGGCAGCGGATCATGATGGATCTGCATGACGGGGTGGGCGGGCATCTGGCCAATGCGCTGGCCGGGCTGCGCCAGTCGCCGCTGCCCGATCTGCATCTGCGCGAGGTTCTTGAAGAGGCGCAGACCGATCTGGGGCTTATGGTCGACAGTCTTTACAATCCTGGCGACGTGGTCAGCCTTCTGGGCGCCTTGCGCGCCCGGATCGAACCGATGCTGGAGCGGCAGGGCGTTGTCTTTGATTGGCAGGTAGAGGAAACCCCGCGTCTGCCGAACCCAACGCCGACCAGCAATATCAACCTGTTGCGCATCGTGCAGGAGTTCATCACAAACGTTTTGAAACATGCTGACGCAGACTGCATTACCGTGATCACCGGGCGGTCGCATATTCTGTTAAAGGATGACGGCAAAGGCTTTGACGTGGCGGCGGCGCAGGGGCAGGGGCACGGTTTACGCTCTCAAGCACGCCGCGCCGGGGCTATTGGAGCCCGCCTGACGCTGGAAAGTGATGCAGAGGGAAGCCGTCTGTTTCTTGGGTGGGGGTCTTAGGCCGTCTATTTTCTTGCTTGCTTTTTAATGTTCTCAGGCGGGTAAATTGCCGAAACTCAATGAATCCATCGATACCAATGTGGCGCATATTATGTATCTTTTGTGTCTTGCGCGATATCTAAATAGCCCATCCTAAGAGGCAGGTGACTGGCGCGGGGAAACAGGCGGAAAGTCAGGACATGAACTGCGAACGTAAAGTGGAGTGGGAGAGGACGGGCGCAGAGACCGTTCCATCAACGTGGGAAACACGCGTCAATAGACCGTGCAACGTGTCGTCGAGGGCCGAGCCAGGGCGCTCGTCATCGCAAGATCTGGGCGATCTTTCCGATCTGGACGACGATGTTTGTTCAGCGTTGCTGGCAAATGCGCGGACAAAAGATCTCGAGGCCAATGCGGTGATCTATTTCCAGGAGGATGCGACCGAATATCTTTATATCCTGCTGAGCGGTCATATCCGTCTGACCTATATCGGCGAGGATGGGTTTGTCACGCTTTACAACATCATCTCCGCCGGGCGCAGCTTTGGGGAATCGGGGCTGCTCGACAATCTGCCGCATTGCGACACCGCCTCCACCATCGGGCCTGCGCGTGTCATGGGGATCGATGCGAGCTGGATCAGACAAGACGGCGCGGCGCAGGCCGCGGTGCGGCAGGCGCTGGCGCAGCTTGTGGCGCAGCGCTATCGCCAGCACATGCAATTCACCCGTGCGCTTTACTTTCCGAGCCTGAGCCAGAGGCTTGCCTATCTTCTGGGCGGTCTGCTCGATGCGATGGGCAACGATCTGGCCTATCGCGGATCCCGGGTTCTGTGCCTTGGCCCCGAAGTGACGCAGCGCGATCTGGGCGTCATGGCGCGCGGCACGCGGGAGAATGTGAACAAGACCCTGCGCCGCTGGCAAAAGGACGGCATCCTCGCGCTTGAGGATCGGCACATCATCGTGCTGGACCGCGACAGGCTGGATAACCTCGCCATCAACCTCGATTAACGCAGGCCGGTTCCGGCCTCCAGGATCGACCAGAGCCGCGCCATCCATGCCTCAAGATCGCCCGCTTCGCCAAGGGCCTGGCGCATCAGGATCGGCAGGTAGAAGATCAGCAGAAACACCGCGATACCCGATTTGATCGGCATCGCGAGGATAAAGACCTGAACCTGCGGCGCAAAGCGCGACACCAGCGCAAGCGCGAATTCCGCGAGAAACATCACCGCGATGATCGGCGCGGCGTATATGAACATCAGCCGCATCCCCAGATCGAGCAGGGCAAAGATCGTCGCCGGGAAATCCTCGGCAAAGACGGGCAGCATGCGCGTGACGGGCCAGATCTGGAACGAATTGTAAAGCAGCCCGACGATCACGGTAAACCCGCCCACGGCAAAGAAATATGTGATGAACCCCTGGCTGAAGAGCAGCCCCAGAGGCGAGCTTTCATGCCCCTGAAGCGGATCGATCGACGCCGCGATGGCCGCGCCGCGCTGGTTGTCGATGAAGGCGCCCGCCGCCTGCACCGCCCAGAACACCCATGTCACGAAGAAGCCCATGACAAAGCCGATGGCGAACTCCTTGGCGAAATAAAGCAGCAAGCGCGCCACCTCGCCTTCGATCAGCGTTTGCGCTTGCGGCGCGACCACGGGCGTGATGGGAAGTGCGATGACAAGGATCGACGCCGTGCGCGCAAGGCGCGGCACCGCCGTGGGCGGCAAAAGCTGGGACGCCGCGATAAACGCATAGGCGCGCGGCAGGCACAGAAGAAAGCCCAGAAGCCAGCCTTCGAAGCCGCGAAACATCATCACGGCGGTGGACATCGCGGCGGCGAGGTCAGTCTGGGCGGTGGTCGGGTCCAAGCGCGGCTCCTGAAGCGGTGGTCCTTTCATAGCGCGGGACGCGGGGCGCTCTGTGCCAACCGACACGGGCGGGCGTGGCCGGGCCGGGCAGGGTAGGGGCGTTCGAGTCACCGCTGCCCGAGGAACGCCTATGTCCATCACCGCCCCGCGCGAGGTTATCCAGACACAGATCGCCACCCATAACGCCGCCTCTCCGGTGGGGGCCGAGATCATGGCGGGCCGCGCGCGTGGATCGGGGGAGGCGGTGATGGTCTCGACCGCCGCTGCCGATATCACCGACGCGCTGGAAGAATTGGGCATGGCCGCGTCGAACCGCGCCAAGGTGGACCTTGACAAGGTCAAGGTGCGCAAGGGCGCGGGCACCGACCTTGATGCGTTGGGGCGGATTGCCGACTATCTCGACAAGCTGCCGAACCTGCCCAAGGATCAGGCGCTGCGCGATCTGGTCGCCAAGTTCAACAAGTTCGAGGAGTATTTCCGCCGCGGCGCGACGGGCGACGATCTGCCAAGCGCCGATGATCTGCGTGCGCTTCTGGCGGAATACGATGGCGATATCGCGCACCGCTTTGCGGCCCTTGAAACAGTGCGCGACGTGGCCGCGACCTCGGGCGCGCCCGCCGCCTATCTGGCGCTGCTCGATGAATTGCGCGCCGAGATGCGCCAGCCCGATCTGGCGCGCGACATCGCCGCCGGGTTCGCCGCCGCCCCCGAGGCTGCTCACGCCGCCGAAGGGCTGGGCGCGACCCCGCAGGACTATCGCGACAGCTACCGCGCGATGCTGCGCGACACGCCCGATGCCGGGCGCATCTTTGCCGCGCTGCGCGACTTTTCCCTGACCGAAAAGCTCGAAGCGGTGCTCGACAGTTTCATCCGCGTTGCGGGCGATGACATGGCCAGTTTCGGCCCCTCGACCGAGCCTGCGCAGTTGGGCGGGGTGTTGACCGAACTGTCGCGGCTCAAGCAGATGCGCACGGTGCTGGATGCCTCGACCGAGGCAATTGGCAAGATCGACCGCATGTTCGGTGCCGATGACGCCCGCCCCGATGCCACCGATCTGGCGGGCCGCGTTCTGGGCTTTGCCGGGGCACCCGTGGCCAGCCTGCAGGGCGCGCGCGGCCTGATCGACGGGTTCGGGCCGGAGCCTGCCGACCTGCCGGTCGCCGCCGTCAACCTCGTGCGCGATCTGCACGCCGCCATGCCCGATGCGCTTTTGCCCGACGGCCAGCGCGAACCGCAGGCGCGGGTGCTGCTGACGCTGTCGGACCAGGTTGTCGAACAGGAGGAAGCCAGCTATGGCGCATGATGTCTTGAAAGGGAGGGTCTGACATGCCCCACCTCGATGCCGCGCAGGCCGATGCCGTTGCCGCCTTTGCCGCCCAGATGGGGCTGGAGGCCGCGCCCGATGCCTCGGGCGGCTACAGTTTCGCCTTTGAAAAGGCCGGTCGGCTGAGCATCCTTGCGGGTGAAAACGGCGATGTGCTGGTCAGCCTGACGCGCCCGGTGATCCTGCAAGACCTGATCGGCAAGGGCGCGGCGCTGGCCGCCGGTGGCTTTCACGCAGCCCTTGGCCTGACCGCCATGCCGGGGCTGACGCGCACCGATCAGCCGGTGCTGACGCTCGCCTTCCCGCCGCGCGGGTTCGACCTGCCGACGCTGGATGCGGGCTTCACCGCGCTGGACGGGCTCTTCACGCAGGCGGGCCTGTGAGCGGCGCTGTGCCTTCCGGCACAACCGGCGGTCTGCGCATCGGGCAGGATCACACGCAACAACATGGTGATACGAGGATTCTCTGAATGGCGCTACTCGACGATCTGCCCTTCGAAGGCACCGACCCGCAAGAGGTCGCGGAGCTTGTCGCCCCGCTGCTCGAAACGGTCGAGCACTCGATGGATGAGGACAACCCCCTGCGAGACCGGCTTCAACGGATGCGGAACGGCGAAACGCCGGCACAGATCATGGGCCTGACGGCGGACGATCTGGATGTGCTTTACGGCATGGGCATCCGCCAGATCCAGGCGGGCGAGCTGGACAAGGCGAAAGCCACGTTCCAGCATCTTGGCCAGATCGACCCGCTGGAGGCGCGGCACCGTTACTGTCTTGGCCTTGTGCTTCAGTTGCAGGGCGCATTGCAGCCCGCCGCGCATATGTTCCTGCAATTCCTCGCGCTCGATGCGACGAACCCCGATGGCTACATGCGGCTTGGTGAATTGCATCTGGCAGCGGACGAGCTGGACATGGCGGGCGAATTCTTCCGCCAGGCCATCCGCTTTTCCGGCGATGCCCCGAACCATGCCGAAACCCGTGCGCAGGCCGAAGCGCAGCTTTCCCGGCTCGCCGCCGAACTGACCAGTGAAGGAGTTTAAGATGCGGATCGAAAACCAGAACACGCCCGTCCGCCCGCAAGCCGCAGAGGCCGCCGAGGCCAAGCCGATCACCGGCGCAGGTGCCGCCGCCGCCAGCGGTGCCGCCGTGCCCGAAGCCGCGCTGGCCGCCGGTCTGTCGATCATGGGCGCGCTGCGCAACTTCATGCCCGCCGCCAATACCCCCGATTTCGAGGTCCGCCTGGCCGAGATCGCCGCCAAGATGAAGGAAACGCAAGGGCAGGCCGAAACCGACCGTGTCGTGACCGATCAGGAGATCAAGAAACAGAACCTGCGCGAGAACCAGGTCAAGATCGAGGAAGCGCAACGCAAGATGGACGAGGCCGCCGCGAAACGCGACTCCGGCGGCATCTTCGGCAAGATCGCCGCCGCGTTGCAGCTTGTCGGTGGGGCCGCGCTGATCGCCATAGGGCTTGCTGCTGCCGTCATCGGCGGCGTCTTCAGCGGCGGCATGGCCGCTTTTGCCGGCGTGGCGATCATGGGGGCCGGGGCCTTGATGATGCTGGGCGGAATCGATGGCATGGTGAGTGAATTCAACGACGGCAAGGGGATCATCGCGTCGGTCGCCGATGTCGTCGCCGGTATGTTCGGCGAAGAACTGAGCGACGATTGGATTATGGGGCTCAACATTGCGTCCGCTGTCGTGATGGTTCTGGCCAGTCTTGCATTGGCGGCAGTTACGCTGGGCGTCGCCGGTGCGGGCGCGATCGTCGCCATCAAGTCGGGGCTTGCCAGCCTGGGCATCGCCATCGGCAACGGCGTTGCATCCGGGGCCAAGGCCGTGTCGACCGCCGCCAATCTGGCAAGCGGTCTCGTGCAGGCGGCCATCTCGATCGCCGGGGCGGGTGTGCAGATTGCCGAAAACGTCAACAAGCTTGAGGTTGCCGATCTCGAACACGAGGCGGCCAATAAGCACGCGGACGCCGCCGAACTGCAGGCGATGATGGCTGCTCTGGACGATCTGATCGACCAGGCGCTGCAGATGATGATGGCCTCGTCCGACAGGTTCAACGGCATGATCGACGAAGCGATCGCCATGATGAAGGACACCGGCGACGTGATGTCCACCCAGCGTTTCGCCGTCTGACCGGCGTGCATTGCAGAAGGAAACGGATATGACCCAGATCAACAATCTGACCCCGAACACCAGCATCCAGACCCCGACCTCGAACGATAATGCCGGTGGGAAAACACCGGTTGCGGGTGCCGCTCAGACGCGTAGCGCCGGAGCGGGCACCGCTGGCGGGGCCGGGGCCTTGCCCGATGCGCGCGCATCTGAAAACGGGGCGGCGGCGCTCGGGGCCGCTTTGCGCGGCGAAGGCGACGCGAAGGTGGCGGATGCCAGCCTGAAACGTCTCGAATCCGCGCTTGCGGTTCTGGAGGACGAAAGCAGCACGCCGATGGAGCGGTTGGAGGCGTTCCTGTCGACGCTGCGGTCCGACAACATCCTCGGCAAGCTCTTGATCGAATTCGCCTCGATGAGCCGCGATCAGGCGCTCGACCAGAGGCTTGCGGCACGCGATGCGGCGCAATCGCAATTGCTGGGGCAGGCGGGAGAGACGCGCGAGGCCGCCGACAAGGCGCTCAAGGCCGCGGTCGTCTCCGCGGTGATCGGGCTCGTTTCGGCTGCGGTCACCATCGGCGTATCGATGGTCAGCGCCGGCATAACCGTGGCGTCTGCCGGCCTGTCGATGGGCGGCTCGCAGCTTGGAAACGCCGCCAAAGCGGCTGAGAATGCGGGAAAGAGTGCCACCTCGCTCAAGGATATGGTTGCCGTGATTGAAGCAGGGGCCAAGGTGACAGAAGCCATGGGCAAGGCCGTCGACGCCGCCGGACAGGCCGGGACCCAAGCCCTCGGCGCGGCGAGCAACCTTCAGGAAGGCATCCTGACCAAGAGCGCCAAGTTGGACGAAGCGCAGGGCATGGAAGACGCCGCCGCCGCGCAGGTCAGCCAGTCGAACGAGGAAATGGCCAAGAAGGTCATGGAAGAACTGGCCGACATGGTGCGCGCGACGCTCGAATTTCTCAAGCAGATGCGGCAGGCCGAGACTGACATGATGATGAGCATGACGCGGGTCTAGGCGCATCATGGCCTCTGCACCCCCAATCGGCCCGGTCCCGTGCGCTGCTTTGGCGCTGCGCGCGGCGCTCGGGCTCGGCGCGCCGACCGAATCGGTAGGTGCCAGCTACACGCTCGAAGCGAACGGTGTCGAGATCGAGATCGTCGCCGCCCCTGACGGCCGCGATGCGCTGATGACGGCGCGTCTGGGCTGGCTCGACCCCGATCCACGCCGGGCCGAGGATCAGGTGACGCGGCTGATGCGCATCGGGCTCGCGCTGCCTGCGGTGAATCGCGCCGCGCTGACGGTTCTGGGCAGCGACGCGAGCGTGGCCGACCGCAGCGCGCGGCTGGCCGATATCGCGCTCGGCAAGGGCCGTCCAACCGCGCTTGGCGCGATCCGGAGTTTCGATCCGGCGCAGGCCGGCGAGGCGCTGCGCGATCTTCTGCACTGGGCCGACCACAGCGCCGACACGCTGGCCCGCGCCCCGGCGCTTGCCGACGGACCGGCAGAACCGCGCAGCGCCGCACCTGCTGCCGATGCGGATGAGATGATGATTTTCCGCCCCTGACACCGGGGCCAAAACACAAGGGCAAACGACATGAACACCGAAGAAAGGGCCGCACTGGATGGCGCGGTGCAATCCCTGATCGACGCCGATATCGCCGGGACGTTGGGGCTGGAGCGCGCGGAGATCCATGCGGGTCTACGTGCTGCGGATGCCGATCTGGAGGCAGGTCGCACCGCCGAGGCGGCAAAGCGGTTCGCGGCTTTGGCACTTTTCGATCCGCTTGATACCGGGCCCCAGATCGGTCTGACGCGCGTGGCACTGGCCGAAGGGCAATTCGAAAGCGCCATGAACCTGGCCGCCGGGCTTGTCATGCGCGATCCGGCGCGGGCCGAAGGGTTCCTGCTCTTGGCGATGGCCGCCACCGGCATGGGCGAGGTCGATGCCGCCATCGAGGATTACCAGAGCGCGCTCGACCGCGCCCCCGAGGGCAGCGCGCTGGCCGATGCCGCGCGCGGCGGGCTTGCTGCGGCACAGGCGCGGCGCGCGCCGTGACGCCAGAGGCCGCCCGCGATCAGGGCGCGCTCCTGCGTCACTGTCTCGCCGATCTTGCGCAGAAGGCCGGGCCGCTGGCACCGGTCTTTGACGCGCTGGCCGAGGGGCGTGATATCGGCGATGCGCTGGGGCTGCCGCCGGGGGTGGCGGATGTGCTTTATTCACAAGGTTATGCTTGGCTCGATACCGGGCATGCGCAGCGCGCGGCGGTGCTGTTTCAAAGCTGTTGCGCGCTTGATCCGGGCCGTGCCGCGGCGTGGATGGGGCTTGGCGTGGCGCTCATTGAAACCGGCGCGACTGATCTGGCGCTGGCCGCGCTAGAGACCGCGGCGCGCCTTGATCCGGCCAGCGGCGCGGCGCGGGGACATCTGGCGCGGGTGCGGCTGGCGATGGGGGATCGGAGCGGCGCGGCGCGGGCGGTGCGCAGCTTTTGGGGCACACCGCGCGATTCGGGGCATATGGCGCTCGCGCCTCTGGTGGACCGCATCGCGGCAAGCCTTGGGATGGAAGAGCCCGCTGGCTGATGGATCTTGATGCACGGCATGCTTTGGCGCTTGTACGCGGATTGGCCGCAGCCGAAGTGGCCGAGCGGGTGATTGGCGTAGGCGGCGATATCGAGACAGAAGCGATTGATCCATTCGCCGGGCACGGGGAAGACCCCCTTGGGCTGGCGGCGCTGTCCGGTCTGCCCGCGCCTGAGATTTCGCCGCTTCCCGAGGATCTGGGCGGTCTGTCCGGGTTTTCGACCGAGGCGATCCTGGCATTTCTGAGCAATATGGATACCGCGCAGTCGGATACGGGGCTATTGTCTGCCGCCTTCGGTGCTGCAGGCAGGGTCAGTGGCGTGCCGGACCCGTCAACGCTCGTTGTGAACTTGCCGATAGTCCCCGCCATGCCTGTGGCGCGCGATGGGCCCCCGGCGCAGCTGCGCGCAGCAGAGCAAAGCGCCAGCATGACGCCCGAGGAAATCGCCGCCTATCTCGCCCGCGTTGCCGCCCATCTGGCGCGGCTGGTGCGCGCGCTGCGGATCATTGAGGCGCAGGCGACGGGGCAGGCGCGTGACGCCATTGCGGCGCTGGCCGCCTTGCTCGACACCGTTCTGGCCGCGCTGCGCGAGGTGGTGCCGCCGGGAGATTGGCAGGGTGCGGATGCGACGGGGCGTCGGCGGATCACGCTCTGATCCGGCGGCGTCGGCGAACCAGACCGAGGATCAGGCCCAGCGTCATCGCGGCCCCAAGCGCGTTGAGCGCGGTCTTGATCCGGGGCAGCAGCGCGCGGCGTGCGCTTTGCGGCGTAGCGCCTTCGGTTGGCGCAGCGAGCAAGGCGATCAACCCTTTGGTAAACGCCGCCCGATCCGCGCCCACGCGGCGCAGGGCCAGAAAGGCGCCCGACCAATCGGCCCCATCGGCCCGGCGCAGCGCGCGGGGGACGGAGAGTTCCTGCCGGGGCGCACCCGCATCGGGCAGCGATCCATAGGCGGCATGGTCGAAGACAAAGAGATCGACCCGCGCGGCACCCTCCATATGCGCCGCGCGCGGCCCGCCGGGCAACAGATCGACCGCGCCGATTCCCGGTTCGGGCACCAGCCGCCGGTGCAGCATCGCCACCATCGCGGCCCCGGTCAGCGGCGCGGCTGTGCGGGCCGGCGCGCTGTCTTGCGCCGACAGACCGGGCGGTTTGGTCAGCGCGATCAGGGACAGCACGATGACCACGACGCAAAGCAGGTTCGCGGCGATGTCGGCGATCCAGATGCCGCCGCCGGGGGCGACAGGATCATTCACAGCGCAAGCCCCCCGCCGCGTCGCGCCGCAGACGGTCGCACGCCCCCGCAACGCGCAGGCGTTGCACTTGTGCCACGCCTGCGCGGGCGAGCGCCGGACCAAGCAGGAAATCCGCCTCAAGCCCGCGCGGCCCGACGATCAGCAGCGGGGCGGCGGGCAGGGGCGGCGGGGTCCATGTTGCGATGGCATCAAGGGGAATCGCCGAAATCCCCGATGGCGTGACAAGCGACAGGCCAGCGGCCCCCGCGACGAGCACGGGATCGCCGCTTTGATCCGCATGGGCCCGGGCCGCGCGGGCGATCCGCGCTTCGGCCTCCGCGCTGCTTTGCAGCGCCGCGCTGGCGAGCTGCGCGGCTTGTGTCGACAGCGCCGCCACGATCACCAGCAGGATCGCCGAAAGGCCGATCATGATATCGGCCATCGCCAACGAGGGCAGGCGCGATGCGTCGGGCTCAGCCATCACGCGCGGTGTCGATCAGGGTGAGCGCGAGGCTGGCTGCTGCCGCGGCGACAAGGCCGATCAGCGTCGTCTCGAACGCGCCTGAAAGACCCCCAAGCAGCGCGCCGAGCGCGGCGGTATCGCCGCCCGCCGCACCATCCGCGAAAAGATCGGGCAAGGCCGAGAGCGCACCCATGATGCCGAGGATCGTTCCGGCAAAGCCCAGCAGCGGCAAAAGCGCGATCAGCCCGGTCGCCATGCGGCGGCTGCGCGGCGTCAGGCCCGCAAGAGCGGCGCGCAGCAGCACGGCCATGGTGCTCGCGGCGATCAGCGTCAACGCGAGGTGCAGTAGGCTGCGCGTCAGGGTCTTGGCGGCCTCGGGCCAGAGCAGAGCGAGGGCCATCAAAATAGCCATTCCGAGCGCCGCGCCGAAACAGAGGTCGGCCGCCCCTGCCGCATCGCGCGGGCCAAGCGCCGACAGCGCCAGCGCGCCCGCCAATGCGCAAAGCGCTTCGGGCCAAAGCCGCAGCCCCGATAGGCGCGCCAATGCATCGCCTGCCAGCACCGACGCCGACAGCGGGGCCAGAACCGCCCAGAGCGCGGGCAGGGCGATGAAGGCAACAGCCAGCCGCCGCAGCCGGTCGTCCCGCGCCGCAGCGCATAGCGCACCGGCGAGGTAAAGCGCACCCATCGCGGTATCGGCACCTGCACCGGCCCCGCCCGCGCCGAGCGTCAGCCCGCCCCAGTAAAGCGCGGCACCGATGCCCGCCAGCACCGCAGCGCCGCGTGGATCGGGGAGGGTGGCGGCGTCAGACAAGTTCGATCCGTTCGAGCGGTTGCACGTTCACATTGGCGGACAGTTCCTGAAAAGACAGCACCGCAAGGCTGGGAAATTCCCGCTCCACGATCTTGCGCAGGAAACGGCGGATATCCATCGGGGCAAGGATCACCGGGGCCATCGTATGCCGCTCCACCTCTCCGACTGCGCGTTTTAGCGCGCCGATCAGCTGTTTATGCGTGTCGGGCGACAGCGCAAGATAGCTCGCCCCCGAGGTCTGGCGGATTGCGCCGCGAATCTCGTCCTCGACGGGTTTGGACAGCAGATAGGCCGGAATCACCGATTGCCCGGCCGAGAATTTATGCGTGATATAGCGGCCAAGCGCAGAGCGCACATGCTCGGTCAGCAGGATCGCATCCTTTTCGCGCTGGCCCCATTCCACCAGCGCCTCCAGCACCGTGCGCATGTCGCGGATCGAGATTTCCTCGGACACCAGCCGTTGCAGCACATCGGCGATGGTGATCACCGGCAGCGCGCGCGTGACTTCGCGGACCAGTTCGGCGAAATCCTTTTCCATCTGGTTCATCAGGAACATGGTTTCCTGCACCCCGATGAATTCGCCCGCATGGGATTTGAGTACATGCGCCAGATGAAAGGTGAGCATGCCCGGTAGCGCCATCGCCTGAACGCCCGCGCGTTTCACAAGGTTGGCATGGCGCATCGCCACCCAGAGCGAGGGTGTGCCGGGCAGGAAATCGTCGCCCCGTTCGTAGGGGATCTGGAACATATCGAGGTTCTGCGTCGTCTCGCGCACCATGAAATGCCCCTCGCGCGCCTGACCGGAGGCGACAGGGATTTCGTTCACGAGGATGCGATAAGCGCCATCCGGCAGCGTATCGTTGAGCCGCAGATGCACGCCGGGAAAGGGCACGCCCAGATCGAAGTAAAGCGCGCGGCGCACGCGGGCGACCTCGCGATCCAGCACCTTGGGCTGAATCTCGGACCGGATGCCGGAGGCGACATCGACGATCAGCGGCACGGTCAGGGCAAAGCTGACCGGTTCGACCTCGGGCGCGGTGTCGGCCTCGCCCTCTTCGGGAAAGGCGGGCATGGCGGTGGGGGCAGCGGCGCTGGCCAGCGCGGGCATGGAGCGGCTCTCGTCCTCCTCGGCCCGGCGGGCGGTGCCGCGCATGATGGTGATGCCTGCGGTTCCGGTGATCGCCGCCAGCGTCAGGAACACCAGCGTCGGAAAGCCGGGGATCGCGGCAAAGCCCAGCATGATCGCCGCCGCAATGAGCAACGCCTTGGGCTCGCCCACCACCTGCCGGGCGATGTCGGCGCCCAGATCCTCGTTCTCCTCGGAGGCGACGCGGGTCACGATGAACCCGGCGGTGATCGACACGAAGAGCGCGGGGATCTGCGCGACGAGGCCGTCCCCGATGGTGAGGATCGAATAGACCTCAAGCGCCTCTCCGGTGGTCATGTCGTATTGCGTCATGCCGATGGTGATGCCGCCGATGATGTTGACGCAGATGATGATCAACCCGGCAATCGCATCGCCCTTGACGAATTTCATCGCCCCGTCCATCGCGCCGTAAAGCTGGCTTTCCTTTTCCAGCTTGCCGCGCCGCGCCTTGGCGTCGGTCATGTCGATCATGCCCGCGCGCATGTCGGAATCGATGCTCATCTGCTTGCCCGGCATCGCATCGAGGCTGAAGCGCGCCGACACCTCGGCCACCCGTTCGGACCCCTTGGTGATGACCATGAAATTCACGATGGTCAGGATCAGGAAGATCACCGCGCCGACGACCAGATTGCCCGACACGACGAAATTGCCGAAGGTCTCGACGATCTCGCCCGCGTCGGCCTGCAGCAGGATCAGCCGCGTCGTGGTGATGGACAGCGCAAGGCGGAACAGCGTGGTCAGCAGCAGGATCGAGGGGAAGGCGGAAAAGGTGACGATGTCTTTGAGGTAGATCGCCACCATCAGCAGGATCGCCGACAGCGCGAGGTTGATACCGATCAGAATGTCCACCACCAGCGTCGGCAGCGGCAGGATCATCATGAAGACGATGGCGATCAGAAGGAAGGCCAGCACCACGTCATTGCGCTTGGACAGCTTTTGCAGAAGGCGGGTCATGTCGGGTTCGGTCTGGTCCTGAAAGCCGGTGCGGCGGGTATCGCGCGCATCAAAAGGCGTGGATGGGTGCGGAACCTTTATGTCGCGCGGCGGGGCCTGCCCTGTGGGTGATGTTTGACACTCACGCCCCACCTCCGAGTGCGCGATTGAAAGGGACAACAACAATCGCACCGTAAACCGGGGCACCCCCTCTACAGGCTGACCAAGGAGAGCTTATGCCGATCAGGCTTGATTCCGACGCCGTCAGGTCATTGGCCGATATCGGCTTTCTGGGTATCAGCCGGGGCAGGGTGGCCGAGGCCGCGCGCATTTTCGACGCGCTGACGCGGTTGCGCCCCGGGGATGAGGTGGGGCCCATCGGGCTGGCGCTGGCGCGGCTTGGCGCGGGCGATGCGGCGGCGGCGCGCGCGGTGCTGGCGCAGGCCCCGCAGACCGAGGCGGTGATGGCCTTTACCTGCTTGGCGATTGCCCAGCAGGGCGACAAACCCGCCGCCCGCGACCTGCACGAGGAACTGGAAGCCATTGCGCCCGGCTCCGATTTCGCCCGGATCGCCGAGGCGGCGGTGCAGGGCTAGACCGGCCCCAGTGTTGGCCGGGCCGAAAAGATAACAGAAGCGGGTCGCGCCGATCCGTGCCGCGATAACGGAGTGACCGACCATGACACAATCTTTCTTTGTGCCCCCCAGCCTGCCGTCCGCGACAGGCGTGGATCAGGCCGCGGGCGGCGCGTTCCAGCCGCAGGGCAACGCGCCGGGATCGTCGCTGCGCGCCTTTGCAAACGCGATGGATGCGGCCTCGGGGGCATCTGGGCCCGCGCAGGTCGTTCCGGCGCAATTCGTACCGGGCGCGGATGCACCGCAAGCCGCAACCGGCGTCCAGGGCACGACCGCCCCGGCACAGGCCGCCCCGGCCGATGACGCCGCCCGTCAGCGCGCCATCGACGGGCTGGAGCTTGACGCGCCGGTCGCCGGTGCGGGCGCTGCCGCCGCCAATGGCGGGATCGGCACCGGGCAGGCGATCCTTGATGGGCTGAGCCGAATTCGCGGTGCCTTCGACGGTGGTTTACAGCGCGTCAATGACAAGGTCGCGGCGACCGATATGGATGTGTCGGACATGATGGGGCTGCAGATGGAAGTGGTGCAGTATTCCATGATGGTCGATGTCAGCAGCAAGCTTGCGGGCAAGTCCACGCAGGCCATGGATACATTGATGAAGGCGCAATAGGCGGCGTGATGACCCGTGTCCTGCACCCTGTGAAACGCGCCTTGCGGGCGCTGGCGATGCTCGGCCTTGTGCTGTTTCTTGCCGCGTGCCAGACCGATCTTTACTCCGGCCTAACCGAACGCGAGGCGAACGAGATGCTGGCAGCCCTTCTGGGCGACGGGATCGACGCGCAGAAGGTCGCGGCGGGTGACGGGCTTTTTTCGGTGACGGTGCCAGACGGTCAGGTGCGTGGTGCGCTGTCGATCCTCGACGCGCAAGGCCTGCCGCGGGGATCGCGGCAATCACTGGGGGCTGTCTTTGCCAAGTCGGGCATTGTGTCCTCGCCCTTCGAGGAACGCATCCGCTTCGTCTATGCGCTGAGCGAGGAAGTCTCCAGCACGCTGGAACAGATCGACGGCGTCACCGTCGCGCGGGTGCATATCGTCATGCCAGAAGACCCTGCTTTGGGGCAGGATGTCAAACCGTCCTCGGCGGCGGTGTTCATCAAGCAAAAGCCGGGCTATGACCTTGATTTCCTGATGCCGCAGGTGCGCAGGCTGGTCGCCAACGCCATCGAGGGCGTGTCCTATGATGCCGTGACCGTCGTGCTGGTCGAGGCGCAGCCGGTGGTCGTTTCCGACCGCCCCACCGGGCCGGAACTGGCCGAACTGCTGCCGGGGATGCGGGTCGAGGCGTCGGCGGTGTCGCAGATGCGGATGCTGGGGATCGGCGCGGTGACGCTTCTGGCGCTGCTGACGGGCGCGGTCGGGTTTCTGGCCTGGCGCCTGATGCGGATGCGTGCGCCTGCTGCGCCAGATGACGAGGGGGCAGACCTTGTCTGACGCGGGTTTGCAAATCGCAGGCGCGGGCGGCGCGGTGCTGTGCGATCTGGCGCGGTTCTGCGCGCGGCCTGATGAACGCCTGCGCGCGGCGCGGCTGCGCGAACTGGCCGGGGCCGCGGCCCCCTTGATCGGCGTTCCGGCCTGTGCTGCGGCCTTCGGGCGGCATATCGCAGGCGTTCTGAACCTGCGCGCGCTGCCGGTGACGCATATGCCGACCGGTGCCGAGGCGCTCGCCCTGTACGTGGCGCTGGCCCCGTTCGGCAGGCTCGATCCGATCCTGCGCGCACTGGCAGGGGCGGTCTGGCAAGACGCCATTCGCGGTGCCTTGCGCAAGGCGGACCGGCAGGCCTGGATCGACCGTGTCGGCAGTGATGGCGTCGATCTGGCGCTGCGTCAGGGGCCGATGCTCTATGCCGCGCTGGCCGGTGTCGCGCCGGGGGCCGCGTATTCCGCCGATGCGGCAGAGCGGCTTCTCGCGGCGTGGCTTGCCGGGCGCAGCGATCTGGCGGCGCAAATCTGGGCCGCGCGCAGCGGTCACGCCGCACCGGACGCCCCGATGGGCGAGGCGGCATCGCGCCAGGTCGCGCGGCTGATAGGGGCGAGGGAACCGACATGGACCGACGCCTGAGCCTTGCCGGCCTGAACCTGCGCGCCACCGCCCGGGGCGGTATCCTGCGCGCCGCGCAGATCGCGGAGGCCGAAAGCGCCCTCACCCTGATCGAGGAGGCCGAGGCGCGCGCAGCAACGATCGTCGCCGATGCCGAAAACGTGCGCGAGGCGGCGCGGCGCGACGGCCATGCCGAAGGTCTGGCGCAGGCGGCCCGCGAGGCGGCGCAGCGGCTGGCCGAGGAAGAGGTCGCGCTCGATGCCGCATTGGCGCGGATCGAGGGGCAGCTGGCCGATCTGGTCAGCGCCTCGGTGCGGCGCATCATCGGCACGCTGGAAGATGGCGATCTGGTCGCGCGCACTGTGCGCACCGCGCTGTCGACCCTGCGCACCGAACGGCGCGTGCGGCTCTATGTGCCGCATGGCGCGGCCGATGAGGTGCGCGCGGCGGTCGAGGTCGCGCATGCCGATCTGCCGGGGCTCGAGATGATCGACGTGATCGAGGATGCCGCGCTGGTGCCGCCGCAATTGCGGCTGGAAAGCGATATGGGCGTCGTGCGCTTCGATCTTGATGATACGCAAGCCGAGCTTGGCGCGCTTCTGTATCCGGGCGGCTGAGGCATGGCAGGGGCGCTTCATATCGATCAGGCGGCGCAGGACATCGCGCAGGCCCGCGCGCTACGCCTTGCCGCCGCCCCCGAGCGCATGGCCGCGCGGCTGTCTGAACGGGCAGCGCAGTTTCACCCCTACCGAATGACGGGCCGCGTGCGCAAAGTGGTGGGCACCATCATCCACGCGGTCGCCCCAGATGTGCAGATCGGCGAATTGGTCGATCTTTATACCCGCGCCACAGGCCACCGGCTGGCCGCCGAAGTCGTCGGCTTCATGGGCGTCGAGGCGCTGCTGTCGCCCATTGGCGAGACGCAGGGCGTGTCCCCCGCCACCGAGGTGATCCCGACGGGCCGCGTGCAGACCGTGGGCGTGGGGCCGGGGCTTCAGGGCCGGGTGCTGGACGGGTTCGGCAATTTTATCGACGGGCTCGACCGCCCCTTTGCACCCGAGACGCAGTATCCCGTTTATCAAGACCCGCCCGACCCGATGACGCGGCGCATCATCGACACGCCGCTATCGCTCGGCGTGCGCGCGCTGGACGGTCTGCTGACCTGCGGTGAGGGACAGCGGATGGGCGTCTTTGCCGCCGCGGGGGGCGGGAAATCGACCTTGCTGGCGATGCTGGTCAAGGGTGCGGATGTAGATATCACCGTGCTTGCGTTGATCGGTGAACGCGGGCGCGAGGTGCGCGAATTCATCGAGCATGATCTGGGGCCGGAGGGGCTGGCCAAATCGGTGATCGTGGTCGCCACCTCCGATAAATCCTCGATGGAGCGGGCCAAGGCGGCGAGCGTCGCCACCTCGATTGCCGAATATTACCGCGATCAGGGCAAGCGGGTGCTGTTCCTGATGGACAGCGTCACGCGCTATGCCCGCGCGCAGCGCGAGATCGGGCTGGCCGCCGGAGAGCCGCCGACGCGGCGCGGCTTTCCGCCGTCGGTCTTTGCCAACCTGCCCAAGCTGATGGAGCGGGTCGGCATGAACGATCGCGGCTCGATCACAGCACTTTATACCGTGCTGGTCGAAGGCGACGACATGAACGAGCCTGTTGCAGACGAGACGCGATCGATCCTCGACGGGCATATCGTGCTCAGCCGCAAGCTGGCGGCGCAGAACCATTATCCGGCGATTGACGTGCTCGCGTCGAAATCGCGGGTGATGACCAAGGTGGCCACCGCCGACCATATCGCGGCGGCGGGGCGGGTGAACGAGTGGCTTGCCCTTTATGCCGAAAACGAATTGCTGGTGAAGATCGGCGAATACCAGCGCGGCACCGATCCGCGCGCCGATCTGGCCATCGACAAGCAGGACGCGATCCGCGACTTTCTGCGCCAGCCGACCGATGCGCTTGAGCGTTATGACGACACGCTGGCCAAACTTGTGGCGTTGGCGTCATGATCGCGCAGGTGGCCACCCTCGGCCGCGTCAAGCGGCTGCGCGAGGAAAAGGCGCTGCGCGCGGTGCAGGCGGCGCGGCGCGAGGTGGCGCGCGCCGGGGAACGGCTTGAGGCCGCGCGCGCGGCGGTGGCCGAGAGCGCCGCGACACTGCCTGCGCGCGAAGCCGCGATCTATGCCGAGATCATGCGCCGCGTCGTCGGCATGGGCGCGATAGACGATGCCAAGGACCGCGTTCAGGCGCTGATGGAGGCGCATCGCCGGCTGGAGGACCGCGCCACCCGCGCCCGCGATCACGTCAAACGCTGCGAGGCGGCGCTCGACACCGCGCGCGCCGATCATGCCGCGCGGCGGGCCGAGACGGAGAAGATCGACATCGTGGCCGGGGAACTGGCGCAAGAGCGGAGTGCCGCCGTAGCGCAGGCCGAGGAAGCCGAGATCGAGGAAAGCGTGTCGGGCCGCCGCGCGCCGCCCGAGGCGGTGGGGGCGATGCCATGACCGGGCTGACACCGGACCGCCCCGCGCAGGGCCAGCCGCAACGCGACATGGGCGATGGCGCGGGTCAGAACGCACCACGCGACCCGCGCGGGCAGGCGCAATCGCAGATGCAGGCGAAATCCGAAGGCCACGCGCAGGACCGCCCCGGTCAGCCCATGCGCGCCGGGGACGTGGCGCGCGCCGAACGGGCGTTTTCGGCGCTGTTGTCGGGCATGGCAGAGGTGGACGCGCCGAACTCCGCCCGCCCGCGCGATCTGGATGACGACGCGCGGCGCGGCCCGGACGTGGCGTTTATCGTCACCGTCTCGCCCGGAGAGCGGCCCGCCGCCGTGCCTGCGCCCTCGCAATATGACGCCGCGCGGATGGAAGCGCGGGTGGAGCGGGTGCTGGCGGCGGTGCAGAGCGAACTGGCCGCAGCGCCCACGCTCTCTGGCGGGCGGGGGTTGACGTTGTCCTTTCCGTTGGCGGTGCCGGGGCTGGGGATTGCCGGGGTGATGCTGGTGATGTCGCAGGGCGGGCTCGATCTGACCTTTACCGGCAGCGGGGCGCTCGATGCCGCGCAGCAGGCGGCGCTGCGCGATCTGGCCGCGTCTCTGGCGCAACGCCATCCCAACCGCACCGTACGCGTGCGGCGCGAAGAGGCCGAGGCGGACACGGCCCTGCCGCCCGCCCTCGGCACGCCGCAACAGCGTATCAGGGAGGTCTGAGCCGTGGCCGATGGAAGCACAGCGCGGCGCGGCCTCACCGGGGCCGGGGCGCTTGAGGGTTGGACGACGCTCGCGCGGCTGTTTGACCGCGACATCCCCCTGCCCAACGGCACTCTGCGACTGAGCGAGGTAGATGCTCCGCCCGAGGGGGCTGCCGTACGGTCGGTGGGCAGCGAGTTGTTCGTGGCGCTGGCAGAGTTTCCCTTTGCCGCCACGCTGGGGGCCGAAATCGACACCGCCGATCTGCCGGGCCTGCCGCCGCTGCTGGCGCGCGCGCTGGAAGACGCGGCCTTTGCTGCGCTGCGCGACGCGCTGGGGGTTCCCCTGCCGCAGGTCGGTGCGCCGGTAGAGCCTCCCGCCGGTCTGGCCTGGATCGCCGCCGAAATCGCGCCCGGGTGGGACAGCCCCGCGCGCCTGCTGATCGGCGGCACCCGCGCGGGGCTGTCCCGTGCGGCGCGCCGCCTGCCCGATCTGGGGCCGCATCCGCTTGCCCGCGCTGCGGCCGAAGCGGTGCAGATTGCGGTGGCCCTACATCTGGGCCAACTCGACCTGACAGTGAACGATCTGCGCGGCCTACGCGTGCAGGACGCCCTTTTGCCCCATGCCGCCCCGAAACTCTGCGCGCCCGGCCTGCGCATGGCCCTGTCGCGGGCCGAGGCGGGCTGGACCATAGAGGAAAGCCAAATGACCCAAGACGACGATCCGTCGGATCTGATCCCCTCCATCTCGGATGCCCCG
Organism: Marivita sp. S0852; assembly: GCF_046591575.1. Lineage (NCBI taxonomy): Bacteria > Pseudomonadati > Pseudomonadota > Alphaproteobacteria > Rhodobacterales > Roseobacteraceae > Marivita > Marivita sp. S0852. Next base: position 141,245 of record NZ_JBIQWA010000008.1, read on the forward strand.
CGGGGCGAGGACCCCGCGCTGGCCGATCTTGACGATCTACCGGTGCGCCTGACCTTCGTTCTGGCGGACACCGAGATGACGCTGGCCGATCTGCGCGATCTGGCGCAGGGCGGAACGATCCCGTTCGACAGCGCGCCGGGCGCTGCGGCGATGCCGGGCGACGCGCTGCGCATCCTGGCCAACGGGCGCGGCTGGGGGCGCGGCACGCTGATCGATATCGACGGCGCGCCGGCGGTCCGGATCACGTCGATCGACACGGCACCGAACGGATAACATCCGGTGATCGATCCGCTCAACCTTATCCTCGGGCTGGTGGTGGCCGGGCTGGTGCCGTTCATCGCGGTGGTGGCCACGGCTTTTATCAAGATCTCGGTCGTGCTGCTGCTGGTACGCAACGCGCTTGGGGTGCAGCAGATCCCGCCCAACATGGTGCTCAATGCGCTGGCGGTGATCATCGCGGGCTATATCATGGCACCGGTTTTCGTGGAGACGTTCCAGATCCTGTCCTCGGGCGAATACAGTTTCAATTCGGTCGAGGCGGTGACCGAGACGTTCAACGCCGCCAAGGACCCGCTGCTGAACTGGCTGACGCGCCACACCGACCAGCGCGAACTGACCTTTTTCGTCGAGGCCGCGCGCGAGATCTGGCCGCCCGAGATGGCCGGATCGGTGAACGAGCAGAACCTTGCGATCATCCTGCCCGCCTTTGTCGTCGGTCAGCTGCGCGAGGCGTTCGAGATCGGGTTTCTTCTGTATCTGCCCTTCATCGCAATTGACCTGATCGTGTCGAACATCCTGCTGGCAATGGGCATGATGATGGTGTCGCCGCTCACGATTTCGCTGCCGTTCAAGCTGTTTTTGTTCGTGATGGTCGATGGCTGGTCGCGCCTGATCCTCGGGCTGATCACCACCTATACATGAGGCTGCCATGACCCCCGAAGACGCGCTGTTCCAACTGAGCGAATCGATGCTTCTGGTGATGCTTCTGTCGATGCCGCCGATCATCGTGGCGTCGGTGGTGGGCATCGTGATCAGCCTGTTGCAAGCGCTCACACAGGTGCAGGAACAGACGCTGAGCTTTGCGGTCAAGCTGGTGGCGGTGGCGATCACGCTGGCGGCGACGGCGGGGATTCTAGGCACCGAGATGTACAATTACACCGAAGGCTTGTTCGACACGTTCCCCGAAATCGTGCGCTGAGCCGGGGTGTTGCAAGACACAGGGGGGCGGTTTTGGCCTGCGCTAGGGTGAACGGGCGCGGAGACGATGTTGAAAGGATGAATTCTTATGTCGATTCCCATTTCAGGTACTGGCCCGGTTGTCACGACCCCCCAACAACCGACAGTTCCGAAACCCGAGGTGGATCGTGTCAATGCCGCTCTCCGCGCGCTTGTTACGCCCACCGGGTTTTCCGGCGGTGGCAGCGCCGCGCGTGCCGGTCTGGCCGCCCCGCGCGAGTCGGGTGATCTTGAAGCGATGGTCGCCGAGATCAGCCTTGCCCTTGGCAAGACAGTCAAGACAACCGAGGCCGAAGGCGCGATTGCAGGCAGCGAAAGCAATCGAACGGGGTTGCTTGCGCTTTTGATGCAAAATGCAGCTCTGGCCGGATTGACCGATAAGGTCGATGCCGAACAAGCCACCATCGGCGATGAGAATAAGATCATCTCCGACGCCGCCAATCGCCGCGATGACGCGCAGGGCAAGATTGACAGCGCCGAAGGCAAGATTGGCAGGCTGACCGACGCCATTGCCGAGAGGGACGATAAAATCGAGGCGGAGCGCGCAAAGGATAGCCCCGACACCGGCAAGATCGTGGGATGGCAGGCGGCCAATGCCAGCGACCGCGCAGAAATCGACCGTCAGACTGCCGTGATCGACACGCAAGGCGGCAAGGTCGATGCGGAAAAGGCTACCATTTCCGCCGCAGAAGGCCGGAAAGAAAATGCCGAACGCCGGGTCGAGGATCTGAACAAGCGGATCGAGGCCGGGCTGGCTGGAACGCTGATCGCCGCCGCCTTTGCCGCATCGCAGACCAGCCGCGAACAGCGCGATCTGGTGGATGGCGCATCCGGCGGTGAAGTGGACCTTGAACAGGTGTTCAATCTGTTGGCCGCGCGCCGCGAGGGTGCGGACGAGGCGTTGCTTGATCTGGAAAGCGAGCTGAGCGAGGCGCTGGCCGAAGCTGGTGCCGCCCCCGGCACGGCTGCCCGCGTGGCCGGGATCGGCGCTGGCATGGCCGCCGGTGTCGGATCGACCATGGCGGCGCTGCACTGGCTGGTGGGTGACGACCGGCTGTTTTCGGCCATCGCCGGCCCCCCTGCTGCTGCGGGCGAACGGATGCGGATGGCGTTGTAAGCATGGAGACGTTCGACCCCGATATCGCCGCCGCCGATCTGGCGCGGCTCAAACGCGCGGCGCAGCGGATCGGCAAGGCGGAGTGGCAGACGCTGTTCCGCCAGTTGCGCGATGCCGCCACGGCGCTGGCGGTGCATCCGTTCCTTGCCGGCGATTTCGAGGCCGAGCGGCGGCTGGTCGAGGCGCTGTCTGCGGATGACCTCGAAGAGATGAACCTGCGGCTCGACCGCTTGGCGGAATATGTCGATGCGAAACTGGCCTTCCGCGCCGAATTGACGGGCGAAGCGCCGCCGCCCAGCGTGCAGCGGCCGGTAAGTGGCCGGCGCGGCGGGGGCGGCCCTTCTGGCGACGATTTCGCGATTGCGGGCGGCAAGGACGCGCCGCGCCCGGCCCGCCGCGATGTGCTGCGGCTTTGAAGGGGAAAAAGGCAAGATGGTGAATTTCTGGTCCTCGAATGTCTCGAACCTCATTGCGGTGCCGTCGCCGGCCGGCGTTGACACGCCCGCGCATCGCCAGATTCCCGGCGCGGCAGCGGGCGGGATTGGGGCGGAGCCGGCAGGCGATCTGGCCACGGTGCTGGCCGAGCGCAATGCACTTGTGCGCACCAACCGAACATTGCTCCAGACAATCGACACGAAGCGGGGGGAAATCAAGACGTTGCAGGCCGATCTGGCCGCGGAGAACGCCAAGCCGACCCCGGATGCGGAGAAGGTGAAGACGCTCAAGGCCGCGATCGAGACGGCGGAGGAGGCGATAAAGACAACCGAGACAAGCATCACCACCAATATCGAGACGCTCAAAGAAAAGGCCGCAACCCTGATCGCGGGCGGGATGCACCCCTCGACCGTCACGGCGCGGGGCGTGTTTCAGCATCTCGACGGCAAGACTGTGACAGTGCCGGGCGGGCGGCCCGCCGATTTCGGGGATACCAACCCCAAGACGTTCCTGCAATGGCACAGCGCGGTTCAGGCGGAATGGCTGATTTCGCAAAAGGTCGCCGCAGGCTCGGTGAAAGAGATCGACCTGGGCGCGGCCAAGGTGAACGTGATGCTGTCCAACGATGGCAAGACGGTCATCCCGGTGGATCAGCTGACAATCTCGGATATCGCGCGGCTGAGCCAGGCCGACCAGTCGTCGCTGACCGATGCCTCCATCTGGAAAGATCTGGCCGCGCGGCTGAACCTGACCAAGGTGACGCCGACAACCGATACGCCGCCCACCTATAACACCGCCGCGATGACGGCGCTGAGGACCGAGATCACCAACGCCAAGACGACACTGGGCGACGATAACGCCAAGGTGTTCATGGATCAGCTTGACTTGCTTGCGCGCCGGGCGGGGGCCAGCACGATCGCGGCGGTCGATCTGCTGGACAGCGAAGCGGGCGCGATCGGAGAGCGGTTCAAACGCGCGCTGGCCTTCGCCAGTGTGCCGGAGCCAGATAAAGTTACGGTCGACGAGTTTCTGTTCGGTGAAGTGCGCAGGTCGCTGTTGGGGCCCAAAATCAACGAATTCGATATCAGGCGCAGCTTTCCTGTAAATACCCCTGGCTACGCCAATTCCACCGATATGAATGCCACGATTGATCAAGGCCTGTCAGAGTTTATGCGGGCTGAGCGGGCCATCCGTGCAAGCGCCATGGCCCGAGACGCGCTGGCGCCGGTTGCAGGCGGGTTGCGCGATCCGCGCATGGATGTCGCCAACCTTATTTTCCGGCTGCAATCGCTTTACGAGACGCAGCAGGAAGGCGTCGCCGATGCCGGAACAGAGGAAATCAAGCAGCTTCATCAGCTTTTGAATGATTATGCGCGGATGCAGCGCATGGTCAACGAGACCATAAAGATTTTCGATCCTTCAAATACCGATCAACAGATCGAATTTCTGGACGCGAACCAAGGCACGAGCCCCCCTTGGGACCTCACCACGTTGCCGTCCGGATACAGTTATCTGCCATTGCAGTTTGTGTCCATCGTCCGAATTCCCTTTGAATACCATCGCCACTCTACCACCGATAGCGCGAAGTTTAGTCCGCAGGCGTGGTATCGCACCGACAATCCCAGTTCTTTGGCGTCGAGGCTGTCACCGGAAGACCTGGCAGCATTTGCGATGTTCGGGAACGGACGCACCTCCAATGCGGATACCAAACACCCGATCGAGGAATTGTACGGCATAGAAAGAGCGCGCCAGACCTTCGTGCACCCAGATGGCGTTCTGGTGGAATACAAGAAAACCACATGGGATGGCTATGCAACCCAGCTGTCGGACACGGTCACGCAGCTCAACCAGCAAAACCAGATCAAGCAGAACGAGATCGAGAACGCGACAAAGCAGCGGAACCGGCATTTCGACCTTGGCAACAATGCGCTGAGCAAGATGAACGAGATGTTGCAAGCGATCGGGCGGATGTGATGGCGTTGCCTCCGACCTTGCCGCCGCCCGTTTCCACAAGCGGCGCGGGCTATAACGAGGCGACGCTGGGCGATGGGCGTGCGCAGGTGCTGGGTGTCGTGAATCCGCAGACCCTGCTGCGCGGCACCGGCGATCCGACGGTGATCGACCCCAAGCGCGCTGCCGATGCCGAAGCGCTGTTTCCGACATTCGACGCGGATGGCAAGCTGATCGGCTCGCGCCCGTCGGGCTATGGCGCTGCACCCGACAAGGCCGCCTTCATGCTTTGGCACAGCGCGCATCAGATGGCGTGGCTGAAGGAGCATGGCAGTGCCACGACCGCGAATGATGGGGCGGGTGATGTCAGTTTCCGCCATGGCAGCATCGGCACCAACGCCGATGCGCTGTCGAACCTGCATGTCCTGCTGACGCAGGACAGCAAACGGATCGTCGTGCTGAACCATCTGCAAGCCAGCGATATCGCGAAACTGCCGCTGGACGATCAGCGCGCGCTGGTGCTGCATCCAGCGTATCAGGAGGTCGTCGCCGCGCGGCCGAACCTGCGCCCCGAACCCGGCGAGACCGTGGCAGAGGCCCGCACCGCCGCCAAAAGCCTTGTCGAGGCCGCGCGCAAGAGCGTCACCGACAGCGTCACGGGCGACAATGCGGCGCTCCTGGCCGAGTTCAAAAGCGATCCAGGCAAGCGCGCCCAGCTTTGGCAACAGGCTTTCGTGGCGCAATACGATCTGATGCTGGAAGCGCTGGATGCTATGGCGGTGTTTGACCTGGACCAGCTCAGTCTCGATATCGGCAGCCTGTCAGAGCGGTTCATCCGTCTTGACCGGGTTGCCAGCGTTGCTGCCGAGGGCACGCGTGGCACGATGCCGACCAATGTGAACGCGGTTGAGGGGCCGGGCGCGTTGCAGACCGGTCGCGACGCGTTGGTGCGGATCGAATTGCAGCTTTACGATCTGGCGCGGCTGTCGCGCGAGGTGGCGCAGACCCAGATGTTCGAGGGCCGGAAACTGGACACCCCCGGCATGACCTTTGTTTTGCAGACCTTCGCCAATTACCGCAACGAGGCGCTGGCCGAGGCCAAGACCGAAGAGCTGAACCAGCGCAACCTGCTGCTTCAGGATTACACCCGGATGCAGAAGATCGTGAACGCCACCCTGGCCAAGTTCGACGCCAGCAAGCTGAGCGATCCCAACAGCCGCGAACAAAAGGCGGTGGATTTCCCCACCACCGAGATGCAGCGCACCGTTGCGATGTTCGACGAAAAACTGTCGGGCAGCGCGGTGCATCCGATGGAGGCCGCTGTCGGGCTTGACAGGCCAACAAGCCAGCTTGTCACCGATCCGGGCAATACCGGGGTTGCCCATTTCAAGGAAGAATTTGACCGCTTGGCCATCGCACTCAGCGAGGGTGCCCGGCAGCTGGGACAAGATAACCAGATCCTGATGGGCGACATAGCCCAGCTCAACCGCATCAAGAACCGCCATTACGACATGGCGACCAATATGCTCAACAAGATGACGACGATCTTGCGGTCGATCATCAACTGACAACCAAGGAAGGGACATTCCATGACAGACACTGACCAACTGCTTGCCCGTATCGGAGAGATCGCCGGGCAAACCCGTTTTGCCGCCAATGCCGAAGGCTATGCCGAACTGATCGTCAATGGCACGTCGGTCTATTTCTTCACCGGGCGCAACGATGCGCTTGAGGCAAGTGTTGAACTGGCCGCCAATGTTGCGCGCGACCCCGAAGAGGCGCTGCGGCTTTTGCAGATGAACGACTCAGCGACCGGCAGCGCGCGCCTGGCCGCCGAACCTGATAGCGGGCGGGTGTTTCTGTGTGCGCCGATCACGTCCACGGATGACGGCGGGCTGGCCGCGCAGGTCGAAGAATTGGTGGCCGAGGCCCGCGCCATCGCGTGACGCATGACACTCTGCTTGGCGGAGGCGCACAATCGTGGGTCGGATGACACAAGCGACCGGGCGACCATGCGACAAGATCGGAACATCACAAGGAAAGACGCAAACGATGAATATCCAGGATGCATTTCAACAGGCGGCGGACACGCTGAACACCCAAGACCGAGGCGACGGTACCCATATCGGCGGGCTGCCCGCAGGCATCGCACTGCGGATGACCCGCGAGGGCGTGTCAGAGCTGCGGCTTGATGCGCTTTTGGCCGACGATTGCGACGCGCCGACCGCGCGCCGACTGTTGGAGGCCTGCCTGAACGGGGTAGAGACCGGCGATGCGCGTATGGCGCTGACCCCGAAGGGTCGTGCGGTTCTGACGCGGCGCATCCGGGTCGACACGCTGGAGACTGACACGCTTGACACCGCGCTGGCCCAATTCACGGCCTATGCCGCCTATTGGACCGCCGGCCCGGGGCGCGGGGTGCTGGATGTTCCCGCCAATGACGGGCCACCCCTGCCAGGTGCCGAAAACGAAATCATCATGCGCGTTTGACCACGCGATTCACAGCGACACTCCCCGATGGGGCCGGGGCCAAACCTTCAGGAGATACAACCATGACCACCACGTCCGTCAACCAATCCAACACGGCGCAGGCCACGCAAGCGCTGAACGCCCCGCAATCCGTGCAACATGGCGGGCTTGCGAATTCGCAGGTCGGCACCGCCCATAACGCGCCCAGCAAACTGGAAGTCGCCGGCGCTGCGGTCAAGAATTTCTTTTCCTCCATCGGCTCCATGATCCACAGCACCGCGGATAAGATCGTGAGCGCGCTTGCCAGTCTGTATTCCTCTAAAGCGGATGCCTCCGACCTGCCCCCCATACCCAGCTTCGAGGGGACGGCCGCTCAATTCCGCTGGATTGACGCGCCTGGCGATCCGCTCAAGCGGATCGAGACAGAGGCGGGCAAGGATAGTCGGGTGCTTCAAAACGCACAGCGCGATGTCCGAGATAACTTTGCCACGGCACTTTCCGCGCTCGAGGCGGACCCGACCGGTGGCATGGACGACTTTTTGGGCAGCAACAGCGGCATCACCAAGGGGCTGACCACTTTGGGTGGTGACACAGCGGCATTCCGTGACCTGACGATGCACCAGATCGCAAAACACAGGGATGCCCTGGCAAGTGCGGTGAATGACCCTGACAATAAGCTCAACAATGGCGCGTATGATCTGAGCCAGCTGGACAAACAGGATTTCGACGGGCTGCTCAAGGCCGCCAAGGGGATCGTGTCATCGGCTCTCAATCCTGTGTCCAGTGGGGTAAATTCTGGTCCCATCCAGGGACTAATCTCGATCCGGCAGGTGCTGAGCAACGAATATATGGACGAGATGGCGCATTTGGGCGGACAGATCAACGATAGCAACCTGCCGCCTGACGTGAAAACAGAGGCGAACCTTGCCCTGGCAAAGGACCTGCTGCACGGCCGCCTGGGGCCGGCGCTTTCTGAAAACGTCAACAATTTGACAGGCTCCGCCGGCGCCACGATCCAGCTTATCGGAGAGCTGATCTCGTCGGGCGCGGATGGTGCCGATTTCAACAGTGAATTCCCCGGCGTCTCTGACCCGGCGGTCAAGGCCGATTTTGACGACTTCGCCAGATCCCTGGATGCATCGGTCAAAATGTTTGCCTACGCCACCATGAATATCGATACGCTCTAGCGCCAGGGTGTCAGAGACCGGCGAAAAGACCGAACAACCGACCCCCAAGAAAGAGCGCGACGCGCGACAGAAAGGGCAGGTTGCTCGCAGTCAGGAGGTTGTGACCACGATTTCGCTGTTTGGCGTGATCGTGGTCATTCTTGCTTTGGGCGGAGAGATTTGGTGGCGGCTGATCAACCTGATGGACACTGTGGCGCTGTTGGCCACCAAGGGTGGTGTCGCCTCGCTCAAAACCGGGATCGCGGTGTCCTTCGATATCGGGGTTCTCGCGCTTTTGCCGGTGATCGGCGTGACACTGGCGCTGGGGATCGTGGCCAATTACGTGCAGTTCGGGTCGCTGTTCAGCATCGAGGCGATCACGCCCAAGCTTGAAAAAATCTCGATCACCAAAGGCTTCAAACGCATCTTCTGCATGAGGCAGGTGGTCGAGCTGATCAAATCAGTGTTCAAGATCCTGTTTCTGTCCTTGTTGCTGTATTATGTCACTTATCACGCCATCGGTGCCTATTTCACCGCGATCAGCTGCGGCATGGTCTGTCTGCAATCGGTCACGGTGCGGGTGCTGTATCAGGTCACGGCCTATTCGGCGCTGGCCTTCGTGATCGTGGCTTTGTTCGATTTCTGGTATCAGCGCCATGCGCATACCAAATCGCTGATGATGTCGAAAGAAGAGGTCAAGCGCGAGTTCAAGGAAAGCGAGGGCGATCCGCTGACCAAGGGCCAGCGCAAGCAATTCGCGCAGGAGCTGGTCATGGGCGATGCGCCCAAGCAGGTCGAAAACGCCTCGGCGCTGGTGGTCAACCCGACGCATATCGCCGTGGCGATCCGCTACCGCGAGGGGCAGACGCCGCTGCCGATGGTCACCGCCCGCGCGCGCGGGCCCGAGGCGCAGCGGCTGCGCGTGGTGGCCGAGCAATCGGGCGTGCCGGTCTTTCGCAATATCGCTCTGGCGCGCGGGCTTTATGCCGATACGGTGCCGGGCGACTACGTGCCGGACGAGGTGTTTTCGGTGGTGGCCGAGATCCTGGCTTGGATCGCGCGGCACGAGGGCGAGCTTTATGATGGCCCCGCGCGGCGCGGCGATATCGACATGGAGCGCGGCGATCACAAAGTGCTTGCCTGACCCTCAGCCGCGCGCCAGTGTTTCCGCCAGATCAATATCACCCGCAAGCGCAATGCGGATGGCAACCGTCCGTTCACCCTCTTGCGCGATAACGATGGTTTCGGTCATGGCAGCATTCGCTGCGATCAGACCGCCCAGCGAACTGGCCTGCCGAGTGCCCCGGCTTTCGGGTTGATCGCCGTCGGGGCTAATCCGCGCATCATTGGCGGGTGTGATCCGATCCTCCGCATCGAGCGCCGCAAAGCCGGCCTCTAGCGTTGCCTCTCCCGAGGGCAGCGGCACCCGCGTTTGCGTCCCAAGCGTGAGCGTGGCTGTCGTTGCGGCGATGGAAAGGGGCGCAGTTCGGTCGAAACCGATCTCGATGGCGCGGCCGGATGGGCCGGGCAGCGCGGCCAGCGCCTCTTGCAGACGGCGTTCGAACCGATCGGCTCGCGCGCCCTGAACCTGAGCGATGTCGGTGCCGAGTGCCTCTTTCAGGTCTTTCGGCCCGGCCCCTTGCAACCGCGCGGCGCGGTCGGCATCGGGCGCGTAGGGTTTGACCGTCCCGTCGGGTGCGCCGCCGCGCAAGCCAAGCGCGGAAAGCTCGGTCGCTTCGGCGGCCAATTTCACGCGTTGCCTGACATTCGCGTCGGGCGGCGGTGGTGTGGCGGGAGGGGGCGGGCCGGAGGGCCCACCGATACGGGGTGGGATCATCGCGTCAGACCTTTACGAAAACCGCGTCGGCCTCGTCGCCGGTATAGGCGGCATAGACATCTTCGGACATGCGCGCACCCGTAGCGTGCACTTGATCTTCGAGCGCATTGGGGTCGTCGAAAAGATTGTCACCGTTCAGAACCCAGTAAGCAGCGGTTTTCACAAAGGCGAGAACCCGGGCCTCGAACGCGGTCGGGTCCAGCCCCCGGCAGGCGATCGTTTCCTCAAGCGCCAGGATGCCCAGGTCGCGGTGCAGACCAAAGCGGCCATGCGGGCCGGTGCCGCCCAGATGGTTTTCCGTCATCGCGTTCAGCAGAAAACGCGCGGTCATTGGCTGAATCTGCCCGTCGAGATAGGTGATAAGCCGCAGGCGCGTGTCGTCCATCTTTCGCAGATTAAGAACAAAGGCGTTTTGAACAGTCACCTGGCAGACACTGCCTGTATCGAAGGCAAGCGTTCCACCGCCAAGCGCGGTTTCGAGAACCCGCAGGGCATCGTCGGGGCCGTCAAGCGCCATGGATTATCCTTTCAAAAGCGCGGCCAGCGCGGCGCGCACTTCTTCATCGAGGGCCAGTTCCTCTTCGAGCAGGAGCGCCGCGCGATTGAGTGTTGCGCTGTTCCCGATATCGGCGGCCAGGGCAAGCTTGCCTGCCAGCGTTTCGCGCGTGCGGGTCATCACAGCTGGCGACAGAAGGTCGGCATCCAGCTGCGACGGGACCATGTGGCTCACCAGCCGTTCATCGAGCGTGTCGCGTCGCAGAACCGCATCGAGCGGACGTTCCTGGGGCAAGAACCCCGGCGCGGAAGGTGGCCCTCCGGGCAGGTGTACCTCGTCTTCGACACGCCAGCGATGGATGCCCGCGACACCAAGATCGGCATCGCGCAAATGGTGCGTGGCACGGGATGTGGGCCCAACAGCCATAGATCAATCGCCCAATTGTTGCATCAAAAGCAGACGCTGCGCGAAATGCAGATCCTCGACATAGTCGGGCTGACCGCGGGCCATGCGCGCGGCGCGGGCCAGGCAGCGGCGGGCCAGCGCTTTGTCCCCGGTTTTTTGCGCGGCAAAGCCAGCAAGGATCAGCGCGCGCGGATCGGTGAAGCCGGCCTCGCCCAAGGCCAATGACAAACGCAGCGCATCGTCATGCCGCCCCGCTTTGCACAGCGCCGACGCCAGGCCGTGCAGCGCCCCGCCGACATTGTGCCCGCTCACCGCCAGTGCGAGAAACAACATTCCGGCGGCGGCGGTTTCACCGGCTTCGACCGCGCGTACCGCATCGGTATAGGCGGTATCCGGATCGGGCGGTGCCTTTAGATCGCTGCTTAGGACACCGGCCTGGATCGCGCCCCGCAAAAGTGTCGCGAGCGCCATGTCGTCGGTTTGTCCTGGAAAGGTGATGCGGGCACCGTGAAGCGAAGCGCCGTCTTTCTGGGTTGCGTCAGACACGACCGCAAAGCCGTGCGCCACCATTTTTGCGGCACGCGTGGGCGGCAGGGGAAGGAGCATGTCCTGCATGGGGGGTTCTCCCGAAAAAATACTCATACTAACCGCCCTGAAACTAACGTGCTGACACAGCATCCCATCTGGCGGTTATGTTAACACATTAGCCCGGACCTGTCCCATAAGTGGGCCGCCTGACACAGTCGATCAGGTGACATTGGCAGGTTTTCGCAAAGTAAGCTTAGAACTCGTTGATTTGCCAACCGATGTCCGGCCCGAAAAGCCGTGCGGCAAAGCGGCCCGGCTCGCGCAGTAAGACCCCAAAGTCACCAATTGCCGCGATTCGACTTTCAAGATCGGGCGCAGAGCCGATTTCGAGGCGTCTTCCATCCCGTAGTTCGATATAGCGTGTGCCGGTGAAATCGATACCCGCCAGATCAAGCTCAACTTGCGGTACGTTGCGCAGTAAAAACCCGCCAAAGCGGTTGTTGACCGACATTTCCTGCAGAAAGATCGATTCCTCTATCAGAGTGTCGGCAGTGGGGTGATCGAGCCGTTCGAGGCAGGCGCGCAGGCGCCGGGGCGAGAGGGCGGCCTCCAGCATCACGCGTTGGTTTGGGCCGTCCAGCTGGGCAAGATCGGCGTTTGCATCGACGCTGAAATAATCAAGCCAAAACAGCACCGTCGGGATTTGGGCAGGGGTTATCGGTGCACCGGGCCAGCATGCTTCGGCACTGGACGACTGCACCGCCTGCGCAGGCAGTATCGTGCGCCCCTGTGCCAGCGCCTCTTGCTGGTCGCGAACGGTCGAGACCAGCGTTTGCGACAGCGTTGACAGCGCGCGGCGAATGCCCGGACCGGCGGTCTTTACGGTGACGCTGTCATCGGCCAGCACGAGGTCTGTGGCTTGAATCAACCTCCGGAACGGCGCGTCGAAGGTAGTGACCGAGGCGGGCAGGGGGCGGGTGAACCGCTCAGAGGTTCCCGTCTGGCTCATACCGGGCTGGCTGGCTCCGAATCCTGAGGTGTTGGGTTTCGGATCGGGTGAAAGCAGTCCGTATGGCGGCGAGCTTTCAGTGGAAATGTCAGTATCCGGGGGTGGCGTGCCGTTCAGAATTTGCGACAGGTTGCGCAAGAGGGGATCACCCTGAGTGTTTGGTTGGCTGTCAGCGGCAGGTCCGGCCGGGAATGTTGGCGGTTCAATCTCGCCGGTCTCACGATCCGTCGGGACAAGCGCCGACGCGGCGGCTTCGAGTTCTGCTGCGGGATTGCCCATCGCAAAGCTGAGGAGTGAGGACCAGACCGGGGAGGCCGCGCCGGTGCCCGGCTGTGTCGTGTCGCGTAGAGCGTCGGGTTGCCCGGTCTGCGCGACGGTTTCGGATTTCTGCACCTCGCCCAGCACGGACCGCAGGGTTTTCTGCAGGTTTTGCGGCAATTGCTCGAACGCGGCTGCTGCTGCTTGGGGGTCGGCCTCGGCCAGGTCGAGCAGGGCCAGTACGCGATTGGCGGACAGGGTGCCTGCGGGCAGGCCAAGCCGGTCCAGCATCGCATCCGGATCGGCGTCGAAGGCGACACGAAACGGGGCGAGCGCGGCGGCGATTGACTCTGGCGCAGGCGCGGGCTGAACAGGAGCGGAGTCTTGCGTGGCAGCGGCCAGCGCCACGGGTCCGGTTGTCAATGCATCGAGGATGTCGCTTTCGTTTGGGGCGGGGCCAAGGGCGGTGCCCAAATCGGGAGACACCGACTGGCCTGCCGCAATGACGATGGGCTGCGGCGCGCCGCGCCCTTCCAGCGCCACGAAAGAGCGCAGCGGCACATCTGCGGCGTAGCGCGAGGCATAGCCGCTTACGAAACCGACCCAATTGTCGACCTTGGAGGACGGAACCACGCCCGTCGCCTCGGCCAGCCCATCCGTCAGCCGCAGGATCACCGGCCCATCAAGCCGTGCAGCTTCGAGCATGTCTTGCGCCTCGGCAAGGATGTCGGAGGCACTGCGCACTTCATCGCGCACGGCGGTGACGCCCAGAACCTGGGTAAGGATCGTATCGGCCAGATCGGACACCGCGCTGTCAGAGAGTTCGTTGCCCGAAAGCGTCACGATGCCACCGGTTGCCACGCGCGATTGCAAATCGAGGCCACGCGCACGGACAAGGCCGCGAATGTCGTTCTCCATCACCTCGATCACCGAGATATTGGGCGCAACGGCGCTCTCGGTCGCCGACAGCACTTGGCGCACTGCGCGCCGTTGGGCGACATTCTCGACATAGCCGCGCACGCTCACGCGGCCATCGTCAGCCACGCTTACCTTGATATCATGTGCAAAGGGCAGATCTTCGAGCGCGCGCGCCACGCGGGCTTCGTCGGACAGGCGGGCGGTACCTACAAACTCTGCGATCCGGCTCGACGCGCCTTCGCTGCTGAACAGGGCAGAGCCGATGATAAAAAAAACGACCAGCGCCGCAAGGCCAATTGGCATAATGAGCTGACGGCGCGATCGACCGGTGCTTTCCGGGGGAGGCGGCGCGTCGCCGCGACCGGCAGCCGTTTCGAGCCGCGACCAGTTTGCGCCACGCGTGCCGATGGCAAAGCGAGTGGTGCCCGCTGTGATGGTATCGAGCTGGGCAATCTCGTGCCACGCTTCGTTGTCCGGTTCCAGCGACAGACCCGCCGCCGTCTGTAACGCTCCACTTTCGGCGCGAATTTCGATCCGACCCTCGCCAAGACGGACGCTGCCATGTGCCTCTGCAAGCAGGGCATCGGCAAAAACCAGATCGCAGCCGTCGCCTGATCCAAAGCTGTAAGTACCGGGTTCGAGCGCCACTTCGGCTCCGAATTGCGCCCCGCCAAGGATCTTGAGAAGCAATGTATCGGAAGGCTGCGCCATGAATGGTCCTGTATCTGGTTCGGAACAGAGACGCGCCACCGGTCGCAATTGCGGTGAAAGAAAGCTGCGCCTCGATAAAGCGGTGCTGCACCAAAGCCCCGACGGTTTTTAGCCCTTGTTATCCACACCGGTCGCGTTGGGGTGAGACAAAGAACACACCACCTCCCGGGTCGCGAGCATTATTCTTACGCGAAGCGGGTCGGCGTGCTTTCCCGTAAGGGTGCTGCCAAATCGCCATGACACGCAATCGAAACAGGCAAGAGCGGGCAACAGATCCGCGCGGGGGAACAGATCATCGTGCAACGGCCCAATCTGGGCGGGGTGGCTTTGCCTCGTCGAAAGCTGCTACTGCGATCCGTCATGGGCGTCATGGCTGCGCTTCTTTTCGCCGTGCTGTCGGGATGCGCCGCCGGTGATGGCAAGGCGCACGGAGCTGGCGATGCCCCGCCGCCCCTTGTTGTTGCCACTGATCCGGTCACTGGTCAGGAAATCATTACCACGTCCAAAGAAGCCTATGGCGACCCCGGGTTCTTTTCCGAAGCGTTCCAGCGCGAAACGGTGTTCAGCGGCAATACCAGCGCGCGGCTGACCAATACCGCCGATGCGGGTCAGACCGGTTTTGTAGATACCGGCGACATCAATGCAGGCCCGGATGTTGCGCGTGGGCCTGACGGCAACTTTTTCTCTGAGATCAACCAGGCCAGCCCGATTATCCGCCCGCTTGAATCGGCGCGCATCCAAGGAGCTGCGTGGCAGCCGCGCTATGCCAGCACGCCGTCGGTAACGTTGAACTATGACGGTGAAGAGCTGACACAGGTGATCCAGAACATCCTTGGCGGCATCCTCGGGCAGAATTTCATCATCGGGGAATCGGTGCAGGGGCGGGTTACCTTTAAGTCGAACACCCGCTTCACGCGCGCGCAGCTGGTGCAGGTGCTGGCTGATATCCTGGCCCGAAACGGCTATGCGATGCAGTATCTTAACGGTGTCTACCAGGTCGGCCTGCCGGAAGAGCTTGAACGCCTCGCGCAAACGCGTTCGCGGTCGGGGCTGGGGGGGGACGAATTGACCACCATTCCCATCGAACGCGGCGATCCGGAGGCAATCGCGTCGCTTTTGACGGCGCTTGCTCCGCCCTCGGTGCAGGTTGCCAGCGTTCCCGACACCAACAAGATTGTGCTGCGCGGCGATTCCACGCAATTCGCGTCGGTCGAAGATCTGGTGCGCACGTTGATCGATACGGGCGTCGCCCGGCAAGAGGTCGCGATCCTGCCGCTGCGCCAGAACGATCCGACGGTCGTCGCCGAGGAACTCAATGCGCTTTATGCCGACCGGGGCATTTCCGGCGTCACGATCATCCCGCTCAGCACGCGGCAGGGTCTTTTGGTTGCAGCCAATACCGATGCCGCACTGGATGAGGTCCGGCGTCTTGCCAGGGGGCTTGACGTGGATCGCCGCGACTCTGTGTCTTTGCGGGTGATCCAGTTGACCCATGGGCGCGCGACAGAGGTCGCTGAACAAATCGCCTCGGTCTTTGGCGCGGGTATTACCAGCCCCCGGGACACGACCGAGGCGGCCAACGAGTCTGCTATCCTGGCCGTTGCAGCCGAACGCGGTTCCAGCAGCGCTGCCGAAGCGACGGGCATTCGCGCGCCATCGACCTTTCGCGGTCAGGATGATGCGCCTGCCGCCGCACCGGCGGCCACTCAGTCACGCGCAGCAGGTGATCCAACCTTGCCGTCGGGCGAGGGCCTGTCCGTCGTGGCCGATCCGCGCAACAATGCTGTGCTGATCCGCTCCACCTACAAGGAGTTTCAGCGCATCCGGAAGGTCGTTAAAGCGCTGGACATTCCGCTGGCGCAGGTGGTGATCGAGGCGACCATCGTGGAGGTCGATATCTCGGACGAGCTATCCTACGGCGTGCAGACCTTCCTTGATGGCGCGGGCTTTAGCATCCGCTCCTCGCGCGGCGGCACCAGCGCCAGCGATCCGGGCGGGCAGGGGCTTGCCGCGATCATCCGCGACACGACGGGCGGCGGCACAGACATTCAGGCGGTGATTACCGCGTTGCAATCGGTGACGAATGTACGGGTGATTTCATCGCCTTACGTCACCGTTGTCGATGGCGCGACCTCGCGGTTGTCGGTGGGCGATCAGATCCCCTTCGTCACCGCATCGCAATCGTCAAGCTCGGATGGCAATGTCGTCGTCACCCAAGAGATCGAGACGGTGGATGTGGGCGTGATCCTCGATGTGACGCCGACGATCCGGCCCGACAACTCGGTGCTGCTCGACATCGCGCAGACGGTCAGCGCGGCGCGGCGCGAGAATACGGCGGCGGGGGAAAACCCGGTCATTTCTCAGCGCAGCGTCAATTCGCAGGTCAACGTGGATTCGGGCTTTACCGTGCTTCTGGGCGGGCTGATCAGCGAACGCACCGACACCAGCGAAGGTGGCGTGCCGGTGCTGCGCAAGGTGCCGCTTCTGGGCGGGCTTTTCAATCAGAAGTCGAACCTGCAATCACGCTCGGAATTGCTCATTATGATCACCCCGCGCGTGGTGCGCAATTCACATGGGCTAAGCGGGCTGACGGAACAGATCCGCTGGGCCACCTCGACAGATTGACGGCTTGTGCCGTTTGGCACGCCAAGCCTGGCATAGTTTGCGTAAAGATCGCGTAAACCGCATTGCTGACGGAGGCATCGTGACACCGGTTTCAAACCAGACCGAAAACACACCGCTGGGTTTCTCCGCGCTGGAAGAGGCGCTGCTTGGCGAGGATGCTGCGCGCATTCTGGCCGATACGCTGACCTGGGTCGCGCAGACGCGTCAGGCCGTGCGGGGCCGTATCGACGCTGGGGTCAGCCCGGAGGATCACGCCGCTGGCACCGCGCTTCTTGGCGCGCTTGATGCGGCAGACACCATTTTGAAGACACCCCCAGTCAACAAGGATTAATGCTATGTCAACTGAAGGCTATATGGCCATTACCGGCAATTCCCGAACGTCCACCCCCGCTGTTTCCACAAACGCGAATTTTAGCGAACGCGACGGGTTCGACCTGATCTGGCGACAGGAATACCTGCAGACCCAGATCGCCAATATCGAGGAAGACATCCGCCTGATCGAACAGAACGCCAACCTGTCGGATACCGAAAAGATGTATTCCATGCAGATGGCGATGAACACCTGGTCGGCGGTGACCAACTTGCGCACCAACATCATGAAATCGGTGTCGGACACGTTGAAAACCATCGTCCGTAACGTCGCATAACACAAAGGCGGCGCAATGAGCATGGACGGACCATCCGATGCGCTTGCGTCGCTTTCGCCGGACCCCGAACGGGGAGTGGCACTGCCCAGGGCCTCCACCCTGACCCAACGAGAGCGTGATTATTTCATGCTTTCTATCCTCGTGCGCGTCCAGCATTTGCGTTTCAAAGAAGCGCAGGTGCTGGTCGACGCGCTCGCCGAGATGGGCGAAGATGGCCCCGATACGGAATTTGCCCAAGCGGTGATTGCCTATCGCCAAGGCGATTTCGACACGGTTCAATCCGCGCTATCGCGTCTGGACCGGATTGATCCGGCGGATGTGACAGCGACCGAGCGTGGCGAAGATCGGGCGCGCATCCGTTCGTTCATGAAGGCCAAGGCGTGTTTCGCTTTAACCGGTGCGCTGGATGACGAGGCGCGGGCCAGTCTTGATTACTACATGCGTCGGCGGCCCGGAAAAAACGCGGACGGAGCAACGCAATGAAGCAGACGGTGCTCTTGTGGCTGCTGCTCGCAACTGTCCCGATGCCGGCGCTGGCGGACGGGCTTTCTGATCCGATTGTGACCCCGGCCCCATCTCCGAGTCCGCCAACTGATGCCTGCCTGGTGCGCAAATGGGTGCCGCCGGTCACCCGGCGTGTCACCGAAACGGTGACGCGCCTATCCCGGCACAGTGAGCGAATATGTCCCGCCAATCACGCAGTCGCGCATTCGCCGCGTTCTCGTGCGCCCGGAGCGTGTGGAGTGGCGTGTGATCCCGGCACGGTTCGAGACACGGCGCGTGCGCGTTGTCGTCCAACCCGCGCGCAAAGTGGTGGAGAACATTCCAGCCTTAATCGAGGCGCGACCCGTTCAGGTGCTGGTTCGCCCCGCGCGCAATTATTACCGAATTGAGGTCCGCAACGGTCAGGAAGAACGTGTGCTGTGCCAGGAGGAGGCGGTTTATCGCACGGAAACCCGCCGCGTTGTGGTGCAGCCGGCGCAGCAGATCGAAAGGGTCGAACCCGCCGTCACCCGTATTGAAACACGCAAGGTTCAGATCGCCCCCGAACGGAGGGTACGCCAGGTCATCCCGGCGCTTTACAAGGACGTGGTTGACCGTGTGACAGTTCAAGACGGGCGAGTCCTTCATCGCCAGCGTCCCGGCCACACAGAGCAAGTCACCCGCGAGGTGGTCGTGACGCCCGGGCGGTATGTCTGGGTGAAACGCGATGGCGGATGCCGCTGATCGGACGACCCGCAACCCGGCATTTTGACGGTGTGTTGCCTGCATAGGGCGAGTTGGCTGGGTTTTGAATTTTCAAGATTACTCAATCCGCGCCACTTCATCCGTGTCCGTAGCGTTTCGCATCGTGATGTTTATGATCAGAACGCTCGAATTCCAGCGTGGAGTGGGTGATGCCGAAATGCTCCTCAAGACGGGCCTTGATCGCGATCTTTATGTCCTCAATGTCAGTCCAACGTTCCTGATGGACAACGATATGGGCGTCGAGCGCAGCCGCATGTTCTTCCATCTGCCAGAAATGCGCATGATGAACCTCGCTCACGCCATTCACCTTTTCAACGGCGGCGATCACCGCCTCGGTGTCGATCCCCGGCGGGCTTCCAAGCATCAGAATGCGGATCGGGCCACCGATCTCGGTCAAGGCCAGCCACAAAATATAGACTGCGATCCCTATGGTGATTGCGGGATCAATCCAGTGCAGATCGTAAAGCAATATTAGGGTTCCCCCGATGATGACCGCCACAGAGGCCAGCGCGTCTGACAGATTGTGTAAAAAGAGCGCGCGGATGTTGATGCTGTCTTTCTGCATCGACCAGGTCAGCGCAGCAGTCAAAGCATCGACAAACAAAGCAATGCAGCCCAGGATCACAACAGTCCATCCGGCAACTTCTGGCGGGTCGATCCAGCGCATCGCACCTTCGTAGATCAGATAAAACCCGATCAGGATCAGCGATGTGTAGTTGATGAGCGCAGCCACGATCTCGACGCGTCCATAACCGAATGTCATTTTTTCATCGGCAGAGCGCCGGGCGATTTTGCGCGCGCCATAGGCAATCACCAATGACGCCATGTCCGAAAAATTGTGAATCGCATCAGCGATAAGCGCAAGACTGCCTGACAGGATGCCGCCGATGATTTGAGCAACAGTCAGTAACCCGTTGGCCCAGATGGCGATAGCGACGCGTTTGTCTCCTGAGTTTGGGTCGATATGACCATGATCATGGGGCACGCGGTTTCTCCTGTTCGCGACACGCGGTTGGGTCTTCAGCGCCGTGCATAGGCCAAAGCGATGCCTGCGGTCTGTGAATATGCAAACCGTTATTCCAGTTCAAAACTGCACTCCCATTAACCTGTGTCAAATCCAGACGGTCATCGAGAGCTTAGAACCAGATGAGGTTAGCGGAGTGACGACATGACGAAAAAGCGCAAACTGTTTGGTTGGATCGGTGCCGCTGTCATAGCTGTTGCGGGTGGTGTCGGCTATTTCTATTGGCAGGCGCAACAGAATGACGGTCCGCTGAATTTTGCCGAGGGCAACGGCCGCATCGAAGCCAATCTGGTTGATGTGGCGACCGAGATCACGGGCCGTGTTCTGCAAGTTCAGGTGCAGGAGGGCGATCTGGTCGAGACGGGCGACATTCTGGCCCGCATCAAGACAGACACGCTAGAGGCGCAACTGGCGCGCGCCGAAGCAGATGTGGCCAGCGCCGAGTCGCAGGCGACACAGGCGGAGGCGATGATCGATCAGCGCCAGGCCGATCTGACATTCGCGGAAAAAGAGCTGACCCGTGCGCAGCAGCTGTTTGATCGTGGATTTGGCACCGAAGAAGAGGTGGATCGCCGCAGATCGGAACGGGATGTGGCGAGCGCCGGGCTGGCGGCAGCGCAGGCGAGTTTGGCTGCAGCAGAACGGCAGGCCGACGCGGCGCGCGCGCAAAGTCGGGAAATCACCACCCAGATCGAGGATGCAGAGATCGAAGCGCCGGTCACGGGCCGGGTTCTTTACCGGTTGGCAGAGCCGGGCGAGGTGTTGGCCTCTGGCGCGCGCATCGTGACGCTGGTGGATCTGTCGCGGATCTATATGGAGATTTACCTGCCCACTGCACAGGCGGCCCGTGTGGCCATCGGGGCCGAGGCGCGTATCGCGCTTGACGGGATTGATCTGGTGGTCCCCGCACAGGTGACATTTGTCTCGCCAGAGGCGCAATTCACGCCCGAACATGTGGAAACACAGGACGTGCGTGCCGATTTGATGTTTCGCGTGCGTTTGCGTGTACCGCAGGACCTGATCGAGCGGAATATTGACTATGTCAAAACGGGCATGCGCGGCGTTGGTCATATCCGGTTGGCAGGCTCTGAGGATGTGGCGTGGCCCGACAACCTGACCCTGAGTGACGCGGCACCTTTGGCGCGCGGGAACTAGGCATGTCGGAAAGTGAAAGCCCTGTCGTCACGGTCCGCAACCTGTGCCACAGCTATGGCGAGACGGTTGCGGTTGACGATATATCCTTAAAGCTTGCACCCGGTCGGCTTGTCGGCCTGTTCGGGCCGGATGGCGTGGGCAAATCCACACTGATGGGGCTTATTGCCGGCGCGCGCAAGATGCAGCAGGGCGAGATCGAGGTGCTGGGCGGACCGATGCGAAAGGCCGCGCACCGCAACGCTGTTTTTCCGCGCATCGCCTATATGCCACAGGGTCTGGGCCAGAACCTCTATATGTCGCTGAGCGTGCGCGAAAACCTTGAGTTTTTCGGGCGGCTTTTCGGGCAAAGCGCGTCCGAGCGCGACGCGCGGATCGACCGTTTGCTGAAAGCCACACGTCTGGACCCGTTTGCGGACCGCATCGCGGGCAAGCTGTCGGGGGGCATGAAGCAGAAGCTGGGTCTGTGCTGTGCGCTGATCCATGATCCTGATCTGTTGATCCTGGACGAGCCGACCACCGGTGTCGATCCGCTCTCGCGGCGGCAATTCTGGGGGCTGATCAACGATATCCGCGAGTCCCGCTCGGACATGAGCGTTCTGGTCTCGACCGCCTATATGGACGAGGCCGAGGATTTTGATCATCTGCATGCGATGCACGCCGGGCGCATCCTGTCCAGTGGCAGCGCCGAGGAGCTGCGCGAAGAGACTGACACGAACACGCTGGAGGCGGCGTTTACCGCGCTTCTGCCTGAAGACGAACGGGGTGAAGAGGTCGATCTGGAGATACCACCGCTTGAAGACAACAAGCGCGACATTGCGATCGAGGCCAGCGGCCTGACCCGCCGGTTTGGCGATTTCACCGCTGTGGATGATGTCAGCTTCAAGATCGAGCAGGGCGAGATCTTTGGCTTCATCGGCTCGAACGGGTCGGGCAAGACAACGACGATGAAGATGCTGACCGGACTGTTGCCCGCATCCGAGGGGTCGGTTTCTTTGTTTGGCCATAAAGTAGACGCCAGCGATATCAAAACCCGGCAGCGGGTGGGCTATATGACCCAATCGTTTTCGCTCTATTCCGAACTCAGCCCGCGCCAGAACCTGCGGCTGCATGCGCGGCTGTTTCGTCTGGACCCGGGTGAAATCGAAGACCGGATCGACGATTTGCTGGATCAGTTCGGGCTGACTTCCCACGCCGCTGACCCAGCCGGAGAGCTGCCGCTTGGCCTGCGCCAGCGGTTATCGCTGGCCGCCGCGATTATTCACAGTCCCGAACTATTGATCCTGGACGAGCCGACATCGGGGGTGGACCCGGCCGGGCGCGATGCGTTCTGGCAAATCCTGTCAGACCTGTCACGCGAGGACGGTGTGACGATCTTCATTTCGACCCATTTCATGAATGAAGCCGCCCTGTGTGATCGCATATCACTGATGCACAAAGGCCAGGTTCTGGAGGTGGGAACGCCGTCCGACATTGCGGATGACAAGGGCAACGGTGATCTAGAGGAAGCCTTCATCGCCCATATCAAAGCCGCCGATGAGGACGCCGCCGCAGAAGGGTCTGGTGCCGATCTAAACGACGATGAGACAGAGCAAGAGCGCAGCACGGCGGGCGGGGCCTTCCTGCGCCGCTTGCTGGCCTATACGCGCCGCGAGACCTTCGAGGTGATGCGCGATCCGATCAGGCTCACCTTTGCCTTTGGCGGCAGTATTATTTTGATGTTCCTGTTCGCCTACGGGATTTCCATGGATGTGGAGGATATGGCGTTTGCCGTTTTCGATCAGGATCGTTCGCCCGAAAGCCGTGCCTATCTGGAGACCTATCGGGGTTCACAGTATTTCGAGGAGATGCCGCCGGTGGACAGCCGCGAGGCGTTGGTGAACCGGCTGCGATCCGGCGACGCCACGCTGATCCTTGATATTCCGCAAGGCTTTGGAAAGGCCCTCCGCGAAGGGCGCGCGGCAGATGTGTCGGCCTGGATCGACGGGGCCAACACGCAACGCGCCTCGACCATCGAGGGCTATGTGCAGGGTGGGCATTCGAACTATCTGGCCGCCCAGGCCGAAACAGCGCGGAGCACCGCACCGACCGATCAGGGGCTCAGCATTCAGACGCGGTTTCGCTACAATCCGACAGTTGACAGCATCTACGCCATCGCCCCGGCGGTTCCCGCTATTCTTCTGCTGATGTTTCCGGCGATCCTCATGGCGATCAGCGTGGCACGGGAGCGTGAAATCGGCACGATCACGAACTTTCACGTCACCCCGACAAGGCGGTTTGAATTTCTGGTGGGCAAGCAGTTGCCTTATATCGCAATCGGACTGATCAACTTCGTGATCATGACAGTGATGGCCGTCTACCTGTTCGGCGTGCCCTTCAAAGGCAGCCTGCCGGTGCTGGCGGCGGGGGCGCTTGTCTATGTGATGGCGTCCACAAGTTACGGAATGCTGGTCTCTGTTTTCACACGCACGCAGGTTGCAGCGGTCTTTGC
Source organism: Marivita sp. S0852 (assembly GCF_046591575.1). Classification (NCBI taxonomy): domain Bacteria; kingdom Pseudomonadati; phylum Pseudomonadota; class Alphaproteobacteria; order Rhodobacterales; family Roseobacteraceae; genus Marivita; species Marivita sp. S0852. Next base: position 164,967 of record NZ_JBIQWA010000008.1, read on the forward strand.
AACAACGGTGATTTCGATGATGCCGACGGTGATCTTTTCGGGCATGTTGCAACCCGTTTCGACGTTGGAAGGAGGGGCATGGTTGATCGGGACCGCCTGGCCCACGCATTACTACATGCACATGAGCGTCGGCACTTTCACCAAGGGGCTTGGGCTGAGCTCTGTTGGCACAGATATCGCCTGGATCGCGCTTTTCATTCCCGTCTTTCTGATCCCGGCGCTGCTGCTGCTCAAGAAACAGGCGCAATAACGATGAGACGGATTTTAGGGAATATCGTCTGGCTGAGCCGCAAGGAACTGTTCAGTGTCTTGCGCGACTGGCTGCTGTTGGTGCTGGTGGCCTATGCCTTTGGTCCAGGCATCTATGTCCAATCCCAATCGGCGGGCAGCACGGTCAGCAATGCCAGCGTGGCCTTTGTGGACAATGATCGGTCCCAATTGTCGCGCGCCATGCATGAGGCGCTTTATGATCCGTGGTTTCAGACCCCGGAAAACATTGACGCCGGGCGCATCGACACCGCAATGGATTCAGATCTTTATACATTTGTCATTGTGCTTCCCAATAATATGGCGTCGGATTTGCGCAAAGGTCGGCAAGTGACGATCCAGTTGAACGTGGATGCCACCGACGTGATGCAGGCGACGGTGGGCGCAAATTACATCCGCTCGATCCTCATGTCCGAGGCCCGCGATTTCGTCAGCCCCGGGATCAGCCCCGATCTGAGCGTCGATCTGGTGTTGCGCCGGGCCTTCAACCCCAACGGCAATGGCACCTGGTTCGAGGCGATTTCGGCTCTGCTGAACTGGCTGACCATCCTGACCGTTATCCTGACCGGTGCCGCCCTGATCCGCGAGCGCGAGCACGGTACGATCGGTCACCTGCTGGTGATGCCCGTGACCCCGTTCGAGATCGCGATGTCCAAGGTGCTGGCCAATGCGGCGATTGTGTTTGTGGCCTTCACCGCCTCGCTGGTGTTCGTTGTGCAGGGGCTTCTGGACGTGCCGGTAGCCGGGTCCGTGCCGCTGTTTCTGGCGGGCACCTTCGTCTACCTGTTCGCGGCTGCAGCGGTGGGCATCCTGCTGGGGACGGCCGCGCGCTCCATGGCGCAATTCGCCCTGCTGATGATCATCACCATCCTGCCCATGATGATCCTGTCAGGAGGCATGAGCCCGGTCGAAAGCCAGCCGCAATGGCTCCAATACGTGACCTGGTTCCTGCCCTCGCGCCACTACATGAGCTTTTCCGAAGCAGTGGTCTATCGCGGGGCCGGGCTTGATATCGTCTGGCCGGAATTCGTGTTGGTCACCACACTGGGCCTGGCCTTCTTTGTGATGTCACTCACCCTGTTTCGGCGCGCCATCTCCGGTGCGGGGCCATAGCGGTTCGCGTGAATGTGCACCTGCCGAGTGGCCGACCGGTCACTTTTTTCCGGAGGATGTTGCCAGATCATAAGCCGCCAGGCCAAGCGTTAGCAGGGCGACCGCGATCAGGTCCGGGCTGGGCACCTTGACGACAAGGATACCAATAAACCCCGCCAGAACGGCAAAGGCAATCACGGCCATGGTGCGATTCATTCCGAGCCTCCTGCTGTGTCAATCCAATCGTAGAGCCATTGGGCGGTACGAAGCAAGCGGGCATCTCCGCCCCTTGGACCGACAAGTTGTGCGCCAAGCGGCAATCCACCCGCATCCATGATTGGGACGGTGACAGCAGGTGTGCGGCACAGCGTCCAAAGGCCATTGAAGATGGCATCGCCTGTGGTTTCAATCCCCGGAGCAGGTCCAAGAGCGGCAGGGCAGAGGATCGCGTCGCAGCGCGAAAACACCTCGTCCAGTGCGGAATTAAGCACATCAGGCCAGTCAAGCGCTGCGATGTAGTCGCGCGCCAACACCTTGTTGCCCTCTTTAAGCGCCATTTGCACGGCGTCGCCAACACCGTCGCGCCCATTATAGCGGTGATAGCAGCGTGCCATTTCCGCGATGTTGATGCGGTAGCGGATATCGGCGGCCTCGTCGAACAGCGCAGGCAGGGTGAATTCAAAGGCTTGTTCGCCCAACGCCTCGGTCAGCTCGGCCAGGGCATCTTTCGTTTCAGGCGCGGCGCGGTCCCAGGCGGGTGGTTGCAATACGGCGAAAACCGGCGGCAGCGGCGCGCCGGCATCAACGGTTTTCAGCAAGTGCGGCGGCGGCATCGGCACGCCCGCGCGTTCGTGCGCAAAGAGCGTGTCGCATAAAAGCGCCGCCTCGCGCGGGGTGGTTGAGAAGACGCCCACCGTGTCGAGGCTCGGCGATTGTGCCAGCACCCCGCGGCGCGATATCGCGTCGAAGGTCGGTTTGAAGCCGGTTACGCCGCAAAACGCGGCCGGGCGGATCACCGATCCACCGGTCTGCGTGCCCACGGCCAGCGGTGCCATTCCCGCTGCGACCGCCGCTGCCGACCCCGAAGAAGAGCCGCCGGGGGTGCAGTTGAGGTTATGCGGGTTGCGCGTCTTGCCTGGAGTCATGAAGGCAAGCTCGGCTGTTACGGTTTTCCCAAGAATAAGTGCACCAGCGGACCTGAGCTGTTTCACCAAGTCCGCATCTTCGGTCGGAACCCGCCCCGCATCGACAGAGGTGCCGTTTTCGGTCGGGATGCGGGCATTGTCGATCACGTCCTTAAGCGCCACCGGCAGCCCGTGCAGAGGACCGATGGGCCGCCCGGCGCTGCGTTGTTTGTCAAGCATCTGCGCCTGTCGTCGGACATAATCCGCATCGAACCAACAATAGGCACCGATCTTTTTGTCCGCCTCTTCAATCCGGGCGATCTGCGCCTCGGCCACATCGGCGGCCAGGATTTCGCCTTTTGCGATCCGGTCCCGCAGGGTGACGGCATCTGCTACAGCCGTGTCACCCATAAAACAGTTCCGGCAGGTAGAAGACGATCTGCGGGAAAATGTACATGAGCAGCATCGACAGGATCACACACACAAGGAACGGCAGGCATCCTGCGAAAATCTCGGTCAGTTTGACCTGCGGCGGAGCAATCCCTTTGAGATAATAGGCCGACATTGCCATTGGCGGGGTTAAGAAACTGGTTTGCAGGTTAAGCGCCACCAGCACGCCAAAAAACAGAGGGTCGATTTCGAAGATGGCGAGAAGCGGCAGGAAGATTGGTACGAAGATGATGATGATCTCGGACCATTCCAGCGGCCAGCCCAGCAGGAAGATAATAAGCTGTGCGAGGATCAGGAACATGATGGGCGTCAGGTTCAGCGATTGTACGAATTCGCTGATCACATGTTCGCCGCCAAGATAGGAAAAGACCGACGAGAACGTGTAGGAGCCGACGAAAAGCCAGCACACCATCGCGGTGGTCCGCACCGTCAGATAGACGCTTTCGCGCAGCCGCTGCCATGTCATCGCGCGGTAGATCAGCGCCAGAAGGATACCACCAAGCGCACCAATGGAGGCTGCTTCGGTCGGGGTGGCAAGGCCAAAGAGGATCGAGCCCAGAACCGCCAGGATGAGGAAGGCCAGTGGCAAAAAGGACGTGACCATCATCATGATGAGCTTGCCCTTGGGGACGTCCGGAATGTCGTCGACAGTGGGCTTGGGGGCGACGCTGGGTTGCAGGATCGACCGGCCCACCACATAAACAAGATAAAGCCCGGTGAGCGTCAGCCCCGGTAATAGCGCCCCGGCGTAAAGCCGCACAATCGACACGTTGGAGGCCGCCGCATAGACAATCAGCATGATCGACGGCGGGATTAGGATGCCCAACGTACCACCCGCGCAGATGATGCCCGAGGCGAAACTGTGCGAATAACGCGCTTTGAGCATCGCCGGCAGCGCCAAGAGCCCCATCAGCGTGACCACCGCGCCGACGATGCCGGTTGCAGTGGCGAAAAGCGCGCAGGTGATAAGTGCTGCAACCCCCATCGAGCCCGGTACGTTGCGCGAGGCGATGTTGAGCGTATCGAACAGGCGCGTAACGATATTGGCGCGCTCTACGATATAGCCCATGAACAGGAAAAGCGGTACTGCCGTCAGCACCTCGTTCGACATTACCGTATAGGTCTGATTGACGAAAAGATCGAATATCCGGTTGTTGAATAACCCTTCGATCCAAAGGCTGGTGCTGTCCCACCAACTTGCCGTTTCGGCCTCAAGCCGGTCATAAGCGCGCCACATGCGGCGTTCGTCGAAATAGGCGTAATAGCCAAAGCCGATGCCCATGGCCATCAGCGTAAAGGCGATCGGAAATCCCAAAAAGACAAAGACAATGAACAAGCCCAGCATGAACAGGGCGACCTGGGGATCGGTCATGGATGGGCGTCCTTTTCGGCTTCTGCGGCCTTCTGCATCAGCAGATCCTCGGTTTCGAACACGTCCTCGTCGGCCTTGAGCCAGACGCCCGTGCGAATGCAATGAATGCAGCGCATGACTTCTGCGATGCCCTGAATGAACAACAGGATACCGGCAGCCACCATCGCGGTCTTGAACTGGTAGATCGGAATGCCGGCCGGGCTGTTGACCGACACTTCGCCGTATTGCCAGGATCGGTCAGCGTATTTCCAGCCCGCCAGGATCAGCGCCAACACGCCGGGAAAGAAGAAAACGAAATAAAGCACAAGATCGACCCGCGCCTGCCAGCGCGTCGACCAGAGCCGATAGAGAAAATCGCCCCGTACATGGCCCCCGCGCGACAGCGTATAGGCCCCGCCCATCATGAAAAGCGTGCCATACATGATGAAAGACACATCAAGCGCCCAGACCGTGGGATTATTAAAGAGGTAGCGCACAACCACCTCATACCCTGTGCCCACTGCCATGAAGATAATCAGCCAGGCAAAGGATTTGCCGAACCACGCGGACAGGGCGTCGGCAAAGCGGATATAACTCAGCAAGGGTCCGTCCTTCCCCAAAGGTGTGACCCCCGCCCTGAGCGGGAAGGGGTCGTTTGGATTACAGGTTCAGCTTGCCGGGGAAGTAATGCTCGTAAGCGAGCGTATAGTCGGGCGAGTTCATCAACTCGTAATAGACCACCTGGTCGACCCATGCGCGCTGGCTGTCGAGGCACTTCTTCATGAAGGGATCCTGCTCCAGCTCTGGGATAAGTTCGTCCCAGGCGTCAAGTTGGGCCGCAAGAATCTCTTCCGAGGTCCGCTGCACATCGACACCGGCCTCGTCGCGCAGATAGGCCAGATCGGCCGAGTAGCGCCGCGCTGCCTTGGCGGTATTGGCGGTGGAGACGGCCTCGACACCGTGGATCAGGATCGCCCTCAGATCGGGCTCCATATCTTCCATCGTCAAGCCATTGAACAGGAATTCAAAGCTTTCTGACGCCTGATGATACGAGGACAGGATGTAGTTCTTGGCGACGTCCTGCGCACCGAAATCGCGGTCCGAAGAGGGGTTGTTGAACTCGAACGCGTCGATCACACCACGCTCCATCGCGGGCACGATCTCACCACCGGGAAGCTGCGCCACCGACATGCCGAGTTTGTTCATCAGATCGGCGGCAAGCCCCACAGTGCGGTACTTGAAACCATCGAGATCAGACACCTGACTGACCGGGTCCTTGAACCAGCCAAAGGGCTGTGCGGGCATTGGGAAAGCCATGTAGCCGTCCACGTCAAGGCCCATGATGTCCTGCGTGAGTTCATCATAAAGCGCCTTGCCGCCACCTTCGTAGAACCAGTTCAGCATCGTGGTGGCCGAACCCCCAAAAACCGGCCCGGTGCCAAAGAGCGAGGCCGCCTTGTTCTTGCCATACCAGTAGACCGGCACGTCGTGACCGATATCCAGAAGCCCGTCATTGACTGCATCAAGCACCTGAAACGCGCCGACGACGGCACCGGCTGGCAGCAGATCGATCTTGAGCCGCCCGCCTGCCATCGCCTCGACGCGGGTGACGTAATCCTGTGCCATTTCCTGCCAGATGTTGGAGGCAGGCCAAGATGTCTGCATCTTGAGGACCATCGGTGCCTGCGCCAAAACCGCTGGCGCGGCAAGGCCCGCAACCCCTGCGGCACTGCCGCCAAGGGCTGCTTTTCTCAAAAAGGATCGGCGTCCCATCTTATTGGTATCTGTCATTTTCTACCTCCCCGTGAAAATGAATCGGCGCAGCACAGTGGCGCGCACGATTTGCATTGTCCAATCTGGTCGAACTCCCCCCGACCAGCGGTGCCACACTTTCACCGCACTGTGCGGATATCAAGGAAAAACTTTAGAATTGCGAAGCACTTCTACTTTAAGGCGTCAGGCAGGATCGGTGGCTATTCCAAAGACAACCTTAGCGATTGGAATGCGTATTTCCCCCCCCTTGTCAGAGGCTCACGCGGTCCTCACCGTGTAGGCGAAGTTCTGTCCAAATCGTCCGGACAAATCCAGGCCACTCAGGTGGTATCACGCAGCGGCCTGGACCGGCATGTCGTTCTTTTGATCAACCAAAGCGTTGTGCAATGCGGCAATTGCTGGGTTCACGAATTGCCGTTCCAGAATGAACTGCACATCGACATTGCGCGGGCCTTGGCTGGCACCGATGACTTCCAGTCCCGCATCGGCGATCGCTTGCAATCCGCGGGTCAGAACCGACAATCCAGCCAAATCACGCCCGATCACCGACGCCATGCCAATCGCGCGCGAGGAGATTTCAGCAGCAGGGTACAGGCTTGCAAGGTCTTTCTCGACTCGGCGCAGCACCTTCATGGATGTATCGACATAATGCGTGATCGTGTTGGCATTGGACACTTTCGAGACAATGCGCACATCGTGCCGTGTCAGTATATTGAGGATTGCGCTGTCATATCCTTTGACACCCACCATATCCTGCTCGAACAGCTCTAGCGCGAAAAGCTCCAGTCCGGTCACGATTTCAACCGCCGCCGTTTCCGGGGCTTGATCGTCGATCAAGGTGCCTGGGTCATCGGGCTCAAAGGCGTTGGTGACGCGCAATGGAACTTCGGCCTGTCGCAGGGTTTTCGCCGCTTTGGGGTGGATCGCTTCCATTCCCATATTGGACAGCTGATCGGCAACATCGTAATTCGTGCGCCCCAACTTGCGGACAGACTTGATGCCCGGAAGATTTGGATCAGCGGAAGACAGTTGAAATTCCTTGTGAATGATCGCCTCGCGCGCCCCGGTCAACGCTGCCAGTTGGGAAAACGTAACCTCGGAGTAGCCGCGATCATATTGGCTCATCAGACCTTCAGCGCATTGCGCATAGCCTGTCACGATGGGCATTTCCGTCGAGGGGTCAATGCCGTCCATCGCGGTCCGAATCCGCTCCTCAAGGGTGACATTCCCTTCCTGGCGCCAACCGGACAGATCGACAAACCGCGCGTTCACCTGCGCGCGTTGCAACATCAGCGTTGTGACAAAGGCGGAATGTGCCTCCCCCAGACCAGAGAGCAACTCGCGTGTTTGCGCCATGTTCTCTGACAGGCGGAAATGCCCATAAGAACACAAGCGCTGCAGGTCGATCAGGCAATTGCGGGCATTGAGCAGGCGATCATCGACAAAAGCGTTGGCACGTTCAATGTCGGCAGAATTGCCAAGCACCTGACTATGCGCGTCCGTCATCGCCTCGGACACGCGATCCAGACATTCAAACCAGCCATGATCGCTATCCTGGTTGGCAAAGGCGGCAAACACTCCGGGCTGGCCGGTTTTTTTGTGCTCCAGCAAAAGATTGGTGATGCCGCTAAAGGCGGACACCACAAAAATACGCCCATAAAGCGCGTCGCCTTCGCGGCCTCGGATGATCAGACTGTCGCACAGTTCATTGATACGGCTCATGGATGTGCCGCCGATTTTTTCTACGGTGTGGCTCATGTCAGGCATCCTCTGCGGGTGCGTAAGAACCGTCTTCACGATGCACCTCTGTGCCGGTGACAGGGGGATTAAAGACACAGGCCATGACCAGTTCTTCTTCCGCCCGAAGTGTATGACGGTCGTGCTCGTTCAGCGCGTACATCACACCCGGATGGATCTGATGCGTTTCGCCAGTTGCAAGATCGGTGATCGAACCTTTGCCCTGCACGCAATACACGCTTTCAAAGTGATGCTTGTATTCGAACGTGTGTTCGGACCCGGCGTCCAGAAAGGTGATGTGAAAGGAAAAACCCATTCCGTCATCGGCCAACAACATTCGCACAGATGACCAATTCGCATCTGTCACCACGCGGTTGCGTTCGGTTTTGACAATTTCATTGAAGTCACGGACGATCATGAATCATTCTCCCGCCATTGCGTGTTTTTCTTGTCCAACCGTCACGTCCCATGTCGCATCCTTTAGGATTTCAAGACCGGTCTGCAAGGTAGCATCCGGAATTGTCAAAGGAGCAAGCACCTTCACGACTTCGTCGTAGGCACCGGATGTTTCGATGATCAGGCCCTTTTCAAACGCCCTTGCGCAGATCTCCTCGGCCAAGTCGCCCGACCCAACATCAACGCCCTGCATCATGCCACGCCCCTTCAGCGTCGCCCCCGGGACAAGCGCTGCCACGTCCTGCAACCCTTCGGTCAGGGCTTCTGATTTCTTGGCGATGTCATGCTCGAAGGAATCATCAGACCAGAATTTTTCCAAAGCGACCCGTGCCGTTACAAATGCATGTGTGTTGCCCCGGAATGTGCCGTTGTGTTCTGCTGGTTTCCAGATGTCGTGTTTTGGCTTCACCAACAACGCCGCGAAGGGCAAGCCCATTCCGGAAAAGCTCTTTGCCATCGGGATCAAATCGGGCTCTATCCCCATCTTTTCGAATGAGAAGAACGTGCCGGTGCGACCGCAACCGGCCTGGATGTCATCAATAATCAACAACGCACCGTGCTTTTTGGCCAGCTTGGCGATGCCGCGCAGCCACTTCGTTGATGCGGCGTTCAGGCCGCCTTCGCCTTGAACGGGTTCGACGATGAACGCAGCCGGAGCATCCACACCGCTTGACGGGTTTTCCAACAAGGTTTCGATCTGCGCCAAGGTATCGGCATCATTGCCGAACGCGCCTTCGAACGGCATCCGCGAAACACCGCACAGCGGCCCACCGCCGGCCCCGTCCCGCTTGGCAGCGTTGCCTGTGCAGGACAACGCGCCCATCGTCATTCCGTGAAATCCGTTGGTAAAGGCGATGATATTGCGGCGACCTGTTACTTTACGCGCCAGTTTCATTGCTGCTTCGACGGCATTGGTGCCGGTTGGACCGGTCATCATAACTTTGTAGTCCATACCGCGCGGTTTCAGAATGATATTTTCAAACGCGGCAAGAAACTGGGCTTTTGCGTCGGTGTGCATGTCCAGGCCATGGGTGACACCGTCGGCCATGATATGATCGACCAGCGCTTTTTTCATGTCTGGATCGTTGTGTCCGTAGTTAAGCGAAGAACATCCGGCGAGGAAATCAATATAGGTCCGACCGGACTCATCCGTCATTTCAGCGCCTTGGGCTTTGACGAAGGTGGTTTCAAAGCTTCGGCAATATGACCGGGCTTCGCTTTCGCGGCGTTCAAATATTGTCTCTGAGGTCATGTCTTTAGGCATAGCTTTTCCTTTCGCATTCGATGCGTTGGATAATTGGGGTCAGTGTTGATTTCAGGCTGCGTGTTGCAGCGTGCCGCGTTCGGGAAGCGTGATCGTGACCATGTGTTCGGTCTCGTGCTGGCCGGCAAAATGCGCGTCCCGGTCGAAATGTGATGCGTGCTGCAAATCGCCGCCGACGGCGAATGCAAAGCTTTTGAACAAGGCCCATGACGCGTCGTTGTCGCGCGTGATCGTGGTTTTGAGCGCGACCGCATCGCGAGCGCTATCGCGATTGATCAGCTCCAGAAGCATTTTCTTGCCAAGCCCCAGCCCGCGCGCATTCGGGCTGACAGCAACCTGCCAGACGAAAAGCTCTTTGGTGTTGGGAATAATGTGGCCAGAGATCCAGCCCAAGATGGCACCCTCGAATTCGGCGACCACGCAGGTATCGCGAAAATGATCCGCTTGGATCAGATTTGCATACATCGAGTTCTCGTCAAGAGGTTTGCAGCTTTTGATCAAGCTCCAGATATCTGCGCCGTCGCTAGGGTCTGGCGTGCGTAGGCGAAGGCTCGGGGTGGTCGAAGCGGTCATATCTTCGGGCATGGGTCCTCATCAAAATTGCTGCTTCGTAGATAAAGGACTGAAAAAATAATTCAACCAGTGAAGCACAATTTTGTGCGCTTATACGGAAATTTAGGCAAAAAACCCCCATAAATGTAAAAAACTCCACAAAAATAGCTTAGCATTCTGAATGGTATCCTTAGTAAAGCTAATATATTTTCTAAATATACTTCGTACGTTGAAATTTCTGCAGATGCTGTGGCATAATCCGTTTATGGAAAGCCCGTCTTCGGAACGCATTGATGAATGCCTCATTGCCCTGCGGCGCATTCTGCGCGCGACGTCGATGTACGATCGCGAACTTGCCAACGCGACAGGTGTCACACCAGCGCAGCTGCGGGTTCTGCAGCTTTTGGATTTCAAAGACAACTTTACGATGACGCCAAAGGCTTTGGCCGCCCAGATGGGCATTGCGCAGGCCACCGTGACGGCCATCATCGACAAACTGCAAGCGTCTGGTATGCTGACACGCAACCGGTCGGAAACCGACCGGCGTCAGACAAATCTGGCAATCACAGAGGTCGGCCGTGCAACCGTGCACGCCGCGCCAGACGCTCTTCAACAACGGTTTGTGCGCGCCTTTGATCGGATGCATGATTGGGAGCAATCCCAGCTTGTTGCATCCTTGCAACGCGTCGCATCCATGTTGGATGCCAATGATCTTGATGCATCACCGGTGCTCACAACGCGGGAACTTCATGCATCGACAAAGTGAACCGGACGCGATGTTCGTGGTGTGTGCGTATCGTTTGAAACCCATTTGTCAAACAGCGCGCTTAACTGGTTTTGACTTTGATCAAGGTCTCTCCGCGCATAGGTGCTAAGCATCCTTCAGAGGAGTTGCTACGCGGGTCGAACCGTGCCGATACAGTGCGTGAATGTAAGGTGCGGCGGTCGTCAGGCGGGAGGATAACAGGTGACACAATCTGTCTGGACGCGACGTAGAGTTCTGCAAATAGCGGCTGCGCTGCCATTTGCAGGCGTATCAGCACATGCATGGGCGGAAGCGCCGGTTGCGCAGTGGCGTGGCACGGCTTTGGGCGCTGACTCGCAAATCGTGCTGTCCGGTTTGGATCAGGATGAGGCCGCCCCTGTTTTCGCGCTAGTGCGTGACGAGATCGCGCGCCTTGAAAGCATCTTTAGCCTCTATGACCGAATGTCAGAGCTGTCGCGATTGAACTCAGACAAGACTTTGGCGCGCCCGTCGCCAGAGCTGATTGAGGTGCTTGATCTGTCGCACACGGTCTGGTCCGCTTCGTTCGGAGCATTTGACCCAACGGTGCAGCCGCTGTGGCAGGCGCGCGCGATGGACCTGGAACAGCCAGCTGACAAGTATACCTTTGCTGATGTTCTGTTTTCATCTGACCTTGTCACCCTTCGGCCGAATATGGCGCTCACGCTGAACGGAGTTGCGCAGGGGTATATCACTGACCAAATCGCCGACATGCTACGAGGGCAGGGTTTGGTCGATGTTGTGGTCGACGCAGGCGAGCAGCGGGTGCTGGGCACGCGACCGGATGGAACCGCTTGGCGGGCGGGTGTTGCGGATTCTGCCGGTCAGGTTGTTAAGATGATATCACTACGGGATCACGCGCTTGCCACATCTTCGGGTGCGGGAACCCTGCTGGGGCAGGGGGCGGGGCATATCCTTGACGCGCGAACGGGAGTGTCGGCGGACCTGTGGTCCACGCTTAGCATCACGCATGATCATGCGGCGGTTGCCGATGCCGTTTCGACAGCCGCCTGTTGTTTGACCGAGACCGAAACCGACCATCTTTTGAAAGCGTTTGACGGTGCGAAAATCGCCTATCGGGCAAAAAGCTAGTCTTTGGCAACAAGTGCGCGCAACGCGGCCGGGTTTTCGATCTGGGCATGGTGCCCCTTGATACGCACGCCATGGTTTCGCAAATCCGAAAAAGTGCGCGACAATTGTTGCGGGCTTGTTCCAAGCTGCGCTGCAATCAGCGATTTACTGAAGGGCAGTGTCACCTGAGTCGGGGTTTCCATGTCTGCGTTCAGATCCAGCAGAAATTTGGCCAGACGCTCCCGAATGGTATTGGATTTCAGCTCTTCGATCTGGTCCACCAAAGCGTGGAGTTTTTGATACTGCGAGGCAAGCGTATGCGCCAGCATCCTGCGGTCAGTTTGCATCAAATCAAGCAGTGACGCGCCGTGCATGGACAAGACCCGCAATTCGGTCATGGCTTGCGCAGACGCGGGATACGCCTTGCCAAGCAAAGCCGCAGCTTCGGCAAGTGTGTCTCCTTTTTGGAATGTGGCGATTAACGTGTTGGACCCGTCACGTTCATCGCGGGTGATTTGTGCCCATCCCTCCAGGATCAGAAAAAAATCATGACCGGCATCGCCTTGCTGAAACAGATAGTCTGATCGCCCAAGCGTTTTGATCGTTCCCCGCGCCGCAAAATCCGCAATCTCATCCGGGTGCATCGCCGAGCAAAGGGCAGATGTCTTCAGGACATCGCGATCCTGCCGCGTAAGAAGAGACGCATCCATGAGCTGTTTCCTTGGGCAATTGCTGTTTAGGCTTAGCGGGAGGTGTCGTGCTTTTGCGTCATTGCGAATGTCTGTTTAAGCGCTCTTCCACTGGAAAGCGACAGGGCGTGTCCGGTGCGATCTGGGATAAGTTTGCAGGCGACCTGTCCCCATAGCCAACCAGCGGCAATACGTCACTGACTGTTCCGCCGTCACTCTATCCACTGGTGTTTGAGCCTTTGTCGCAACGCATATTGAGCGGACGTGTTGCGCTGCTCAGATTTGCAAAAGTCCCGGTTCACATTTTTCGCTCAGAAATTTGAGGAATCACAAAGACAGACCAAACTGTCAACTTATTGTGACACAAAATTGTTTCCTGGATGTACCGGGACTCACTATGTGCAGCGGCCTAGCCAGCCTGCTGCAGGAACTAAGGGACGCTGCAGAATGGATTGTATGTTTGAAACGGCCTGTGAGGCTGCGATATTTCAACATGTGTCGAAGGATAATGCGCTGAATCTGATCAAAAACTCTGTTATGCGCCGTGTAAACCGCGGAGCCTCTATCTTTCTTCAGGGCGAAGCGGCACACAGTTTGTTTATCGTGCTGGATGGTTGGATCAAAACATATCGCATGACACCGTGCGGCAATGAGGCCGTTGTCGGAGTGTTTACAAAATCTGACACATTCGGCGAGGAAGCCGCCGTTCCGGATCAGACATTCCTGGCAGGCGCAGAAGCTGTGACCGAAGCCGCTGTTTTGCAGATCGAGTCGGAATTTCTGTCCAAGGCAATGGCAGAGGATCTGGCGCTGTGCCAGTCTATGCTGTCAGGCGCCCTGCATCAAAAAAGCTGTCTTGTTCAGCATGTCGAACAGTTGAAAAGCCACACGGCTGGACAAAGGATCGCCGATTTTTTGCTATCCTTGTGTCGGGATGAAAAAGGCAACTGCACAGTCATACTGCCCTATGACAAGGTTTTGATAGCCGCCTGGCTTGGCATGAAGCCGGAATCTTTGTCTCGGGCGTTTCGGCGGCTCAGGCTTTATGGCGTGACAATCAAAAAGAACCACGCAGTGATTGAATCAGTGGAACGTTTGTTGGACTATGCCGACGAAGACCCCGCAGAGGCATGGAGCGCGCGTGTATGACAGATCGACTTGGGAGTGTGCTTGCGGCGATTGACGCGGCAAATCGTGCTGATCCAAAGACAGACCTTGATGACACCGGAACAGAGCAGCCAGAGGCGTATCTTTACGGTGTCCGCATGACATCCGAGCTTGATCGATTATTTGGCGACAGCGCCAGTGATGTGCTGCGCATCGCGGCGCGTGGACAACATATCGAACGCTGGTTGCTCAAACGTTCAGAGTATCCAGAGGGCCGGGCAGGGTATCTGACCTGGCGCCGCGATCAAGGTCGCGCACACGGCGAACGTCTGGCTGGTCTTATGGCGGAAGCGGGGTATCCGGCAGATGCCTGCGATCGTGTTGGTGTTCTTTTGCGCAAAGAAGGTATCAAACGCGACAAGGAGGTTCAGCAGCTTGAGGACGTGATCTGTTTCACATTCCTGAAATGGTACTTCGCGCCTTTCGCCGCCAAACATCCCGAAGACAAGGTTCTGGATATCGTCGCCAAAACCGCACGCAAAATGTCGCCGGAGGCACGAAAACGTGTGCTGGCGGAATTCGACCTGCCTGCGCCCTTGGCAAATGCCGTGGACGCAGCCGCCTGACTCATGGTCACGCCGTGCGATTGCGGCGTTTGAGAACGATGCAAGTATGCGGGTCGTGGTAGATCATTTGGCACCGCAAACATAAAATACATTCATTCGGATTGATCCGACCGAGCGGGTCGATGGCCCCAACGGTGCATTTCTGTTCACATAACCGACATTCCCGCCCGCATTGGGGCCGACGGCGCAGCCAGTCAAAAATCTTGAGTTTGGCCGGGATCGCCAGGGCTGCACCCAGTGGGCAGATATAGCGGCAATAGGCCCGTTCTATGAACAGCCCTGCAAACAGGATAATTCCCACAAACAGCAGAAATGGCCAGGCCCGCATGAAACGCATCGAAATGACGGTTTTGAATGGTTCTGCTTCGGCAAGGATCAGCGCATCTTTCATTGAATAAAATGACAAGGCCAAAATAGACAGAAAGAGCGTGTATTTGATCACCCATAGTCGTTCATGAACGGCGTTGGGAACGACAATTTGTTTGATGCCCAGACGCTGCGCCGCTTGGTTCATGAGTTCTTGCAATGCGCCGAACGGACAAAGCCATCCGCAGAACACGCCCCGGCCCCAAAACAGCAAACCCAGCGCGGTAAAGCCCCACAGTGTGAAGATCATCGGCTCCATCAGGAAGGTTTCCCAACGGAATCCGGTTAGCAGGGAATGAAGAAACGCAACCACCTGCACCACCGAAAGCTGGGCTCCTAGAACCATGCCTAACCACAGAAATGTCGTCAGCAAGAACAGGGTGCGACCCCAGAACCAAAGCCGCGGCCGTTTGACAAAGGCATCCTGAAAAAACAGAATCAGGAACAGGATTGCGAGCATTATAAAGAGTGTGACAAGTGACAGGGTCTTGTCTTCCCAGGCCTCGCGCCATGCCGGAGGAGGGACCGGCACGGCCGTGGCGGGCCGCAAAAAGGTTTCGCCCAAAGCAAGCGATGCAGATATCGGCAGGACCTCGTCATCCCGCGTCGCCAGAATCGTCACGGTAAACGGTGACGACAGATCAATCTGATCACGCGGGATCGCAAAGAGGCTTGCGTCTTTGACCTCGGGTGCGCCCGCTGCCTCGAATTGATTCAAGCGTTGATACCCTTCCGAGAGGGGGGTGTATTCTATGCCGTTCTGTTCAACCACAACGCGGTCGAAGACGCCCGATCTGCGCCAGGCCGTGCCGCGATGCGAATGCAGCCCGCGTGAGGCCACCAGAAGCGCGTCGTGATTTGCGGGAACGGCTGCGATCGCACGTCGAAACCCCGGTGGACCCAGCAGGTTCTGACCAATGGTGGCAGGGTCCAGCACGCTGATCCATAGCTCAAGGAAGGTACCCTCTTTATCGGGGATCGGCGGATTGGCATTGGGCAGGGCTGCCCGCGCGTCGCGCAGGCTGACCCGGGTTGTGGCAAAGGCACCCATCCGCTCCAAGGCTGCCCATGTGGCGGGCTCATATGTGACACGCTCAAGGCCACCCGAATCGGATTGCGCCAAAACGCGCGCCGTGTGCAGAATCGAATCGCGAATCACACCTGTCGAAACGGTTGCCCGGCTGATGACATCAGGCGCATCGCCTTCAAGACCCTCAGGACCCATTCGCAGGCCAGCAAAACCACTGACATAATTCGCAATGTCCTCATCGGACAAACCAAGTGTCAGAATAGGCTCTGCATGGTCGACAAGCTGCGCCCCGGTGATGGTGCCAGACGCATTGACAGCAACCAGCATGTCAATCGGTTTTCCAGAGTACCCGGTTGATCGCAACAGATCCCAGGTGGAGCCGATATATCCTAAAAGGGTTCTGTCACCCGCCGAAATGATCCGCCATTTCGGTACAGGCTCATCTTCTTTTTGAATCAGGATATTGGCGTCATCCAGATCAAGCAATTGCGCGGCTTGCATGGTGTCCATACCGCTTTGTGACCATGCGGGATTGATCCCGAAAAGAGACAGGAAAGCGATGAGGAACGCGAAAGATATCGAAAATTTTTTCATGGCTGGGCCGAGTTAGGCACGCATTCCTTAGGAGCGTCTTGACCTAAGTCAAGGTCGCGCATGCCAGCGCCGTTTAGCCTGAACAAAGCCGAATTTTTTCGCAGTTGGAGCAACAACCATGTCCATTTCAACATTAACACGTTCAGTTGCGGCTGGGGCACTTCTGTCCCTTTCTGCCACGCTGGCATTTGCACAGGAAAAGCCTGCTGATCACGGCGATGACGCAGCGGGGGCCTATCAGCCCTCGATGACAACGCTGGGGCAGCTGCGGGTCGAAATCCCCGGTCGCAAGCCGGGTGATCCCGTGATGACACCGAGTGAATACCAGACGTCGAACCAGATTTACTTCGAACGCTGCGCTGGCTGTCACGGCGTTCTGCGCAAAGGTGCGACGGGTAAGGCTCTGACGCCGGATATCATGCGCGAAAACGGCTATGAATATGTGCGTGACTATATCACATACGGCTCGCCCGCTGGTATGCCCAACTGGGGTACGTCCGGCGATCTGACAGAAGAGCAGGTTGACGCGATGGCGCGTTACTTGCTGCTTGAGCCTGCCACGCCGCCAGAGTGGGGCATGGACAAGATGCGCGCCAGCTGGAAGGTGATTGTTCCGCCAGAGGAACGCCCGACAGAAAAGATGAACGATATCGATATCGACAATCTGTTCTCGGTTACCCTGCGGGATGCTGGTGAAATCGCGCTGATTGATGGCGCTGATTACGAAATCAAGACGATCATCGAAACCGGATATGCCGTCCATATCAGCCGGATTTCGGCCTCTGGTCGCTATCTGTTTGTCATCGGACGGGACGCCAAGGTCGTTATGATCGACCTTTGGATGGAAACACCTGGACCTGTGGCCGAGATCAAGGTCGGTTCCGAAGCGCGGTCTGTCGAAACGTCCAAGTTTGAAGGTTTCGAGGATAAATATGCCATTGCGGGCGCGTATTGGCCTCCGCAGTTTGTGATCATGGATGGCGATACGCTTGAGCCTCTGCGGATCAAATCGACACGCGGCATGACCTATGACGAACAGGAGTTCCACCCAGAACCCCGCGTCGCGGCGATTCTCGGATCACATTACAAGCCGGAGTTCCTGGTTAATGTGAAAGAGACCGGCAAGATCATGATGGTCGACTATTCCGATATTGATGCGCTCAAAACAACGGAAATCAACGCCGAGCGGTTCCTGCACGATGGCGGTCTGGACAGTACGCAGCGCTATTTCCTGACCGCAGCCAATGCGCGCGGCAAGATCGTTGTGATTGACACCAAGGAAAGCAAGAAGGTCGCGATCATCGAAACCGATGGCGAGACTCCGCATCCGGGCCGTGGTGCCAATATCGACCATCCGACCTACGGACCTGTTTGGGCAACCTCGCACCTTGGGGATGAAACTGTTGCTTTGATCGGCACAGACCCAGAAGGACATCCCGAGCATGCCTGGAAAATGGTGCAGCAGCTTTATGCGCTTGGTGGCGGATCTTTGTTCGTGAAGTCGCACCCGACATCGAACAACCTTTATGTCGATGCCACACTTAATCCCGATGCAGAGGTGTCCGGTTCGGTGGCTGTCTTCAAGATCGACGAGCTTGATCAGGAAGACCCGCAATATACCGTGCTTCCGATTGTTGAATGGGCCGGCATCGCCGAAGGCCAGCCCCGTGTTGTTCAGGGCGAATTCAACAAAGAAGGCAACGAGATCTGGTTCTCGGTCTGGAACGCGGCCAACCTCGAAAGTGCGATTGTCATCGTTGACGACAAGACACTTGAGATGAAGCACGTGATTAAAGACGAGCGATTGGTCACACCAACCGGCAAGTTCAACGTCTTCAACACACGTTCAGACGTTTACTAAAATCGTCGTGCTTTTCGGGCGCGGCAGGGTCTCCCTCCTGCCGCGCCCGGTTTTTCCCTTGTTCCAGGTTGGAACGCGAATTCAAGGACGCAATATGCTGAATGGATCAACCCAAGGTGAGGTTTTTCTGATCGGGGCAGGCCCCGGTGATCCGGAATTACTCACACTCAAGGCACTTCGCATGATGCAAGAGGCAGATGTGGTCGTGCACGATCGGCTTGTATCGCAAGCCATTCTCGACCTTATCCCAGCCAACGTTCAGCGCATTGATGTTGGTAAGAAGCCCAACCACCATCCGGTGCCACAACATGAGATCAATGCTTTGCTTTTGCGTCTTGCAGAGGCCGGACAGCGTGTTGCCCGCGTCAAAGGTGGCGATCCGATGATCTTTGGCCGCGGATCGGAAGAGGCCGCAGTCCTGCGCGACGCAGGTATCCCGGTTAGCTTTGCCCCGGGCATTACAGCCGCTCAGGGGGTTTCGGCATCTACGGGTGTCCCGTTGACCCATCGCGGCCTTGCCAAAAGCGTGCGCTACGTCACTGGCCACTGCCGTGGAGACATGCCGCTTGATCTTGATTGGGACGGGCTTGCCCATACCGACACCACGCTGGTCGTCTATATGGGCCACGCGAATATGCAGTATATTGCAGGCGAATTGATGAACCATGGGCTTCCGGCCGAACACCCCGTCCTGGTCGTGGTGAACGGAACGCGGCCAAATGAAACACGCCTGGTCACGCAACTGGGTGCGCTGCAAACGAAACGTGCCGTGATCCCGGTTCCCGGACCGGTTTTGTTCATTGTGGGTCGTGTTGTCAGCTTGCTTGACGATATGGGTCAAAACGCGACTGATGCGATTTTGGATGCGCCCGAATTGCGACAGGTGCTTCATGGCTAAGACGGCATTCCTTCTGGCGCTGATATTCCCCTTGGCCGCACTGGCCGAGACACCATTGTCGTCCTCGCATGAGGAACGACTGACGCATCTGGTGGTTCAGGATTGTGGATCTTGCCACGGGTTGAAAATGACCGGTGGATTGGGCAGCCCGATCACACCAGAAGCGCTGGAAGGTCGCACCGTCGATGGACTGCAAACCATAATCCTTGATGGCATCCCCGGCACCGCGATGCCGCCATGGCGCGCGTTGCTTACCGAAGCCGAGGCGGCCTGGATTGCCGCATATCTTCTAGAGGCCCGCGAATGAAACGGTTGATAGCCAGTCTTTTTGTCTCTTTGGGCCTCGCAAGCACGGCGATGGCACAGACAGAGGTACATGCCACCGGCGATCTGGGCGTTGTGATCGAGCGTGCCACCGGATCGGTGCTGATCGTTGACCAATCCGACATGGATGTGCTCGCCAGAGTTGACGGCTTTGGCGATCTGTCCCACGCCAGTGCGGTGTTTTCGCCCGATGAACGCTATGCCTATATTTTCGGTCGCGATGGTGCATTGACCAAACTCGACCTTGTTACTCAATCCATCGCCGGGCGGGTGATACAGGGCGGTAATTCCATCGGCGGCGCGATTTCCGATGACGGACAGTTGGTGGCAGTGTCAAATTACGAACCCGGCGGCGTGCGGGTGTTTGATGCAGACACGCTTGAAATGGTCGCGGACTTTCCAACAGGATCGAAAACCATCGGGCTTGTGGATGCTCCGGGCGACCGCTTTGTCTTTACGCTTTGGGATGACGGAGAAACCTGGATTGCGGATATGTCCGGCGATGCGCCGGAATTGACCAAGATCGCCGAGATCGGGATCAACCCATATGATGCGCTGATTACCGGTGATGGGCGCCGCTATATCGTTGGCCTGTTTGGCGAAGATGGTCTGACCACGTTGGATCTTTGGTCCGATACGCCGACAGCACAGCGTATTCTTCCAAATTACGGACGCGGGGAAGAGCCGTTGCCGGTCTACAAAATGCCGCATCTTGAAGGATGGGCGCTGGCCGGGGATCGGTTTGCGTTGCCGGCGGTTGGACGGCAAGAGGTGCTTTGGCTGGACGCACAGAACCTCACCGAACTGGGGCGCACGAAAACACATGGACAACCGATTTTTGCCGTTGCGCGACCGGACGGGCGCCATGTCTGGGTGAATTATGCTCATCCCAACAACGACACGGTCGAGGTGATCGACACCCAGTCTGGCGAGGTCATTCATACGCTGAACCCTGGTCCTGCGGTGTTGCACATGGAATTCACAGCACGGGGTCATCAGGTGTGGATGTCGGTGCGCGATGCGAATCGAATTGACATCTACGACACCGAAACATTTGAAAAGCTGGGCGAAATTCCCGCTGATACGCCATCCGGTATTTTCTTTACAGCAAGGGCACATCGCATTGGGCTTTGAGGAAACAAACCTGTCGCTGGACGCGCTGGACTGGCGGTTGATGAACGACTGGCAGCGGGCCTTACCGCTCGTTTCGCGTCCATTTCAGGTGATCGCTGATCACCTGGACACGACCGAGGCGCGCGTCATTGACCGGCTGCAAGCGTTGCTCAAATCAGGGGCCATCAGCCGGGTGGGGGCCACCTGTCGCCCCAATACACTGGCCGCCAGCACCCTGGCCGCAGTCGCCGCCCCTGAAGATCAGATTGAGACAGTCGCAAAAATCATCAACGCGCAGGAAGGCGTAAATCACTCTTACCAGCGCGAAAACGAATGGAACATCTGGTTTGTCGCCACCGGACCGACGCGGGCGTTTGTGAACGATATCCTGACGCGGATCAGCGATGAAACTGGATTGCGCGTGCTTGATCTTCGGCTGCGGCGCCCGTTCAACGTGGATCTTGGCTTTGCACTGGACGGCTCGAACGCGGTGCCTGCGCCGCGTGTGTATGTCGATGACATTGACATCGAAGATGGAGATCGCGCTTTGATGCAGGCCTTGTCAGATGGTTTACCGGTCATACCGGAACCCTTTGCATTCCTGGCCGACCGGTTTGGTCAAACCGAAGCAAAGGTGATCCATCGGGTCCGCGTATTGGCCGAGGCAGGAATATTGTCCCGACTTGGCCTGATCGTGCGCCATCGCGCGTTGGGTTGGCGTGCCAATGCGATGTGCGTATTTGTGGTGCCACCCGACAAGATCGAAGCCTGCGGTGCGGCTCTGACCAAAGTTCAGGGCGTGACGCTGTGTTACGAGCGCCGGGCTGAACCCGATGTCTGGCCCTATACGCTGTATTGCATGATCCACGGGCGCAGCCGGTCTGAAACACTGGATGTGCTAACGCAGGCGCGCGTTGCCGCCGGGATGGTCAATTATGAATACCGCATTTTGTTCAGCACCCGCTGTTTTCGCCAGCGCGGGGCCCTGATCGACGTTGCATCGGAGACACCGAATGGAAATTGACGACACCGACCGCCGGATCATCAACGCGCTGCAGTCGGGATTCCCGGTCGCCAAGCGCCCGTTTGCCGTGGCGGCAGAAGAGTTGGGTTTGACCGAAGCAGAGTTGATCGCGCGACTTGCCGCAATGAAAGAGGCAGGTGTAATCACCCGATTTGGCCCGTTCCTTGATGCCGCCGCGATGGGCGGTGCCTTCTGCCTGTGCGCGATGGAAATCCCCGAAGACCAGTTCGAAGAGATGACCAAAATCGTCAACGGATTTGACGAAGTTGCCCACAACTACGCCCGAGACCACCGCCTGAACATGTGGTTCGTGCTGGCGACGGAAACGCCAGAAGGGATTGGGGCAACGGCATCGCGGATCGAAGAGGCGACCGGGCTTCCGGTCTATCAATTCCCGAAACTCAAAGAGTTTTTCATCGGGTTCCGGGTGGCGGCATGAGCATATCTGTAGAAGACCGCGCCATCGTCAAAGCCTGCCAAGCGGGCCTGCCCTTTGTGTCAGAGCCTTACGCGGTGATTGCCGATCAGCTTGGCATCGACGAAGACCACATGATGTCCCGTCTTGATGCGCTGATGGGGCAGGGGATCATCCGCCGGATTGGCATTGCGCCCAACCATTACAAGCTGGGCATGGTCGCCAATGGCATGACCGTCTGGGATGTCGACGATACCCAAGCCGAAGAGCTGGGCGCGTTGGTTGGCGCGATGGAGGACGTCACCCATTGCTACCTGCGCCCCCGTCACCTGCCGCTGTGGCCCTACAACCTGTTTGCGATGCTGCATGGTGCCGACCGTGCCGAGGTCGAGGCCAAACGCCAGCATCTGCGCGGGTTCCTTGGCGACGCTGTGCGCAGCTGTGATGTGCTCTATTCCACCCAAATTCTCAAGAAAACCGGATTGCGGCTAACCGCAAAGAAGGGAACCTGATGTTTCGTTTGACCCAATATATGGAGCAACTGATCACGCCAACGCCGCCGCGCCAAAGACGCGGTGATGTGCGCCCTGTGGTGATCTGGAACCTGACGCGGCGCTGTAACCTGAAATGCCGTCATTGCTATACCACTTCGTCCGACAACGTCTTTCCCGGTGAATTGTCGACCGAACAGGCGCTTGGCGTGATTGATGATCTGGCCGAATTCAAAATCCCTGCACTGATCCTGTCGGGCGGGGAACCCTTGTCGCGGCCGGACCTGTTCGAACTGGCGCGCTATGCCCGCACGAAAGTGCGTTATCTCGCCTTGTCGACCAACGGCACGCGGATTGATGAAGCGGCGGTGAAAGAGATCGCCGAGATCGGATTTAACTACGTTGGCATCAGCATCGATGGCGTGGGGGCGACCAATGACTGGTTCCGTGGCCAGGAGGGCGCGTTTGACGAAGCATTGGCAGGTGCGCGGCTTTGCAAAGAGCATGGCATCAAGGTGGGCCTGCGCTTTACCCCGACCGAGGACAACGCGGATCAACTGGGCGATATCCTTGATCTGTGCGAGGCCGAGGGCATCGACAAATTCTATGTCTCGCATCTGGTCTACGCAGGCCGCGGCAACAAGAATCGGGGCGAAGATGCCGGACACTCGCGTGCGCGCAAATGCGTAGATCTATTGCTCGACCGCGCCTGGACAGCCTTACAAAACGGCAAGCACTTTGAGGTCGTCACCGGCAACAACGATGCCGACGCAGTGCGCTTTCTCAACTGGGCGTCCGAGCGGTTCCCAGAGGAAAAGATCGCCCATCTGACCCGGCATCTAGAGGCATGGGGCGGCAATTCGTCGGGCGTTGGCGTGGCCAATATCGACCCCACCGGCAAGGTGCATCCCGACACCTATTGGTCGGACTACACCGTCGGCAATGTCAAACAGACCAAGTTTTCAGAACTATGGACAGGCGATGATGCCATGCTCGCGCTTCTGCGCACCCGGCCACGTCCGCTCAAGGGGCGCTGTGGTGCCTGTGCGTATCAATCGGTCTGTGGTGGCAACACGCGCATTCGCGCCCTGCAACTGACGGGCGATCCGTGGGAGGAAGATCCCGCATGTTATCTGAGTGACGCGGAAATCGGTGTCGAGGACGCCACTCCGCGCGTTGAACTTCGTAAATTTACAGGGAAACGGCATGATCCGGCGCATCTTTTCAGCTAGTCTTTTGGCGCTTTTGCCGATTGTTGCACAATCGGACCCCGCCGTGACATACGCCACGCATTGTGCGGTCTGCCATGGCGATGACCGCCTTGGCGGGCTTGGTCCTGCGTTGATCCCGGAAAGCCTGCGCAGATTGAAGGGCGATGATCTGATTGCGGTGATTGGCAAAGGCCGCATCAGCACGCAAATGCCCGGATTTGACGATCAGATCACGCCGGACGACATGGCCGAATTGGCGGCATTCCTTCATACGCCCCTGCCGGATATCCCGGTTTGGGACGCGGACCGCATTGCCGAAACGCTTGAGGTGAACCCCGACTATGTCGCGCCCGATGCGCCGCAGCACAATGCCGATCCTCTGAACATTTTTGTCGTCGTCGAAACCGGCGATCACCATATCAGCATCGTGGATGGCGACCGGTTTGAGGTGCTGGCCCGCTTGCCCACTCCTTTGGCCGTCCATGGGGGACCGAAATTCAGTCCCGATGGGCGATATGTGTTTGTCATGTCGCGTGACGGATGGGTCCAGAAAATTGATCTTTGGTCGATGAAAGAGGTCGCCCGCCTGCGCGCCGGAGTAAACAGCCGCAATATTGCGATGTCGAAAGACGGGAAATTTCTGGCCGTGGCCAACTACCTGCCGCACAGCCTGACCATCCTGTCTACCGAAGACCTCTCGGTGCAGAAAATCTTTGATGTGATCGGCAAAGAGGGCGAAAGCTCTCGGGTGTCAGCGGTCTATCAAGCCCCACAGCGCAATAGTTTTATTCTGGCTCTCAAAGACATCCCGGAAATCTGGGAAGTCGCCACAGATCCAAATGCCGAACCCGTCTACGAGGGGTTTGTGCACAGTCACGAAAAAGATATGGTCGAGGGCATCCCGTCGTCACAAGGTCTTTTTGCGCGCAAACGGATCGAGTTGGAAGAACCGCTGGACGACTTTTTCTTTACCCCTGACTACCGGTTCCTGATCGGTGCCGCGCGGGAAAGCGAAAATGGCGTTGTGGTAAACCTGAATGTCGGTCGCCCCACCCACGAACTGCCGCTGTCCGGGCTTCCGCATCTGGGTTCTGGTATTTCGTGGATATATCAGGGCCGCCGGGTTATGGCGACGCCGCATCTGCGCGAGGCAAAGCTGTCGGTGATCGACGTTGAGACATGGCAAATTGTGACCCAGATCGACACAATGGGTCCGGGCTTCTTTTTGCGCAGTCACGAAAATTCGCAATATCTTTGGGCAGATGTGTTCTTTGGCCCGAACCGCGATGTGATGCACGTGATTGACAAAGACACGCTTGAGATCGTGAAAACCCTGCGTCCTGCTCCGGGCCAGACCGCAGCCCATGTTGAATTTGACCGGACCGGTGAACACGCGCTGGTCAGCCTTTGGGAAGAGGACGGCGCGGTGATTGTCTATGACGCGGCGACCTTGGAAGAGGTCAAACGACTGCCAATGAGCAAACCCTCTGGCAAATACAATGTGCACAACAAGATCACGTTTTCGGATGGGACAAGTCATTGACCGGCATTCTGATGATCCGAGACATGCCACGGTATGAAACGCCGTGGCGCGTGTCACTTATCGCAGAGTAGGAAAATAGTCCGAGGGCGAGGTGCGGACGTGATCGAAACTGCTGTCAGAGTGGGTCAGAAGCTCGACAATCGGTTCGGTGACCCTGTCGTCCTCGGTGCGGGAATTCGACAATGACAGGCTCCGGATCGCAAGGATGCCTTGTTCCATAGGATTGTCGAAGGCCGCTGCCAGAACGCTTCCGTTTTCCAAACCCCTCCGCACCGAATGGTTGACATATGTTGAAAGAAGCGCCGGAGGATCGGGCATGTTCTGCGCCGCCAGAAACCCGAAAGCCGTTTCAATCGCGGGGGCGTTTCCGATGATGTAATCGACATCTGGGTATTGCGAAATTGCGCGCTCCAACTGATCCAATTGTGCCCGCACCCCAGTGTCGGCGGCAAACACATCAAGAATTTTAACGGCGCTATTCGCCAGACCCTGGCGCAACCCTTGCTCAAGTGGACCAGTCCATCCCGCTTCCTTTGGTCCGGTTAGAAAAACCGCAGTTTGGACCGCGGTTCCCGTCGGATGCATCTGACCAAGATATTCGCCCAGAACCCGGCCCATATCCGTCCAATCGACACCGATACGCCCGGAAAGTTCCGGCGATTTCAGCGCATTTACCAAGCCAAACACCGGTGTAGTTCGGGCCACACGCGCAATGGCGTCGGTCAGTTCCGGATGATCCGACGTCACAGCACCAATCAGAATGCCATCCGCGCCCCTGTCGACACAGGTGTCCAACTGCGCGATCTGGGTGGCACGGGCGCGATAGCCGCCTGCCTCAAAGAACAGCAGTGAAATATCCTGACGTGCGGCCTCCTGTTCGAGCCCGTATCCAACACTGAGCCAGTACTCATCCTTGAAATGCGGGACAAGCACACAGATAAGACGCGTTTTCTGTGCGTTGGCGCTTGTGATCAGTATCGTTGCACAAAGCCCGACAGCAATCATTGTGCCGGCAAAAGCGGCCCCGTACTGTTGGACAATGCGACGAACAAGCTTTGACACGAGACTGATCCAGATCCTGAGCGCAATGGCAGCTTTGGCCATTATCGTGGGCATCGCTGCAATTGCGGTCAACCGGTATCTGGTCTATGCGCACAATACACTGGTTCAAGACACGCTGCCTGCCATCGAACTTGCCAGCAGGATTGGCGCATCCGCAGAATTGGTCGGGTCACTTGCATCGTCGTTCGTCGAGGCCGACACTCCCGAAGCGCTGGACCAAGTTGCAACCGCGCTTGAGCAGGCGGTCGTGACCATCGAAGAGGGCGCGCTGTCACTGGCGGATTTGCAACCGTCCGATACGGTGGCCCCTAAAACGTCGCGCGCGCAACAGATTGTCGAACGCATGACCGCAAACGCGCGGGATGTCTTGCGCCTTGAAGCCCGCATTGATGAACAGATGTTGACGCTTGCGCAAAACGGCGCGCGGTTGGACACGTTGATTACAGCAGAGACGGATCTCGCCCGTCTTAGAATTACCGCTGGTATCGCCGATCTGTATGCAGACCCGAGCGACTCTCCCCGGCAAACACTTGATGATTTGGCGGATCGGTATTTCTTTGCCTTTGAACGTCTGACCGAACTGGCGCGGATATCGGACGCCGTGCGGTTGCAGTTTCAACGGGTGCCTGTGATGCGCAGCAAGGCAGAGGTCAACGCAGCGCGGCAAAGGATATCGACAAATATCAACACCGTGTTGCGCCGCGTTCTGTTTATGCCGTCGCCCGTGTCTGCGGCGGAAGCGACAGAGCTTTTGAAAAGTCAGCAAGGCGCCTTGGACTCGGGTGGTCTGCTTGATCTGCAGATCGAATTGATTGAGCAGCAAAACCAGATCCTGCAAGACCGGGTGCTTTTGCAAGATATTATCTCGAACTTGTTTCAACAGGCGCGCGAAACCCGCGACAGGGTGCAAGCCGACGGGTTGGCCCGGATTGCAGCGGTCGATCGACAATCGACCTGGATGCTGGGTGGATTGCTGGCGCTCGTCGCAACGGTGATCGCGCTTGGCGGCACCCTTTGGTTCTATGCCCGAAAACAGTTGATCGCGCGACTTGCCAATATCTCTCGCCGGATCGTTGCGGTGGCGCGGGGCCAGTATGGCGATCCTATCGCGATCAGCGGGCCAGATGAAATCGGCCGCATGGAAAAAGCGCTGAATATCCTGCGCAACCGCGCCCGCGACGCTGCGCGACTTCGGGACAGTCTGGAAGAGGAGGTGATCGCACGGACGGGTGATGTTGTCGCACAAATGCAGGCTTCGGATGCGGCCAACCGCAGCAAAACCGAATTTCTTGCCAGAATGAGCCACGAAATCCGGACACCCTTAAATGGCATTATCGGAATGCTGGATCTTTTAGAGGCCGAAACCAAAGACACAGAACGCAAAGAGCGGGTTCACACGGCGCTGACATCCGCCCAAAACCTGTTGGAGATCACAAACGATATTCTTAACTTTGCAAGCAGCGAGGACAGCACAAATCGTGTAACGCCAGTGCATTTCATACTACGCGATCTGGTCGGGCAGATGGGACATCAGCTGCAATCACTGGCTGTGCAAAAAGGTCTGACATGGGGTGTGGACCTAGCAGAGCCTGCACCGCCGGTTCTGTTCGGCGATATGGTCAAAATCCGTCAGGTGGTCGCCAACCTGATTTCCAACGCAGTGAAGTATACCAAAGCCGGGACAGTAACCTTGACCGTAGATCACGCCATTGACGAAGTGACAGATCAGCCTGTTGTCAGCTTCAGCGTCATCGACACCGGTGTCGGCATGAGCCGCGAAGCCGTATCCTCTGCCTTTGAGGCGTATACCCGTGCGGATTCTGCACAGCGTTCCGCGATTGAGGGATTGGGGCTTGGGCTTGCCATTTCGCGGACCCTGACAGAGGCTTTGGGCGGCTCGCTTTCCATCGAAAGCGAGGTTGGCGTCGGCAGCCGTTTTACCTTGACCGTGCCACTGGCCATGGGTGATCCGGATCTTGTGAAACCCGACGAGCGCCATTCCCCAGAGGCCCCCATGGATCATCGCGTGTTGGTCATTGATGATCATCCGGTCAACCTTATGGTTGCGCGTGGCTATCTGGAACGGTTGGGATGTCATGTCACAGAGGCCAAAACCGGCGGTGATGGTTTGCGGGCAGTCACAGCACAGACATTCGATCTGGTTTTGATTGATCTGGACTTGCCCGACATGCGCGGAGAAGAGGTTGCGGCGCAAATTGGTCAAACGGATGATGGTCCGTTGTTGGTCGCGTTGACCGCTCATCTGATCGAGGATACCGCCGAAAACCGGGCACAGATTGGCGTCGCACGCATTCTGGCCAAACCAATCTCGCCCCGTGCATTGACCGACGTCTTGAACCGGCCCAAATCAAAAGAGGCCAGTCGTGTGGTGGATAGTCTGCGCGGAGATATTGCCGATCTTGGAGCCGAGACCACACAGCAGATTGTTCAAGAGTTCCTTGATGATTTGCCAAAATCAATCGAAACGATGCGAACTGCAGCACCAGAGCTACAGCGCAAGCTGGCGCATCGTTTGAAAGGGGCCGCGTCGAATTTTCGGTTGGATGGCCTGTGCAAAGCATTGGCGCAGGTGGAAAAAAGCACGGGCGGTGCCGGAAAGGACCTGCTTGATGAAGTACGCGCGCAAGCGGGCGACGCCGCCGACACACTTAGGGCCGGGCTTCAAACGGTTTGTGGATCGACAAAATGATAGCCTTTGCCATGTTCTGTTAAGATCCACTCTGGGGCGGCTGGGTCGTTTTCGAGTTTCTTGCGAAGCCGTCCGACGACCACGTCAATCATCCGATCATTAGATCGCATCGCGTCGCGCCCCATCATCTCGGCCAATCGCCCGCGGCTCAGGGTTTGACCGGGATGATCAGCGAGCGCTGTCATCACTTCAAATTCCTGTTTGGTCAATGTTTCGGTCCGCGCAGCTGACACCAACCGGCGGCGGATGCGGTCAAAGCACCAGGGACCAAAATCGGTGACGGGTGGTGCCCCTTGCGGCGCTTGTCCAATGTCGGCAATGCGGGCCAGCAGGTTCTTGACCCGCGCGGCCAGCTCGCGTTTGTCAAACGGTTTGGTGACATAATCATCGGCACCCATTTCAAGCCCGACAATCTTGTCGACTTGATCGTCGCGTGCGGTCAAAAGGATTATTCCAACCCGCGACACGGCGCGCTGTTCTCGGGTGATGGTCAGCCCGTCTTTGCCGTCCAGATTGATGTCCACCAGCAAAAGCTCTGGTGGGTCCATTGCGATGATCTCTTCCATGTCGTCAGCGTTTTCGGCTTCGCTGACTCGATTCCCCTGCTCTCGCAGATAGGCCGCCAAACGCATCCGCGTGATGCGGTCGTCTTCGACGATGAGGATATGTTGGCTCATAGTGTGGATATTACATTTCTTTACATTTTCGAACAAGCTGAATTGCGCCGAGTCAAGGTTTGCAGATCCCCCAACGAATAATGTGAGGCCAGATCGCAAGCCACAGGAGGCCCGCATGTCCTTTTCAAACCCAACCCGCCGCGCATTTTTTCAAGGGGGTGCTGCCGCATTCGGCATGGCAAACCTTATGGGAACAACAGCACTGGCCGCTCTTGACCCAAACTCTTTCAATGACAGAATCTTCCACGCAACACACTACGGCCCGTTCGAGGCGGTTGTGCGCGATGGCAAGCTGGTGGGCATCAACCATATCATGGATATCGACGCCCGGCCGACAGAGATGCTGACACAAGGTGTCCTCGACCGGACATATGACAAGTCCCGCATTAACTATCCGATGGTGCGCAAATCCTATCTTGAAGGATGGGAAACCGGCGATATCAAACCTGAACTGCGCGGCAAAGAACCTTATGTGCGCGTCGATTGGGACACCGCCTGGAGCCTCACCGCCAAGGCGTTGCTTGATACCGCCTCCAACCACGGCAACGAAGCGATTTTCTCTTCGTCCTACGGTGGCTGGTCCAACGCCGGCACGTTCCGTCCGAACGTGCTTCAGGGCCGTTTGATGAACCTCATCGGCGGGTGCACGGTGACCGCGGGTGACTGGTCTGCGGGCGCGTCGCAGGTGGCATTGCCGCACATCATCGGGGATATGGAAGTGTATTCCACCCAGTCCGCCTGGGAAACCATCCGCGATCATTGCGAAGTGTTCGTCCTGGTTGGCTGTGACCCGATCAAAAACAACCGTGTCGAATACCGTGTTGCAGACCACGGCATGTATGCGCATTGGGAAACCATCCGCGACTCGGGCGTGAAATTCATTTCGATCAACCCACAGAAAACTGCATCCGACGAATATCTGGATGCTGATTGGGTCAAGATTGTTCCGAATACCGATGTCGCGCTGTTCCTTGCTATGGCGCATCACGTGCTTGAGCAGGGTCTTGAGGACCGCGCTTATATGGACACCTACACAGTGGGTGCCGACAAGTGGATCGCCTATGTCAAAGGCGATGATGACGGCGTTCCGAAAACACCGGAATGGGCGGCCGAGATTACTGGCATTGATGCGGCGAAAATCCGTGAGATGGCCGAGCTCTTTGCCAAATCGAACACCAACATTGCGGGTGCCTGGGCACTGCAGCGTGCGCAACACGGCGAGATGACCCATTGGGCGATCATCAACTTTGCCGCCCTGACCGGCAAGATCGGCAAACCCGGTTGCGGTGTCGGCTTTAGCTGGCACTACGGCAACGGCGGTATGCCTGCCTCGGGCAAATCGAACCCTGCCGGACTGTCCCAAGGTCGGAACTTTGTCAAAACTGTCTGCCCGGCAAGCCGGATCACCGATATGCTGGAAAACCCGGGCAAGCAGGTGTTCTACAACGGCAACACACACACCTATCCAGATGTGAAGGTCGTCTTTAACGCGGGCAACAACTTCATGTCCCATCAGCAAGACACCAACCGTCTGATCAAAGCGTTGGAAAAGGTGGAAACCGTGGTCAGCGTGGACGTCTGGTGGACAGCCGCAACCCGGTGGTGCGACATCGTCATGCCTGCAGCGTCGACCCTGGAACAAGACGATATCAGCTCTGGCGGAACCTATTCCAACGACAAGGTCTATGCGATGAAAAAGGTAATCGAACCGGTTGGCGAAAGCCTCCCCGATTACGAGATTTTCGAAGGGCTGGCTGATACCTTGGGTCTTTGGGCACAGTTCACCGATGGTGAAGATAAGATGTACCACATCCGTATGGCCTACGAGAAATCCAGTGCATCCAAACACACTCCGTTCGAGGAGTTCTGGGAAAAAGGCTTTGCCCGTCAGGAGGTGCCCGACGAGGCTCGCAAGTGGACCCGTCACGGCGAGTTCTACAATGATCCAGAAGGCGCACCGTTGCACACCACATCCGGCAAGATCGAGATGTTCTGCGAAGATTTCGCCAAACTGGACATCGAAGACATGCCTGGCATGCCGATGTGGATGGAGAAGCACGAGTATCTTGGCAACGCCAAGGAAGGCCAGCTGCACGTCGTATCGCCGCACCCGTGGTTCCGTCTGCACAGCCAGATGGACCAATCGGAAAACCTGCGCAACCTTTACAAGGTGCAGGGGCGTGAGCCGGTTCGGATCAACACCGAGGATGCCGCAGAGCGCGGGATCGAAGATGGTGATCTGGTCGAGCTGTATAACGACCGTGGCACCGTGATTGCAGGCGCTGTTGTCAGCGACGAAATCATGAAAGGCGTGGTGTCGATCTATGAGGGCGCATGGCCACAGCTTGACAGCAAAGGGCGGTGTAACTCTGGTCTGGTCAACTTCCTGACCTCGACTCAACGGTCCTCGGGTGTGGCACAGGCGACCACCGCCAACACCACGCTGTGTTCGATGCGCAAATGTGAAGATCCGGAAGGTCCGAACCTGGCTTATGAGAAGCCCGAGATCCTTGAGGATTACGAATATGCAGCCATCGACTATGACAAGATCGGGGTCGACCGTCTTTATGAACTGACCGAAAAGCTCTATGCGGATATGGGGCCGGGTGAGAAGATCTACTTTGAGCGTTGCACCGTCTGCCACGCGCCGCGTGAAGTGACCCACTTCACCCAGCAACAGTGGAAGGGCATCACCCCGTCAATGTTCCCAAGGGCTGGGCTTGATGAAGACGAAGCCGCGTTGGTCATGGACTACCTCATGAAGAACGCCGCTGACGCTGCGATGTAAGCACGAAACCTGTGCAGGCGACCGGAATTTCCGATCGCCTGCGCGTTTTCCACAAAGTTTGATCACGCAAGAAGGGATGTGCCTCATGCATATGGATCGCACTATTGGCGGCTGTGATTGTGACAGCGTCGCAGCACTTGGTGATCTTCTGAGCATACCCGACGCAATCGCGTGTGCGCGGCGTCAGGTCACGCCACTTTGTGACACCGAACACCTTGCGATTGATGATGCGTTAGGCCGGGTTTCGGCTGAAGCTGTTTTTGCCCCCCATGCGATGCCGTTTTTTGACAATGCCGCAATGGATGGATTTGCGTTTTGTCACTCTGATCTTGAAGGGCGCTGCTGTCTTCCGATCTCGGGCACTGTTGCGGCCGGGGATGCTCCGCGTGGCCTTCCCAAAGGCACCGCGCTCCGCATCTTCACCGGTGCCCCTGTGCCGAAAGGCGCGGATACCGTTGTGATGATCGAAGCCTGTATCGACAAGACCCACAAAGTTCATGTGAACACTATTCCGGCTAAGGGCACCAACATCCGCCGCCACGGCAGCGATCAGACAGAGGATCAACAGATCATCGCGGCACGGACTGTGCTTGCCCCGCATCACATCGGATTGCTGGCGGCCAATGGCATCAGCACCATAGCGGTCATGCGCCGTCCGCGTGTGGCTGTGTTTTCGACCGGAGATGAGGTCAAAACCGGATCTCTTCAGCCCGGACAAATTCCGGATGCCAACCGCCCGTTGCTGCGCGCCTTGTTGACACAAGCCGGTGCCGAGGTGGTTGATATGGGTATTCTTCCTGACGATGCATCTGCAACGCAGATGGCCCTGAGCACGGTATGCAACCGGGTTGATCTGATTGTCACAACCGGCGCGGTGTCGATGGGCGGCAAGGATCACATACGCGACGCATTGATCGCCGCCGGAGGTGATCTGCACGGCTGGCGCGTTGCATTGAAACCGGGAAAACCGGTGATGTTTGGCAGATTGGGGCAGGCAGCCTTTACCGGATTGCCGGGCAACCCGTTTGCAGCACATGTCGGGTTTCATCTGTTTTTGTTGCCCCAACTTGCGCACCTGACGGGAACGCCGTCAGGCAAATTCGCGCCCGACACCGGGATTGCCGGGTTCGACTGGACCCGCAAGCCCGGACGTGCCGAGGTTTTTCCAGTTTGTGTGACGGCATATGACGATCTTGGCCGGCCTGTTCTGACCCGTCTGGGCAACAGTGTTTCCGCAACATTGCTTCCGCTGAGCGCAGCAGACGGTTTGGCCATTGTGCCCGCCGATTGCGACGAAATTGCCTGTGGCATGTCCGTGCAGTGGCAGTCTTTCTGTTAAATGGAACCAGATGAATGACCTATTTCCCGCTTGCCGCCGTTTCTTTTGAAAGCGCCGATATTGACGGTTTTCTGGCCGACATCGCACAATACACCGCCCAACGCGGGCTGCGGGTGCGCGGCGCATTGCAAAGCCGTGGTATGGCCTTCGGCGCATGCCATTGCGCTGACATGGATCTCACGACGCTGCATTCAAACCGCACGTTCCGCATTTCGCAACCTTTGGGCAACGAATCGCATGGCTGTCGCTTGCATCCGGGTGCGCTTGCCGAATGTTCTGCTTTCATCGCACGCGAACTTGACCAGGGTGCGGATCTTCTAATTCTCAATCGATTTGGCAAAGGCGAAAGCGAAGGGCGCGGGTTTCGCGATCTGATTGGCAGCGCCATCACCCTTGGCATACCTGTTCTGACGGCAGTGCGACCGACCTTTGCAGAGGCATGGGCTAAGTTCGGTGATGGCATCGCCTGTGATTTGCCCATGGATCGCGATGTGGTTCTGAACTGGATATTGGCACAAACGGAGCAAAGCCATGCCGCTTGATGCATCAACGCTGAAATCGCAGCTTGTTGACAGTTTTGGACGCCGCGTCAGCTATCTGCGCCTGTCCGTCACTGACCGGTGCGACCTGCGCTGTACCTATTGCATGGCTGAAAAAATGGTGTTTCTGCCCAAGCGCGATGTGCTGAGCCTTGAGGAATTGTCGCGGCTGAGTGATGTCTTTATCCGTCACGGCGTGCGCAAACTACGCCTGACCGGGGGCGAACCGCTTGTGCGGCGGGATGTTATTGACCTTTTCCACGATCTGTCGCGCCATTTGCGAACGGGTGCGCTGGATGAACTGACCCTGACGACGAACGGCACACAATTGGCTCGCCATGCCGAGGCGTTGGCGCAGTGCGGGGTGCGACGGGTGAATGTGTCGCTTGATACGCTTGATCCGGCCCGCTATCGCGCAGTGACGCGGCTTGGTGACATTTCCAATGTTCTAGACGGGATCGATGCGGCCCTTGCGGTCGGGCTCAAGGTGAAACTCAATGCCGTCGCCAGTCGCGGTGCGTTCGAGGACGAAGTGGATGACCTGATCCGCTTTGCCCATGCCCGTGACATGGATCTGACATTGATCGAAGAGATGCCGCTGGGCGAAACCGGCCAAAACCGCGATGACACAGCGCTGTCATTGCGTGATCTGCAACACGATCTGGCCCAACGCTGGACGCTTAAGCCGCATCATCGCAGTACGGGGGGGCCGGCACGGTTTATGTATGTGGCGCAAACCGGCGGTCTGCTTGGCTTTATCCAGCCGATGTCCTGCAATTTCTGTGCGCTG
Source organism: Marivita sp. S0852 (assembly GCF_046591575.1). Classification (NCBI taxonomy): domain Bacteria; kingdom Pseudomonadati; phylum Pseudomonadota; class Alphaproteobacteria; order Rhodobacterales; family Roseobacteraceae; genus Marivita; species Marivita sp. S0852. The sequence goes on from NZ_JBIQWA010000008.1 coordinate 200,085, forward strand.
TGCAATCGTGTCCGCGTAAGCTGCACCGGGCGGCTTTATACCTGTATGGGAGACGACGGCTCTGTCGATCTGCGTGCGCCCTTGCGCCACTCCGAAGACGCGACTGTTGAGGCCATCCGGATTGCCTTGCAAGCCAAACCGGAACGCCATCAATTCGACGCGGGCAAAATGGCGATCCCAGCGGTTGCGCGACATATGTCAGTGTTGGGTGGTTAAAAACCCGGCGCTCTTAATCGCCATGTCGCACATAATGTGGCATGGTCCGACGCAGATATCACATAAAGGACCTCAAACATGAGCAAAAACCTACCCGGCGCGGCCGGTGATCTGGCCGAGAAATATCCATCCGTCTGGTCCGCCTATTCCGATCTTGGCGAAGCAACGGCAAATGCAGGGGGCCTGACAGATCGGGAACGGCGTTTGGTCAAACTTGCGCTGTCCATCGGGGCGGCTTCGGAAGGGGCGGTTCATTCACACGCCCGCCGCGGTCTGGCCGAGGGCATTCCATATGAGGATCTGCAACAGGTTGCGTTGCTGGCCATTGGTCCACTTGGGTTCCCGCGTGGCGTGGCGGCAGGCACCTGGATTTCAGACGTCGAAGACACCGATTAGACCGGACGCGGTTTCACCGTTCTGACATGGCCCAGTCCGAGAAAACCTTGATCTGGGCCTGCAATGCCACCGGTGCGCGTTTTGACGTGATCAGGAAATAATCCGACCCGTAGGCCATCGGATTGTCCGATAGGCTGACCAGCGCACCGGTCTCAAGATCTGCCTCGATCATGGCGACGGGACAAAGGGCGACGCCCTGAGCAGACAACACAGCCGCGCGTAGCAGGTTGAAGTCTTCAAAACTCGTGCCGGGAAGCGGGCCAGGATCGGCTTCGCCGCTGTGATCAAACCAGTGGCGCCATCCTGTCTTGTCGCCATCATGCAGCAATCCAAGTTCCTTGAGATCGCCGGGATCATCGACAGACTTGCCACGGCGCGCCAGCAAAGTTGGACTGCACACCGGGATACTATCCCCCCGCAGGAAAAGGCTGGCCTCAATAGATGGCCCCTTGGGCATTTCGGGCAAAAAACTAAAGGCCAGGTGAACATCGGAAAAGTCAATTTCATAGCCGTGGATGGCATAAACGATGCGTGTCTCAACCCCTGGATGCGCCTCCTGAAAGGACGCCAGACGCGGGATTAGCCAGCACATGGCAACCGATGGAATGGCAGCGATGACCAAGGGTTGACGGCTGTTGTCAGATCGCGCGCGATGACAGGCCGCGTCGATTTCAGCCAGCGAAACGGTCAATGAATTGGCCAGTTCCACCCCGTGCGGCAACAAAGTTGCCCGATTGCCTTCGCGCTGAAACAAAGGCGCGCCAAGCCAGGATTCAAAGTTGCGGACTTGATGGCTGATCGCCGATTGCGTGACGAAAAGCGCATCGGCAGCCGCCTTGAAAGACCCCAATCGCGCCACCGCTTCAAAGGCACGCAGTGCGTTTAAGGGTGGTAACGCCATGATATCGCCTCTGGTTGAAAAAAACTAATGCTACTCTGAGATAACATCGTTTGACGGAATCACGCAACTGGCGCTGTTAAGGGGGCATAAAGAGTCGTGCGAGCTCTTATCACGAATTGGAGGATTTCATGGAACGCGAACGTCTACAAAATTACGTCGGTAACGGCGAAAAAGCACCGGGCACTTTCTCGGATGCTGAAATGCAGCGCCGTCTGGATGATATCCGCGCCCATATGGCGAAGGAAAGCATCGATGCTGCACTCTTCACCAGCTACCACTGCGTGAACTACTATTCGGATTTCCTCTATTGCCAGTTCGGCCGCCGTTACGGTTTCCTTGTTGACCACAACATTGCGACGTCCATCAGTGCCGGCATTGATGGCGGCCAGCCGTGGCGCCGTACTTTTGGTGGTAAGAACGTCACTTACACAGATTGGCAGAAAGACAATTATTTTCATGCCATCCGCACACTTACCGGCGGCGTAAAGCGTTTGGGCATTGAATTCGATCACATCACGATTGACACGCTGAACCTGCTGAAGTCCGAATTCCCCAACATTGAATTCGTTGACATTGCCGAAGCGTCGATGCGTCTGCGCATGATCAAATCCGCCGAAGAGATTGCGCATATCGAAAAGATGACGCGCATTGCCGACATCGGCGGCGCCGCCTGTGTCGAGGCAATCGCCGTTGGCGTGCCAGAGCACGAAGTGGCCCTGCACTCGACCGGCACGATGGTCCGCGAAATTGCCAAGGTTTGGCCCGATGGCGAGCTGCTGGATACATGGACCTGGTTCCAGTCCGGTGTGAACACCGATGGCGCGCACAACCCCGTCACCAGCCGCAAGATCGAGCATGGTGATATCCTGTCGCTGAACTGCTTCCCGATGGTTGCAGGGTATTATGTCGCGCTTGAGCGGACCTTGTTTGCCGAGAGCGCCAGCGACGAACACATCAAGATGTGGGAACTGAACTGCAAAGTGCATGATCGCGGCAAGGAATTGCTGGTGCCAGGCGCAAAATGTTCTGACATCGCGAAAGAGCTGAATGAGATCTATCAGGAAGCTGATCTGCTGCAATACCGCAGCTTTGGCTATGGCCATTCCTTTGGTGTTCTGTGCCACTACTATGGCCGCGAAGCTGGTCTTGAGCTGCGTGAAGACTGCGAGACAGTTCTGGAAAAAGGCATGGTTGTTTCGATGGAGCCAATGATCACCATTCCGGAAAACATGCCCGGCGCAGGCGGCTACCGCGAACACGACATCCTCGTCATCGAGGATGATGGCAACCGGAACATCACCGGCTTCCCATACGGGCCCGATCACTTGATCGTCAAATCAGGATCGAAGTGAACCCGATCCATCCAAAACGCCCCGGCCGTCACATCGCCGGGGCGTTTCTACATCCGGAAACATCAAAATCAGGAGGAGCGCATGTTTTTGAATTCCTGGGTCCTTGATTGGTTCGTCATTCTGAGCATCGCCACCATCGCCGTCGCGCTTGTTGCATGGGTTTTGGATCGCGTGCGCGACAAAGACTGATCCCAATCACACGCGCCGGAAGACAAACGGCGCCGCATCTACATTTTCGGAGGAGGATATCATGGACAGTATTCCATGGATCAACTGGCTGATCATGGCCGCGTCCTTTGTCGCGCTGATCTGGCTGGGTTGGAAATCAAGCAAAGTCGTACATTCCAACAATGATGATGAAAGCGGCTTTCTGGTTGCCGGTCGGTCGCTTGGCCCATTTGTCGGTGCCGCGACAATTGTGGCGACCGGTTATTCCGGCTGGGGCTTCATGGGCTCGCCGGGTGTTGCGTATGAATTCGGCGCGATCGAAATTCTGGGCAATTTCATGTTTGCCCCCGCGATGGTGATTGCCGTTTTGTTCTTTGCCAAGTTCCTGTCGCGCCGTGCCGCCGACATGGGCAGTAACACGATTCCGGAATACGCCGCCAATCTGCATGGTACCGGTGGTCTGTCCAGGCTGGTTCAGGGTGTCGCCGCGCTTGTGACAATCGTGCTTCTGCTGGTGTTTCTCACCAGCCAGATCAAGGCGGTCGGTATCCTGGCCGCGGGTTGGCTTGACTTGCCGCAGGTCTGGGGTGCCACTGTGATGATCTCTATCATCATCTTGTATACGGTTTTGGGAGGGCTGACAGCCGTTGCCTGGACCGACACCCTGATGTTGATGGGTATGCTGATTGCAGCGCTGATCGTCTGTATCCAGATGTTCAGTGATATTCCCCTGACACAAATGATTGCGCAACTGAACGAAGTTGATCCCAATCTTGTAAACCCTGTGACCTCTGATCCGTATGGTCAGGCCAAAGGGGCTGTCTATCTTGTCTTGCCTTATGCCTTCATGTTCTCGGCTGTTCTGCCCTATATGGCTGTCCGGTTCCTGGCATTCCGCGCGGACGTAAAGTTCTCGACCGTCGCGCTCTATGTTGCGCCGTTTGCCTGTATTCTATCGCTGATCCCGATTGTCGGCCTCTACATGCGGTTGAAGATGCCAGAGCTTGCCGAGGCGGATCAGGCCATGCCGGTTTACCTTGAGACGTTCCTACATCCCGTTTTGGGCGGTTTCATCACGCTGTGCATCCTCTTTGCGATGCAGTCCACGGCAAACTCGCTGTTGCACACGGTGGCATCGGCCGCATCACACGATCTGCGCAGAGCGCTTTTCCCAGGCCACGAAAATCCGAAGACGACATTGTTTATCAACCGGATGGCGGTTGTGGTGTTCGGCCTGATCGGCCTGCTGATGATGATCTACGCGCCACCGTTTTTCCTGTCCTGGTTGGGTATTCTGGGCACGGGGACGTTGCTCGCCGCCCTTGTTGGACCGATCTTTGTCTCGGCCTTCTGGCGCGGCAACGCTTACGGTGCCTTGGCTGCCATGATCGGAGGATTCTGCACGTCAGGCTATCTTTTGGTCTGGGGCGATGCGGGCTGGGTTGTCGGGCCTCTGGTCGGATGCGCCGTATCAACCGCGCTTTATGTCGGAGTGAGCGTTGTGACATTCGGTCAGGATAAGCGCGTCGTTACCGCCTGATCCGCGCATCTCCAATCACACCCTGGAAAGGCAGGCTGCCAAAGCCTGCCTTTTTCATTGGCATTCAAACCAATGCGTCCGCCTCGCTTTTCTCTCGCAGCGCCCAAAAGACCAGCAAGGGGTGATCCCCGGAGCGCATTGAATGAAGGATATTGTGGGGATTGTAAAAGGTTTCACCCCTCGTCACATCCACCCACGGGTTGCGGCCCTGTCTAAACCCGCCCTGTGTCATCACCAGATAGGTTTCTTCCGGCGTATGCCGATGATCGGGGTAAAGCACATGTGGTGCCAACAATGAAACACCCAGCCAAACATCTGTGCGCTGTTCCAATCCCCCGGGCCCCACAATGATCGTATTGGCATGATTTTCGCCAAAATTCTCACTGGCCCCGGTCCAATCGCCTTGCCGCCTTTGCCAAACCAAAGTCGGCTCAAGCGCTAAAAACCGCGTCATAACATGCTGCAGATCATGCTCATCCTTGGCCTGTGACGACGGCTTCAGGTCGTCCAGAACACCGCAGATCGGCAATCTGCGGCCCGTTGCAAGGGCTGGATGCTCTACGCTTTCCAGATCTGCAAAGATCTTATGCAAAGAGACGATGGCGGCCGCATCTCTTGTGCGCGCGAAATAGGCATCCCCGAGGGCATCAAGAAAGGCCTGTAAAGGGGCGTGGCGTGTTTCCATTTTGGATCTCCGAAAGGCGATGCAGGTCAAGCTGGCTCTACCTCGTAGGCTATGTCTCCAAGACCCTTCCATTTGCACAGTATAGGTCTTGATCTGTCGCCTTCGTCTGAAGCGAGTCTTAGGACGTCTAGGAAGTTGGCGAATGCGCATAGGGTGAACTTTTTGGTGAGGATGAACCCGACGCGGAGGCGTGGTTTGTGGTTGGTGTTGAGGTGTGTCATGGCGTGAATATAACGCGAGTCTGGCGGGGATATACAGTGCTGGAGCTGAGACCTGTGTAGGGTGTTTCGATCCTGGTATTTTCCCGCTCAGAAAGACAGCCTCATGACCCATTTCTCTGCGATGTCGCTTCTCAAGAATGCTTTGTCCGGCCACAAGAACTGGCCCGAGCAATGGCCCGACAAACAGCCCAAAGACGAATATGATGTGATCATTGTCGGCGCGGGCGGTCATGGTCTGGGGGCTGCGTATTATCTGGCCAAGGAACATGGCATCACCAATGTTGCGGTGATCGAGAAGGGCTGGCTGGGCGGTGGCAACACCGGGCGCAACACGACGATTATCCGGTCGAACTATCTTTATGACGAAAGCGCCAAGCTTTATGATCACGCGCTGGATCTGTGGGACAATCTGTCGACCGAACTGAACTACAACGTGATGTATTCCAAGCGCGGCGTGATGATGCTGGCGCATAATGTGCATGATGTGCAGAGCTTCCAGCGCCACATTCACGCCAACCGCCTGAACGGGGTGGACAACCAGTGGCTGACGCCGAAACAGGCCAAGGAATTCTGCCCGCCGCTGAACATCTCGCCGGATGCGCGCTATCCGGTGATGGGGGCTGCGCTGCAAAAGCGCGCCGGGACCGCGCGGCATGACGCGGTGGCCTGGGGCTATGCCCGTGCGGCGGCCAAGCGGGGCGTGGACATCATCCAGAACTGCCCGGTGATCGCGATCCGGCGCGGTGCCGATGGGTCGGTTGAGGGTGTTGATACGGCCAAGGGGTTCATCAAGGCCAAGAAAGTTGCGGTCTCGGCTGCTGGTCACACATCGGTTGTCATGGACAGTGCGGGCGTGCGGATGCCGCTGGAAAGCTATCCGCTGCAGGCGTTGGTGTCCGAGCCGATCAAGCCGGTTTTCCCCTGCGTTGTGATGTCCAACACCGTGCATGCCTATATCAGCCAGTCCGACAAGGGCGAATTGGTCATCGGGTCGGGCACCGACCAGTATACCAGCTATTCGCAGCGCGGCGGCCTGCCGTTGATCGAACACACGGTCTCGGCGATTTGCGAGGTGTTCCCGATCTTCAACCGCATGCGGATGCTGCGCAAATGGGGTGGCATCGTGGATGTGACGCCGGACCGGTCGGCCATTCTGGGCAAGACCCCGGTCAAGGGTCTGTACGTCAACTGCGGCTGGGGCACGGGCGGGTTCAAGGCGACACCGGGGGCGGCGCATACGCTGGCCTGGACCGTGGCCAAGGACGAGCCGCACCCGGTCAACGCGCCGTTTACGCTTGAACGCTTTACCACCGGCCGTCTGATCGACGAAGCCGCTGCTGCCGCTGTGGCACATTAAGGGAGGACCACCGATGCTTTTGATTCATTGCCCCTATTGCGACGATACGCTTCCCGAACTGGAATTTGCCTATGCCGGTGAAGCCCATATCAGCCGCCCTGCCGATCCGTCGAAACTGAGCGACGAAGAATGGCGCGATTTTCTGTTCATCCGCACCAATGTCAAAGGAGTGCATGCCGAACGCTGGCGTCACATCAACGGCTGCGGGCGGTTTTTCAACGCGCTGCGCGACACGGTCAGCGACCGTTTCCTGACCACCTACAAGGCCGGTGAGTCCCGTCCTGACATGACCGAACTGGAGGCCGCAGAATGACCGAGTATCGCGTAAAAGGCCGGGGCCGTGTGAACACGGACAAGCCTGTCAAGTTCAGCTTTGACGACCAGACCTATCAGGGGTTCGAGGGCGACACCGTGGCCTCGGCCTTGCTGGCCAATGGGGTGCACCTCATGGGGCGCAGCTTTAAGTATCACCGCCCGCGCGGCGTGGTCACGGCCAGTTCGGAAGAGCCCAACGCGCTGATCGGGACAACCCGGGGGCGGGGCCGGTTCGAGCCGAACACCCGCGCCACGATGCAAGAGATTTATCCCGGCCTCAAAACCGAGAGCCAGAACAAATGGCCCAGCCTCAAGTTCGATCTGGGCGCGATCAATGACCGGCTTTATATGTTGTTCTCGGCCGGGTTTTATTACAAGACCTTCATGTGGCCGCGCAGCTTTTGGGACAGTGTCTACGAGCCGCTGATCCGCAAGGCGGCGGGCCTGGGCAAAGCCCCCACCCATGTTGACCCCGACACCTATGCCAGCCGGTATCTGCATTGCGATGTGCTGGTTGTGGGCTCTGGCCCGTCTGGCATTGCGGCGGCTCTGGCGGCCGGGCGTGCCGGGTCCAAGGTTGTTCTGGTTGATGAAAACCCGGAAATGGGCGGCACGCTTCTGTCCGAACCATCGGTGTCGATCGACGGCCAGCCCGCATGGGACTGGCTGGACGGGGCTTTGGCCGAACTGGATCGGATGGCCAATGTCACCCGCATGACGCGGACCACGGCGATGGGGTATTACCACCAGAACATGATCGGTCTGGTGCAAAAGCTGACCGACCACATGGCGGATGTGCCCGAAGGCGCGCCGCGCGAACGGATGTGGCGGGTGCGCGCCAAAGAGGTGGTTCTGGCGCAGGGTGCGATCGAACGCCCGATGGTGTTTGACGGCAATGACACACCCGGCATCCTGATGGCGGGGGCCGCGCAGACCTTCCTCAACCGCTTTGGCGTGTTGGTGGGCAAGAAACCCGTCGTTCTGACCAGCCATGACAGCGCCTGGTACAGCGCGTTTGATATGGCCGATGCGGGCGCAAAGGTTGTGGCGATTGTCGACACGCGGGACGATGTGCCCCAGGCCTTGCAGGACGCAGCCAAGGACCGCGGCATCAAGACCTATCTTGGCTACACCGCCACCGGCACCAAGGGCCGCCTGCGGGTCAGTGCGCTGCGGGTGAACCCGGTGCGCAACGGCAAGGTCGGGTCTGCTCATCTGTTGTTCTGTGACGCCGTACTGGTGTGTGGCGGCTGGACACCGTCGCTGCATCTCTTCTCGCACACCAAGGGATCGCTGGACTGGGACGCCGAGGCCAAGGCCTATCTGCCCGGTCACAAGACCGAGGATGTGCACATTGCAGGTGCGGGTCGCGGGCTTTGGGGTATCGCCGCCGCACTGGAAGACGGCACCAAGGCCGGGGCCGACGCGGTTGCATCGCTGGGTGGCACAGCGGGTGCTGCGACCTATGAGGTGGCCGATGACCGCACCGGCACCGGCATCACCCAGAAGGAACTGCCGACCGATCGCAGCCCCGGCAAGGCCAAGGCCTTTGTCGACTTCCAGAACGATGTGACCGCCAAGGATATCCGTCTGGCCGTGCGCGAGGGCATGAAATCCATCGAACATGTCAAGCGCTACACCACCAACGGCATGGCGACCGATCAGGGCAAGCTGTCGAACATGAACGGGCTGACCATTGCCGCCGATGCGTTGGGCAAGGACGCCCCGCAGGTGGGTCTGACCACGTTCCGTCCGCCTTATACGCCCACCACCTTTGGCGCGTTCTGCGGCTATCACAAGGGGGCGCATTTTGAGGTGACGCGCAAAACGCCCATCGATGCCTGGGCCGAAGAGCATGGGGCCGAGTTCGAACCGGTCGCGCTGTGGCGGCGGGCCTGGTACTTCCCCAAGGCGGGCGAGGATATGCACAAGGCGGTGGCGCGCGAATGCAAGGCGACGCGCGAGAGCCTCGGTATCTTTGACGCCTCTACCCTGGGCAAGATCGAGGTCTCTGGCCCCGATGCGACCGAGTTCATGAACCGCATGTATACCAACCCCTGGACCAAGCTGGGTGTGGGCCGCGCGCGCTATGGCCTGCTGTTGGGCGAGGACGGGTTCATCCGTGACGACGGCGTCATTGGCCGGATGCGCGATGACCTGTTCCATGTCACCACGACGACGGGCGGGGCACCCCGGGTGCTGAACATGATGGAGGATTACCTGCAGACCGAATGGCCTGACCTCAAGGTCTGGCTGACCTCCACCACCGAGGAATGGGCCACCATCGCGCTCAACGGTCCAAACGCACGCAAGCTGCTGGCGCCGTTTGTCGAGGGCATTGATATGTCCGGCGAAGCGTTCCCGCATATGTCGGTGCGCGAATGTACCGTCGCGGGCTTCCCGTCGCGGCTCTTCCGGATCAGCTTTACCGGCGAGCTGGGCTTTGAAATCAACGTGCCTGCGCGTCACGGTAAAGAACTTTGGGAAAAGCTGTGGGAGGCCGGTCAGCAATACGACATCTGCCCCTATGGCACCGAAACCATGCACGTGTTGCGCGCCGAAAAAGGCTTTATCATTGTCGGTCAGGACACTGATGGCACGGTCACCCCGCAGGATGCGGGCATCGGCTGGGCGATTGGCAAGAAAAAGCTCGACTTTGTGGGCAAGCGGTCGCTTGATCGCCCCGATATCGTGGCCCCGAACCGCAAGCAGCTGGTTGGTCTTCTGACAGACGACCCCAAAACCGTGCTGGTCGAAGGCGCACAGATTGTGGACGACCCGAAACAGGCCAAGCCGATGAAGATGATCGGGCATGTGACCTCGTCTTACTGGTCAGAGGCTCTGGGCCGGTCCATTGCGATGGCGGTGGTCGAAGGCGGGTTCGACCGCATGGATGACACGCTGCACATCCCCACCGAAAATGGTGAGGCCGTTCCGGCCAAAGTCACCTCAACCGTGTTTTATGACCCGGCGGGCGACCGCCTCAAGGTCGAGTGAGGAGGGCAAACCCATGAATGCTCCGGTAACATCTTTCGACACCGTATCGGTGACCATCCTGCCACCCGTGGCCCGCTTTAATCTGCGCATTGCGCCGGCCGACCTGGCCAAAGCCTCGGCGGCTTTCGGGCTCGACCTGCCCGGCAAGATCGGGCAGGGCAGCCGCAAGGACACCCGCGCCGCCTATTGCATCGGCCCCGATGAATGGCTGCTGCACGCCGCCGAAGAGGACCAGCAGGCCATCGTATCGGCCTTTGATGCCCTGCGCGACGACACCGCCCACAGCCTCGTGGTGATCTCGGACCGCGAAGTGACCATCGAACTCACAGGCCCCTCCGCCGCAGACCTGCTCTCGGTCGGATGCCCCCTCGACCTGTCCCGCATCCCAGCAGGCAGCGCCAAGCGGACAGTCTTCGACTACGCACAGATCACCCTCATCCGAGACGCCGAAGACACATTCCGCATCGAAGTCTGGCGATCATACCTCCCGCATGTCCACGGCATCCTGAACATCGCGGCGAGGGAATT
>NZ_JBIQWA010000009.1:0-120352 GCF_046591575.1 Marivita sp. S0852
TGTAAACTCAACGGGATCGAGCCCCATGGCTATCTGTCCACTGTCCTGACAGCCATCGCTGGCGGACACAAACAAAACGACATCAACAAGTTGCTTCCCTGGAACTATCCCAAGCCCGTGTGACCGGCGCACCGCTTACCGTAATCCGGGCTGCGCGCGGACATCTTCGGGCGGGTTTCAAGCTGGATGGCGATGTCAAAGCGCGTCGAATGAATCATGCCGGTGTATTCGGCGGCTGCGGTCTCGACATTGCGGGTGAGGGTTCCTGCGAACATGGGATGGTTCCTTTTCAGATTGTTCGGTGCCTGACGTTCTTGCCAGCGCATCCGGGATTGCTTTCTCGACCCCTTGAGGGATCACAAATCAGAAAGCCTGCTTTCCTTTCAGCCCCGCCCACGGGTCAGAGCTGCCGTCCGAGTGGGAAGGCCCCCGCGCCTCCGGGTGCTACGCCCCTCCCCTGCCCGTCTGGTCTTGATTGGCTGCCCGAATTTTCAACGCTATCCTCCGACCGCGCGATGAAGAACTCCGCCTCTTTGCCGTTCAACCGTTGCCCTTCCCGGTCGGTCAGACCGATGCAGCTGCCGTTCGGCACATAGGTGATCAGGTACTGCCCAAGCCGGTCCTTGTGGACAACGTAGCCGGTATTGGCCCAATGCACGGTCTGGCCGGCATCGACGGCCGCCTTGATGTCTTCGAGTGTCATGCGATCCTCCTCAAGAAGAATGGTGGGGAAACGACGCAAGAAGCCCGATCTTCCAACCGGGCTTCCATGCAGTATTCGTTTGGCTAACGGCCAAGAGCTGTCAGGCGCTTTGCGTGGCTTGCGTCGCGCGCGACGCCATCCAATCCTTCAGGCCAAGAACCGTTCTTCCGGCGGCGACCTCGGAGGCCCAGGCAACCCTTGGGTCGCCGCAGGGCTCATTGCCGACATGCCGGTCGATGTGGCCATTTGCCATCCATGGCTCAGGCTGGATCCGTCGCAGCCAGTCCGCCATGCTCGGAATGCGGCCCTGGCAGTCTTCACGGATATGCTGCTCGCCGATCCAGCGCACGGGAATGTCCCGACCTGCTCTATTGGTCAGGGACAGGCCGAAGACACGTTCGGCCTCATACAGCCCTTGGGCATGGTGACGCATGGCTCGGTGCGTAAAGAGCGCGAGGTGCTCTTTCGAGGCATCGAACCAGTCATGTATGGACTGATAGTCAGACGGCACCCCGCCGAATTTCCGGGCAGAGCTTTCAGCATGATGAAGCGGATGGGCCATCTCAAAGCCCCTCGTCATAGCTGTGCGAGCATTCGACATAGCGGTCCGCGTGATCGAGGATAATGCTGTCTAGTGCTATGTCCCAGGTCAGCGTGCCGTAGCCGCCCTCGTTGTTTTCGAACCCCGGGTGATGGTGATAGGCGAGCGACCAGGCGAAGTCGCCAACCTCTGTGGCAAGCGCCTCCGGCAGTTGGACCTCTGCAGGCTGCACCGTCACATCCTCGACATTGCCGGAGTCGCCATAGCCTTCGTATTCGGCAGTGACCTCGCTGATGCCGAGCGCACGTAGTTGCGCGAGCAGCTCCGTTCGGGATGCCTTCAATGTGGTTTCGCGCTCTGCACGCCACTGAGCCGCCATCGCGGCATAGTCGATCTGGGGATTGGTCATGGGTCTGTCCTCTCGTCTGAAGTTGGGGGGCCGGGCTTGGCATAGGTCAGCGCGCGCCCGGAAAGCGCAGACCGGGCAAACCCCGATCCGCGACGCCCGGCCCAAAGCCCTCTTTGACTTTTCAGGCGGCTTGTTCTGCAGCTCTAGTGGCTCCCTGCCCAACGATCCGGGCCAGAATGCGGCCCGTGTCGATCCCGTCCCCCTGCGGCAGGAACACCCGCAGCTGGAAGGCGATGATCTCGGTGAAGCAGCCGAGCGCCTTGAGGCCGTCGATCATGCCCCGATCCGCACCGCCAAGCTCAAGGCGCATCTCGCCTGCGACCCGGCGACGGGTCAGGGTCAGACCCCGGCCCAGATCGACAGGTGCGGTGGTGCCTAGGGCGGCGGTCAACATCTCCTGCGGCGTTTGCGGGTTGGAGACGAGGAAGCGGGCGCGCAGCGCGGCCGCCCCTTCCTCGCTCAGCGTGCGCCCGATCATGGCGGTCGCCCCGTCCGGCGTGACGCGGTAGATACGCTCATTGGTGGTCGGAATGTCCTTCCAGATCGGCAGCAGCAGCCCAGTCAGCAGGTAAAGCTTGGTCGTGGTGGTTTTTGGCAGGGATGCAGCCTCGGCATCCCAAAGTCCTGCAAACTCGGGCTTGCCGATGTCTTCCCAGGCAGAGGACGCGAACCGCGTCTCCTCGAGGTAGCTGAACCCGTTGGGCCGCACGGCCTTGCGCATCAGTGTGACGATATCCTCGTCATACATCTGCATGGGCCGCGCCGAGATCAGCGCCGCGCGGCCGGAAGCGCGGTTGACCATGGGCAGCTTGTCGGGATTGCGCGACAGCGCGTCATCCGCCGACAGCACGTGCACCGGGTCCGTCACCTCAAGTCCGATGATCCGCGTGACCGCACCGGATTTCGGGCAGGTCCAGAGATCCTCTGTGGAGACCTGTTCGATCTTTTCGCCGCGCAGGGTTTCCACGCCGAGATCGAGCGTGCCCGCCGCGCGCGCACGTTCCGTCTGATCAGCAATCCGGCGCATGAACTCGGCAAAGAGTGCGTTCTGCATGTGGATGGGCAGGGCAAGCACCCGGTTGAGAAACCGCTGGATCGGGGGAAGCTCCTCAAGAAGCACCCCATCCTTGTCGATCAGCCGCAGGGCCGTCCAGTCGGTGAAGCTCTCGTAGCTCATCGCCTCAGCGCGCCCGGCGGCAAGATCGGCGAAATACCCACGCAGAGCCGCCCGTGCGATCGGGCTTTCGAGATTGTCCTCCTCGCGGAACATGCCTTGCGAGCCGGTCTCGCGCTGACCCTTGGTCAAGGCCCCTAGCTGGTCGAGGCGCTTGGCTATAGTCGAGGTGAAACGCTTTTCGCCATGCACATCTGAGGTGCAGACCCGGAAGAAGGGCGCGCTTACCTGGGCCGAGCGATGCGTACGGCCCAGCCCCTGGATGGCCGCATCGGCGCGCCAGCCGGGCTCCAGCAGGTAGTGCCGCCGCCGTTTCTGGTTCTTCGCCGTTTGCGCCGCGTGATAGGACCGGCCCGTACCGCCCGCGTCGGAGAAGATCAGGATATCCTTTTCGCCGTCCATGAAGGCTTGGGTCTCGGACGAATTGCTGCTGGCGGCGCGCTTCTCGATGAAGAGATGTCCATCCTCGGCCTTGAGGGGCCGGATCGATCGACCCGTGACCTCGGCAACTGCCTCGTCGCCAAAGGCCCAGAGGATCTGATCCAGCGCCGAAGGGATCGGGGCCAGCGTCATCAACTCCATCATGGCCGCATCACGCAGGGCAAGCGCCTCGCGCGAGACGACCAGCGCGCCAGTTTCATCGCGCAAAGGTTCCGCCACCATGTTGCCGTCGATCTCGACCAGCTTTTGCGCATGAATCGGGAAGGCCTGTTCGAGGTATCCCAGAACATAATCGCGCGGCGTCAAGGCACCCTCGACGAGTTCATCCTCCGGGTCCATCGTCTCAAGCCGACGCTTCAACAGGCTCTCACCCGTCGAGACCACCTGGATGACGCAAGCCTTGCCTGCCGCCAGATCGTCCGCGATGGCGTGGATGATGGTCGGGGCCTTCATGCCCATCAGCAGATGATTGAAGAAACGCTGCTTTGTGCTCTCGAAGCGGGACTTGGCCGAGGCGCGTGCTGCCGAGGCATTGGTCTCTCCCGAGGCATCGTTGACGCCGGTGGCTGTCAAAGCGGCTTCGAGATTGTGGTGGATTGTGCGAAAGGCTCCCGCATAGGCGTCGTAGATCTCGATCTGGGCCGGGGTGAGCGCGTGTTCGAGCACGTCATACTCCACGCCATCGAAGCTGAGGGCGCGGGCCGTGTAGAGGCCGAGCGTCTTGAGATCGCGCGCGACCACCTCCATGGCGGCGACACCGCCAGCTTCCATCGCAGAAACGAAGCTCTCGCGGCTTGGGAAGGGGTATTCCGGCCCCTGCCCCCAGAGACCGAGACGCGCGGCATAGGCCAGGTTGTGGACGCTCGTGGCACCCGTGGCCGAGATGTAGAAGACGCGAGCGCGGGGTGCTGCCAGTTGCAGCCGGAGGCCAGCAAGGCCCTGCTGGGAGGGTTTGACCCCCCTGCCCTGCTCCGACCCGGCCGCGTTCTGCATGGCATGGGCCTCATCAAAGGCCAGTACGCCTTCAAAGTCTTCGCCCATCCAGTCGAGGATCTGGCTCAGTCGCGTGGTGCCGCATTTGCCCGCGGACCGCAGCGTGGCGTAGGTGACGAAGAGGATACCGTCACCCATAGGGACGGGCTGGTCCGGTTTCCATTTGGAGAGCGGCTGGATGTCGGCTGGCGAGCCGCCGAGATCGGTCCAGTCGCGGATGGCGTCCTCGATGAGCGTGGCGGATTTGGAGACCCAGATCGCCTTCCTGCGCCCGGAAAGCCAGTTCACGAGAATGAGCCCCGCGCATTCGCGCCCCTTGCCGCAACCGGTGCCGTCGCCGAGGAAATAGCCAAGGCGATAGGCACGTGCATCCGGGTCATCATCGGCGCGCGTCAGCTTGGTCTGGTCGTCATCGATGGTAAACCGACCGGGCAGATCACGCCCATGGGCATCATGCGCCATGATGATGGTCTCGAGCTGCGCCTCGGAGAGATCTCCCTCCTCGACCAACCGTGCGGGCAGGCGCAAGTCATCACGACCCGTATTTGAGGGCATGGGCGGGGCAACCGAGGCCATGGCGATGCTCTCGACGAGCGGGGTGGGATGTTCCTGCGCACCCGCGATCTCGATCCGTTGCGGACGGTAGCGCGCATAGATGTCCGAGATGGGCGTGTTGTCGCGCGGGATATCAAAGCTCGTGAAAGTTAGCGGGACAACGGCATTGGCCCGAGGCTTGGAGGCGGCGACAGGCGCAGCGGCGGTCTTGCGCGGAGCAGAGGATGGAACGGTCAGCCGCCCGTTAGGGATCGCCGCTGCCTGTTGTACGGGCCGCATCTCCGTCCGGGTTGAGGCCACAGCATCGACATATGCCAAGGCTTCATCCAAATCCCGCACAGGGACGCGGATCATTTCGCCGTCCTCCTGCACCTTGTCGAAGACCATCAGCTGGGTTTCGACAGAGGTGCCGAGCTTGCGGTAGACCTGCCCCGGCATCGTCAACGCCAAGCGCGGCGTCAGGAGACCGCAGGCGCGTGACCAATGCGCGGCATCGCGTTCGGGCGCGAATCCCGGCGGCATGATCGCCACCAGGCGCCCACCTGGTGCCAGACGCTTTGCAGCCGCGACGAGATGTTTGGCGGCGATGTGCTTGTCTCGGGAGCGATCGACCGAGGAGGCGAAGGGCGGGTTCATCACCACGACGTCGGGTAGAACCGGCGACTGCAGCAGATCGTCGATATGCTCGCCGTCATGGCCCGTCACCTCGCCGCCGAAAACCGCGCGCAGGAGGCGCTGGCGAAAGGGGTCGATCTCATTGAGCACAACCGTGGCACCGGTTTGGGCAGCGAAAGCAGCCAGGGCACCGGTGCCAGCCGAGGGCTCCAGAACGGTCTCGCCCTTGCGGATCGCCGCAGCCCGCAAGACCAGCGCCGCAAATGGCAGCGGCGTGGAAAACTGCTGCAGCCGGATCTGCTGCTCTGACCGGCGCGTTTCCGTGAGAAGCCGCGAGGCAAGGAGCTTTGCAGCGGCGATGTCACCTGCCGCGCCGTCCCCACCCAGCAGCACCTGGATGGCCGCAGCCTGCATCATGTCATAGGCTATGCGCCAGTCCCAGGCGCCCCCGGCATCGCTGCCAAGAAACGTCTCGCGCATGACGCGCGCGAGCGCTGAGCTGCGCAGGGGTTGGTGGTGGATCTCTGTGCCGATAAGCGCTAGCGCAGAGGCGAGATCGGCTTCGGAGATTGCGAGAGCCGGGTTGGCCGTTCTGGGTTTGGACATGGGGATTTTCCTTTGGATCAGAGTCTGAGTTCCAAAGGACAAAAAGCCCACTTTTGCTTTTCAGGGTGATGGGATCAGACCGCGCTGACCTCCAAGGCTTGGTCAGGACTTGGGTTCGACTTGCCGCTTCGCATCAATCAATGCCTGTGCGGCCTGCATCACCTGAACCTGAGATGTTCCCGAGCGTGCATCCTCCAGCGCGGCCCGCACCTGCGCGCAAAACCACGTGTCATAAGAATTCGCTTCAGCGGCCACGGAAATGCTCCTCGAGCCCGATATCCAGCAGCTTGCCGAGGTCATCGGGCATGTCTGCAACGCGCACAGCAATTGGGAAACGGTGCCCCGTCAGGTCAGGCGCGCATTGCTCCTCTAGCCCGAGGTGCTGCCTATCCTTTTCCGTCTCATTCATTGTGCTTTCTCCAACCGCATTATCAGCCGATGCTACATCTTCCAGCGGGGCGTCGTAAACGATAATGCCAAAGGGTCACAGCAAGCTGGCCCACTTACCGATCGGGCACCGCTTCAAGGGATTTCTCGAACCGCTTGCCTGCCGCTGCAGCTTCTTTCAAGAGCGCGTCGAAATTGTCAGGTGGGTTGCCATCTTCCAGCATCCCTTTGAACGTCGCATAGGCATCCGTCTTGCTGCCATAGGCGCGCAGGGTCTTGTCGTCGTTCACCCATGCCACCACGATGACCTTCGCATCGCTGTTGAACCGGTAGAACAGCCGATACTGCTGGAAGAATTTCGCCCGGAACCAGTGCTTGCGGTGATCGCCGAATGTGCCGCCTTGCCGGAAGGCGGCGGCACCCGGATCTGCCGGTATGGCCTCGGTAACCAGCTTGAAGATGGCGGCCAGCCGTTTCGTCGGGTTTTTCTTGCGCCAGGTCTTAGGATCGCGTGCTTTACGCGCCTCGACCTCGTCAATCAGCCCTTCGAGCTGATCCAGAAAGAGCGGATGCGCATAAATCGACCATCCGTTTACGACAAGGGGCGATTGGGCGGGCACGCTATCGCCGCTCATTCATCCTCGAGCGATAGCGGCGCATCGAGATCGACGTCAACGTCTCCGACCAGTGCTGCAAGACGGTCATGCAAAGCCCCATCGAACGCCCGAATGCGGTCCGGATGCGCCTTGATATCGGCCTCGACAAAATCGAGAAAGGCGCCAAGCGCGGGATCATCCTCGTCGCTGCGCACGGGCTCGATATAGACCCTGCCACTCGGCTCGGTGCAGTAGCGAATCTGGTCGCCCTTGCCCAGCTTGAGCTGCTTGCGCACACCCGCCGGCACGGTCGTCTGATACCGATCCGTGAGTTTCGAGACATCTTGTGCGAGCGCTGTCATGGCAGTCTCCTAAAAGAATGGGGATCTTTGCTACCTGCGATAGGTAATGCATTTGCATTGTCTTGTCAAGATTAGACGCAGGATCTGCTGTCGCCGGGCAGGTCGATGAGCTGTCCGGCGCAGCACCTATTCTCGCCCCGCTAGTCACCCGGAACTGAATTTGCCATCATTGATTTGAGACAAATCAGGGGGCGAGCATGCGTGGACGGGCATCAGTTGCGATAGACCTCAGCGATGAGGAGCGGAGTTTTCTGGAAGCGCAGTTGCGCAGGCACAAGGCGGAGCGGTCGCTTTCGGATCGGTGCCGGATTGTGCTGCGATGCGCAGATGGGTTGACCAGCAAAGAGGTCGCGGCGGAACTTGGTCATGCCGAGCATACAGTCGGGAAATGGCGTAGGCGATTTGCCGAACATCGCATAGAAGGCTTGTCGGACGAATATCGTGCGGGCCGTCCGCGCACAATTTCCGACGCGCAGGTTGCCGAGATCATCAAGCAGACGCTGGAAACGACACCGAAGGACGCAACCCATTGGTCAATTCGGTCAATGGCGGCCGAGACGGGATACTCGCATACGACCATCCGTCGCATTTGGAACGCGTTTGGTTTGCAGCCACATCGCTCGGAGACGTTCAAGCTATCCACCGACCCGCTATTCGTGGACAAGGTGCAAGACGTGGTGGGACTGTATATGTCGCCACCCAACCGGGCTATCGTATTGTGCTTGGACGAAAAGTCCCAAATCCAGGCGCTGGATCGCGAGCAGCCCGTTTTGCCAATGGCACCCGGTGTCGCAGAGCGTCGCACCCATACCTACCTGCGCAATGGGACAACATCACTCTTTGCCGCGCTGGACATCGCGACCGGGGCTGTCGTGGGCAAGTGTTACAAGCGGCACCGCGCGACAGAGTTCCTGGACTTCCTCAAGGAGTTGGACCGCAACCTGCCCGAAGGGCCGGACGTGCATCTGGTGATGGACAACTATGCCACGCACAAGACGCCGAAGGTGAAAGCATGGTTGGCCCGCAGGCCGCATTGGCAGGTGCACTTCACGCCGACATCAGCCAGTTGGCTGAACCAGATCGAACGCTGGTTTGCGGAACTCACTCGAAAGCAAATCCAGCGTGGTGTGCACAGATCCGTCGCTGAATTGGAGGCTGACATCATGGCCTTCATCGATGCGCATAACGATAATCCAAAACCCTACAGATGGGTCAAATCAGCCGACGAAATCCTAACCTCCGTCAAACGCTTCTGCCTCAAGACAATGAACCGAACTTCGATTCCGGGTGACTAGGAACTCCGCCAGCACCGGGCTTGCCGCGCCCTTCGCGGAGCTGAGCAGCTCCGAGCCCGCAAGCGAGGCTTTCGAGAGGCGCACGAGCCCACCGGTTTCCTCGATGCGGTAGCACCGGCGTTTTTGCCGCCCGCGCCTGTAGTGGGTCGCGGTGACGATCTGGCAGGTGCTGCCGTCGGTGAGCGTCACCGGTTTTGCGAGCTTGATCTTGTCACCTTCGTCGTAATCCGGGATCGACGCCCAGTCCCGGCAGCGCTGGCGCCAGTCCTGGGCATAGCTCTCTGGGTCCCTCAATTCCGAGAGCAGCGCCAGAAGGCTGAGCGGAGCGCGCGACTCGTTCGGGCCAGCGCTTTCCTCCATGTCCTTGTAGCCCCAGCAGCCCTCATCGTATCGGGTAAGGAATACGGCGGCGAAAGTGATGGAACCATCCGCATCGGTGACATAGGTCGTGTCTTCGACAGGGGTGCCGTCGATATTTGTGACCTTTGCCGCCGCATACCAAGTCGAACCCACCTTGCAGGCTTTGACCAGTTCCGTCTTGCGCCTTTCGCCCTCGAAGGTGCACAGCCGAGCAATCTCCGCTTTCTCATCCGCGTAGGTCTGGACGCGGCCGTCGGTGTAGAAGAGCCAACCCATTACGCCGCCCTCCGGTCATCGATTTCCATCAGCGCATCGAGCGGCACGCGGTAGGGCTGCATGGCGTCGAAATCCTCGCAATTGCCGCAGTTCTGCACGATCGCGAAGGTGTCGCAGGCATCCTTGAGGATGACCCGGAAGTTGCCGCCAAGACCTGAAGGCACCTCGTAGGTCCCGCCGATGAGATAGTCCGAGGCCCGGCGCACGAAGACACGGATGCTATGGCCATCGGTGGCCAGCCGGATCGCACCCCGCCCCCGGTCGATGAGCACCTGCACGTCATCCAGGATGTCGGTGTAGAACTGGCCGGTCAGATCGCGAAACGCCATGCGGCGCTGCGGCATCCAGTCGGTATCCCGAAACGGGTTCATGCCGTCGGCGAAGGCAAAGGAGGGATCGGCCTGCTCGGTGGTGACGATACGGGTGGTCGTGCCATCGATGCCGTTCGAGCGCAGATGCACACCATTGCCGACGATGAGGATCAGGGCGGGCCTGTCCATGGGCCCGTTCCAGTTGGGCAGGAAGGTTTTGCAGGCGCGCGCATGGGCGATCTGTGCCGCAACAGCGGACGCAGAGAACTTGAGAATAGCCATGAGGATGTCTTTCGGTTGGGTGTGGGAGGGTCGACCCGCGCGGGGAATGCCTCGCGCGGGTCGCATGATGGCTCAGGCCGCTTGCGCGACCTCGCTGTCAGGCTCCGGGGTTTCCGCAGCGGGCTCCGCCTCATCAAAGGCGATACCGGCGGTCTGCATCATCGGCGGGCACCAGGCGGCCACGGCAGCGCGCTGCGCGTCCGTGAGCGTGGCGAAAGGCTCGGCGAAGAGCTTGTCGCAAAAGGCGACGATCTCCTTCTTGCTCGACGAGGCCAGCGTCACCGCCTCCTGGGCCAGGCCCAAATCCTCGCCGAGGATCTTCAGGAGCCAGGCCTTCTTGAAGCGGTTGAAGAGCGCCGCATTCGGCGTCCAATGCGCCCGGATGTCGGGCATGATCTCGATCTCGAAGTCATGCATCAGGCTGTCGCGCTGGCGGTCCCGTGCGAAGCAGGACTGCGTCGTGCTGGCGGTCGCATAGGCGACGAGCTTGGCCTTCTCCCCTGCCTCCAGCGCGCGAAACGCCGCGAACTGATCGGCGGGCGCGCGGGCGTCATCGAGCCACGAGAGATCAAGCGCATCATGCGCCGCCGCCACCTGCTCGAGCGAGGTCTCGTCGATCTCGTCCATCTTGGCATGGCTGCGGTATTCCTTGCGGGCATCGATCTTGATCGCCTGCGTGACACTCATGCCGCTGGCCAGAACATCACTGACCAGCTTGAAGAGCGTCAGATCGAGCGTGGCCTCCGGATGCAGCGCCATCGCGGCGCCGAGGGCCATGGCCCGCTCGGTCTTGAGGTCCTCGGCCAGCGAGGCCGGGTAGGTGATTTCGCCGGCGTCTGGGGCCTCCTCCCCGGTCGGGCTAGCCGAGGAGCCGCGCGCGCCCTCCTCTTTGACGGTGTCTTCCGGGCGGACGAGGCCCACATGGAGCGTGATCTGCCCACCCTGCCACGAGGCGATCACCCCAGACCGCGCGAGGTCCTCGGCGCTGTAGGCCTCCTGCAGATCGCGGGCTTCCTCTTCCAAGGCATCCACGCGATCGTAAAGCGCGTTGTAGGCACCGTCCTCGAGCCCCTCATCCTCCATCTCGAGCTGCAATTTCTCAAGCTCGGCGGTGATCTCATCGATGCGCTTCTGGGCAGCCTCATCCGGCTCGATCGGGCCGGGATAGACGCGGCCGTAGTCGGCCATGGTCGCGTAATCATAGCGCACCATCGCATCGGCCCAGGCAAAGCCCAGCCTCATACGGGCCTCTTCGGCAGCGGCACCGAGCTTCTCGAGCAGGATGGTCTCGACCAGAGCCGCATCCTCAAGCACGGAATGCTCATCCAGCAGATCGGCTGCGACGGCACCGCCACGCGCCTCGTAGTCCGCGCGCACGAAAGCCCCGATATCGTCGCTGACCTGCACGCCGCGGGATTTGAGGGCCTGACGGACGGTATAGGCCTGCAGATAGCCGCCGTCCTTCGTGAGCGCCTCGAAGACCTCGCGCTGCGCCTCCTGGCTTGGATGCTCAGCAAAGGCCTTCATCGTGTCGAGCGTGATCACCTTGCCCCGAGCCGCGGCGCGGATGTCGGGGTGGATCAGGCCATAACGCAACCGGCCTTTCACGGCCGCCACCGTGGTGCCGAAGGTCCTTGCGATCGTCTCGGGCGTTTGGCCATCGACCTCCATCATCCGAGCGAAAGCCTCGAACTCGTCAATGGCGTTCATCGGCGCCTGGGTGACGTTCTCGGCGAGCGACAGCGCCGTGGTGACGTCGCAGTCTTCTGGCACAAGGCGGCAGTCCACCTTGGTCTTCGCCGTGAAGCCCTTGATGGCCTTGTCAGCGACCAGCTCCTTCAGCGCGGCATGCCGCCGGCCACCGGCCAGCACGGCGTATTTGCCGTCGATCTTCTGGACGAGGAGTGGCTGGAGCAGGCCCAGCACAGCGATACTGGCCTTCAGATGCGCGATGTTCTCGGGGTCATAGGTTTCCGGCGCGTTGCTGCGCACATTGGCAGGATGCGGGACCAGATCGCCGATGGCGACGGTGAGAGGGGCAAAGTTCGTGGTCATGGGGTATCCTTCCAGGTGGGTGAGGTGGGGCCCGCGCCTTCACGCGCGTGTCCAATCCCCGGCTTCAGGGATCACTACGACAAAAGGCCCACTTTCCCTTTGAGGGGTCAGCGGGCCTTCATCGTCTCAGATGTCAGGGGGGAGGAGTCCCCTGCCCTACCAGTCGCGCGCCAGCATGATGGTCAGCACGCGCATGGTGGTGGCGGGATTGTCCGGGGTCTCAGCCCCGTAGCGGAAATCCGAATCTGCCTCATAGAGATCGATTTTCCAGAACACGGTCTCTCCCCGGATCTCGACCGCCCCGAAATCGTGCCAGCCTTCCGGGTCATTCTCAGGCTCGAATGTATCGAACTCACCGGTCGCCTTCACCGCCTCGGCCATGAAGCCGTCACCGGCCTCCATAAGCGCGCGGGTGACATGCATGCGGCCCTGGATGGGCTGCGCGGGCGGCACCCCAAGGCACGCGAGCTTGCGAAACGCGTCGTTTTGCGCCGCGATCACGGTCGGATCCGGAAGGTCTGGCTGGGGTTGAACATTCATGGACATGGGGATCTCCTTTGAGAGGTTTGAAACACCCTTCTCAAAGCCCACTTTTCCTTTTCCGCTTGGCGGAGGAACCCGGTCCAAACCTGCCCGAACCAAACAGTTCCAATAGTCCGCTCTGCGGGACAAAGGGTGCATTCGCTGCGGATGCGCAGATGGCTGCTTCAGGTTTGGCGCACCGATAGGACATTGCAGCAGGTCGCGCCGGTTAGTCCGTATAGCTTTGGCAGGCATCAACTCCGTTGGCTGTCGAGGCAAGTAGCTGATCTGCATCACGGATGAGATCGGCGACCCGCCTGTCCGCCAGACGATACCGAACGAAGCGGCCTTTGCTGCGGCGACTGACCAGCCCGCATTCCAGCAGACAGCGCAGATGGTTCGAGACGTTGGGCTGACCCAAACCCGTATGCCCGACGATTTCCTGCACGTTGCGTTCGTCCGACACCAGCGCATCGAGGATCGTCAGACGGCTGGGATCGCTTAGGCCCCGGAAGAGCTTTGCCCGCAGTTCCAGTGTATCGGGTGCCGAAAGATCGTCTTGAATGTTTTGCGCTGTCATATCATTATCCACTGATACGTTAGCAGCGTACCTTTTCGCCCGCCACCACAAAAAGGATCGCACATGAGCCAGCCCGATAACAGCAAGTTGGCGACAGCCTCCTCCCCGATCCGAATGCGGGTGCAAGGCATGGACTGCGCGAAAGATGCCGCCGAGATCGAGCGCGCGGCCCGGTCTGCGGGCGTGGCCGAAGGCGACGTGAAAGTGTCCGCCGCCACCCACATCATGACATTGCGGATCGCGGACGGCGATCTGCCGAAAGTGCGGCCCGCGCTCGACGCGACCGGCTACGGTTTCGAGAAGATCGAGGACGGCGATACATCGTCCGATCCGGCCTACAAGGACCCGAGCTATCGCCGCGCGCTCTGGATCGTGGTCGCGCTCAATCTCGGATACGGCGTGGTCGAAATGTTCGGCGGGTTCCTGTCCGGTTCGCAGGCGCTGAAGGCAGACGCGCTCGATTTTCTGGGCGATGGTGCGATCACGTTTCTGGGCCTGCTCGCCATCGGCTGGAGCCTGACATGGCGGGCGCGGTCGGCGATGATCCAAGGCGTGTTTCTGGGCCTTCTGGGCCTTGGCGTTGTCGGCAGCACGCTCTGGCGTGTCCTCAACCAGACCACGCCAGAAGCCGGGTTGATGGGAGCCTTCGCGGTAGGTGCGCTGATCGTAAACATCCTCGCGGTGCTGCCGCTGCTAAAGCACCGCAAGGGTGATGCCAATATGCGAGCCGTCTGGCTGTTCTCTCGCAACGACGCCATCGGCAACCTCGCCGTGGTCATCGCCGCCGGGCTGGTCGCGTGGCTTGGCAGTGCATGGCCCGACCTGATCGTCGCGTTCGCGATCGCGGGGCTTTTCCTGCATTCGTCGTGGATGATCATCCGCGATGCCCGGAGTGACTTGGTGGAAGCTGGCTAACTCCATCATGGTGCGACGCGCCGGACGAAAGCCGACATTCGCGCGCCCCGCAGCATCGGTGAGTCTGGGCTCGAAGCTGCCATTTTCTGCGTTGCGGAAGAGCATAGGTCATGCTGCCTCAGCGCCCTCCCCTGCCCTGCACGCCTCCGATCTGGCGATCAGATAGTCGCAGGCCCGCTGCGCGTCCGCGGCGTGCCGGAAGATTGCGCCCTTGTCCGACCGAAGAACGCGCAACCAGTTGTGGAGGTAGGCGGCATTCATCTCGAGCGTATGCGCGGTAAAGCCCAGCGTCTGACCCAGGAACACCGAGGTCAATTCCGCGACGATCTCCTCGCGAGCATAGGACGTGTTGCCAAACTTCGAGAACCCGAAATCGCGGTTCAGCCGATGGGGGGCTTTTGTGGCATGGGCCAGCTCATGGGCCCAGACCCCGTAGAAATTGCGCGGGTCCTGAAACCGCGTGATGGACGGCATGTAGACCTTGTCCACGGGGGGCAAATAGTACGCCTCCGTGCCCGTGAAGACGGTTGTGATGTCGATGGCATCGAAAAACGCTTGCATGTGCGGGATGGGCTCGGACGGCGGATGCTCGGGCACGGGCTCCGGGTCAGGGTAGAAACTGTCGGGCAAGCCCTCGATCTGGCAGGCATTGAACACGCGGTAGGATTTCTGGAAGCGGAAGATGCGGGCTTCCTCGGAGTGATCATCCCCGCTGCTACGGTCGTCCTCGCCATCGGCGTCTTTCCGGCTTTGGCCGTAGTAGACAACGACAGAGGACTTCTCGCCTTTGCGCACCTTCGCGTCCAAGGCATTGGCCTGAGGCAGCGTCATCCAGAAGGGCGAGCTGTGGCCCGCCATCACGGTGCGCATCGTCAGCAGGAAGTTGTTGACCCCCTGGTAGGGCTCACCCCCCACGCGCAGGGGGCGAGAGCTGCCGCCTGCGGTCCAGGGCTTTCGCCAGGGCAGGACGCCGCGCTCAATGATACGGATGATTTCGTTTGTGATGACCTCGGAGGCATCGAATTTGGGCGTGCGGGATCGGGCCATGGCTGGCCTCCTTTCGAGTTTTAATGAGAGGGAATGGTGATCAGGCTGACTGACGGGGCCGCGGATCGTTGAGGATCCTCGCGCCGAGCTCTTCAACCATGTCGATGTAGTCGGTCAGCGAGACGGACCTGCCAGGACCGCAAGGGTCAGGGTCGACCGATCCGTCCCGCGCCACGCACGGCAAGTTCGCGAAGGCGACGACGTCACTGATGGGCCGGATATCGATGAACGGGGTCCCTCGTGCGACCGCGAGGGCGGCCAAGGGAAAGCGCTCGATGGGCGCGAGAGTCGAAACGGTGGTCCAACCGAGATGGAGGAATGTCCCACCCTCCCCGCAGATCACGTGCGCGTTTGGCAATGACGCCGCCTGCTTCAGATAGCCGAGATCACGCAGGACGGTCTGGCGTTCGAGCCGCTGTGCCAGCGCCGTCTGGCCAGTTCGGCGCAGCTCTCTATGCCGCCACCAGGAGGCGGCGGTTGCGCGGAGCACGCGCAAGACACTTGATTGCATAGGAATGCCCTTCATCCGGAACGGCAGACCGGAACCCGGCCCGGACCCATCTGAGGGACCCCAAAGGCCCTCATCCGTCAGTCACAAAACCCGAAGAACACTTTCTCTTTTTCCGGCCCCTTTGGGCACACAACAAAACCGAAAAGCCCGGCCCTTCTGCCGAAGCCATTGATTTCATGCAGCAATTCCAGATCGGCAACGCATATCGGCAAAACCTTGCTTGAAAGTACGAAATGTGTTTATTTTTCAATTACTTTGCAAACATGGAAGATCGGCAAAAATGCTGGAAACACCCGCCAGGATCGAACCCTGCTTCTTCGAGGAGCATATTCCCACAGAACTGGCAGACCTTTCGGTCGACATCCAGAGGGAAGCCACCGGGCTGGGACAAGGGTTGCATCCTGACAGCGCAGCCGAGCTTGCCGATCTCGTCCGCGTGATGAACTGCTACTACTCCAACCTGATCGAAGGACACAACACGCGCCCCCGCGACATCGAAAGGGCGCTGGCGGGCGCCGAGCTTGAGGAAGAAACCCGTCCCCTCGCCCTTGAGGCCCGAGCGCACGTCATCGTTCAACGGGCCATCGACGAGATGCATCGCAAGGGCACCCTGCCCCGCCCCACATCCGTCGAATTCCTGACTTGGGTCCATAAGAGCTTCTACGAAGAGATGCCGGATGAGTTTCGGGTCATCGAACATCCCGACGGCACACAAGAGCCCATCGTTCCGGGACGCATGCGCCAGGATGATGATCGGGAAGTTGCGGTCGGGCGCCACCTACCTCCTTCATCGTCGCGCGTCGCGGCATTCATGGACCATTTCGACAAACGATTTCAGATTGCGGCGCGGTCTTCGAGCGGACGGATCATCGCGATCGCCTCTGCACATCACCGGCTCAACTACATCCACCCTTTCCCGGATGGGAACGGTCGTGTCAGCAGACTGATGTCTCATGCCATGGCCCTCACAGCGGGGATTGGTGGCCAAGGGCTCTGGTCCGTATCACGTGGGCTGGCCCGCGGGCTAACCGATCGGGGCGAGTACAAACGGATGATGGATCTGGCCGACAGTCCACGCCGCGGAGACCGCGACGGACGGGGGAACCTGTCAGAAGCGGCACTGAAGACGTTTAGTGAATGGTTCCTAAAGGTGACGCTCGACCAGATCACCTTCTCAGCAAGATTGTTCGATCTCGGCGGACTAGACCAACGGTATCGTCGTCTTGTTGCAGATACCATCGATGACAAGCGAGCGCCGGAACTAATCTCGGCGGTTCTTCGTCATGGGGCACTGGAACGAGGCGATGCGCAGATTGTGCTCAAGACGTCCGAGCGTACTGCTCGCAACACGCTGAGTAAACTGACCGCCGCCGGATACATGACGTCCGCCTCGCCGAAGACGCCAGTACGGTTGGCGTTTCCGTTGGATTATAGAGAGCGGCTCTTTCCAAACCTCTTTGGAGACGGTGACATGCCCGTGTGACTGGCAACCGAAGCACCCTGTTTCTGGCCAAGTCCGCGAGCGAAGCCTCTGACCGTGTTGGAAAGAAGTTCACAGCTGTGAACTATCCCGAGCTATCCTACTTGTCAGCCGAGTTCACAGCTGTGAACTCATCATGCAGCATCCCGCCGCATCAAGGCCATGATCATCGGACCGCAGGAGAACTCCCCAATTGCTGCCTTTGAAGATAGGGTTCTCAAGTAGCCTCCAGGTGATCGGATATCCGCAAACCGTTCAAGCATTGCAACGATCACAACAGACGCTTCTTCGGGACCCATATAGCGTTTCGCCTCGTCCCACGCGGACGGGGAAATACCCATCATGGGCCTGACCACATCAGCCACCCGGACCAGATCGTGCCAGTGGCGCACGGGCTGCTCGGAATACGCTTTGAATTCCTGACAGGAAGCGAGGACGAGACCAAGCGGTATGTTCGGCATCAGTTGATCGTCAATAGTTGCCGTTGAGTTGCCCTCATCTTCAGAACACAGATGACTATTGGCAACTTCTGGAGTTTCGCGCACAGCGCCTCCGCCCCGCGCTTTTTCTAAGCGAGGTTCAAGATCATAAGAGTCTTTATTTGAATTCTGATAGTGCTGCTCAGAAACAGCATCATTGGTGCTCATATTTTCTGTTTCACAGCCATCCAGAAGGCTTCGGGCGTGATCTAAAGCTGACCCCAAAGCGTCTTCGATGCGCCTAAGGTCTTCCATTTCGAGTTTTCTGCGAAGATCTCGGGCCATTAGGGCCGCAAGATCAGAGAATTGGTCCCAGACGCCCTGATCCGGACGAAGTGAGCGCCCGTACTCGGCCAGCCCTGCGAGGTCACGCCGCATGAGGCTCACAGTGGCACGTAAGCGCTTGTACCGCTCTTCTGCGGCCCGGACGGTCTCAGCGGCCTCACAAACCTCCTGGAAGCGTCGAACGAGCGGAGAGAGGTCGAACCCAAACGCAACCTTTTCGTCGCCGTAGCGGCGGGCATAGCGCTTCCCATTGGGGCTATCGCGCCGGACAACAAAGCCAGTCTGCACAAGGTTGGAGAGGTGGCGCCGCATCGTCGAGCAGGGCATGCCGTTCAGGCGCTCGCAAATCGCCTTGTTGGACGGATGTACAATCAATTCGCTGTCATTGCCTCCGAGAATTGTCGCTTGGTGAAAGCTGACCAGCGCCTGAAGCACCGTCAAATCCCGATCGGACAAGCCGAACGCGACTCGAGCGGCAGCGAGCTCCCTCAGGACCTCCCACTTGTTGGCGCCGGCTGGGGGCAGGTCTTCTTGGGTCGCTGCCTGATGTTTCAGGATGGCAGCATCTATCGTTCGCCGGAACGGCGTTACGGGCGTGTAGTCCATTTTGTCATTCACGAAGACAAAAATATCCCGGTCCGCGAATCACTTTGGACTTGCGGAAAATAGCTCCGGACACTACCTTGAAGGTGCTAGAAACAAGTTAGGGTCTCGTGGAGTGGTCGCTTTGCGGGACCTTTTCTTTTGCCTTTTCGTGCCTCCTTCTTTGATTTCTGCTCTTCCTCAGTCTTCCGACCGCTGCTTCCAGCGTTCGTGAAGGTCTTCAATCATGTCATGCACTTGCGTCTCGACCCAATCGGCGAAGTCTCCACCCGCCAACTCGATCGATAGGCCCTTGGCAGTGCGTTTGACCGTGCCGCCGCGTTTGCCGCCGATCTTCAGCGGGACGCTGGAAGGTGGGGCAGGGGAGGGCGACTTGGCCGGTTTAATCGCCTTGGTCACAGCCTTTTCTACGGCCAGGAACGCTTGGATGGACGGGTCATTGGTAGAGGCAACGTCATCCACCACCATGGAGGTCTCGGCATTTTCACGTGCCTCTTTCGCGATCCCGATAAGGTCCTCGCAGTCCAGACCATTTTCGTCGATGGCCCGACCAAGGGATTCCCATCGGGGTCGGCCAATGCCATGGGCGGCGCCAATGGCGCGTACCAGATCCGGCCCGACCATGTCCGCGATCGCGATCGCCATAGATATGGACGACTTCGTGACGGTAAGAATTTCTGCAACCTGAGATTGATTTCCGAAGCCGGACGACACAAGGTCCTTTGCGAACAGGGCCTTTTCAATAAAAGACAAATCGCGCCGCCCCATGTTCTCCGAAATCTGAGCACGCAGAGCGCTGTCGTCATCCAGGTTGGTGACTAACACGCGAACCTTGGTAACCTTATCGGACTGACGGATCGCCTCCAGCCTGCGTCGCCCATAGACCAAAAGGTAGCGATCATCTTCACCCGGCGCACGTCGCACGAGGATCGGAACAGTCTGACCGTTCGCCTCAATCGCATCGCGCAAATCCAGTACATCGGCCGGGTCAAGCCGGTCCGCCATACGCCCGTCTTCGATGCTCGCCGGGTCCAGTTCCCAAACATGATGGGAATCGACCGCGTCGCGGGCGGACCGAAGGGCGCGATTCGAGGTCATCATCGGTGTCACAGCACCTGTCTGAGGGGCAGGGGAGGGGGCCCCAGCTGCCGCGAGACTGTCCAGCATTGACATGCGCTTCTTCTTGCCACTGGTCATGTGCGCCCCCAGGTTTTCTGGATTAGGTCGGCGATCTCGTCATTCAGCGTATTCAGGCTCTCAATCGCGCGATCATAGGTGGAACGCGTGAACGCGCTGCGTTCCACTTCATAAAGTGTCTGCTTGGTCAGGCCCGCATCTGAGATGGCTGTAGACTTCAACATGGGCGAATTCAGCACGGCTTCGCCGTACATTGTTCGCAGGAAAGCCACGATGCGGTTCTGCGGCGCATCCTGCGGCTCGTAGCGGGTCAAAACATAGCGCATCCAGTCATGAGACATGTCAGCGCCGCTCTCGGCAATCACGTCCATGAGGTCGGCTGTCATGCGGAGGAATTGCGACATGGACATCACATCGAGCATCTCTGGATGGATGGTCACCAGAACGCCCGTGGCCGCGGACAGGGCGGACATGGTCAGAAAGCCAAGCTGCGGCGGGCAATCTATGACGACCACGTCGTAGTCCTCATCGACCTGGGCCAGCGCCTCCTTCACGCGGAAGAAGAAAAGTCCGGCATTGCCCTGCGCCAGCGCGCGCGGGGTGTCGTGCTCGAACTCCATCAATTCGAGGTTGCCGGGGATCAAGTCCAAATTGGGGATATAGGTCTTGCGGATGACCGACCGGATCGGCTCCGGGTCCTCATAGCGGATCGCATCGTAGAGAGTGCCGCCATCTTCGAGGTCCAATTCCGGCTGAACGCCGTGCAGCGCGGTGAAGGAAGCTTGTGGGTCAAGATCAATGCCCAGCACACGATATCCGCGCAGGGCAAGCCGTTGGGCGAGATGGGCAGAGGTTGTTGTTTTTCCGGACCCGCCCTTGAAATTCATCACGCCGATGACCTGAAGATGATCACCCTCTCGTCGTCCGGGAACGTAATCGCCCGGCTTGCGAGCGGTTTTTTCAAGGAGCACACGCAGCGCTTGGATATCCTGCGCCGAGTAAAGACGACGGTTGCCGGCGGTCAGCTCGGGAGAAGGCCCTTTGCCATCCAAGTTGAGTTTGCGAAGATAGGAATCGTTTACGCCGAGCAGCGCCGCAGCCTCACCAGAGGTGAATTTGCGCATGGTC
Source organism: Marivita sp. S0852 (assembly GCF_046591575.1). Lineage (NCBI taxonomy): Bacteria > Pseudomonadati > Pseudomonadota > Alphaproteobacteria > Rhodobacterales > Roseobacteraceae > Marivita > Marivita sp. S0852. The sequence continues at coordinate 20,649 of NZ_JBIQWA010000009.1, forward strand.
TTCTCGGCATCGGGTGGAAACAGGCTCTCACGTTGCGAATGCAACTGGTTCGCCAGCCATTCCGAATGCTGGCGGATCACCGCGTTGAGATCCTCATGCACAAAGGTATTATCCATCTGCCCTCTCGCTTCCGAGACATCGCGTCTTTGGCGTGTTCACGGAAATTGACGTTTTTTGCCTCGTTTCCGTGACTATTGGCGCAAGAGTCGGATTCGCGCAAGGTTTTTCCACATCTAGTGGGCGGGTCGTCACCGAACACAAGGCTGTTAGGCTTCCTGCTGCATGGTGTAACGCACCGCATCTCACGAAAAGGGACAGGGGAGAACTCTTGTCGGAGGGCTCCAGCATGGCTTTGAGCGCACCAGAGCTTGCCTTTTGGCAGTTCTGGATATACATTATTGGATGTTTATCCATGCATGAGAGGACAAGATGCAAGTTGCCAAATGGGGAAACTCCCTTGCCGTCCGGCTACCCGCGGATCTTGTGAGAGAACTCGGCTTAAAGGAAGGCGATCAGGTCGACCTGGTAAAGGACGATGGAACCATTCTTGTGAGACGCCAACCTCGCGCCGATGAAGTTCTACAAGGGCTAAGGCGGTTTCGCGGAAAACTGCCCAAGGACGCGCGTCTAAGCCGCGACGCCGCGCATGAGCGCTGAATTCGCAGACACGAATGTTGTGCTCTACCTGCTCGACGATGGTCCAAAGGCTGAGAGGGCGGAGGAAATTCTGGGGCAGGGACCCCGGATCAGCGTTCAGGTCCTGAACGAAGCGATGGTAAATTGCCGACGGAAAGCTGGTCTCAGTTGGGAAGATACCGGAGCGTTTCTTGAGGGTATTAAGTCCTTATGCCCTGTCGAGGACCTCACGATTCAAACCCATCAAGTGGGTCGCGCGTTGGCAGCGAAGTACCAGTTATCGGTCTATGACTCGATGATCGTGTCTGCCGCGCTGATCGCTGGGTGCACGACGTTATGGACTGAGGACATGCACGACGGATTGCTGGTCGAAGATCGGCTGCGCGTCGTCAATCCATTTGCCTGACCAGCAACCCAAGTCGCTCCGCCCGTTCCAACAGCATCCTGACGGAGGACGGTTGCCAGCTTGTACGTCCCCGTGGAGTCCGCTCACGCATGGATTCCAATCGGTCGCAGATCGCCTGTAGCGTGATATCGGGGTCCGAACCTTTGATGGCCGCCACGATGGCAGGCAGGCGATCGTCGGTTTCGCGGCGTCCGGCGCGGCCAAGCACTTCATCGGGCAGAAACCCGTCGCGCACATATGCCTTTACGGCGCGAAGCAAGCGGCTTTGCGTCCAGCGTCGATCATGGGGCAGGGGGCCATTGATAATCTGCAAGACGTCTTCCCAAGCCATATCGGGGCGCAAGCGGCGCACATGGGGTACCCAATCCTGCGCGGTCTCGTTCAGGCGCTCCATGTAGCCGTCCTGTCGCGCCAGCCGCACCTTGCGCAGCGCGACGGGATCCTTGGCGCTTAGCCCAGGATTGCCACCAACGCGACCCTTGGCGCGCGCAGAGGCAAGCCCGGCCTTTGTGCGTTCGCGGATCAGAGCGCGTTCGAACTCGGCTGCGGCGCCCAGAACCTGCAGCGTAAACTTGCCCTGCGGTGAGGACGTGTCGATCGGGTCTTGCAGGGAGCGGAAGAAGGCACCCTTCGCCTCCAGACTCTCGATCACCTCGAGAAGATGCGACAAGGACCGCGCAAGCCGGTCGATCCGCACGACGACCAGCGTGTCGCCGATCTGAACGCGTTCGAGAACGCGCGCAAGCACTGGCCGCGCGCGATTGCCGCCTGAGGCGTGTTCTTCGAAGATTTCGACGCATCCCGCGATTTGCAGGGCCTCAGACTGGGGCAGGGGTGTCTGATCCTCTGTCGATACGCGCGCATAGCCAATCAGGGGCATGAAATCCGGCCGTTTGCAATTTAAGATATCTCCAATAAACGACCGTTTGAAAACGAATGCAAGCAAGTGATCTCTTGTCGTGCTGGTGCACAATCCCCTTGGTTTTCTTGCACTGAGCGCGATCTGAGAGGTTCCGCCGACAGTCGCGCGTCCGTACTATACAAAGAGCGCGGGCAACTGCCACAAAATCGCTTGGGTAATGTGCATAATATAGATATTTTGCACATATGAAGCCGCAAGCATCTACTTTTCCTGATGATTGTGACGACCCCCTCATCACCACCGAGGGGGATGTGGGGGCTCACGAGGACGACCTCTGGTTCCTGCCGGGGCCGCTCGAAGAAGAACCGGATGATTTGCCGCCCGGGCCACGGGCAGAACCGTCCGACATTGCTGTCATCGACGACTGGGCAAAGGCGGAAGCGGCTCAGGCTGCGCGGCTGGCAAAGGTGGCTGGACGCCTGGGTGCGCTGGATGACCGCTTGCTGCGTGGCCCGGATGGCTGGCGACACAGACTGGCACTGATCGAGGCGGCAGACCTCAGCTGGCTTGCAGGGGATCGGGTGAGTTCTGACCGCCTCGCTCTTTGGATATCAATGCGATTGTCTGGCGCACAGGATGACCCGAATGCCTTGGCAAGAGTTGGCTGGGCTGTTCGCCGCCTGATGGGTGGTCCGGGTCCAATGGTCGATCTGGCGGCCTTTCTGGACCGCCGCGATCCCGAGAACATCGAGGATGCCACCGAGCGGCTAGAGGAGCGCGCGGGCGGATGGCTGGAGGTGATGAAATCAGCTGTTCATCTACACCCGATCACGCGGGCTTGCATGGGGTTTCACCTCTGGAGCTTGGCGGGTCTCGGGCAACAAGGCGACCAGATCGAAGCAGCCGTTACCGCGGCAAGGATCACGGCCAGCGACGGAAAGGGAGCGAACTTTGCACCACTAGCTATGGGTGGGGCAGGGGGGTTGCGCGCGTCGGGCTTACCACCGGAGCGTCTTGCTCGCTGGCTGGATGGGATGGAGACTGCCTGCCTGACCGCGATGCGGCACTTGGACTATATCGAGACATGGTCAGCGAGGACAGAAGCAGAGATGAGCTCGCTCTCAGGCAAAACTCCACCGGCTTTGCGTGCCGTGCTGACCGAATGGCCGCTCCTCTCCGCACCGATGGCCGAGGCCCTGACCGGCACTAGCCGAGCGGCGGTCCAGCGGAACCTGACCTGGATGGAAGAAAGGGGATTGGTCCGTGAGGTAACAGGGCAGGGAAAGTTTCGAATGTGGCGGACAGCAAATTAGAATTTGCCTAAATGCGAACAAGAACATGCCCAAGCGGGATTTCAGCCATTCAGTTTCCAGTAAAATACGCGACCTTCAGGAGAGGCGCGAGCACCTCGAAGCCGCGGTGCCGGATCGAGCGATAAATCTTGCGGTAACTCTGTGCCTGCACCTGTCCGAGTTGATCAGCTTGGCCGGCTACGGCCTGATTCGTGGAAGCGGATGTCTAGGAAACTAGGGGCACCTCAGAGCGCGGTTTCTTCGCTGCCCGCGATATTGGTCACGGTGTTCCTAGCGCGGAAGCCAAGGACTGTCCGGTTTGATTGCCGCGGATTTCCTCAAGAAACCTTTTAGGCCTCCTCCCTCAGCGCATCTATGACGGGGCATTCGGGCACATCGTCTCCGCTACATTGCGCCACGGTGGACGACAGGACGTGCTCAATGCGCTTGAGATCCGCGATCTTGGCGCGGACTGAAGCGAGATGCGCATTTGCCAGACCCTGCACCTCGCCGCAGGTCTGGGCCCCGCCATCGACCAATGCGAGCAGATCGCGAACCTCGTCGAGCGTGAACCCCAACTCGCGCGCGCGCATGATGAAGCGCAGACGCGCGACATGTCTGTCATCGTAGACGCGATAATTTTTGCTGGAGCGCGGCGGCTCGGGCATGACGCCGATGTTCTCGTAGTAGCGAATAGTTTCGAGATTGCAGCCGGTCAGCTTGGCCAGATCTCCGCGCCTGAGGACCTTCACCGATCTGTGATGATTATTCACACCAAACCCCCTTGAGCCTGTACCAGCTACAGACCCTAGATTGAGATCATCACTGAGGCAAGGATGATTCGAACCATGACTGAAACCACATCCGCCGGCCGCCAGTCGGCAATGGGCGAAACCCCGGCAGCTGACAAAAAGGCATGGGCGACAACCGGGCTCGGCGTACTCGGCGCGCTGGCCATGACCTCCTGTTGCATCCTGCCGCTGGTGCTGGTGAGCTTCGGCGTCACCGGCGTGTTCATCGCCCAGTTGGGCGCGTTCTATCAATATAAGTGGATCACCTTCGCACTGAGTGCCGCTTTCATCGGATACGGCTTTTACAAGGCGTATAGCCCGATCCCGGCCGAAGCCTGCGTTGATGGCACCTGCGCGCGACCGATGAACCGAACACTCATGCGGTCCATTCTCTGGATTGCCAGCGGGATCGTCGCCGTGGCGATGATCTTCCCCTACCTGACCCCCTACATCCTGTCCTACTGAAAGGCGTAACCGATGAAACATCTCTCTCTCGCACTCGCAACTCTCGGCATTCTGGCCGCAATGCCCGCCAGTGCCGAAGAACAGCGCATCAATGTCGGTGTCGCCGAACTGACATGCCCGACCTGCTCGTTCACCGTCGCGGCGGCGATGCGCGGCGTGCCCACGGTCGAAATCGTCGACTTCCAGGAAGGCGAGGAGTTTGGCACGGGCACTTACGTCGTGGCCTTCGACGATCAGGCGGCCAACCCAGACATGATCATCGAGGCGGTTCTGGCCAATGGCTATCCGGCCGAGGTGCTCCAGGCGGGGGAGTCCTGAGCACGGAAGGACGGGTATGGCCATGGATGACAAACATTTGGGCGGGCTTCTGGCCTTCATCATTGCCGCGCCGATCATGGTGATCTGCTGCGGCGGCGGTGGCGTCATCCTAGCCACCATTCTCGGCGGGATTGGCGGGTGGTTGATGGGGCTCGGCGGAATAGCCGCTGTCGTCGCGGCAATTGGCGCGGCGCTGGTTGTTCGCGAGATCAGGCGCAGGGGATCAGCAGGTGTCGATGGCGCACCGGATGAGACTTGCACCAAAACCCGGGCCGCCGGTGAGAGTATCCACCGCCCGGCCGATTTCGCGGCCGAGTAGAGCAACGCACCGGCACAGGTCTTTGGGCTGTTCGGGTCGATCCCGGATCCGGTGGCACCACGCAATTGATGCACCAGACATGAGGAAACAAATTACGATGCCTTCAGACGACACATCTTCGAACGGCCTTTTGAAAGTGGGCATCATCGGCACCATCATTGTGGCGCTCTGCTGCTTTACGCCCATTTTGGTGATCCTCTTCGGCGCGGTCGGCCTGGCCGCCGTCGTCGGATATCTCGACCTCGTGCTGTTTCCGGCACTGGGCATCTTTATCCTGCTGACCATTTACGCGCTCTGGCGCAAGAACGCGCGCGGCTCGGCGTCCTGAGGGAAACTGGGCTGACATCCATCCAAATAGCGCCTCAGACAAAGCATTGAAGAGAAAAACCTTATGACGAAGAGCTACGACCTTATCGTGATCGGCGGTGGAACCGGTGGCAATGGCGTCGCCCGGATGGCGGCGAATGCCGGCTGGAGCGTCGCCAGCATCGACAGCGAGCCCCATGGCGGCACCTGCGCCCTGCGCGGTTGCGATCCCAAGAAGATGCTGATCGCCGTCACCGAGGGCGTCGAGTGGGCGGAAAACATGAAGGGCAAGGGGCTGGAGGCGCAGCCTTCGGTCAACTGGTCCGACATGATCGCCTTCAAGCGCAGCTTCACCGACGCGATGCCACCGCGCATCGAGGCCGGGCTGGAAAAGGCCGGGATCGACGTCTTGCACGGAGAGGTACGGTTTACCGGCCCCGATGCGATCGAGTTGAACGGCGAGACCCTGAGGGCGAAGCATTTCCACATCGCCACCGGTGCCCGACCGATGACGCTGAACATCCCGGGCGAGGAGTATCTCGCCACCTCGACCGATTTCCTGGAACTGCCCGAGCGTCCCGACCGCATCGCCTTTGTCGGCGGCGGGTTCATCGCGATGGAATTCGCCCATGTGGCCAAGCGCGCGGGCGCGCGCGAGGTGACCGTGCTGGAGATGATGGACCGCCCCCTGGGCAACTTTGATCCCGATCTGGTCGCGATGCTGGTCGAGGCGACCGCAGAGCTGGGCGTCGATCTGCGCACCAAAGCGAAGGTGGCGAAGATCGAGAAACAGGGCGACGAAGTCGTGGTCACCGTGGAACGTCACGACGGCACCGAAACGATCACTTGCGATCTGGTGGTGCATGGCACCGGCCGCGTGCCCAACATAGACGGGCTGAACCTCGAGGCCGCTGGAGTCGAATACTCACGCCGTGGCATCAAGGTGAGCGACGCGATGCGCGCCACCAACCCGGCCATTTTCGCGGCCGGCGACTGCGCTGATAGCGGGTTGAATCTGACCCCGGTCTCGGCGGCAGAGGGACGCATCGCGGGGAAGAACATTCTGGGCGGCAAGGACGCGCGGGAGATCAAGTATCCGCCGATCCCGTCAGTGGTCTTCACCCTGCCCATGGTTGCTACCGTGGGCTTGTCGGAAGCGGCGGCCAGGGAGCAGGGGCTGAAGTTCGATGTGCATTTCGAGAAGACGGAGGGCTGGTATTCGTCGCTGCGCGTCGGCGCGAAACACACCGGATTCAAGGTTCTTGTCGAACGGGGCAGCGGGCAAATACTCGGCGCGCACCTGATCGGACCAGGAGCCGAGGAGCAGATCAATCTTTTCGCCATGGCCATGGGTGCCGGGCAGACCGCAAATCAGATCAAGGCGATGATTTTCGCTTATCCCAGTTACGCCTCCGACATCGGGTCGATGGTGTGAATTGAAATTTGACCGCCGCCAAGATGGTGGCGCCCGGTTCAAGTAAAGGAAATGAAAATGGATCAAACCGTCAAGGAACATGATTGCTGCTCTTCGAAGGATGTCGGCGCCGACAGTTATGACCTGATCGTCGTCGGTGCGGGCTCTGCCGGGTTCTCGGCTTCGATCACTGCAGCTGAAGCCGGAAAGCGGGTGGCGCTTGTCGGGCACGGCACCATCGGCGGCACCTGCGTGAACGTCGGCTGCGTTCCGTCCAAGGCGATGATCCGCGCCGCAGAGGCGGCCCATGGTGGCGCGTCCGCTGCCCGGTTCCCGGGCATTGCGTCCTGCGAACATGCGGTGGATTGGCCAGCCGTTGTGAAAGGCACGACCGATCTGGTCGCGGAGATGCGGCACAAGAAATATATCGACCTGCTGCCCGCCTATGAGAACGTCACCTATATCGAGGACGGCCCGGCGCGATTGGTCGAGGGTGGCGTCGCTGTCGGCGGGCGGGTGATATCCGCCCCGCGCATCCTGATCGCCACCGGCTCGCGCCCCCATCAACCTGCCATCAAAGGCATCGACACCGTGGAGACCCTCGATTCCACCGGTCTGCTGACCCTGCCCGACCGGCCCGAAAGCATCATTGTGCTGGGCGGCGGCTATATCGGCTGCGAGTTGGCGCAGATGGCCTCAAGGCTGGGGGTGAAAGTCACGCTTGTGACCCGCTCGCGCCTTCTGCCCGGCGCCGAGCCGGAGGTGGCCCAGGCGCTGACGCAAGCGCTGAAGACCGAAGGCATCGCGGTCGAGACCGGTCTTGCTTACGTCTCGGCCGCGAAAGCTGCGGGCGGCGTCATTCTGACTGTCGAACGCGATGGAAAGACCGAGGTTTTGTCCGCCGAACGGCTGGTTGTGACCACCGGACGGGTGGCCAATTCCGAGAACCTCGGGTTGGAAGACCTCGGGATAGAGACCGACGCGCGCGGCTCGATCAAGGTCGGTCCTGACATGGCCACGACGCGGGCCGGCGTCTGGGCGGCGGGCGATGTCACCGACCGTGACCAGTTCGTCTACATGGCCGCCTACGGTGCCAAGGTGGCAATCAACAATGCCCTTGGACTGGAGCCAATGCGCTATGAGAATGCGGCGATGCCATGGGTCGTGTTCACCGACCCGCAAGTGGCCGGTGTCGGCGTTTCAGAGGCTGGGGCCAAGGCGGCGGGGCACGAGGTCAAGATCAGCGTGATCACGCTCGACAACGTCCCGCGCGCCGCCGCGGCCCGCAACACCCGCGGCGTGATCAAGCTGGTGGCCGACGCCAAGACCGACCGCCTGCTGGGCGGCCAGATCGTGGCGCCCGAAGGCTCGGACACGATCCAGACGCTGGCAATGGCGCTCAAGTTCGGCATGACCTCCAAGGCCCTCGGCGAAACGATTTTCCCATATCTGACCACGGTTGAAGGGCTGAAACTTGCGGCCCAGACTTTCGACAAGGATGTGGCCAAACTCAGCTGCTGCGCGGGGTAATGCCATGGTGCTGAAGGAAAGGACCGATCTTCTGTCGACACTTCCCGGTGCGTTGATCGCTTGGGGTCTGCCCATTGCAGCGATGATCTTGGCGATCGGTATCCCGCATCCGATCAAGACCTGGTGTCGCGTAGCCCTTAATTGTGAGATGGGAAATCCAACGAAATCAACGGCTGAGTTTTGCCCTTAAATATGAGATTTTGCCTTTAATTCTGATATTTTTGCCCTTAAACCTGAGACAGGGTTCACAGACATTTGCGGCAAATATCGATGAATGATGATGGCGAAGACTCCGTTGCCGTTGGTGCTGAAGAGGCGCGCAGGGCCGCGGTGCTGCGCCCTCTTGTTCAGGCATATCTCAATGGGACTGGCAGCCTGGAACGTGGCATCAATGACGCCGTTTGGGAGCTTGGTGTCAGCAGGGCGACGGTCTGGCGTTGGATAAAACGGTTGGCGGAAGAGGGTGGGCGCACCAGCGCTCTGGCTCCGCGGAAACGGGGCCGCCCGACCGGGACGATGTTAATATCCAGCAAAGTCGAAGCGGTAATCGAGGAGCACCTTCGCCGCTATTTCTTGCGCCGGGAGCGTTCGAGCTTGTCGCGCGTCGTGACAGAAATCCGCAGCGCTTGCTGGCAGGAGGGCTTGCAACCGCCGACACGGCGAACGGTTCAGCGTCGTCTGGATGCGATGGATGCCCGCGAAGTTGCGAAGGCACGAGAGGGCGCAAAGGCGGCCCGCCAGAAATTTGCGCCGGTCACAGGTGAGAACAAGGCCAGTATGCCACTGGAGATCGTCCAAATTGATCATACACCGGCGGACATCATTCTTGTCGACGGCTTTGAACGCAAACCAATTGGGCGGCCTTGGGTCACGCTGGCGATCGACGTCGCAACGCGGATGGTGACCGGATATTACACCTCTCTCGAGGCACCTTCGCGTCTGTCAGTGGCGCTTTGCCTGACACAGGCGGTGACCCTCAAGGAGGAACTTCTTGCGGAATTGGCGTGCGATGTTCCTTGGCCGGCACAGGGCAAACCGCACAGCATCCACGTCGATAACGGTCGCGATTTCCGGTCGCGCGCCTTTCGGTCGGCCTGTGCGGATTGGGGGATCGATCTGGTCTATCGACCGCCAGCAAGTCCTCACTTCGGTGGTCACATCGAACGGTTGATCGGCACCATGATGGGGGCCGTTCACCTGTTGCCGGGAACAACGCAATCCTCGATCGCGGCAAAGGGCGACTATGACGCCGAAAGCAAGGCCACGATGACGTTGAGCGAATTCGATCGCTGGTTTGCTCTGGAAATCTGCCGTTACAACAACAGCATTCATTCAAGTCTTGGCTGCACGCCCGTTGCCAAATGGGAGGCGCTCTCAGAGCAAATGACAGGCGACATCCCCTTCGAGATGGAAGCCTTTCAGGTGAGCTTCCTGCCGAGTGAACTGCGCAAGATCAGGCGTGACGGCATCCATCTGTTCCAGATAAGGTACTGGTCCGATGCCCTTGCAGGCCACATTGGGCGCGGGGATGGAAAGGTGGTCGTTCGCTACGATCCTCGCGATATCTCAATGATCTGGGTCGAACTGGACGATGGCCGGTATGTTGAGGCGCGGTACAGAAACCTGGAAATTCCGCCCGTCTCGCTCTGGGAATATCGCGAAGCGATGAGGAAGGCCCGTGCCCTTGGCAAGTCCGGGTCTAATGAGCTGGTGCTGGCTGAGCTGATCCGACAGCAACGCCAGATCGAAGCTGAAAGCCGGGGCCTGACGAAGGCCGAACGCAGAACCCGTGAAAGAAAAGGGACATTGAAGGGCACGAACTCGGCCGTCTCGACAACCGAAGGGCTGCGCCCGATCGATACGGGTGATACATCGCGCCCATTGTTCAAGGTGGAGAGATGGTGAATTGAGGGCAGGGACAACTGAAGAAGACGGCCGGATCGCCCTCATTCAATCGGATATCTGGATCGGCTTTCCTCGGGCGGAACAGGTGTTGGACCGCTTGCAGGGCATGATCGAAGCGCCACGACAAACCCGTATGCCTGGGCTTCTTGTGCATGGCGCCTCCGGGATCGGAAAGACGATGATTGCCCGAAACCTGTCGCGCAAGTACGCACCAGAATACGATCCGGCGTCGGGCATCACCCGCACACCGCTTCTGCTGTTGCAAGCGCCGCCCGCACCTGATGAACGGCGGTTTTACCTGCACATCCTGGCCGCCGTCGGCGCCCCGGCGACGGCTCTTAGCGCCCGCGCTCAAAATGTGGCTTCCCTCGAAGTCCGTGTCATCGCGCTCTTACGCGACCTTGGCCTGCGGATGATCATGATCGACGAGGTCCACAATCTCTTGGCCGGGACCCACCGCGAACAGCGCCGATTTCTCAATGTCCTGCGGTATCTCAGCAATGAACTCGAGGTGTCACTGGTCTGCCTTGGGGTCAGCGAGGCCGTCGATGCTATTCGCGGTGATATCCAGCTTGCCCGACGGCTGGACGAACATCATCTGCCAAACTGGCGCGACGATGCCGAGTTCTCGGACATGATCCAGACCCTTGTTGCTGCCATGCCACTGGAAAAGAAGTCCAACCTGAAGGTCAAATCTCTCAAGCAGGTCTTGGCACTGACCGGTGGGGTGACCTCGCGCATCTTCGCTCTGGTCAAGGATCTTTCCATCGACGCCATTATCACAGGCGAGGAATGCATCACCGATGACGCAATCGCAAAATGGACGCCGGTTTGGTCGCGCCATGCGAACCCCCATCGGCGGCTCCAGAAGTCCCGGGTGTGAAGCCGCACCCGCTGCCCAAGACTGTCGCGCCGCTGCCAGACGAGTTGTTGTCAGGTTGGTTGTCTCGGCTGGCGGCGGCCAACTACTGTGATGATGCGGAACTACTGGCTCATCTCAGAATCGATACCGCGCATGGCACCGCCTTGGACTTCAACGTCGACGCGGCTGCGGCGGCGAAGATTGCCAACGCCGCACGGGTTAACCCAGATGTTGTTCGATCTTTGACCTTTCCGGCAATGACGCCACGAGAAGCCTCACTGACGGCTCAGATGCCATTCCAGCATTGCCTGCGATGCTCCAGAGAGGGTCTTTTGCTCAGGCATTGGAGGCGGGCCTGGGCATTTGACTGCCAAGTTTGCGGGACGAGACTTGTGCAGACCCTTGGCAAACTCCGTGAGGAACAAATATCTGGAAAACTGATATACCGAGCGCGCCGCGGGGCAGAGATGCTTGAGTGCGCCGCGCGCTCGCGCGGCCCCAAGCAACTTCGGCGCGCAATGCGCGCAGTCACCTTTGCCATGTCACTCAAAACCTTCCGCGGGGATCCGTCGTTCGCTGTCCAGAACCCCAGATCGGAAGTTAGGCTGTTCTGCCTCGCCGCAATCGCCGCCGCTCGATCTCATCCCTTGGCTAAGGCAGCCATCGTCAGCAAAAGCATCGACGACTATGCAAGGGTTGCTCTCTTGCGCGCCTTCGAGAAGGAGCCTCGATTGCTTGCCGCGGTTGATCACATCGCGCAAAGGTGCGCGAGAAACAGGGGCCCCATGACAGCCGTATCTCACAATTAAGGGCAAAAATTGTCGCCAAACGCGTCGCGTCTCAGATTAAAGGGCAACGCGACAGCAGCCTTTGCAGCCGCTATCTGGACTATATCAAGATCCCGCGCGTGGCGCTCGTCGAGACACTCTGTTTCGAGCTGCAGCGTGACCATGTGAAACCCATGCTGTTCCGTCAGCCGCCGATAGGCCCGGTTCAGCAGGTCCGCGGCCTCTGCGGGCTCACCATGGCGGATATGGGCAGAAAATGCGTGTTTGCCGCTGGTCAGCGTCCAGGCATGCACATGGTGAACGTCCAGAACCCCGTCCTGGCCGCGCAGGTCCGTCGTCACAGCCTCGAGATCCGTTCCCTCTGGCGTGCCTTCCATGAGGATGTGGACCGCTTCCTTGATGACGCCGACGGAGGCCCAGAGGAGAACCACCCCGAACGCCATGCCGAGGATCGGGTCAATCGCCAGAAAGCCGGTGAACTCGATCACTAGAGCGGTGACGATGATCAGGAGGCTGCCGACAAAGGTCTGGATGATGTGCCAGAGCGCACCACGGGCATTCAGATCGTCCTTGCTCGATTGCCACATCAGCCCCAGCGAGATCACTTCGGTGACCAGGCCTCCGAAGGCGACCCAGAGCATGGGACCCGTGGCCAGGTGAATCGGATTCCCGAGCCGCATCGCGCCCATCCAGATCACCAGAAGCGCCATACCGAGAAGAAAGCCGCCATTCACCAGTGCCCCGATGATCTCGGCGCGGTACCAGCCGAAACTCCGCGCCGAATCCGCCGGGCGGCGCGCAATGCGCTGCGCGATGATGGCCACCAGAACGCCGCCAACCGCCGACAGGGTGTGAAACGCATCCGACAGGACGGCAATCGAGCCAGTCCAGAGCCCGACGGCCAGTTCAATCACGAAGTAGACGCCGGTGAGCCAGGCCGAAATCACAAGGGCCTTGCCGGAACTCGGCATATGCCCGGCGTGGGAATGACTGGCCATATCAGCTCTCCTTCCGTTTCGTACCGGTCTTTCGCGTCGCGGCGAAGAGAACCGACAGGCCGGTAAAGCCACCCAGCGCAAGTGCGGTCCATGTGGCAGTGCGGGCATCGCCGTTCATCGCCTGGCTGCCCATGTGAGCGAGCAAGAAACTCGCTGGAATAATCCCGGCCATCGTGGCCAGCGCGAACCTCCAAAGATGCAGCTTGCTCAGACCTGCGGCGTAACTGATCATATCGAAGGACAGAAACGGCAGCAGGCGACTGCCGAAGACCAGGAAGGTCAGAGTGTTCTGGGACCCGAACAGGCCTGCGTTAATCTTCTGACCGAGATGACGCTCAACGAAGGGACGACCCAAGCCGCGGGCCAGACCAAAGGCGGCAAGCGCACCGAGTTCCGCACCTAGAACGACGAAGAGCGTCCCGTACGTGTGTCCATAAGCCGCTCCGGCGGCGAGTGCGATTGGCGCCGAGGGCAGGGGGCTTGCGACAATAGCGATTGTCATGAGCGCCACGATGACAATTGGTCCGGCAAGACCTGCCGCCTCGATCCAGCGGTCAATTTCCGCGCGATCCGGCAGGCGAATGTCAACGCCAAGGACGTCCGGGAAGGCCAATGCGACGACTCCCATCAGGAACACCGCCATAAGAAGGATGCGCATCATCATGGATCAAAACACGGCATAGAGCAGAACGAAGAACGTCGCTGCCAAAAGGTCAAAGGCCACGCAGAATGGAATATACCAGTTCGGAATCCGGGCGAGACGATAAGAATTGTGGTGTGACATGTCCCAAAGGGCGTGAAGGGCCAAGCCCAAGGGGAGGAAGGCCCACTGCCATATCAGCCCCAGGAACGCTGCTAAGCCGAACAAAAGGGCGACCGCGAGCTCTGCCCAGAACACGCGCGCTCTGCCGTCCGCAGCGCCAAAGCCGATATAGGCACCGCCAATCAAAGCAAGCGTGATCGAAGCAAGAGCTATCGAGCTTTGCTCATCCAAAAAAAGGTGAGCCGGCAATGTGAGAACGACAAGCAACACGCCAACCCATACGGGAGATTTCAAGATATCCCCGTGTCGATGGTGCGATACGTGATCGCCTGTCTTTTCGAAAATCTGTGCCATGGCTTTGTACCTAGGGATTCCAGCAACTGGAAGGTCAAGGGCTATTCATCCACGCGCGCAACGCAGCGCTCACTCAACCGTTCCACGGTGAGGTCAAAGGACCGATATCAGGACGTATTTGACGCTGACGCCAAGCTCATGTCCGACGCGCGTGGCGATTTTCAGTCATCTTTCGCCTTCTGCCAGACTTGCTGGCAGGCTGAGTAAAGAAACGTCGCTGACCAGGTCAGCAACATGAAGCCCAAAAGCGATTGCAGCATCAGCAATAGTCGAAAGGGCCCGACCACCTCTATGGACGAATAGCCAAGGGTCGAGAACGAGATGCCCGTAACATAGAGAACATCCTGAAACATCGGAGGGCTGTTGCTGAACGATTGCGGCAGAACGCTTGCCACCACCATCGTGTTGAACACGGCGAGCGTCACAAGTTCCAAGACATGCAGCAACAGCAACGTGGAAAACGTCAGGATGATCCGAAAGCCGGAGCCATCCGACCGCTGCGGGGAAAACTTCAGAATGCCCGACAACGCATAATGATGGACAATTCCCATCACGATCGCCGCGCATATTCCGACAAACATAGCCATCAACTCGGTCATACACCCAAACCCGTCTTCCTGTTCAAACAGGTCAATTTGACCATACATCAGGCTTTTAGCACAACGGGACCAATTGATTCTTCACTGGTCAGGCCAACGCGGGGGGCAACCCGTTCAGGGCGACATCCACCGGAACGGTCGGCAAGTTCGATGCGATCCAGCCAGGCCCTTCGCCTGATCCCAACATCCCTTCCGAGATATCGGCGTAGCCCGAATAACCAGCTTGTCTCAACGCTCGAAGCAGCGATGCGGAGCGTCCGCCAGTGGCGCAGATCAGTCCAACAGTGCGATCACCGCTCAGTTCCTTGGCCCTGAACAATCGGTCCGGAAAACCGGACGCGTGCATGCTTATCGGCCATACACCAGCACCTACGCCGGTTTCTTGCCACTCTTTGTGCGTTCTGACATCGATGATCCGCGCCGTATCCGATAGAAGCGCGTCAAAGGCATTCTCTGCCGACCAGACAGATCGGCTCTGCGCCAACAGCGGTGACGCCGCGACGGTCAGCACCGTCATATGAGCACCCAGAACGAAACGGCGCCGGTTCAAATCAAGAGCCATATTCGAAAACCTCATCCTTTGATCGGTTGCGATCCCAAAGGTCACATAACATACGCGCGACGCTACCCGGGAGCACGACACGGTGCAGGCACAGATTTGTATCCATCTGTAGCAAGGGACTGACCTGATACAAACGGCTACAATTCTGCCCATGAAACAGAATGCAACGATGATCTAGGAAGGACGCCATGGGACCGCCACCTCATATCCTTATCGTGGACGACCACGCTCAGATACGCGAAAGCGTCGCGCGCTTCCTGGAGAAGAACGGAATGCGCACGACCGTCGCCAGGGATGCCGTGGAGATGGATGCCAAGCTGGCCACTGGTCACTTCGACCTCCTCGTGCTCGATGTCATGATGCCGGGCGAGGACGGTTTGTCGGTTTGCCGCAGACTTGCGCCAGAGGGTGATCTTCCGATCATCATGCTGACGGCGCTTGGTGAGGAAACGGATCGGATCGTGGGTCTGGAAATCGGTGCGGACGATTATCTCGCCAAGCCGTTCAATCCACGAGAACTGCTCGCCCGCATCAAGTCGGTTCTTCGGAGAAGCAACCGCGACGAACCTGTGGCCGGAAGCCTCGCTGGGAGGAAAGTCTCTTTTGCGCACTGGATACTGGATACCGACCGGCAGGTGCTGATTGACGAGTCCACCACCGAGACCCCATTGACGACCTCCGAGTTCAAATTGCTGGCGGTCCTGCTGGAACGCGCGAGGATGGTGCTCAGCCGTGACCAGTTGCTTGACCTGACCGCTGGTCGGACGGCAGGCCCGATGGATCGCACCATCGACAATCAGATCAGCCGTCTCCGCCGCAAAATCGAGCCGGATGTACTTAGGCCCAGTGTCATCAAAACGGTGCGGAACGGCGGATACTGTCTGGCTGCCGATGTCGAGGATGCGCCGTGATGCGCCGTGCGATGAGATCTCTGAGCGGCCAATTGATCCTGCTTGTGGTCGCGGCACTTGTCGTGGCCCAGGTGATCAGCCTGTTCCTGTTCGCCGACGAGCGCAGCCTTGCGATCCGTGCAGCTTTAGGATTCGAGGCCGCGGGTCGCGCAGCGAATGTCGCGCGGTTGATCGAAGAGGCCCCGCTGGATCTGCAGGACTCGATCCTTCGCGCGGCAAATTCGCCTCTGATCCGGTTCGATCTGTCGGACGCTCCGATCGTGGATCACACCGGTCATTCGGACGGCGGCATCGTGGAAGCGCGCATACGCGCCCTGATGGATGACAGCTACAGCCGGGATATTCGCGTTGAATTGCACGAGGTCGAGGGCGAGTTGCGGCCTCTTCCCAATCTCTCGGACGAGATGACAGAAATGCATCTCGCGATGATGCGCGGAGAGTTGACAGCGGTTGAAATGAACCTGTCCATCGCCATCAAGGGAGCGCGTTGGCTGAATGTCGGAACGCGGTTCGAGCGACCGCCGATCCAATGGCCTTTCTATTCGATGCTGACCTTCGGGATTTCCGCCGGACTGCTTCTGGTGGCGATCTTCTGGTTTGTAATGACGCGCCTGACGCGTCCTTTGCGGCACCTGTCGAAGGCCGCGGACCATCTTGGCCGGGGCGAAGATGTGGGCGAATTGGCGGTCACAGGGCCGACCGAGGTCAGAGATCTGACCGTCGCATTCAACCGCATGCAACGACGGCTGACCCGGTTTGTCAGTGATCGTACACGTATGCTCGCAGCCCTTGGCCACGATTTACGCTCGCCGTTGACTGCCATGCGTGTCCGCGCGGAGCTGGTTGACGAAGAAGAGACGCGGGACAGCCTCATCGCATCGGTCGAAGAGATGCAGAGTATGGTCGAAGCGACGCTCACCTTTGCACGCGGCCTTACCGGATCCGAAGGTGCCGAAGTGGTCGATCTGCGCAATTTTCTGGACAGCTTGTGCAGCGATATGGCGGCACACTGCACCTTTGCCCCGAGTGATGATGTTGCCGTGCGGCTTCGACCCAACGCGTTCCGAAGGGCACTGAGGAACTTGCTTGAGAACGCCGTTCGCTACGGTGGTGCCGCAAAAGTCAGCTGGGCGACCCACGGTTCGAACCTCGTACTCAACATCGATGACAATGGGCCCGGCATTCCCGTCGACCAGTTGGAAAAGGTCTTCGATCCGTTCTATCGCCTCGAGCAATCGAGGTCTCTGGAAACGGGCGGTTATGGGCTTGGGCTCTCAATCGCGAGGACAATCGTCCAATCCCATGGCGGCGATATCCAGCTGGTCAATCAGAACAGCGCGGGTTTGCGCGCTGTTGTCACCATCCCGTTGGATGAAACCGAACTGATCGAAGGAGAAACAGATGAAACTGAACGCGTTGATCCTGCCGTTGCTGGCCAGCTTGCCCGCCAGCATGGCGCAGGCTGATGGACCAGGCTCCTGGACGGGGCACATGTGGGGCAGTGGCTATGGCTTTATGGGCGGCTTCATGATGCTCGCCTTCTGGGGTGCGCTGATCGCATTGGTGGTGTTTCTGGTGTTCAGGCTGCGGGACAATGGCACCCGTCCCCCGGACTCGGACGCGCAGGAAGCGCTCAGGCGCCGCTTTGCAAATGGGGAAATCGACGAAGAAGAGTTCCGTCGCCGCAAAGCAACGCTCGACGAATAGACCCCGCCGCGGACGCCAAAGCCGTCCGACGCGACGCCCACCGACGCTGAATAGGAAAGAACGCCATGGTCCCGGAAATTGGTCACTTCGCACTGGCCCTCGCACTGGCGCTTGCGCTTGTTCAGAGTGTTCTACCGATTGCAGGTGCGTCGCGTAGAAATGCCGTCTGGATGAAATCCGCCCAGGCGACGGCAATAGGACAAGTGCTGTTTGTGGCCATCGCCTTCGCAGCGCTGATGCAGGCTTTCATCGTCAGCGATTTTACCGTCAGGAACGTCGTCGAGAACTCCCATTCGCTCAAGCCAATGCTCTACAAGGTGGCCGGGACCTGGGGCAGCCATGAGGGTTCGCTGCTGCTCTGGATCCTGATACTCGCGGTGTTCGGCGCGGGCGTCGCCTGGTTCGGATCGAACATCCCCGCCGAGACCAAGGCGCGCACCTTGTCGGTGCAGGCGTGGATCAGCGTCGGCTTCCTGTCCTTCCTGCTGCTGACGTCGAACCCCTTCGAGCGGGTGTTTCCGCCGCCGCTCGACGGCAATGACCTCAACCCGTTGCTTCAGGACATGGGTCTCGCCATGCACCCGCCGCTCTTGTATTTCGGGTATGTCGGCTTCTCCATCGTGTTTTCCTTTGCCGTTGCGGCTCTTCTGGAAGGGCGCGTCGATCCGGCCTGGGCCAGATGGGTCCGCCCGTGGACATTGGCCGCGTGGGTCAGCCTTACGGCAGGTATCGCTCTTGGATCGTGGTGGGCCTATTATGAACTGGGCTGGGGCGGCTGGTGGTTCTGGGACCCGGTCGAGAACGTGAGCTTCATGCCCTGGCTTCTGGGCACGGCGCTGCTGCATTCCGCCATCGTCACCGAAAAGCGCGACGCGTTCAAAAGCTGGACCATCCTACTTGCCATCCTGACTTTCTCGCTTTCGCTGCTCGGGACGTTCATCGTCCGGTCAGGCCTGCTTACATCCGTGCATGCCTTCGCCGTCGATCCAGAGCGCGGGCTTTACATTCTGGGTCTGCTGGCCGTGTCCATCGGTGGGTCGCTGGCGCTCTACGCCTGGCGGGCGCCCGAAATGGAGCCGGGTGGTCTGTTTCGCCCGATCAGCCGCGAGGCCGGGCTGCTCGTGAACAACCTCATTCTGGCCGCCGCTACGGGAACGGTCCTGTTCGGGACGCTTTATCCACTGATCCTGGAGGCTGTCACCGGGGACAAGATCTCGGTCGGTCCACCTTTCTTCAACGCGGCCTTCATTCCGATGATGCTGGCACTGGTCGTGTTCATGGGTCTTGGTCCATTCCTGTCGTGGAAGCGGGCTGATATCGCCGGTTTGCTCGATCGCATCCAATTCGTGGCCGTGCTGGCGGTCATTGCAGCCTTGGCCGCATGGTATCTTCTGAACGGTGGGCCGATCATGGCCTATCTTGCCATCCTCGGCGCAGCGTGGCTGCTTTTTGCGACCCTGCGGGAATGGGCGCTACGCATCCGTCTGTTCGAGGTTTCCCTTGCAGAGAGCGCGAGACGCGTGCGCAACCTGCCACGCGCCTCTCACGGTATGACGCTTGCCCATGCCGGCGTCGCTGTGTTGATGATGGGGATGATCGGCTCGACCGGATGGAAGAGTGAGGAGATCGTCTTTGCCGCCCCCGGGACCGAAGTCACGATCGCCGGGTTCGACATCACCTTCGAAGGGGCCGCAAAGGTTCAAGGGCCGAACTACATCGCGGATCGCGGCACCCTTGTGGTGCGTCGGGATGGCGAATTGGTCACGACACTTTTCCCGGAACGGCGGTATTACCCGGTCGCGGAAAGCCAGACGACGGAGTCGGCCATCCGCTCCACATTGGCGGGTGATCTCTATACGTCGATTGCAACGCCAGCCTCCGATCAAGTGAACAACGCCGGAGCATGGACCCTTCGGATCCTCTATGAACCGCTCGTCAACCTGATCTGGATCGGCTCGATCCTGCTGGTGATCGGTGGCTGTTTGTCCTTGTCGGATCGCCGTTTGAGGGTCGGGGCGCCGCGCCGTGCCAAACAGCCAGCCACCGATGCCGTTCCTGCCGAGTAGGAGAGAAGATGAAACGTCTCATTGCCGGGCTGCCGTTTATTGCGGCGGTCATATTCGGTGGGTTTTTTCTCTGGGGGCTCAATCCCGACCGGGATCCCAACGAGATCCCTTCCGTCCTGATCTCGCAACCGGCCCCGGCGTTCGACCTCGATCCCGTGCCGGGGTTGGAGACACCCGGCCTGGCCCGAAGCGATCTTGTCGGCAACGAACGACCGGTCGTGGTCAATGTCTTTGCGTCCTGGTGCGTGCCCTGCCGCGCGGAACATGCCGTGTTGACAAGATTTGTCGAACGAGACGGCATGCGGTTGTTCGGAATAAACTACAAAGACAAACCTGAGGATGCCGTGAAGTGGCTCAATGACCTCGGCAATCCCTACGAGCGGATCGGGTCCGACCTGTCGGGCCGGACCGGGATCGAATGGGGCCTGTCGGGCGTGCCGGAAACCTTCATCGTCGATAGCGATGGCACCGTTTTGTTTCGCTATGTCGGGCCGGTCGTGGGTCCGGACGCCGTCGAACGGTTCACGCAAGCCCTGAAGCAGGCAGGCGCACTGCCAAATGGAGCAGGTTCATGAGACAGTTGATTTTCGCGTTTTGCATCGGGCTCCTTCCCTTTGCCGCCAATGCGGTGGAACCGGACGAAATGCTGACCGACCCGGTATTGGAACAGCGTGCGCGGGAGATTTCCAAGGATCTACGATGCGTCGTCTGTCAGAACCAGGACATCGACAGTTCGAACGCGGGTGTGGCGCGGGACTTGCGTCTGCTCGTACGCGAGCGCCTGGTCGTTGGAGACAGCGACGCGGAGGTGATCGAATACATACGGGCGCGGTACGGGGATTACGTGCTGCTGAAACCGCCTCTGGAGCCTGCGACCTACGCGCTTTGGTTCGCTCCGATCGCTTTCGTTCTGATCGGGGTTTTCGTTGGTGGCGGGCTACTGATGAGTCGGCGAAAGCAAGAGGCATTTGAAGACTTGGGCTCGGAGGATGAGAACACCGTGTCCGAAATTCTCAGGCAAAACGAAGCGGGGGATGCGTCATGATCTGGGGTATTTTCGTTCTTTTGACGCTGGTCGCAATCGGAATTGTCCTCTACCCGCTGCTGCTGTCCAAATCGAACACTCTCACCAGAGGGGATGCGGTACCGGCGATCCTCGCCGATCAGATGCGGGAAATCCAACGAGACATGGACCGCGGTTTGATTTCTGAACAGGAAGCTCAAGCGGCCAGACTCGAGATCAAGAAACGGATCCTCGCGACGACCCGCAATTCGGAAGAAAAAGCCGGATCATCCCGTAATGGTGGCAGAGTCACTCTCGTTGTCGCGGCGGTCCTCGCGCCGGTTATTGCCGCGGGCTACTATCTGACGATGGGATCGCCGGAGGTTCCTTCAATGGCCTTCGCTGCCCGTGCAGAGGAGCGGGCACAGACTGATGAAGTGACGGCGCTGGCAATACAACTTCGCGAAAGGCTTGTATCCGATCCGACCGGCGGCCCTAGCGAAGGGTGGATGCTGTTGGGCCAGACCTATCAGCGCATGGGCAGAGCAGCCGATGCCGTCGAAGCCTTCGAAGTCGTTGCCGAACGGGAGGATGCCACCTCCGCGACATTCTCCATGCTGGCAGAGGCTGTCGCGGTTGCCAATGACGGCGTTGTTATTCCACGGGCGAAATTGGCCATTGATCGCGCTTTGGACCTTGACCCATCCAATCCTGCGGCAACCTACTTCGAGTCTCTGTATTACTTTCAGCAAGAAGAGACGCGTAAGGCCTACGATCTGCTTGTTTCACGACTGAATCAGGAAGAGGCTTACGTTCCCTGGATGGAGACCTATGCAGCGCAGATCAACCGGATTGCAGCGGCAGCTGACCTTCCGGTCGTCAATCTACCCAGCGGGCCGACGTCGCAACCAGGCCCGAGTGCCGCAGATGTCGCGGCGGCGTCGGAGATGAATGACGCGGATCGCGCGGAGTTCATCCGATCGATGGTCTCGCGGCTGGCCGAGCGTCTTGAGGATGAACCGGACGATCTGGATGGTTGGATGCGGCTGGCAAATGCCTATACCGTCCTTCAGGAGCCCGATCGCGCCGTTGAGGCCTACCGCAAGGCTGAAGCGCTGTTGGAGCAGCAGCCCGCCAGTGATCCTCGGCGTGCGGCGGTCCGTGCCGCGCTTGAGCGGCTCGGCGGCTGACTACTGCTCGGTGTCCCGGTCGAGCAGGTCACTCCTGTCCGGCAACCTTTGCGGAAACATCCCGACCACTGGCTTGCGCCAAGGCGTTCATCACGTCCTCGGTTTTTAGCAATTCGGACAGCACAATGCCGTTCGGTGCCGATGGTCCGTAGACGGCATTGAAGGGGATGCCGTATCTGCCGAAACTCTCAAGGTAGCGGGAAATGCGCGTGTCCGGGCGTGTCCAATCTGCCTGCATCGCCGTGACTCCAGGCGCTTCAAGCGCGCTCCGGACTGGCTCCCGATCGATGATAAGTGTCTTGTTCGCTTTGCAAGTCAGACACCAGTCAGCGGTCACATCGACAAAAACGACCTCTCCTGCGGACACGCGTTTCGCTATTTCCGAACGATCAAATGCGATCCAAGCCATTGCCAACTGCGGCGTCGAACGCGCAGGTGCTGATTGCTGCAAGAGAGGACCTGCGGCAATGGCCAGGACAAGGCTGGCTATGGCAATAGACCACCTGAATTGGGACTGCACATTCGGGAGAGATAGTATCAGAACGGCGAGACCGGACAACGCCGCGACCGCGATGACAGACGCAAGCCCGGCGACACCGTCGAGCACCCAGAACAGCCACACGGCGGTTGCAAGCAACAAAACCCCCATGACGCTTTTGATGATCAGCATCCATCGACCAGGCTTGGGCATGAATGCGACCAGACGCGGGAACGCGGCGATGACGAGATAGGGCAGGGCGAGGCCGAGCCCGAGGCTCGTAAAGACGATGAGGATGTCCACGCCACGCCCGGCCAAAGCAAAGGCCACCGCGGTGCCGAGGAACGGTGCCGAACAAGGCGTCGCCATGACGGCACCGAACATGCCAGTGAAAAAGTCGGCGGAATACCCGTTGCGTCCTCCGGCCCCTGCAAGCCGCGTCTGCATGCCGTGTGGAAGGGCGAACTCGAACGCTCCGAACAGATTTGCCGAAAAGACGAGCAGGACAGCGATCATCGCCGCAAGAAACAGCGGGCTTTGAAACTGCAAACCCCACCCGACGCTGAGGCCTGCCGTCTGGAGCGCCCAGAGGACGAGCGCCAGACCCCACATGAACGTCATGATGCCGGCGCTGGCAGCGACGAAACCGAACCGGACACGGGTTGTGTCGTGATCGGTGTGTTTGAGCACAGACGACACCTTGATGGACAGCACCGGCAGCACGCAGGGCATCACATTCAGGATCAATCCGCCCAGCAGCGCGATCGCGGCAATCCAGATCAGTTCCATCATGTCCGGTGTCGTGGCGGCCAGTTCAAAGGGTGGTGCTATTCCTTGCGCCACGCGATCCGCGATGATCGTGAAGGCCCGGTTCTCGCCGTCGGTGACGGTAATCGACGGAGCCACTGTCACATCCGTATTCGACGAGAGGATCGGCAAGCGCGCCCAAAGCAAACGATCCTCTTCTCCCAAACGGATATCGGGTTTGCCAAGCGCAACACCCATACCCAGTCCGGGAAACACATCCGGCGACTGGAGTGGTTCATCGACGCGAAGGCTGACGATCAACTCCGTGAGGTCTTCGTCGATGAAGGCATTTGCCTCGCTGACGCCGCTCGTCTTGGCCCCTTCGGGGACGCGCTCGGAAAACGTACCGATCAGCCCAGCCGAAGTGCTGTCGATGACGTTGCCCCGTCCGAGGCGAAGTGACAGGTCAAACTCTTCCGGGACACAGACATTGGAGCACACCAGCAGTTTGACCTGCGCGGAAAGAGTCACAGGTGCGCCGGGATCTTTGAGCGTTATGCGCAGCGGAAAGACGACTTCACCCGCATAACCAAAATTTTCGATGCCGAAGGCGGTGAAGCGCGTCGGGGCGGGCCACATGAATTCGACATCTGCGACGTTTTCGGAACCGCTCCATTCGACCGAAGGCGGTATTCCCACCTCGCCCGCCGACCGCCAATAGGTCTTCCAGTTTTCGTTCAGTTGAAGGTGAAGCCCGGCTGACAGAGTCTGTGTGTTCTCGGGAACGCCGTCCTGTACACTAATGAGATGCGCGGTGAGTGGCGCGCTCTGGTATTCAGCAGAGGTTGCTGCCGCGACACTTCCAGAGACAACGGCCAGGAGCACGAAGGGAATAAGCAAAACCCGTCGCAGGATCAAAAGGCAATCGATCAAGATACCTGCTTCCTTCCCATATTTTCCGCAGATTTCGCCAGGACGGCGGAAATTGCGTCAAAGTCCACCTGTGGCAAAACCCTGACGACCGTCCGCACAGACAATTCGCGCAACGCCAGTCGCAGAAGATGAAAGGGTTCGACACCCATCCGGCAGAAGGTCTGACGCTTGCTTCGTGGACACGATAGCCTTCAGATCTAGGCAGTCTGCAAGGCTTCCCGCGCAACCTCCAAGTAATGTAACCATCAACAGCAATACGAATACCTTTGCTTTCCCTCGCACATCACTGCCTGTTGCGGGCGACGCTAGGAATCACGGAACTTATGGGCTCGGGCGCTTCCTCGATAGTATCGTTTGCCTTGTCGGAATGGCACGATTTCCCCATGAATCTATGCATCACAAGATGCGCTCCAACGCACAACAGGAGCGGGGCGAAAGCCGATGCATTGCCCCACATACCCGCAAGCGTTCCGCCAGCGAGAAAAAAACCGATCACGGGCAACAGCATCACAATGCAACACGCCATCATTCCGTAATGCATGAGCTTGTCTGTAATCGGCTTATTCTTGGGATTTTCGTCGTCCATGACACCCTCTTTGTCTCGTTCCTGGCGTCATTTGCGACCCTCCAGCAGGGTAAGGTCAAGGATACAAATGGATACACTTCTCGCGGCCTTGTCAGGTTGCCTGATGCCGGGTCTCCCGTAAAAGACATGTACAAACCGTAGGCTAGGAGTGTGTCATGACGACATCGCGAAACAACAAGATCAATCGACGAAGCCTGTTGGGGTATGCGGCTGTCGCTTTGGTTGCACCAAGCGTGGTTCGAGCCGAAACCATTCGCCGCAACATTTCTTCTTTCCGAGTTCATGACTGGCAAGACCATTTCGACACGCTCGGCAAAGGGATCATCATCTCAGACACCGTGACGATGGCGCTACAGCACTGGACAGCGGACGGCGAGATGCGGATTTACCCGACATCCGTTCCGCTGACCGACGAACTCACCAAACGCGGTTACACTGAAGTGGTGGAAAAACGCAAAAACCCCAGTTGGGCGCCGACGCCCTCCATGCGGGAACGCAATCCGGAATGGCCGGCACGTATCGAGGGGGGTGATCCGGACAACCCCTTGGGTACTCGCGCACTGTACCTGTCGTGGCAGTACTACCGTATTCACGGGACACAGGACACGCGCAAGATCGGCCGCCGGTCGTCAAACGGCTGCATCGGTTTGTTCAACGAACAGATCGAGGAAGTCTACGAGCGAGCGCCTGTCGGCACTCAAGTCAAACTCATCTGACCCAACGGGCAAGGCGGAAGATACAGGCATGGACAAATTAACTGCGCTGATTGGTGCCGTTTTTGTTATCGGCGGGGGTTTTGCCGTTTGGCAGTTCGTTGGAGCCGAAGATTTAGCGGTTGGCCACTCCATGACGCCACCTGACACAAGCGAGATTGCCGAAGGCGATCCGATCGTCCAGGTCCAGCTGCCTGACGCACTCTCGCAGCAGGCGGCGCTTGGGAAGAACATATTCGAGGCAAAATGTTCCGAGTGTCACGGCGAAAATGCCGCCGGTCGCAACGGTGTTGCGCCGCCTCTCGTGCACAAGATCTACGAACCGAGCCACCATTCGGACATGGCTTTTGTTCTGGCAGCTCAAAACGGCGTCCGTGCACATCACTGGAATTTCGGTAATATGCCTAAGATCGAGGGATTGACCCAAGGAGACGTCAAGATGGTGGCCGCCTATGTCCGCGAATTGCAGCGGGCCAACGGGATCAACTGATGCGTTGGTCGAAGACGAACCGATGGATTCTGTCGGCCGTTTTCGGCCTTTTCCTTGTAGTACTCGGGGTGCCAGAGGCGCCGGTATATCATGGTGAAACGTCGTTGGGGCAGGAATACCATGGTCACGAAGACGCAGGGCCATCGACCGAGGCCTCTGGCCACTGCCATCCAGGCCTCGATTGTTCTGTCCCGGCAGCGTTATTGCTTCAGCCGAACATGGCGTACGAGCCTTCTTTTCTGAAAGCCGTCATGCAAGACGGCGCGATCCAACGAACCGAATTGCGCCCGATCAGCGATCCTCCACCGCCCCGACGGTGGGTCTGATTTCACATCGCTCGAAAAGCAGACCCAAAGAAGGATCGAAGACATGAAAAAGACGACTATCGTAGCGGCAGTGTTGATTGCAGGTACTGCGGTCACGGCATTCGCGCATAGCGGTGCCACCGGCATCGTGAAAGAGCGCATGGATGCCATGCTTGCAATGGGGAAGGCGGTCAAGACCGTGGCCCCGATGATGCGGGGCGAAACGGCCTATGACGCAGAAACAGTGCGCGATGCCGCGCGCCTGTTCCAGCAGCACGCCGGTGAGAGCATGACAAAGCTGTTCCCAGAGGGCACAGGGGGCATGCCCTCGGAAGCCAAGGACGAGGTGTGGACCGACTGGGAGCGCTTCGCGGCATTGGCAAGTCAGCTGGAAGAATACTCTGAGGGCCTGGAACGCGCAGCCGACAATGGATTGGGCGGCATGAGCGGCAATACCTCCATGGATGGCGCCTCGATGATGGGCGGCGGGTCAATGATGGGAGGCGATACAACCATGATGGGCGGGAGCACGATGATGGGCCGAGGCGACATGATGGATGCGGCCGCCATTGCCGAAATGCCCGCCGACGCAGCATTCGCGATGACGACCCAGGTCTGTTCCGCATGCCATGAACGCTTCCGGGCGGAAGAAGACTGACCATGCGCCGGTTCTTGACACTCGTCAGCGGGGCCGCCGTGCTGGGCGCGGCCAGCCTCGGCGTCGTGATTGCATGGCCTGTCGGCAGTGCAGTGACTCCGATTGCAATAGAGGGCAATGTCGACCGGGGCGCATATCTGGCGCGCGCCAGTGGGTGCATTGCCTGTCATACCAATTTTGAAGCGGGCGGCGCACCACTTGCCGGAGGGGCGCCGCTCGAAACCCCGTTCGGAACGTTCTACCCGCCCAACCTGACGACAGACCCGGAACATGGCATGGGCGAATGGACGGCAGAACAGTTCGCAAAAGCCGTGCGGCAAGGCATCGGCCCCGATGGAACGCCGTACTATCCGTCTTTCCCGTACACCTTCTATGCGGATTTTTCTGATCAGGATATCGCTGACCTCTGGGCGGCGTTTCAAACCGTGCCGCCCGTGGACGAGCCTGCACCAGAAAATGATGTCAGCTTCCCATTCGACCAACGATGGGGGCTGAAGCTCTGGCGAGCGGCGTTCTTCTACGATCCGGATACCGAACCGATTGAAGGGCGAAGCGACGCATGGAATCGAGGACGGGAATTGGTGCGCGGTGCGGCACATTGCGGAGCCTGCCATACGCCGCGCAATCTTGCGGGAGGCCGCGATATCGGTGCTTCCTTTGCAGGCAACGCCCAGCTTCCCGGTGGCAGCAAGGCCCCCGCGATACGGCCAAAAGACCTGGTCAAAAATGACTGGACGGTTTCAAACCTCGCTTATGCGCTCCAGACCGGCATCACCCCTTCGGGCGATGCTTTCGGCGGCAGCATGGCGGAAGTGGTTCGCGAGGGAACTCGGTTTCTGACACCTGCCGATCGCGAAGCGATGGCGCTTTTCCTGCTGAACAAGGACACGGTCGAGGCGGAGAACCCCGCGTCGAACTAACACCACGCGGGGGCAACACGCCCCCGCTTTCTCGAGGATCGAAATGAGACAAACACGTCGGGATTTCTTGCGCCATGCAACACTGGCGGCCTGCGCGGCGGCCATCCCGCAGTCGGCTTTTGCCGCGACCCCGTTCGAGGACCTGATTGCCAAGGTTGCACGTCGACAGCTTCTTCCGGACACCTACCCGGAAACAGAGATCTGGGGCTATGACGGCCTCGTTCCGGCCCCGGAAATCAGGGTCACACAAGGCGATCGGGTGCGTCGCAGGTTTCGCAACGAGGTACCCGATCCCAGTTCGGTTCACTGGCACGGAATCCGGATCGACAACGCGATGGATGGCGTTTCAGGGCTGACCCAAGAGGCCGTAGCGCCGGGTGGAACCTTTGACTACGACTTCGTCGTACCGGACGCGGGCACCTATTGGTATCACGCGCATAATCGCTCATACGAGCAAGTCGCGCGTGGTCTGCGCGGTGCCTTGATCGTCGAAGAGGTCGATGGACCGGACATCGACCGCGAGGAAGTCATCGTTCTGGAGGACTGGTTGCTCGACCCTGAGAGCGGGCAGCTGTTCGACAATTTCGAACAGCCCATGATGATGAGCCACGGTGGACGTACCGGCAACTTTATCACGACCAACGGGCGCTATGACCTGACCTTGCCCGCGCAGCGCAACGAGCGCATTCGCTTGCGGATCATCAACGCAGCAAGCGCTCGAATTTTCCCGCTGAGGCTCTCTGGATTCAGTGGCTGGACGGTGGCCGTGGATGGAATGCCAACCGGCCAACCCCAGTCGGTTGACGGCGAGTTGATCCTCGGCCCGGCACAGCGCGTCGACTTAATTGTGGATGTGACCGAAGACGAAGGCGGCACCGCCCAATTGCTTCGCATCGGCGATGATGATCAACTGACCCCGTTGGTGAGTTTTCTGGTCAACGGCACAGCCAGTTCAGTACCAAGAGGCAAGCCACTGCCGTTGCCGCCGAACCCCGCGGCACACGCCCCGGACCTTGCCGATGCGCGTGATTTGCGACTGGTCATGTCCGGCGGGGCAATGGGGCGAATGCAGTCCGCATTGCTTGGCGGGGAACGTCTTGGATTCCGTCAGCTTGCCCAAGCGGGCAAATTCTGGGCCCTGAATGATGTCGCCGAAATGACCTACACGCCACTGGCCGATCTATCCCTGAACGAGCCGGTGCGCCTGAAGATCGAGAACCAGACCGTTTTCCCACATGCGATGCACCTGCACGGGATGCATTTCCGCGAGCTGCGCCCCGACGGCGCGTTCGGGCCGATGCGGGACACGATCCTGTTGGCCGGCAACGAGTCCCGGGAGATCGCCTTTACGGCAGACAATCCCGGCAAGTGGCTGTTCCATTGCCACATGCTCAGCCACGCCGCATCTGGCATGACAACCTGGATACGGGTCACATGAGATATCTCGTTTGGTCCCTTCCGATCACTGTCGCAGCAGCCGCCTTCACGTATTGGCTCTCGACCAGTGCATCCTCGGATGTCGGCAGCGCGTCCAGGGCGGAGAGCTACGACATCGAAGAAGGCGCGTTGCTCTACGCAGAAAACTGTGCGTCTTGTCATGGCGCGGGTCTGGAAGGCCAGCCGGAATGGCGAACGCCCGGCGCGGATGGGCGCCTGCCAGCACCACCACATGATGAGACGGGTCACACCTGGCATCATCCTGACAGCCTGCTCTTCGATTACACAAAACTGGGGGGTGCGGCGCTTCTGGCGCGTCAGGGCGTCGAATTCGACAGTGGCATGCCCGGTTTCGCAGACGTGCTGACCGACCAGCAAATTCACAACATCCTGGCCTTCATCCGGTCCACCTGGCCAGACCGCATCCGCGAAGTCCAGGCCGCGCGGACAGAAGCCGACGAACAACGGGGAGAGAACTAAAATGCGTTTCAGACAAGCCTTCACGACGGTCGCGATAGCTGCCTTGCTTCCGATACCGGCACTCGCGGACGAACTGTCAGAGTCCCGGGTCAAGGAACTTGTGCTCGAGGCAATCCGCGAGAACCCGGAGATTGTCATGGAGGCCGTGGCGATCCTCGAACAAAGGCAGGCGCAAGCGCAGGAGCTCAGTCAGGCCCAAGTTCTGAATGACCAGCGCGATCTGATCGAGAACGATCCGAATGCGCCGGTTCTCGGCAACCTGGAAGGGGACGTCACTGTTGTGGAATTTTTCGACTACAACTGTCCCTATTGTCGGCGGGTCAAACCCGAGGTGCGGGCTTTGATCGAAGACGATCCCAACATTCGCCTCGTCTATCGTGAATGGCCCATTCTCGGAGACGGATCGGTGTTTGCCGCGAAAGCGGCCTTGGCAGCGCGCAAGCAGGACAAATACGAAGAGTTTCACTGGGCAATGATGGGGCTGGAAGGCCGCGCGGAAGAGGCCTCCGTGCTGCGCGTGGCCGAGGAGATCGGCCTGGATATCGCGCAGTTGCGCAAGGACATGGAGGCCCCCGAGGTCGAAGAGCACATTGCGACCTCCATGCAACTGACCCAAGCTCTGGGCTTTAACGGCACGCCGTCTTTCGTGATCGGGGATGCGCTGGTCCCGGGCTTCGTCGAAAAGGCGCAGCTTGCCGACTTGGTCGAGGAAGCCCGCAAAGTCGAAGACTGAAATTCTGTGCCCGGACCACCCTTGGGTGGTCCAGGCACTGCATCAAGCGGCCGCAGGTTCCACGTTGTAGCCCGCATCCCGAATGATCGCTTGGACCTGATCGGCTGGTAACACGCTGTCGACATGCACCTGTCGGGCAGAAAGGTCACATTCTACGCCTGCATTCGGATCTGCGCTCTTCACCGCGCTTTCGATTGCTGCGGTGCAATGCCCACAGCTCATGTCCGGAACGCTGAACTTCATCGGAACCACTCCTTGATCTGATTTCTATCGGTGACATGGGGCTTCCCCCCGCTGGAAGGTCAAGTGAAGAAATTTATTTGGCGCCCTCCCATTGACCCTCCAGTAACTGGAAGCCTCATATTCCACTTCGAATGGAAAAACAGGTGACACATATGCCCGAACCCAAACAGATCAGCCTGCCGATCGAAGGCATGTCATGCGCGTCCTGCGTTGGCAGGGTCGATCGCGCATTGAATGCAATCGACGGCGTAGAGGATGTGTCGGTGAACCTTGCCTCGGAAACTGCTCGCATG
The DNA here is from genome assembly GCF_046591575.1 of Marivita sp. S0852. Classification (NCBI taxonomy): domain Bacteria; kingdom Pseudomonadati; phylum Pseudomonadota; class Alphaproteobacteria; order Rhodobacterales; family Roseobacteraceae; genus Marivita; species Marivita sp. S0852. The sequence goes on from NZ_JBIQWA010000009.1 coordinate 51,712, forward strand.
AGCGTGGACGCGCTCAAGCGCATTCCCGACATCATCGAATCCCTTCGCGAGCTGGGCTACCCCGCGCGGAAGGCCAGGGCCGAACTCACGATTGCAGCGATGTCCTGTGCCTCTTGCGTCGGGCGGGTCGATAAGGCGCTTGCCGCGGTGCCCGGGGTGGTCGAGGTGAACGTCAACCTCGCCTCAGAGACGGCGACGGTCGTTTACGTCGAAGGTCTTGTCACGACATCCGATCTGATCGAATCAAGCGGCGCGGCAGGGTATCCAGCAACCGTGGCAACGGCCCAGGCCGGTGACGACAGAGTTGCGCGCAAGGAGGAAGAGGCTCAGGCGCTTGCCAAACGGGTCACCTTTGCGGCCATCCTCGCCTTGCCGGTCTTCCTGATCGAAATGGGTGGCCACGTCATTCCGGCCGTTCATATGCTGATCGAGACCACGATTGGCCAGCAGACGAGTTGGCTTCTTCAGTTCGTGCTGACGACAATCGTTCTCTTCGGCCCGGGCCGGACGTTTTACACCAAGGGTTTCCCGGCCTTGTTCCGGGGTGCCCCCGACATGAACAGCCTCGTCGCGGTCGGCACCGGGGCGGCTTACCTTTATTCCGTGGTTGCGACATTCGTACCGTCGGTCCTGCCTGACACGCTGCGCACCGTCTATTTCGAGGCGGCAGCGGTCATCGTCGTTCTGATCCTTCTGGGGCGGTTTCTTGAAGCGCGCGCCAAGGGGAGAACGGGCGCGGCCATCCAGAAGCTATTAGGGCTTCAGGCGCGGACTGCACGCGTGATGCGGGACGGAGAAAGCGTCGAGATCGAGATCGATGCGCTGGTTCAGGGTGACATCGTCATCGTGCGCCCTGGTGAACGCATCGCGGTCGATGGCGAGGTCATCGAGGGGACCAGCCGCGTCGACGAAAGCATGCTGACAGGCGAGCCGATCCCCGCTGAAAAAGGTGCCGGAGATACGGTGACCGGCGGGACGGTCAACGGCGCCGGAAGCCTACAGTTCCTCGCCACGCGGGTCGGCGCCGACACGACCCTGGCGCAGATTATTCGCATGGTCGAAGAGGCCCAGGGCGCCAAACTGCCGATCCAGGGATTGGTCGACCGGATCACCTTGTGGTTCGTGCCTGCCGTGATGGCGATCGCGGCGGCGACCGTGCTGGTCTGGCTGTTTTTCGGGCCTGATCCGGCCCTGACGATGGCGCTGGTCGCCGGTGTGTCGGTGCTCATCATCGCGTGCCCCTGCGCGATGGGGCTTGCGACGCCGACCTCGATCATGGTCGGGACGGGACGTGCTGCGGAAATGGGTGTCCTGTTCCGTAAAGGTGACGCCTTGCAGCAACTTGATTCCGTTGATGTGGTCGCCCTCGACAAAACAGGCACGGTGACCGAGGGGCGACCCGCACTGACTGACCTTGTGCTGGCGGAAGGGTTCGATCGCCCAACAACGCTCTCGAAGATCGCTGCCGTGGAGTCGCTCTCCGAGCATCCTGTCGCGGACGCCATCGTGCGGGCCGCGCGGGCCGAGGGCGCACCTCTTGTGGCGGCCGAAGGCTTTCAATCGGTCACAGGTTACGGCGTGCGCGCCGTGGTCGAAGACGTGGAGGTGTTGGTTGGGGCCGACCGCTACATGGCGCGCGAAGGCATTGACGTCTCGGCATTGGCTCCAGAGGAAACGAAGATCGCAAGCAAGGGTCGCACGGCGCTTTACGCTGCCATAGATGGGCGTGTCGCCGCCGTGATCGGCGTGGCCGATCCGGTCAAACCGGGAAGCCGCGCAGCCATCGCAGCGCTGCACGAAAAGGGTCTTGCGGTTGCGATGATCACCGGCGACAAACGCGAAACCGCCGAAGCCATCGCCCGCGAAACCGGTATCGACCACGTCATCGCCGGCGTCCTGCCGGACGGCAAGGTTGCGGCGCTCGACAGTTTGCGCCAAGGGAACAAGCGCATCGCCTTTGTCGGCGACGGGATCAACGACGCCCCGGCGCTGGCGCATGCCGATGTGGGCATCGCCATTGGAACCGGCACCGATGTGGCCATCGAATCTGCGGATGTCGTCCTGATGTCGGGCGATTTGCGCGGCGTGGTGAACGCCTTCGAAGTATCGCGGCGGACCATGCGCAACATCCGGCAGAACCTGTTCTGGGCCTTTGCCTACAACGTGGCACTTATTCCGGTCGCTGCCGGGGTGCTTTATCCCGCCTTTGGGTTGCTCCTGTCACCAATCCTTGCGGCGGGTGCGATGGCGTTGTCCTCGGTGTTTGTCCTGACCAATGCCCTGCGGCTGCGGCGCATCGCGCCTGCGATGGACGAGCAGCGCGCAATCCCGGCAGAGCTGGCAGCCGCCACTCCTGCTCCAGCAGAATAACGGAGGTTCGACATGAACATCGGAGACGTTGCCCGACAATCGGGTGTGCCCCCAAAAACAATCCGCTACTACGAGGACATCGGGCTGATCCGCCCGAACCGTAGCGAGAACGGCTACCGCGCGTTCACCGAGAGCCACATTCACAAGCTGGCGTTTCTGGGTCGCGCACGGGCCTTGGGGTTCACCATCGAAGATTGCAGGACGCTCCTGTCGCTCTACGAGGATGAAAACCGCGAAAGCATGCAAGTGAAGGCGGTTGCGGAAGACCATCTGCGCCAGATCGAGGAAAAGATCGCGAAACTGCAATCCATGCGCGCGACGCTCGCCGAACTGGTGGAAAAATGTGCCGGGGATCACCGGCCCGACTGCCCCATCATCGAGGATCTGTCGCCGGAGCGGTTGGCCAAGTGACAGGCAAGAAGGGGCTGTACCTCAGAACCAGATCGCGCGGACCGGCATCCAGATACCCATGAAGATCATCATCAGGTTTTCCGTCAGCGAAATGAACCCCAGCGGGACGGAACTGTCACCGCCGACGCAGGCGCATTTCAGCTCTCTCTTGTCGATATAAACAGCCTTGAACACGCTGACAGCGCCGACCGTGCCGATAAACAGGGCGACAGGCGCCGAGAGCCACAGCAGCGCGCCGGCAGTCATCAGGACACCTGCCAACGCTTCGCCGAACGGGTAGACCTTGCCGTATCGCACCCATTTGCGCGCCAGCAGATCGTAGTTGAGGAACATCGTCGAAAACCCTTCGACATCCTGCAATTTCTGGATCGCGAGAATGGTCATGGACAGCGAAATGAACCATTCGAACCCCCGCAAGGTAAGGACCGACCCGTACTGGTGCCAAGACAGGCCCAATGCCAACAGCGCGGCAACGGAAAAGATCGCGATGACCGGCTGGTAGGTCGTGTCGCTTTGCTCTTCCTCGGGTGGGTCAATGTCGAAAAACACCCTGAGATCATCGTAACCGCCGATCCGTTCGTCCCCGATGAAAGTCTGCGGCGTCGTCTCGACCCCGTGCTTCTCCATGAAAGCATCGGTGTCTTCACGGGTGTCAAGCGGATGGTCTTCCACCTCGAAGCCTTGCCGCTCCAGCAGGTCTTTCGATTTCAGACCGTAGGGGCAGACATGGCCCGGCATGACCATGCGATAAAGCTGCGCGGATTTACTGTCTGTGTCGCGGGGCATGTCCTTTCCTCCTTATCCGCTGCACGTAAGTTGACCACGGAACCCGGCTTCGTAGTCGGTTCCCGCGCTGACGATCAGATCGGTCAGGTCACCGTTCGTCTCTGCGATCTCGGCCGACAGCGGGCCTTCAGAAAATGCATTTTCGCCCTGCGCATTCAGGCGCACCAGATCACCGCTGATCTTCATTGCGGCGGCAGACCCTTCGCCGGTTTCACCAGTCACCAGTACAGCCGGACTGTCCGAGGTGTAAGCAAAGCGGCAATTTCCGCCATTCGGGAACACCGCAGCGATTTCGTCTTCCGTCAGAAACTCAGGATCGACCTTCGACACGACCTCCGTTTGAAGCGCCTGTTGCGCATCCACAACCTGCGCCGGCGTTTCGCTTCGCGTGGCCGATGCTTCGCCGTTTGCTCCAATGTCAGCAATAAGGTAGCGCATTTCGGCGATTTCCTTGTCCTGCGCATAGATGATGTCGTCTGCGAGCCCCCGGACGCGCGGGTCGGTGATCTCGGCACGAGTCGACGTCATGATGGCGATCGAGTGGTGCGGGATCATGGCGCGCATGTAGGACCTGTCCTGCACCGTGAATTGCCCGCGAACCAGCCAGAGGCTCGCCGCGAAAAGGACTATTGCGCCAACGAAAATCGCGATGTTGGCTTTGTTGTTCTGATACATGGACAACATGTACGCCAACATGATCACGGCCATGGTCGCCCCCATCAGGATGGCCATGTAAAGGCGTGTCTCCGAAAAGAAGATATGGCCCCAAAGATAGGTGTTCAGGTACATCAGAACGAACATGACCACGGTCGATGTTCCGATCATCATAAAGAATCGTGAGTAGTGCATTTCCAGTCACCTCCTTGCAGTTCTCTGTAAAACAACAACATTCCAGCGCTGGAGAGTTCCAAAAGCACGAATTTTCGTAGTTTCAAGGCAACAAAGGCGCGTCGTTTGCCCCGGTTCACGGCTTCTTTTCTTTGCCCCTGACGCGCACTGAATTTTCATGGGTCCGAGAAGATCGCGCCATGCAGAATTTCACGAGACGAGAATTGATTTGTGCCGGAGCGATGGGTTGCTTTCTGCCCACAACTGCCTGGGCCCACAAAGTCAAATTGCCCGAACGGTTCGAACCACAATTGGTAAACACCCGTCGTGGTGACTGGGTTAAAGGCGATGTCCACGTCGTTCCCGACGATTTTTTCCTTTATTTCATGCTCGAGGACGGGATGGCGATCCGCTACGGGGTCGGGGTAGGGCGCAAAGGTTTGTACGAACCCGGAGAGTTCACGGTAGCGCGCAAGGCCAAATGGCCATGGTGGCGGCCAACGAACGCCATGATCCGGCGCGAGCCACGCAAATACGCAAAGTACAAGGATGGACTGAAAGGCGGGCCAAACAACCCGCTCGGGGCCCGCGCGCTCTATCTCTACGATGCCGAGGGACGCGATACCTATCTTCGCATTCATGGAACGAACGCCCCGGAGACAATTGGGTCTGCCGTGTCGAATGGATGCGCGCGGTTGACGAATGAACATGTGAAGGATCTGTACGAACGCGTTGAAATCGGCGCCCGCGTCTTCCTGTATCCCAAAGTGACAACGGCGTGAGGAGTGTTCTGTCGCCTTGAAGTTCCTCTTCCGGAAATGGCACAAGTGCGGCAGTTGGCGAAAGCCAGTCTATCATTCATGAGGTGACGGAATTGTCTTTGAGCCGGAGGTCTTTCCTTGGCGGGATGACCGTTGCGCTGGCTGGTACCCGCTTGCCAGCAGCGACACACGAGTTGATCCTCGCGCCCCAATCGATCAAGGCGCACCTTGCTGGGTACGACGTGTCGATGTTGGGCTTCAACGGTGGTCTGCCGGGCCCAGAAGTCAGAATGCGACAAGGACAAACCGCCCGCATTACCCTCGATAACCGATTGGAGGAGGGCGCTCTCGTTCACTGGCATGGGTTGCGGGTTCCAAATCGGATGGATGGTGTCAACGTCCTCACTCAGGATGTGGTCATTCCGGGCGACTCGTATCGTTATCAATTCGGCGTCCCGGATGCCGGCACGTATTGGTATCACTCGCATTACCTGTCTTACGATCAGGTCAGCCGCGGTCTTTTCGGCGCCTTCATCGTCGAGGAGCAAAATGCGCCGGCTGTCGACCATGACATCGTTGTTCAGTTCTTCGATGTCTTGCTGGATCAGTCCGGGCAGTACGACGAAGCGTTCAACCCGGCCCACTTCGCAACCGAGGGCCGTATCGGCAATACGGTCACGGCACTTGTTTTCAATGGAACCGGCAAGACTGTGAAACGAGGCGACCGTCTGCGACTGCGTCTCATAAATCCCTCTATCGACAGGGTGTACCGTGTCGGCCTGGATGGTTTGATAGGCAAGATCGTTGCACTGGATGGCATGCCTCTGGCGCATCCTCGGACGCTCGAACCGATCCTTCTCGCTCCGGGGCAAAGATGCGATGTGATTGGTGATGCGACCGGGCCTATTAGATTCGACGACAGCTTTGGAGAACAGACGTTGAGCCTTGGCGAAATCGCTGTTTCCGGTTCCCGTGAGCCCGCGAAAGCGCCCATCACCGCATTGCCCGCCAACCGAATGCCCGCCCCGAAAGACCCCGGCCAAACCGCGGAGCTGGTGCTCCAGGGAGGTGCGGGAAGCGCGTCCCACAACGGCACAGGGACATGGGCGCTCAATGACGTATCCGGCCTGCCTCGAAGGCCTTTCCTATCCGCCGCGCAGGGGACGACCGCGCGCATTTCGATCCGCAACGAAACCGGGTTCCCACACGTCATGCATCTGCATGGCCACCATTTCTGGGAACTCGATGCGGCGGGTGAAGCCGGTCCATACCGGGACTCGACCTATCTGGATACCGGCGAGACGCGGGATATTCTCGTCGTCCTGGACAATCCGGGATCGTGGATGCTGCACTGCCACATGTTGAGCCACCAAGCCGACGGTATGGCAACGTGGATCAGAGTCGGCTGAGGGTCGAGACGGATACATACCGTTACAAATCTCTGAATGATAACAGGCCTTTCGCCGTCTACGTAACCTGACAAGCGAGAAACAGGTCCATCGACTGCCAATGGGAGCGTTCATTGACCCTGACACCAAAATCTCTCGGCATGACTGCGGCGGCAGGATCAGCCGCCTTGCTGTTGGGGGCCTTCGTTTTCCAGGCTCTTGGGTACGCGCCGTGCGCAATGTGCATCTGGCAACGCTACCCACACGCAATCGCCATTGGAATGGGCGCTCTGTTGCTCTTTGCTCTGCCGATTTTGCCAATCCTGATAATCGGTGCCCTGTCGGTACTCAGCACATCCGCGTTGGGAGTGTTTCATACCGGTGTCGAGCGCGGCTGGTGGGAGGGACCGACTTCTTGCACGGGATCCGGCCTCGATGTTTCCCAAATGTCGGTATCGGAATTGCTGCCCTCTGCCAGTTCAAATACGTCCAATCTTGTTCTGTGCAGTGAGGTTGTCTGGGAATTTCTGACGTTGTCCATGGCCAGTTGGAACGCGATCCTAAGCGGTGTCCTTGCTTGCCTCTGGTTGGTCGCGATCGCAAGACATCAAAAGGTTCGGTGGCATGGGGTCGCGGACGTTTCTTGAATCGTCCCGCATTCATCGAAAACAAACAAAGGGCTTCGCTTCATGGTTACAAGACGACACTTCCTTGCACTTTCCGCCTCGCTGTTTTCAGCGTCTCTGAGTTCGCCAGCATTCGCTAAGACCTGGCCGTCAACAGCCGAAAAAGCAGCTTGGGATGCGCAGATCACGCCCGCCAACTATGACCCGGCAACAACCAACCCATGGGGGCTGCATCCCAGGCTGCTGCCGCAACGCGTTTTGGCGAATGACGGTTTGCGCCCGGGTGACATTCACGTCGATGCGATCGCGCGCTATCTGTACCATATCGAGGAAGGTGGCACCGCGATGCGATACGGGGTGGCGATTGCCAAGGGCGATCTCTATGAACCCGGCACCTATACGATCCGCCGAAAGGTCGAATGGCCGCACTGGACGCCAACGCAGTCAATGATCGAACGCGATCCGGAGGCTTACGAGCGGTTTGCCGACGGTATGGAGCCCGGCCCCAACAATGCCTTGGGCAGCAGGGCTTTGTATCTATTCGTCGGAGATCGGGATACGTACCTTCGAATTCACGGAACGCCGAGCCCTCGCAGCATTGGCGGCCGGGCCAGTTCGGGATGCGTGCGCATGGTGATGGCCCACATCAATGATCTCTATCCGAATGTCGCTGTCGGATCGACGGCGTTCCTTTACTCGGCCGAAGACAGCGTTACCGCTCGAAGCTAACCTATTGCATCTTTGGCTCACACGCCGAGGACTGCGTCGTGCAGGGACATCTTCCAATGAATTGTTGGACGAACACTCACGGCTGTGTCGCAAGTGAACTTTCGAACTGTGCGATCGCTACGGATTTGTCGTCCTCATCGTTCTCGAACAGCTTTGTGGTTCGCACGCCCGGCAACTTGCCAAAATCCGCCATCAGGCGCTTTGGAAAAAATGTGCGTCCGATGGATTCAAATCCTGGTAATTGTCTGAGTACCGCGGAGGTACTGGCACTACAAAAACCGGAAGCGGCTGGGCCGCTGGCAATTGCAAGGCGCAAAGCCTGCTCCGCGACTTCGGGAGACACATCGATCTCTTGTATGACGACATGGTAGGTCTCGCGAGCATGAGCCCGCGCATAAAAATCGGCCACTTGTGGAGTAATGCCATAAAGCACATCTCCCCGTTCCGGTACAGCGCTCAGCCGGACCGTTCCTGCCGGATCGAAGATAACACGCTGCGACCCATTAATCATGACGCTGCTATGCGCACCCGCCCCGGACCTGTTGTTGATCATGGTGTACAACGTCAGCGCGGCCGGTCCATCGTGACGGTAGGATGCGCTACTGATGACTTCGGCTGAAGCATCCGGGCGCATGTCGTTTCCTGCACCGCACCCCGCCAAAATTACCAAGGTTAGAACTGAGAAAATGCGGTTCAAAAAGAGCACCCTGCAGCCTCCTGCCATGGGTTGAATGATTGAATTTTCGGGATATTCAGGGCCTCTAGCAATCTCGACATCAACTCTTCCGGATTTCACCTCTACCGAAACATGGGTTCGGTTTCGGTTGGTATACGGATCCTCGACACCTTTTTTTCTGGATATCGCATGTTTCAGATGAAGAGGAGCGTTCGCCCCGAATTGATTTGTCGCAATTTGTAACAGACCCCGCCTTTGTGACCTCGCGATACAAAACACCGGCTCGCGTGGCATTCCGCATCTGCAGGTGCCCCCCATATGCTGGGTATCGCAACACTGACACGAGGTGATCGAAATGAAACGCAACACTTTACTCGCTGCAATGACCCTGGCTGCAACCGCCCTTGGCGGTGCCGCATTCGCGGACGCCAACCACGGGCGTGGGGGACAATTTGGCGCCCAGAGCGGACCAGGCATGATGCAGAACGGTGGTCCCGGTATGATGGGGAACATGGGCGGAATGATGGACATGATGAAGCGCATGCACGGAAACATGATGGGCGCAGGCATGATGGGCGCAGGCATGGGCAGTGGTATGATGAGCCCAGGCATGGCTGGCGGCATGATGCAAATGTTCGACACTGATGGAGACGGCACAACGACGCCGGAAGAAATGCGCACGCAGCTGCAGGCCAAGCTTTCCGAGTTTGACAGCGACGGGGATGGAAGCCTCTCGATTACCGAGTTTGAAGCTCTCCACAGCGCGATGATCCGCGAAATGATGGTGGATCGCTTCCAACACCTCGATGCCGATGGCGACGGCGCGGTGACGCCGGAAGAGATGGCCGCTCCTGCCGATAGGATGGAGCGGATGCAGATGATGCGGTCGAATATGGCAGATGCGCCTGCGCGGCCTGGCAACGGTCAGGGCATGGGCAACGGCTCCATGATGCAGGACAACTGAGCCAATGGGTGCCGGTTTTTTTCCGGCACCCGTCCTCACAACCCCAAAACCATTCGCGGTCGGGACATTGAACCGAACCGCGACCTGAACCGTTTAGCCTCGGTATGCCAACAAATAGAGACACGGAAAGGAAAATTCCCATGGCCTATACCTATGATCGCGTCCTGAAAGACACCAAAATCGATGACGCAGAGATGCGTGTTCGGGATGCTTTGGCAGACAAGGGCTTCGGCGTTCTGACTGAGATTGACGTCAAAGCGACGATGAAAAAGAAACTTGATGCGGACATGCCGCCTTACCGCATCTTGGGGGCCTGTAATCCGGGCATGGCGCACAAAGCCATCGAGATCGAGCCTCGCATCGGTGCGATGCTTCCCTGCAATGTTATCCTGCGGCAACTGGACGGCGACACCGAGGTCAGCGCGGTCGATCCTGTCGCTTCGATGCAGGCGGTGCAGAACCAAGACCTGGACGCGGTCGCCGGCGAAGTCCGCGATCTCCTTCGGGACGCCCTCGACACCGCGTGATGGCGGGATGGGCGTTGGATGCCCTGTCGCAGATCGAGCGCCTTTAGCGGTGCTCGATCAATGCCATCTAATCCCCACGTAAATTCCTGATGAGGAACTCACCCAGTGCTGCCAGCGGGATTGCCATTTCCGGATATTGGAACCGACCTCTTCTCCTTCGACATCGGGGGGGTCACATTCGCACTCCGCTGGTACGCGCTAGCCTATATCTTCGGTATCCTGATTGGCTGGCGCATTTGTTCGAGTGCCATAAGCCGTCCCGCGCTCTGGACGTCAGCTGGACCGCCGCTTGACCGAACGCAGATCGAAGATCTTCTGACGTGGATCATCATCGGCGTGATTGCTGGTGGTCGCCTGGGCTTTGTACTGTTCTACCAGCCCGCATATTATCTCGCCAATCCCTTGGAAATTCTGATGGTCTGGCAAGGCGGCATGTCTTTCCACGGGGGGTTCGCGGGAGTTGTCATCGCGGCCTTGCTGTTCTGCCTTAGACAGAACGCGTCATTGCTCAGCACTGGCGACTTGCTGGCTTTGGCAACACCACCAGGCTTGTTTCTTGGAAGGCTGGCGAACTTCACCAACAATGAGTTGTGGGGGCGTCCAACGGACGTTCCCTGGGCGGTGATCTTTCCCGGCGAAGTCGCGCAGGCCTGCCCAGGGGTTAGCGGCCTCTGCGCCCGACACCCGTCCCAGCTGTACGAGGCGGTATTGGAGGGGCTCATTCTTGGAATACTGCTCATTTATCTCGCTTGGGGCCGGGGCTGGCTGAAAATGCCCGGTGCCTTGGCTGGCGTGTTTCTGACCGGCTATGGTCTTGCCCGAAGTTTCGTCGAGATGTTCCGGCAACCGGACCAACAATTTGTGACGGCGGACAACCCGATCGGCCATGCGCTTCATTTTGGTGAGTGGGGTTTGACCATGGGCCAGTTGCTCTCCATGCCAATGGCGCTGGTCGGGCTGGCGTTGATCGTGTTCGCCCGGCGGGAACGGGGCCGGACAGCGCCACCCCGCAGAGCCGCAATGTAATCGCCGTACTGATCTCTCTTGACCCTCCCGCGGATGGAAGCCCTAGGCAAGAGAAGCATTCTCGGAAAGGACCGCAAAATGAGCACTCCCGACAGTTCTGAAACCACAGCAGCTTCTTCGGTATTCGTTTGCCCCATGCACCCTGAGGTGCGGCAGGACGAGCCCGGCAATTGTCCGAAATGCGGGATGCACCTCGTGCCGGAATCGGAGCTCGAGGTCCATTCAGCACATGATCATCACGAACACCACGCGGGTGCCACGCCGGCCGATGGCCGATATGATCTGGTTCCTACAGGACATGATGGTCCCATTTTCACCTGCCCGATGCACCCTCAGGTGCGGCAGCCTGATCCGGGCGCGTGTCCGATCTGTGGTATGGGATTGGAACTGGAATCCGGTGTGCCGGGCGATGAAGGTCCAAATCCCGAACTGGTGGATTTCACACGGCGGTTCTGGGTCGGCACAGTCCTGACGATCCCGCTCCTTGTCCTCACGATGGGGCCATTCGTCGGTTTCCCCGCAGTCCGGACTTTTTTTGGCGAAAGCACCACACAATGGATCGAATTGATCCTGGCAACGCCAGTGGTCTTGTGGTGCGGCTGGCCGTTTCTGGAACGCGGATGGATTTCGTTCCGCACATTGAACCTCAACATGTTCTCCCTGATCGGCATGGGCGTTCTTGCCGCCTGGCTCTTCAGCGTCGTTGCCGTTCTCGCACCGGACATATTCCCTGATGGGTTCCGAGACTCCGAAGGCCATGTCGGCGTCTATTTCGAGGCGGCGGCGGTGATCGTGACGCTGGTGCTGCTCGGCCAGGTGATGGAACTACGCGCCCGCGAGGGGACCGGCAAGGCGATCCGCGCGCTTCTCGACATGGCGGCAAAGACCGCGCGGGTCATCCGGGACGACGGATCCGAGGAGGAAATCCCGCTGGAGGACGTGCAAGTCGGGGACCGGCTGCGCGTGCGGCCCGGTGACAAGGTGCCGGTCGATGGCGTGGTTCTGGACGGCCGGTCCTCGGTCGACGAAAGCATGATCTCCGGTGAACCCGTGCCGGTCGAGAAGACCGAGGGCGACCCGCTGACCGGCGCGACGATCAATGGCACCGGCAGTCTGGTGATGGAGGCGACGCGTGTCGGGTCCGACACGATGCTGGCTCAAATTGTCGAGATGGTGTCGAACGCGCAGCGCTCGCGCGCCCCGATCCAGAAATACGCCGACAAGGTGGCGGGATATTTCGTTCCGGCCGTCATCGGTATCGCGGTCCTGTCCTTCATCGCCTGGGCGATCTGGGGGCCCGCGCCTGCGCTTTCCTACGCATTGATTTCGGCGGTGGCGGTTCTGATCATCGCCTGTCCTTGTGCGCTTGGCCTGGCGACACCGATGTCGATCATGACAGCGACAGGACGGGGCGCTCAGGCAGGGGTGCTGATCAAGAACGCCGAGGCGCTGGAGCGGTTCGAGAAAGTCGATACCCTGATCGTCGACAAGACCGGCACGTTGACCGAAGGCAAGCCGCGGCTTGTCGACGTACTCCCGCAACCCGGCCACGACGAAGCCGAGGTCTTGCGTCTCGCCGCATCGCTTGAGCGCGGATCGGAGCACCCCTTGGCCGAAGCGATCGTCAGGGGTGCGGAGGAGCGAGATGTCAAAATGGACGAGGCACGGGACTTCGAGGCGGTCACTGGCAAGGGCGTCAAGGGGGTCGTTGACGGCAAAGCGGTCGCGCTCGGCAATTTGGCGATGATCCGCGAATTGGGGCTCGAGGCGGGCGCGTTGACCGCCAAGGCCAATGCCCGCCGCGACGAAGGCGAGACGGTCATGTTCGTTGTGCTGGATGGCGAGATCGCCGGTCTAGTTGCTGTCGCCGACCCAGTGAAGGAGACCACGCCAGAAGCCATCGAGGATCTGCATGAACTGGGGTTCCGCGTCATCATGGCGACCGGCGACAACGAACGCACGGCCAAGGCCATCGGCACGCGGCTCGGAATCGATGAGATCCGGGCCGACGTGCTGCCGGAGGACAAGGCGCGGATCATCCTTGAGTTGCAAGAGGCGGGCCACAAGGTCGCCATGGCCGGGGATGGCGTCAACGACGCCCCCGCGCTCGCGCAGGCCGATGTCGGCATCGCCATGGGCACCGGCGCCGATGTGGCCATCGAAAGCGCGGGCGTCACGCTGGTCAAGGGCAACCTTGATGGTATCGTGCGTGCGCGGCGGCTCGCCCGGGCCACGATGCGCAACATCCGCCAGAACCTGTTCTTCGCGCTGATCTACAACGCCTCCGGCGTGCCGGTCGCGGCGGGAGTTCTGTTTCCCTTCTTTGGCATCCTCATCAGTCCGATGTTTGCTGCCTTCGCCATGAGCGCGTCGTCAATCTCGGTGGTGCTCAATTCGCTGCGCCTTCGCGGCGTTCGTATCTAGAAGCGCGCAACAGCGTTCGGATGAACCAAAATTAAAAGGGGGCCATTTATGCAGAGCGAAAAAGAAACGTACCGCGAAAATTCCATCAGTCTGGGCGGAGCCGTTGCGATGGGGACAGGCGTGATGATCGGCGCTGGAATCTTTGCGTTGACGGGGCAAATCGCGCAGCTCGCCGGCCCGCTTTTCCCGCTTGCATTCATCGCCGGCGCGGTCGTCACAAGCTTCAGCGCCTACAGCTACATCAGGATGTCGAACAAATGGCCGTCCTCGGGTGGCATCGCCATGATCCTGCAGAAATGCTATGGCCCCGGAGCCATCGCGGGCGGGGCCGCACTGCTGATGGCGCTCAGCATGGTGATCGCGGAAAGCCTCGTCGCGCGAACCTTCGCCACCTATGTCCTGCGCCCTTTCGATATCGAAGGTGGCCCATTGGTCCCCGCTCTGGCTGTGGCCGTGATCGTTTTCGCCTTTTTGGTGAACATGGCCGGAAACCGCTCGGTCGGGCTGTTCTCGTTGATCATGGCCGCGATCAAGATCGGAGGCATAGCTCTGTTTGGCATCGCGGCCCTGTGGTCCAGTGGTTTTGCGTTCGCCGCGGCGTCCGAGACCTCACAATCCTACGGGCTCACGGGGTTCATCGCCTCTACGGCGCTGGCCATCCTTGCGTTCAAGGGATTCACCACGATCACCAACAGCGGAGCCGAGATCACTGAACCAAATCGCAATGTTGGCCGAGCGATCATGTTCTCTATCGGAATCTGCGTCGTCGTCTACCTGTTGGTCGCCTACGGGGTCGGTTCGAGTCTCACGATCGAGGAGATCATCTCAGCGCGTGACTATTCGCTGGCACAAGCGGCGCAGCCCGCCCTTGGACAAACCGGCTTCATACTCACGGTGATCCTGGCCGCTGTCGCAACGGCGTCCGGCGTTCTGGCCAGCGTCTTCGCGGTGTCGCGTATGCTGGCGATGCTGACCGACATGGAAATGATCCCGCACAGCCACTTCGGTATGCCAGGTCCCATCCAACGCCACACCCTGGTCTATACTGTCGTCATCGCCGCGACGTTGGCCGTGCTCTTTGATTTAGGCCGGATCGCATCCCTCGGTGCTTTCTTTTACCTCGTCATGGACATGATCATACATTGGGGCGTGTTCCGCTATCGTCGAGCAGACGTCGGCGCCTTCGGTATCGTGCTTTTGACTGCCCTGGCGCTCGATGCGATAGTACTGGCAGCTTTCACCGTGATGAAGCTTCAAAGCGACCCGATGATCGTTCTCTACGCCGCTGTCGGGATGATCGCTGTGTTCGCCTTCGAGCGCGTTTACTTGTCGCAATGGGTGGCACCGCAAGTCGCCCCCGCCCCCGCCCACGCCCACGGTGATTAGCCTGCCATCACCTGGCCTGAAGAGATGCGATGCCTTGTGCGCCGATCGTGATCAGCCCGACCGACAAGGCAAACGCAGCCAGGGCAAGCAGCATCACGCCCGTGTTCATGGGCAAGCGACGTACAACCGGTCCAAGAAATTCCGACCGCCCGAAAGCCGAGACGTAGAGCGGCAACGCGCTTATCATAGTCGCATAGAGGTAAACGCCGGAGATGTTCTCGAAAAACGCCGAACGCGCAAGAGTCGGGGATACAACCGCCAAAGCGGTTGAACGATTGCCGCCGAATGACCCGAACCAGTCGGCAGATAGAACGTATATCAGCACGTGGAGACCTGGAAAGAGAAGGGCTCTGAGCAAGACATCGACCAGCACGAAAAACGCCGTGTCTCTTGAGCCCGCCTTTGGTTGCTTTGTCATAGCGAAAAGGAAAAAACTGACATAGTTGACGGCAAAAACCACGGGCAAACCGTTGGTCGCAACCTGCCTTAGTAAGCGCATGAGTGCCGGTCCGCCGGCAGCAAGAGCCGGAGCAAAGCCCGGAGCCAGTAAGACGTAGAACAACAGGACCGGCAGTAATGCAGCGAAGCTGAACAGCAGGACATTTCTAACAAACTGAGCCGCGGGCATACTGATAGAGAAAAATCTATCCATTGAAATAGCCTGCCATGTGGGCACCACTAGGTCGATGATACGGGGCGTTGTTGCACAAGTCTGACGCCTCAGGATTCCCTTCGCGAACCCATGCTGTTAGCCGCATTCCATGAGCAACCCATCTCCCGCCCGCTATCGTACGACCAACTGGTCCAGCTACAACGCATCGCTGCGCAAGCGGGGGTCCCTGCTGATCTGGGTCGACGAAGACATCACTTGGCGCGCGCCCTCACCGCCGCCCTCCTAGCCGGCACGATATCATTTCTGTCCCCCTGCGTGCTACCTCTTGTGCCAGGTTATGTCTCCTACGTAACCGGGCGCACAGCCGCTGAGGGCGGGGTGGTCGGCGCTTCGCCGTCGCGCGCGGTCTGGCTGAGCCTGTGTTTTGTCCTCGGCTTCTCCACCATCTTCATGGGACTTGGCGCATCCGCGACTGCAATGGGTCAGGCCCTGCTTCGGTGGCGGTATGAACTCAACCTCGTTGGGGGCGGCATCATCATTTTCTTCGGGCTCTTCATGATAGGAGCCGCGCGTGTTTCGGTCATGGAACGCGACTTCCGATTCAATCTCAACATCCCCGGGGGCCAACCCGCTGCGTCCTATGTCCTCGGTCTTGCCTTCGGTTTCGGCTGGACTCCGTGCATCGGCCCGATCCTCGGCGCGATCCTGACAGCCAGTGCGGCGAGTGCCACGATGGGCGAAGGTATCATGCTGCTTGCCGTCTATTCCGCCGGCCTTGGAATACCGTTTCTGATCGTGGCCGGATTCACCGACCAGATCGCGGGACGGTTGCGGGCCATCGGCCGGGTTGGCCGCCGCCTCCACCAGCTTGCGGGCATAGTGATGATCTTGATGGGGCTGGCGATGATGACAGGGCAGTTGAGCGCGCTGTCATACTGGATGCTCGACGTATTTCCGGTTCTGGGACGGATCGGATAGCTCCATTAGTAGCAGCGTCTATTGATAACAGAAAATTTTCTTGAACCTCTAGTAGCTTTAGGAGTTAAGCCACCGACAAAGAACGGCACCATGGAGCAAGTTGCCAATAACGCCTCACTCCTTCCCGGGCGAACAACACTGCGTTCGGGGTAAGGTTCGGTTTGCCGTCCAATGCGTGAACGGAGCAATCTATATGCTGACAAGACGACATTTCATCCAGACGACCACCGCGCTGTTTTCGGCATCGATATCCAGCCCGCTCCTTGCAGACACGTGGCCTACCGATGCGCAGAAGGCAGCTTGGGACGCACAGGTTACACCTCCCGGCTACGACCCGGCCACGTCCAACCCTTGGGGCCTTCACCCTCGCTTCCTGCCACAGCGGGTCCTCGCGAAGGACGGACTTGTACCCGGTGATATCCATGTCGATGCTGTTGCGCGCTATCTCTACCACATCGAAGAAGGCGGCACGGCGATGCGCTATGGCGTGGCGATCGCGCGCGGTAAACTTTACGAACCGGGCACCTATACGATCAAGCGCAAGGTCAGGTGGCCGCATTGGCAGCCGACACAAAACATGATCGACCGCGACCCAGAGCTTTACGCCGATATCGCTGACGGTATGGAACCCGGACCTGAAAACGCGCTCGGATCGCGAGCCCTCTATCTCTTCGTCGGCGACCGAGACACCTATCTAAGGATTCACGGGACACCGTATCCAAGAAGCATTGGCGGCCGTGCGAGTTCCGGCTGCGTCCGAATGGTCATGGCACACATCAATGATCTCTATCCCAACGTCGAGATTGGCTCGACGGCATTCCTGTACTCGGCGGAAGACAGCGTCACCCCGAGAAGTTGACTGGCGCATCATGTGTTACGCGTGGGCTTGACGCATCTATGGGCTGATCAGGACTGGCGCGAAGTGCAGATGGGGTTGCCACCTGCCGAGCGTAGCGGAACCAAGGTGTTTTCCACCGGACCGCTGTGTTCATACCAATAACAGCCATCCTCGGGACGAAGCCGCGCCGTGGTGAGATCCTGACCAGGCGCAGCAAGGGCAATGACGGCCTCGGGAACACTTCCCACTTCGTTGCGAGCGCCGCCGTCGTCCAGCGTTGGCACCGCGCAGCCAGCAAGCACCAATGTCGCTGCGATAATCGGCGCGTTTCGTTTCTGCATGTCTACCTCACTCATTCTGATCGCTTCGTACCGGCAAGCGTTGCTCCAACCGCGTCGTTTCAAGGGGGCGGCTAGCTTCAAGCCTCCGCAGGGCGCCTTTCTTGCTGGACGAATATCCACTTGTTGCCCTTGAAGCTCTAGTTACTGTAGGGGCTATGTCAATGTGGAATCAATGAATCCTGAGGTCAATCCATGTCTTCCGACGGCAACCGCAACGATCACGGCCATCCGGGTGATCAAGAGCATTCTGACCCAAGAGGCAACTCCTGTTGCGACGCCAGCAAGGACGTCGCGTCCACGGCGCCAGCGCCGTCTGGCGGAAGGAGCTTTCAGGTCTCCGGGCTCGATTGCGCCGAAGAGGTGGCGATCCTGAACCGGGTTGTCGGGCCGAAAGTGGGCGGAACCGAACACCTGGCATTCGACGTGATCAACGGGCGAATGACCATCCTCGATAGCGCCGAGAGGATACCAGACGACGAAGTCACGCAGTTGGTCGCAACGACCGGCATGAGCGCCAAGCCATGGGATGCCGACAACGCAGCAGAGGACCAGGCGGCGCATCTGGCACGTCAGAAGCGCTTTACCTCGTTGAGCGGCGGCTTCTGGGCGGCGGGATTCCTTTTTCACATTGTCGAGACCGGCATGGGCGGCGCGCTCGGGCTCTTTGCGGGCCATGGCGAGGTGCCTATGCCTATGGTGGAAGCAGGGATCTTCGCCGTCGCGATTCTTTTTGGCGTCTGGCTTGTCGCGCCCAAGGCCTGGTCTTCGGCGCGGAGGCTTAGCCCCGACATGAACCTGCTCATGGTGGTGGCCGTCGCGGGCGCCATCGGCCTCGGCGAGTTTTTTGAGGCCGCGACGGTCGCCTTCTTCTTCTCGCTTTCGCTTTATCTTGAGAGCTGGAGCGTGGGGCGGGCGCGTAATGCGGTTTCCGCGCTCCTCGATCTGGCGCCGCCAACGGCGCGGGTTCTTTACGACGACGGATCTGAATCCGACGTTCCGGCCGCGGCCGTGGCAGTCAATGCAAGGTTTATCGTGCGCGGCGGCGACCGGATCCCCCTCGACGGTGAGGTCGTGGACGGGGCAGGGGCCGTCGATCAGGCCCCAATTACTGGGGAAAGCGCGCTAGTGCCCAAGGAACCAGGCGACGAGGTCTATGCCGGCACGATCAACGGCGAGGGCACACTGACGGTGCGGGCGACGAAGGCCGCCTCGGACACGGTGCTCGCGAAAATCATTCGCATGGTGGGCGATGCCCATGCCCGCCGCGCGCCGGTCGAACAGTGGGTGGCCAAGTTCGCGCGCATCTACACACCCATCGTGATGGCTTTGGCGATCGCCATCGCGCTGGTGCCGCCACTGCTGCTCGGCGGCGCCTGGGACTACTGGTTCTACAATGCTCTGGTCCTTCTGGTCATCGCATGTCCTTGCGCGCTGGTCATTTCTACGCCGGTCTCCATCGTGGCAGCGCTGACCGCGTCGGCACGGGCGGGGGTGCTCATCAAGGGCGGCGCCTATGTCGAGGCGCCGGGGCGGACCACGGCACTGGCGATGGACAAGACCGGGACGATCACCATGGGCGAGCCTGAGGTGGCGGCGGTTCACCCACTGGTCGGCGTTTCCGCACGCGATCTCATGGCGCTGGCAGCAAGCCTGGAGGCGCGGTCTTCACACCCGCTGGCACGCGCCATCCTCTCGCGCGCCGAAGCCGATGGTGTTTCCGTGTCTGCCGCAGAGGACACCCGTACCGTGCCCGGGCGCGGTCTGGAAGGACGCGCCGACGGGCGCGCTATCTGGCTCGGCTCGGATCGCTTCGCCGAAGAGAAGGGGTTCGGCAATGCCATTCCGGCGGATCTGCGGGATCGGATCGAAGGGGCAGGGAGCACCCTCGTTGCCGTGGGTGACGAGACCGGCGTGACCGGCGTACTGGAGCTTCGCGACCGCATCCGCCCAGATGCAAAGGGGATCGTTGCGCGTCTGCATGCGCAGGGTGTGAAGACCATCGTGATGTTGACGGGCGACAACGAACGCACCGCGCGCGCGGTGGCAGCCGAAGTCGGCATCGACGAGGTGCGCGCCGAACTTTTGCCAGAAGACAAGGTGACGGCCATTGAGGAACTCGTCGAAAGCCACGACATGGTGGCGATGATCGGCGACGGTGTGAATGACGCACCGGCCATGGCGCGGGCGCATTATGCCATCGCCATGGGCGCTGTCGGATCGGATGCCGCGATCGAGACGGCCGACATCGCGCTGATGACCGACGACATCGGCAAGGTACCCTGGCTTATCGGCCATTCGCGCCGTGCCATGACGATCATCCACCAGAATATCGGCATATCGCTGGCGACCAAGGCGCTGTTCGTCGGGCTGACCGCGTTCGGTATGGCCTCAATGTGGGGCGCCATTGCTGCGGATGTAGGCGTGTCTCTGCTGGTGGTCGCCAACGCACTTCGGCTCCTGAACGGCCATCAGGTTGAGGCCGGGCCTTCAGGCGGAGAACCGGCGGGCGAGCAGATGGCGAAAGGAGCACTGGCGCACGGTCATTGATCCGGCGGTTTCGGTAGCTCGATATCGCTTTTGCGGTCCAGCCACGCCAGCGCCCCGACAGAGAATTCCGAACCCCGGTAGGGTTCCGTCCAGGCGGTCTCGATGTCGTCCCAGGGCAGAGGCTCGAGATTTCCAAGAAAGAGCGTCAGACGGTAGGCCGCTGCCTCGGGAAGCCAAGGCGCCTCCTTGGCCGGCGTCGCGGCGACAGGTCCGGACAGGAGGAGCGCACTTGCGAGTGTGGCGAGCAGCACTCTCATAATATTTCGCATCACCACGGCCTCCAAAGTAAAAAGTTAGACATGGCTAACTTATCTACCCGAAGCAAACAAGTTGTCAATCCCGCTGTTTCGCTGCAAAGTCCCGAGTATGACAAAGCTACAATCACAAGGGCGTGAGCCATTCGAAGCGGTCGACCGGGCTCCCGAGGCGCAGGCCGATGGCTTTGCGACCGTGCGTCAGGCACATGAAAGCGAGATGGCGGAGGATTACGTCGAACTGATCGCGGAACTGATCGAGACGCGCGGGGAGGCCAGACCGGTCGAGATCGCCGAGCGGCTTGGCGTGAAGCCGCCGACCGTGACCAAGAACATCTCGCGGCTCAAGGCTGCTGGTCTGGTCCGGCGGGAGCCATACCGCGCGATATTCCTCACCGATGCCGGGCAGGACCTCGCGGAGATCTGTCGACGCCGCCACAGGGTCGTCGTCGCCTTTCTTCTGAGCCTGGGAATCGACGAAGAGACCGCGGAACGCGATGCGGAAGGGATCGAGCATCACGTCAGCGGGACGACATTGGAGGCGTTCGAGCGACGGCTCAATCAGAAATGAGCTCGCCTAGATGCACATTCGCGCGATTCTCTATCGGGACCTCGAGCTATCAGGTCTTCAAGCCGCTGACACGTTTGCGCAATTTCGAAGCTCGCTAGCCGAGAACCCGCGACAGCACGATGGTTGCAAACAGGGCGACAAGTCCGAAGGCGATCGCAGACGCTACCGCATATTGGAGGATATCCAGGTGATTCCCCCTCCTCCGTCGTGCCAGATAGCCACCCCAGATCGCGCCTCCGATAGCGCTCACGATCACAAGCATCAGGATACCTCCGTTCCAAAATGCCGCGCATCGGGATCTCGTCCGAGCAAACTGGCCAGCCAGCCGAAGACCCAGCACCCAAAAACAAGAACCAACAAGGTCCAGTCGCCGAACCGCGCATAGGGCGTTGGAGTACGCGCGCCCGGCAGGCCGGCATCAATGGTGCCTGTTTCCCCGGTATCAAGACGCGCGACGACATTTCCATTGGCGTCGATGATCGCGGATATCCCAGTGTTGGCCGCCCGGACCACGGGAAGTCCCTCCTCGACCGCGCGCATCCGCGCGGAGGCGAGGTGCTGCTCGGGTCCGATGCTGGTTCCGAACCAGGCATCATTTGTGGCGTTGAATATCCAGTCGGGGCGGAAAAGGTCATCGACCACGTGGCCCGGAAAGATGATCTCGTAACAGATCGCCACCGCGACCAGAGGCGCGCCAGGGATCGCCAGCGTGCGCGGCCCTGGTCCCGGCGTGAAATCGCCCAACCCTTCGGTCAGCCGCTCGATGGGCAGCCAGCCTTTCAGGGGCACATATTCCCCGAACGGAACAAGATGATGTTTTGCATACCCCGTCAGAACCTCGCCGCTGCCGTCATAGGCCTGAACCGTGTTGAAATATCTGGTTCCCCCATCGCCCTCCACTCGGTCAGGCGCACCTGTCAGTAGGATCCTGCCGTCTGGCAAAGCTGCAGATATCCGCGCGCGTGCCGCAGCATCTTCGTCCAGAAAGCCGGGGAAGGCCGTTTCCGGCCAAAGCAGCAAATCGAAACGTCCGGGTTGCGCGGACAAGCCCAGGTATTTTTCCAAGGTTCGCTGGCGGCTGCCCGGTACCCACTTCTCGACTTGTGGCACATTGCCTTGGACGATGCGCAAAGCAACGTCTGTCGGCGGCACGTCCTGCCCTGACCGAAGCGCACCGCCAACCCAGAAACCCGCCACAGCAACGGCGAAGAGCACGAGAACAGGCGCGCGTCTCTTTGGCGCCGCCACAGTCAACACACCTGGCAATATGCCGATGAAGACCGTGAGAAAGCCCAAACCGTAGCTTCCGACCCAGGCGGCGGGTTGGCGCAGGGCGGCATAGTCGACAAGGGCATAAGCGGCAAGGTTCCAGGGAAACCCTGTCAGGACATGACCCCGCAGCCATTCCGTGGCCACCCAGCAGGTTGCAAACAGCAGGCCTGCCGCAATGCCGCCGACAGCTCGGCGCTGCATGATGGCGGCAAAAAGCATCGCCGCCATGCCCGGGAAGATGGCAAGTCCGGCGGACAGACCCGCGACCGCCGGAATCGCCAGTGCGCCGAAACGTTCGGCATCGACGTAAAAGCTCTCGGCGATCCAGGAAATTCCAATCCCGAATTGGCCCAGTCCGAAAGCCCAACCGACAAGGAAAGCGCGCGAGGTTGAGATGTTCCGGAGAACGATAAAGAGCACGGAGAAGGCTACAGGGACCGCGATGAGCCAAGAAAACGGCGGAAGAGTCAAAACCGTCAATCCGCCGGCAGCAAGGGCAAGACCCATGCGCTGGAACAGGTTCAGGTCCTCACTAACGAACTGCGGCAATCCCGGCTTCATGAATCGGTCTGAAGTCGAGCGCCAACCCACGGCGCAATGAGCAGCAGCATCACGCCGCCAACCACAAAAACATCGGCCATGTTGAAGGCAGGCCAGTGCGCCGTCCCGATGTAGAAATCGAGGAAATCCGTCACCGCACGATAGCGCAGGCGGTCCAGAATATTGCCGAGTGCACCGCCGATGATCGCACCATAGGCAATGGCCTCGACCCGGCTGCTGGTACGGACCAGCATGAACGCCAGCCAGACGCAGATGCCAAGCGCCAGTAAGACAAGGCTCCACCACGGCGCGCCGCCGAGAAGCCCGAAGGTCACTCCGTCATTGCGCAGGTAGATGAGATTGAAGCCGGGAAAGACCGATACGCCGGAACTAAGAACAGTCGCATTGGACACAACGATTGCCTTCGTTGCCTGATCGACAAGAAAGGCGATCAGCGCAGCAAGCAGACCGACGAAGAGGCAAGTTCTCATCAGCTTATCCCAGCCAGACGTCGAGGAACAACATGATCACAAGACCAACGGCGAGGCCGAGCGTCGCCCTGTTCTGATGGCCGGATCGGTGGGTTTCCGGAATGATCTCGTGGCTGATGACGTAGAGCATCGCACCTGCTGCGAAGGCGAGACCCCAGGGCAGCAGCGGTTGCGAAAGACTGATAATCCCTGCGCCGAGAAGTCCACCGACGGGCTCGACGAGACCGGTCAGAGCGGCGATGCCCCAGGCGCGAAGCCTGGAATAGCCCTCGCCGAGCAACGAAACCGCCACCGCCAGACCTTCGGGGGCATTCTGTAATCCAATACCGATCGCAAGTGGCAACCCGCCCGACAAACCGTCAGCCCCGAACCCGACGCCGACGGCAAGCCCTTCGGGAAAATTGTGGATAGTGATCGCGATGATGAAAAGCCAGACGCGCCGCAGCGATGCGGCGTCGGGACCTTCCCGCCCCGTCTTGAAATGTTCATGCGGTAGCCGTTCGTTCATCAGAGCGATCGCGCCCATGCCAAGCAGGATCGCAACACATACGATGGCCGCCGGGAGAGCACCGTTGTCGAACTGTCCTTCAGCTGCGTCGAGAGCCGGGATGATCAGCGAGAAGAACGAAGCCGCGAGCATGACACCCGCCGCGAAGCCAAGCAGCAGATCGCGCGTGGCCCGGGACGGGATGCGCCCAAAAAGAACGGGGACCGCCCCGACCGCGGTCAGCGATCCGGCGGCCAGGCTTCCAAGAAAGCCAAGCGCTATGGGGGAGAGGGGTTCCAATTGTTAAGGTTCTGCCGCGAGTTCAGTCAGGAGCCGAGTAGCTGGTGTAGACCTCGGTCGATCCGTCTTCGTGGATCAGGAAGACATCGTAAGCCTCCCGGTCGTCCTCCGGTCCCATGCCGGGCGACCCGTAGGGCATTCCCGGCACCGCCAGGCCTACCGCGTCTGGCCGGTCCTCCAGCAGGCGTTGGATGTCAGCCGCCGGCACGTGGCCCTCGATCACATAGCCGTCGACCAAAGCCGTATGGCAGGAGACCATGCGCTGCGGCACGCCATTGTCGAGTTTGAAGCGCACAAGAGATCCTCCGAACATGTCCTCGCCCATCGGCGCGAAGCCATTCTCCTCGAGGTGCTTCATCCAGGACAGGCAACAGCCGCAGCCGTTTGTCTTCCGGACGTCGATCTGAATCGCCTCTGCGACGGCCTGCGCCGCAGGAAGCAAGGCAAATGCGATGGCAAGGGCGGGAGTAAATCGTTTCATGGATCAAAGCCTTTCGGTTGTCGTCTGTGCAAATTCGCTGGCGAGCCTCTCAGCAAGAAGTGAACGCGCCTCACGCAGTCGCTCAAGCGCGGCCGTGTCGTCCGCTTCACGCTCGGCCGCCTCTGCCAATCGGTCGTCAGAGAGAGGGTCGGTTGGGCGACCGTCCACCAGCACTTCGTAATGTAGGTTGGGGCCTGTCGCGGTACCCGTCGCACCGACCCGCCCGATCATATCTCCGGCCATCACGCGTTGCCCTTGTGTGAGCCCGTCCGGTACGGCGCTCAGATGCGCATAGCGCGTCAGGGTGTCGGAGCCATGAGCGATCTCGACGACCCGGCCATACCCACCGCGTCGGCCGATGAAGCTAACGCGGCCCGGCGCCGTCGCCTGTACCGGCGTGCCGCGCGCCGCCGCGAAGTCGACTCCTGTGTGCATCCGTACATTGCCGTAGACCGGATGGGTGCGGCGCCCGAACACAGAACTCAGCCGTGCACCTTCGACCGGTTGCGCAAACACGCGCAGGACTTCTCCGTCGACATAGATCGTCGCTTGGCCGCTGCCGTCGTTCGGCCAGACGATTTCATAGACCGAGCCATCGATATCCAGTGCGGCAAAGGCAAGCTCGGGCTGACCAATCCTCTTGTTCCCGTCTCGGGCCTCGCGCCAAAGGAGGCGCATCGTCTCGCCACCCGCAAGATCACGACGGAAATCCACGGTGCCGCCCAGCATCTGCGCCAGGTCCACCGCAAAACGGGCGGGGATGTCTGCCGTGTTCAGGGCGGCGAAAATCGAGCTCTCGATCACCGCCTCGCCGGCGAAAGTCACCAATTCGGGATCCGGGTCCAACACGCGGGCGGCAAGCTGTTCGCCGAAGACCGCCTCTATCCGGACACCGTCTTCGACGGCGAGCTCTACACGACGCGGGTTGTCGTCCGTTGTGGAAACCACCGTAATGATGTGACCCGGACGCAGACGGCGCAGATCGTATTCCGTGCCAATCGCCAAGGCGATTTCGGCGCGATCCGAAGCATCCAGCCCCGCATCGGAAAGGACCGCATCAAGCGTCTCGCCGGACGCAATCTCCCGCGACCAGGTGACCAGCGGGGGCTCGATAGATGGCAAGGAGGTATCAGCGGGGGAAACGGTCAGGAGCGGCCGGGGTCTGAACTCGAATGCGATATCCGCCTGGGCGAGTGTAGGGCGGACCGAATTGGTTTCGGTAATCCGAGGCGGCGCAAGCGGATTGGGAGTCCAGAGGGTCGCTTCAGCAATCGCAGGGGGCACCGGTTCTTTGGACAGAACGCCAGAGATGGCGATGGCGGTCACCGAAAATGCGCCTGCGACCGCAACGGCCGCCAAGACAGTTCTTATCTTCATGTTGCCCCCTCTACGTCTTCTGTCAGTGCGCGCTGGATCTTCGGCACCGCGAATTCTCTTTGCTCGTGATAGTCGATCATGGTGACGAGCTCACCCTCGGCATCGAACAGGAATACGCTTGCCGTATGGTTCATCGTATAGCCGCCGCCCTCAGTCGGGACGCGCTCAAATGAGGCACGAAACCCTTCTGCAGCGCGGGCAATTTGGTCTTCCGGCCCCGTCCAGCCACGAATGACCGGATGAAAATAGCCGACATATTCGGCCATGGCCTCGACCGTGTCCCGCTCCGGGTCGACCGTGATGAAGACCACGTTCATCTCTGATGCTTCGTCGCCCAGTTCCTCAAGCCAGCCGGAAATATCCGATAGGGTCGTCGGGCAGACGTCCGGGCAGTAGGTGAACCCGAAAAACACCATTGTGGGACGACCGATCAGGTTGCCAGGCCCTACCTCATTTTCCTCGTGGTCGGTCAGCCGGAACTCCATCGCCGATAGGGGCAGGGGCCGCTGCCCTTTTGGTTCAGGCGCACCGGGCCCGTCCACCCGCCACCAGCCCACGAAGAGCGTCAGGCCAAGAACGCCGGCACCGGCTGCGCCGTATAGAAGGAGCTGCCGACGTTGCATCAGCCCTCCGGTCCACGCGCGGCGATTCCGAGGATTGGGACCTCGACCGTCACCTTGCCGCCATCCGAGAAGGTCAGTGTCAGCGGGAAATTCTCGCCTTCGGTCATCGGCTCTTGCAGCTTCATGAGCATGGCGTGCAACCCGCCCGGCTCCAATGCCACGCTTTGGCCGGGCTCAATCGTGATCTCGCCTGCAGGCGCCATGGAACTGACGCCATCGGAGTTGGTTTTCGACTCATGGATCTCGGGCATCATTGCCAGCGGTGTCGCAAGTCCGGTCAGCGTAACGGCGTCTTCACCCGTGTTGCGCACGGTCATATAGGCGGCACCTGGCCTGTTGACGCCGATCGAGGCGCGGGACCACGCATTCTCGACCACGACATCCTCCGAACCGGCCAGTGCGGGGGCCGACAGCCCTGCAACCGTCAAAAGCACGGCCAATGCATTGGTATATCTCAACTTCTTCACCACTCGTTTCTCCTGCCTCCGCAAATCAGCTTTGGCTTGCCGCAACTTCCACTGCCACCAGCCTCTGCAATTCGGCCTCACCGAACGGATCGAGAGGCTTGCCGTTCACGAAGAACGTGGGCGTTTGGCGGACCCCGACTGTCTCGACATCGGCGCGGTCCTGGTTGAGCACCGCCACAACACCGGGGGCCAGCATCTGTGTCCGGGCAGCTTCGACATCCAGACCTCCGCTTGCTGCAATCTCAAGGATCAATCCGGGTGCCGGGGTCCCGTGAGACGCCCATCTGGGCTGCTCTCGCAAGACTGCCTCGAGCACAGGTTCAAACACGTCCTGCATGCGCGCCGCCTCGAGCACACGGATCGCTTCTACCGACGCCTCGCCGTGAAAAGGCGTATAGCGGATTACAACGCGCACCGCGTCTCCGTGCTCCGCCATGATATCCTCGACGACCGGATAGAAAGCGCGGCATGCCTCGCAGGCCGGGTCGAAGAATTCAACGATGGTTACGGGCGCATCCTCGGGCCCGAGGATCGGGGAATAGGGTCGGATCAGCGCGTCGGCCATTTCAGGGTCGATGGGATCGGACGCGGCAATCGGGTCGGGGCGGGTGGCATACCAGGCGGCACCGCCGAAACCGGCGACCCCGAGCGCGAGAACGGACAGGATGAGGCCGCGTCGTTTCATTTTTGTGTTTCCTTCAGTGAGAGAGCCGACAGCAGACCGATCATCGCGAAGGCGACGAGCGCCATCAAAGGAATCGGAATGCCGAAGACCAGTTGATTGTCGTCGGTACAGGATGGGCCGGTCGCCGTGCAGGGCTGGATACGCTCGGGGATAACGCCGACATAGAGGCCCAAGTGCCAAAGCGCGACGGCGGCACCGCCCAAAGCCAGCGCGATCCCGTAGCGACCCACGCGCCGATCCTGCCACCACAGCCCAAGCCCGAGGATGATGGCCAAGGGGAACATGAAGGCACGCTGGAACCAGCAGAGCACGCAAGGTGTCTGCCCCAGAACCTCGCCGATGAAGAGCACGGCAAGCGACGCGGTGAGCGCGATGATCCAGGCCAGGCCAAGGGCCGTCTCTCCGGAAAGTCGGGTCATGACGATCAGATCCTCTGTCTCAGATCGGCGAGGATCTCTTCGGCGGGCGTGCCGTAGGGCCAGGAGTCCGCGAAGCCTGCTTGCGTGTCGAAAAGGAAAAGATGCGACGTGTGACCCATCGTGTATCCGCCCGGCGCAGTCGCCTGCTCGATCCGCTCAAAGAATATCGGAAAGGTTTCGGATGTCGCGGCGATCTGCTCCGGTGTACCGGTCAGCCCGATGATCCCTGCGTCGAACAGGGGCACATACTCGGCAAGTGCAGTCGGCGTATCCCGCTCCGGATCAATCGTTATGAAAATCGGCTGAACCATTGCTGCCTCATCGCCCAGGCCCTCCATCACGGCCGCGACTTCGGACAGTGTTGTCGGACAGACGTCGGGGCAATTGGTGAAGCCAAAGAAGACCAGCATCCAGCGCCCTGCGAAATCTTCGTCCGTTTGGACCATGCCGCGATGATCGGTCAGTTCGAAATCAGCAAGAAACGGTGGTTCACTCTCGGTGCGGGCAAGATCGGCACGGTAGTCGGACCATAGCAACAGCCAGATGAAAACGAACGCCGCCGCGCCCGCCAACACCCACAATACCTTCTGAAGACCTGAAAGCCTCACGCCGCTCCGCCCGAACCTGATTCTATATTTTGTGTGCGTTTACATCCTCTAGCTACTGTAGGTTCAAGCGTGATTGTCATCGATCGGCCAACAATCACCGATCTGTGAAACTCGGGTGAAGCTTGTGATGCGCACCGCATAAAGCTACACCCACTGTAGGTAATGTGGGGAGCGGAAATGCTGACGATTGGGACGCTGGCGAAGAAGACCGGAACAAAGGTGCAGACCATCCGGTATTACGAGCAGATCGGACTTATGCCTGAGCCCGGCAGGACCGAGGGGGGCCAACGACGCTATGGCGACGCCGAACTCGACCGCTTGTCATTCGTCCGGCACGCACGGCAACTGGGGTTCTCGTTGGACGCGATCCGTGAGCTCCTCGATCTCAGCGATCATCCGGGAAAGTCCTGCGCTGAGGCGGATGCAATAGCCCGTCGGCAACTCAAACAGGTCGAGCAACGATTGGCGCGGCTCGAGGCGCTGCGGACGGAATTGAAGCGGATGGTGCATGAGTGCAGCGGCGGACAGACTTCTGATTGCCGTGTGCTCGAGGTACTGCGCGACCATTCCGAATGCCTGACCGACCATGAAGAGATCGGCGCCTGAGCAATTTCGACGACCTTTGATCGGAACGCAAAAAGCCCGGTGTTAGTTACTCATTGGCAATTCACTAATTTGGATACCCGGCATGGCGGAGCAGAGAAACGCAACGGAAAGACGCACACTCTGGATCGTGCTGGGTCTCAACATCGGGCTGGCAGTCGCTTTCTTCGCCTCGGGCGCATTCGGCGAGTCAAGCGCGCTTATCGCCAATGGCCTCGACAATCTGTCGGACAGTTTCGTCTACGCGATCAGCCTCTTCGCGCTGTCCCGCTCCGCCAAGTGGAAGCGCGGAGCGGCGAACGTTTCGGGCGGCCTGCTGATCCTCTTCGCCCTTGGAATCCTGTATGACGCGTGGCGCCGCTACGTCGGCGGATCGGATCCTCTTGGCACGATCATGATTGTCATGGCGCTGGTAGCGGCGGCCATCAACGCACTTTGCGTCTGGCTGCTGGCACGGCTTCGCGATCCAGACGTAAACATCCGAGCGGCGAATACGTTCAGCTGGAACGACTTCGCGGCCAATCTCGGAATCGTCGTCGCAGGCGGGCTCGTAGCCTGGCTCGGAACGAATTGGCCGGACCTTGTCGTGGGCGTGATTGTCGCCGGCATCGCGGCCTGGGGTGGCGTCGGAATCCTGAGAGACGCGCATGGTGAACACCACAAGGCGGTGCACAATGACGATCAGGTAACCAAGGACTCGGCCTGAAATCGGGGCTTGAAGCTACAGTGACTGTAGCAACTACATATTCTCGTGAACGATTCGAGGAGGTATCCCGTGAACCCCGCCGACCCTCATTTGGCCAAAACCCGGCTGCTGGATTTTGACGCGACCTCAATTGCAAAACTGATCGAGGAGCGCGGCTGGGCAGACCTTCCCAGCGACGACCGAATTGGGGCCATCTACGATTTCGTCAGGAACGAGATTACCTTCGGCTACAACCGCGCCGACGACATTCCGGCGTCCGAGGTCCTCGCAGATGGCCACGGGCAGTGCAACACCAAGGGCACGCTCCTCATGGCCCTGCTGCGTGGCGTGGGAGTTCGCTGCCGACTGCACGGGTTCACAATCCACAAGGCGCTTCAGAGAGGCGTCGTTCCGGAACTCGTCTATCCCCTCGCGCCGTCCGAAATCCTCCACTCCTGGGTAGAGGTGGACTTGGGCGACGGATGGGTCAATCACCGCCAGAACTTCGGATTTGTGCGCGACTTGCTCTATCGCCACGTCATCCGTCACTGGATGAATGCCAGGGTTCGCCGCATCCGCCGCGGAATCTTGCCGCCGGTCCCCGGATTCGATCGGCCGAACCACCGCCATGAGGAGACGAACCGTGCCGCATGATCACGGCCACGCCCACATCGATCCTCAATCCGGTGATCGTCGCGTCTCCATCGCCATCTGGGCCAACGGCCTCCTGACGGTCGCGCAGATCGTCGGCGGGATCCTTTCCGGCAGCCTCGCGCTGATCGCGGATGCCCTCCACAATTTCTCGGACATGGCGTCGCTGGTGATCGCCTTCTTCGCGCGTAAGATCGCTCGCCGCCCGGCGGACAAGCGCATGACCTTCGGCTATGGGCGGGTAGAAATCGTCGCAGCGCTCATCAACTACACGACACTTATCCTGATCGGCTTCTACCTGATCTACGAGGGTGGCATGCGCATGATCGACCCACCAGAGGTACAGGGCTGGACGGTGGTGATCCTGGGCGGTGTGGCACTGGTCGTCGACACGTTGACGGCGCTGCTCACCTATTCGATGCAGAAAGGCAGCGTGAACATCCGTGCGCTCTTCCTGCACAACCTATCGGACGCTTTGGCCTCCGTGGCGGTCATCATCGGCGGCTCGCTCATCCTCCTCTACAACATGCGGTGGGTCGACCCGGCGATCACCATCGGCATCGCTCTCTACATCCTCTACCTCGCATTTACCGAGATCGGCGGTCCGATTCGGACGCTGATGCTCGGCAGTCCACCGGACATCGATAATGAAACCGTCGTTCAGGCGATGCGGGGTGTGGATGGTGTCGCGGACGTTCATCACGTGCATCTGTGGCAGATGCAGGAGCACGAGGCGGCTCTGGACTGCCACGTCGTGCTGACAGCGGACGGCTGGGGTCAAATCGAAAAGATCAAGGCCGCGATCAAGGACCGGCTGAAGGACGATTTCAGCATCGGTCATTCGAGTCTGGAATTTGAGCATGAAGACCGCGCACACGAAAACGCTGACCTTTACGGTCACGGCAAACCGGAAAAAGAGGAGGAAAACCATGTTCACCGAGACACTGACAGCTCATGACGACACGATTGGCCTCGCCTGCGAGGGCAAGCTCAGCGAAAGCGACCTGAAACGGATGCACGCCCTGCTTCATGAGCGCCTGCAAGAGACAAGTAAGCCCGGCCTGGTTCTCGATCTCACGAGGTTCGAAGGCTACGATGGGCCGTCCGCTCTGCTCGAAGATCTGAAAATCGACACAGCCCATAGGAATGACTTCCGCCGCGTCGCTGTGGTGGGCGAAGGGGCTTTGTTGGAGTGGGGAACCAGGTTCGCCGACGTGCTGACCACGGCAGAACTCCGTTAGTTCGACCCGGCGGAAATGAAGGCGGCAATCGCCTGGGCAAGTGAAAGGTAGAGTAGCTTTCAATCAGATGCCTTCGCAGAAGACAGCATCTGTTCGAAACCATAAACAAAAGAACTACAGCAGTTGCGAGACCCAAGAGCAATCCGAAAGTTCTGAACATGGTCGCTCCTTTCGCAAAGGAGTAACTTTGGTACGGTGGCACTGCCCTTGCCGGGGCATTATCAAATCGTAATGTTTTAGCGGCTCAGGGCGCCAGTTGGTTAACATAAACTTCATTATGCGACTTTATACTTAGCGTTGCGATAGTATATTATTGTATGTATGCTGAACTCCTATCACGGAGGCTCCACAGCATGCGCCATTTACTCAAGAAGCTCCTCCCCTCGGTCGCAGTCGCTTTGACCGTGACAGGTTCTTCGCTGCCAATACCCGCCCGCGCGCAGACATACCCGATCGATTGCGCGATCCTCTTGTGCCTGTCTGGCGGCTGGCCTGCTTCCGTCCCTTGCGCCCGAGCCCGCGCCGAATTTATCCGGCGGATTACACCTTGGCCGGTCGAACCACCGCTGCAAATCTGGCGCTGTCCCATGGGCGCCTCCTACGAGAACGATCGGTTAAAAAACAACGCTGGCGGCATCTTTGAAGCCTTGTACCGAACCGACAGCCGTCGACCGCTTCAATCCTTGCCAGTAGATAATCTCGTTCCCACCGACCTCGCCCTGCGGCTCGTTCAGGACCGCGCGGACATCGATATCAGCGGGCCGGAGTTCAATTTCGTGCGGTCCATCCGCGTCTTCGATGTACGGTATGCACGACAGCACGAGTCCGGGCGCGATGGGGATTGTAACCGAAGCGCGACCGTGGTCCTCGGCACCTACGGGACCCAAGGCGATTTCTCATGGCAGCGATCTTCGATAACTGCCCTGCCCGAGGCCCATGTGGGACTTGAACGTTGGGGCGAGCATTGCCCTGGCATTTATCACCGATCCGTCTTCGTCGATTGGCGTGACTATGACGGCAACTACGGGTTCGAGCAGGTGAACTACTGACCTGCCGCTACGTAGATTTGTCATGGAAGACGGCTTCTTTGGCTTGCACGACCGCACCGCATACGCTTCGCGGTCCACATGCTGTTTGGCGTTTAGGCAAACACCGCGGGTTCGCTCTGTTCACCCGTCGTCGCTTCTTCCGATCCTCGTCAGCGCATCGAAGTCGATTTCTTGCTTCTGTTCGTCACTTATATCCGGCCGGGTTTCCGATACCGGCTGGGGCCCTTGGACGTCCCACATCACCGCATGTGAGCCTGTCCTCCAGCGATAAACCCAACCAACAACACTGCACCCATCGGTCCCGATCAGATTGGCGATCGCGACGCCCTCACCCTTATCTTCGTTCACTGTTTACTGGCTTCCTGCACTGCGGCGCTGCGAATTGCGGCGTGGGGTTGCAGAGCGTTCACTACGACCGCGCGCCGGGCTTCTTTGATGTTGGCTAACTGGTCCTCGATGAGGAAATGATCATCAGACCGGGAAAGTGGGTTCCCGTGTTCTCAACAATTCATTGGCTTCAAATCCTGTGGTCGGGCTCCGTGGCGGCTTCAACGATCGCCAGAACCTCGAACGGGTCAAAGCCGATGGCGCGCGCCAAGACGACCAGCTCGACAACGTCGACCCGGCGCTGGCCGCTCTCAAGGCGGGCAATAAGGGACTGGTGGCATCTGAGCCTGTCTGCCAGGTCTTTCTGACCAAGGCCCGCTTTGACACGGGCGTCGACCAACGCCTGACAGAGTGCCACTTGTCCCTTGCTTCTGATTGTCTTTGCCACGCGTCACATACCTTTTGTGACGTCGCTAGCGGATGAAATCTGTTATCTAAAAAGTAGATATATGAGGGTGTTATCGGCGTCTGGTTTCCATGGGCTGCAAGTCTGATGCTCCCGAGGTTGCCCATCAATCCCCTACCAATTGCAGAAATCGGCCGTAGTCCTCGCTGACTTCCCGCGCTTCTTCGAACGCGCGGGCGCGTTCGCTGTCGAGGCAACGGAAATAGCTCTGGATATCCCGGATGTAATTTTCGAAATCGCTGCGGATGATAGCCGCATAGTCCCGCGCGGCCTGCGAATCACTTGGCAGGAAGGGACGGGGTGGAGCGAAGCAGGATTCCGCCAAAACCGGCCCGGGAACGCAGATCAGAAGGGCCAGAGCTTGCAATGGGAGCAGGCATATCAACCTCGGGTTTCTCAAACCTGTTATCTCCTTGATCGCGGACACTGGCCGAGACTAGTGTTTGCGTGACCAAACTACAGCTAAAGCACGATATTACATCTTGCGGTTGATAATATACTATCGTAACTCTGGGCTTCAAGTAGGAATGCCTGGGGTCGCGCCATTGGAGAAAGCGTGAGCCGGGCCATGAACTGGGACATCGAAGCACCAAATGTGGTTACGGAAGCCAGGTTCCGCGAGCTCGTGGAAAGCGGCTATAGCGCAGAAATCCTGTGCCAGGAGTCGGCACACAAGAAAGGCCCCAGCTATTACGGGGTCTGGATCATGCGCGTTGTCTCTGATGATGGCGTGGAAAAGCTCCTCGTCACCGCCCGCACGCGGACGACCTACAACGATATCAAGATCCGCGAGTTCAAGACGATCTCCGGCGTGGTGTCTTTCTTCATTGGCCTTGGCTTTGCGCATGTCGACCTGCCGCTTGAGGCGGGGACAAGCCGTACGCACAAACTTGCGCCGTCAGACAAAGCCCCATCAGCCAAGGGCGCTGACAACTAACCTCGTCTGCCTCTGGCTGGTCGCCGCGCCAGCCTCCGCGCAAATGGTGCTGGTCATGGAGAGCGACGGCTCCCTGATCCCGTCCCGCTCCCAAAGCAGCTTTGCTCGAAACTACAATGACGGCATCGGTCAGGGTTCGGCCTCCGATGGGATCGCGATCTTCGGCGAGGTAGAGGCCGAGCAAGAGGGCGTCCAAGTCGAGGCCCTTGCCCGCCCGACTCCCCTGCCCCGCGCCGATGTCCTCTCCGGGATTCAGATCACGGCCTTGCGCTATGCCGGCCATCCCGGCCTGCGTCGCGCGGGGCTTTCCGTGACGGATTGGCTGGCTCTCTATCGAGCCAATATTGAGGTTGAGAGCGCCTACCGGCAGGATGCGATTTCAAGTGCAGGTGCCATTGGCCTCGGTCAATTGATGCCCGCCACTGCGCGCGATCTGGGTGTTGACCCGCGTGATCCGCTGCAAAACCTAGACGGCTCGGCCCGCTACCTCGCGATGTTGCTGGAGACATTCGGCGATCCGCGTCTTGCGCTGGCTGCCTACAACGCCGGACCCGATGCGGTCCGCCAGTATGGCGGCGTCCCCCCCTACCGAGAAACCCAGAACCACGTGGCCCGCGTCATGGCCGTCGTGGCCCGATTGGAAGGATCAAATTCATGAAACAGATTTCAAACCTCTTTGTCGCCTCGCTGGCGCTATTCCTGCTGATTGCCGAACCCGCCCTTGCACAGAGCATCGATCTCTCCCCGATCCAGAGCCTGTTACAGGGCATCGTCGATGCGCTGACCGGCCCACTTGGCGTTGTCATCGCGACGCTGGCCGTTCTCGGGGTCTTTCTCAGCTGGTTCTTCAACATCATCGACCTGCGCCAGGCGCTCTGGGTCCTCGTGGGCATCGCTGGTGTTGCCGCCGCCCCCACCATCGTTGCCGCGGTTTTTGCCGGTGGCTGAGCGCGCGCCTCTCTTTCTCGGCCTCGTGCGCCCGCCCAAGCTTCTGGGCCTGCCCATCATGTACGCGATGGTCTGGCTCTTCGGTTCGGTGCTCTTGTTCGTCTGGGTCCAGCACATCGCGGTGCTGGGCGTGGCCGGCCTGCTCTATCCGGTGCTATGGAAGGCCGCGGATTGGGACCCGCGTTTCATCGACGTGATGATGACGGCCCTGCAGGAAACGCCACCTACGCGCAACCGGTCCATCCATGGCGGGGACAGCTATGCCCCGTGATGATGCCCGTGATGATGCGCTCGATGCCCGCACAATGACGCCAGACTGGTATGCGCGCGAGACCCGGCTTGCGCATATGCTGCCCTATGTGAGCCTCGTTGACGATCAGACCGTGCGGACCCGGGTGAACGAACTCTTCCGCTGCATCCGGCTCGAGGGGATCAACAGCTACACGACGGACGATGCCTATCTCGACAAGGTGACGGCGCTTTTTGCCCGCATCGTCGCGCAACTTGGGCCGGAATTCAGCTATTACGTCCACAAGGTCTCCAAGGCCATCAAACCTGATCTCGACCCCATCCGTGAGGACAGCTTCGCGGGCGAGGTGGACCGGCGCTGGCGCGCGAAACTCGAGACCAGCGGGCTTCGCGACAAAACACTGACGCTCACCGTCATTCACCGCCCGCCTCCGAAAAGCCTCCTGCCGTTCCTCAGCCGCAGCGCGCCGGACCGGCTGAGAGAGGAGACCCGCAAGCGCCTGCAGCGCTTGGGCGAGGCCGTGAACGTCTTCCTCTCGGGGCTTACCGAGCTCAAGCCGCGCCTGCTGTCAGCCGGATCGGGGGAATTGGTGGGGTTTCTGGGCGCGCTCAACACGGGCACCGAGCTGCCGCTCTACCCGGCCAACACCTACGGCTTTCTGTCCTTCAACGTCGCCAATACCCGGGTGACGTTCCACGGCGATCATTTCGAGCTTTCCGAGGGCGTCGTGGGCCATCGCTACGGCAAGAGTTTCACCATCGGGGAATATTCCGAAGGCACCTCCTGCACCATGTTCGACATGCTGAACCTGCCGGTCGACATGATCGTGACGCACTCTTTCACACCGATCAATTCGAACCTCATGGCGGGCCGTATCAAGCGGCAAAAGCGTCAGATGCAGGCCAGCCAAGACGCAGCCCTCTCGCTCCTGGAGGCCCTCGACATCGCCGCTGATGATCTGGAGGCCAAGCGACAAAGCTTCGGTGAACACCACATGATCGTGACGCTCTTCTGCGACACGCTGGACGAGCTGCAGACGCTCAGCGCCGAGATCGTAAACGCCGCCGCGACCGAAGGCGTGAAGATGATCGGCGAGCGGGTCGCCGCCAAGGCGCATTACCTCAGCCAGCACCCCGGCAACCAGCCCAAGCGCGTCCGCGCCAGTGCCGTCACCAATCGCAACTTTGCGGATTTCGCGGCCTTCCACCGAACGCAGCTCGGCAAACCCGCCGCGAAAACGCCCTGGGGGAAGGTCATCACCTATCTGCCCACCCCGGAGCAGAGCGCCTATCGGTTTTCCTATCACGAGCAAGGCTCGCCCGACAAAGAACCCACCAGCGGCCATACCCTGATCATGGGACGGCCTGGTTCGGGCAAATCGGTGCTGTCGGCCTTCCTGATGACACAGGCCCGGCGTGCAGGGGCGCGGATATTTGTCTTTGATTATCGCCTCGGTATGGAGATGGCGGTCCGCGCAAATGGCGGGCGCTACGCGTCCCTGAACGCCGGTCAGCCCACAGGCCTCAATCCGCTCTGGACCGAGACCGATGCGCGCGGCACCGCTTGGCTCTCGGACTGGCTTGCCACCCTGCTCTACCGCGCTGACAAGCCCCTGACGCCCGCACAGACCAACCGCATCCAGGAAGTCGTGCGCCAGAACGCACAGGCCTCCAATCCAGCCCTGCGGAACTGGCGGGATTTCGCGTCGCTTTTTGTGTCCACCGATGATGGCGGCGATCTGCACCAGCGCCTACTCGAGTGGACCGAAGACGGCCGCTATGGCTGGATCTTCGGGCAGAGCCTTGAGGACACTTTTTCACTCAAAGGCGATGTCGTGGGCTTCGATTTGACCGGTATTCTCGACAGCGAGGCCGACAAGGAACGGATGGCGGTCCTGTCCTATCTTTTTCGCCGGGTCGAGCGCGAGATCGAGGACCGCCGCCCCACCATCATCGTGATCGACGAGGCCTGGAAGGCGCTCGACAACGCATATTTCGCCGAGCGACTGTCGAACTGGCTGGTGACCGCGCGCAAGCAGAACACGGTTGCCGTGATGATGACGCAATACGCAAGCCAGCTAGAGCGCACCCGGACCGGCAAGACCATCGTCGAAGCCGTTCCGACGCAGATCCTGCTGCCCAATATCCGCGCGCAGCCTGCGGATTACGCCATGCTGAATCTCACGGAGAAGGAGCTCGACGTCCTTCTCAACACGGGCAGCAACAGCCGCCTCGCACTGATCCGCGACGATCAGGGCTCAATCGTCGTCGATGCCGATCTGAGCGCCCTTGGGCCCAATCTCACCATCCTTGGCGGCATGGAAAAGGGCGAAGCGCTTGTCGGCGCCGATTACCGCACCCGCCCAGATTTTTGGAGGCTTTCATGATCCGTATTCTTGTCGCTTTGGCTGCGCTCGGCGTTTTGGCCTCCTGCGCCCAGTACCAGGAACCGCAGGCCAATTGCTTCACCTTCCTAGCCTCGACAGCCCCTGTCGCGCCTGATTGCACCTTCACGCCTCTAGATGCGCCGGAGGGCGACATTGAAGTCTAGCCTGCCTCATATCCTCGCATTTTGCTTGCTGCCCGGTCTCGCCTTGTCTCAAGGCGTGCCGACCAATGACAATGGGCTGACCGCGCGTGACATCGTCGAGACCGGCGACCGCGAAGCAGACTTGGCTGTTCAGGCCGACAAGCTTGCAGTGCGCGAACTCATCGCCGAGATCGAGCGCGAACAGCTTGAAACCCTCCGACGCATCCTCGATGCCCAGACCAGCTTCGGCGGTCAGGGCTTGCCGTCTATGGTCTCGGGGCTGGAAAGCGGCAGCGGGGATCCGGCCCGGTCAGTCGAGGCGGTCTATGGCAATGCCGACATCGACCCCAATCCCGGCGGTGCGCAGATGTTCGGCGACGCCGCCGAGACCATCGAGCAGCTCATCATCCGCGTGGCTCAGGAGACCAGCGGCTTTGCCGGTGTTGGCCGCGCGGGCCTTTCTCCAGTCCAATGGCGCGCACTCCTACAGGCGCTCATCTGGCAGGAAAGCCGGTTCACGATTGGCGCCCGCTCACCCGTCGGCGCCTATGGTCTCACCCAGATCATGCCTGGCACGGCCACTGATCTCGGCATCAACCCGGAATATTATGACAGCCCTTACCTGCAGGTGCATGGCGGCGCGCGCTATCTCGCGACCCAGCTCAACACATTTGATGGCAATATCATCAACGCGCTCGCGGCCTATAACGCCGGACCAGGCCGGGTTTTCGAGTATGGCGGCGTACCTCCCTTCCGAGAGACCCAGCACTACGTCCAGGTTATCCCGGAGCGCTACAATCTCTATCTGAGCCGTATCGGCGGGATCGATGCGCTTGGCACGATCGATCCGGCGCTTCTCGCCAATGCCAACCTCTCGCTCACGGGTCATGGGGCGGCCTTTTTTGGCAGCAACTCACCAGCCGCGATCAGGCAGGCCGCCCTGCGCATTGCGGATATCGTCGAGCGGATTTCCGAAACCGAGGACGTGCAGGAGAGCGTCGCGCTCAACACCTATGCCCGCGCCGAACTTGTGCGTCTCGTGGCTGCCCGCATCCGGCTTCAGGCGGCACGCACCCGCGTCCTCTCTGCCGAAGAGCTGGCCCAGGCCAGCGCCCGCATGGCCGAAGGCGCGTTCATGGATTTTACGATCAGGGAGATTGAATGATGGGACATCTGCTTTTGAGGACAGCTTTGGCCACGACACTTTGGGTTGGTCTGCATCTTGGCGCCCTATCCTCTGCCCTCGCGCAAGGCGTGCCCGTCGTCGATACCCAGAACATCGCGCAAAACATCCAGCAGCTACGGCAGATGATCGAAGACGAGATCCTGCAAAACGAGCAGCTGACGCAGCTCCGCGAACAGCTCGGCCTTCTCACGGATCAACTCGCGGAGCTGCAAAGAACCTATGAAGCGCTCACCCGACTTGCCGAGCTTCCCGAAATCATCCGGACGGAAATGGAAGACGAGTTGAACGGTCTGCTCGACCAAGAGTTCGGGGACATCCTCGCCACTATTGAGGCGATCAAGACTGGGGATTTCTCCGGCCTGTCTGGTTCTGGCGCAGGCGAGATCGAAACCCAGATGGACCGGGTGCTGGCCGATCTCGGCTTCGATGAAGACACGCTCTCGGAAATGGCCACCAGCGGCAATCCCGGGGCCAACCGTGTGGCCACGCAGGCAACAACCGGCGCACTCGTCTCAGCCGCCGCCCAGAACAGCTATGAAGATGCCGGCCAGTCGCTCGAGCGGGTAGACCGCCTTGTCGGGCTCATCGACGACATGGAAGAGCTCAAGCAAAGCGTCGATCTCAACACGCGCGTGACAGCTGAATTGGCCATCGCCCTCGTGGCAATGTGGCAGCTGGAAGCGATTCAAACCGTGGGCGATGGCACGGGCGGCGTGATCGATGCCGCCACCATCGCCGAAGAGCAGCGTTTCATGGATTTCACCTTGCCAGACCTCCGGGCAGACTGATCGTGGGGGCATGACGGGTGGCGACTGAACAAGAAATCATCGAGGAAGAACTGGTCTATGGCGCCCTGCGCCGTGAACGGCTTTGGCAGCGTCTTGGCCTGATAGGCCTTGTCTTCGGCATCATCGGCTGTCTGAGCGCGGCAGCTGTCTCGATCCTCGATGTCGACCCGCCCCCCGTCGTTGTCCCCTATGATCCCGCCACCGGCTTTGCACTCCCCGAGGCCTCGGTGGGCGCTTCCTCGGTCACCGCCAACCAGGCGATCATCGAGGCGGAGGTCTTCCGCTATGTGACCGACCGGGAGGTCTATAACCAGCTCGACAACGATCTGCGCATCCGCAGCGTCCTGCGCCGCTCGGACGGAGCTGCCGAGAGCGGGCTGCGCCAGATCTGGAACAGCGCCAACGAGAATTACCCGCCGACGGTCTATGGCCCCAATGCTCGGCTCGACGTGGAAATCCTCAGCATCAACCGGATCGGAACCAACCGCGCGACGGTCCGCCTGCGCAAGCGCCTGACGTCCATTAACGGCACCCAGACCGGCCTCTTCACTGCGACGCTTCTCTTCGAGTTCCGCCCGGAGACCCGCCGCTCCATCGATGAGGTCTGGACCAATCCATTCGGCTTCACCGTCCTCGAATATTCCATCCGCTCCGACAGATTGGAGAACTGACGTTGTTGTTTATAAGATCGCTTATTTTTGTCATTGCCCTGTTGCCCGGCCTCGTCTCTGCCGAAGCCATCCCGCGTGGCGGTCCCAACGACAGCCGGGTGCGCTTGGCCACCTACCAGGAAGGCCAGGTCTACCGCGTCAGCGTCTCGCTTACCCATGTCACCACGGTCGAATTCGGTGAGGGTGAAAGCATCCGCTCGATCATCGCGGGCGACACCGAGGGCTTCGAGATCGATGGCGTGCCCGGTGGTCAGGCATTTGCAATCAAGCCCGTCGCGCGCGGTGTCCATACCAATGTGACCGTCTACACGAACAGGCGAAGCTACTATTTCAACGTCGAGGAGGTCCGCAGCCCAACCTTCTATGTGGTGCAGTTCCGCTATCCTGATGACGCTGCGCGCCCGACCCGGGCCATCGCCGCCCAAGCACCAAACTACAATTACGGTGCCAGCGCGCGGACCGAGTTCACGCCAACCCGCATCTGGGATGACGGGACGTTCACGTATTTCGCCTTTCCAAGAAACGCCCCTGTGCCAGCGATCTTTCGCTACGCGGGCGGCCGCGAGCGCACGGTCAACACGCAAACTCCTGAAGACGGCGTGATCCGCGTCAGCGGCGTAAACCGCCAATGGGTCCTGCGACTTGGCGAAGAGGTGGTCTGCATCGAGGCGATCCCGCCCACGGAGGCCGCCTCATGAGCGATACCGAGAATACCGAGCTGGAAAAGCGCCTCGCCGCCCTTGAGAAAGGCAGTGCCCGCGCGCCCATAGCGGCGCAGCGCCGGTCGCCCCTTCTCGCGCTGGTCGTGGTCCTCGTCATCGGCGCGGGTGGTGCCCTGCTTTATCTCCTCTCACAGCCCGAAGAAGAGGAAGCCTTGCCGACGGCCACTCCGGACGTCTTCCAAAACGAAGGGGATGGCTTTGGCGCTATCGAGACCTTGCCCCCGCCCGAGCCCGAGGTTGTGTTTGTCGGACCGGATCCAGTCGAGCCCAACGCGGAGCTTTTGGCACAGGTCACCGCCTTGCAGGCCCAGATCGAGGAATTGCGCAACGCTCCCGAACCTGTCGTCGAGGAAGACACCGCCGCCGCAGAGGCGATCGACGCGCTGACCACTCAGATCGCTGCGCTCCAAGCCGCCTCGGAAGCCGCACAGCAACGACTCCAGGACGAACTGACGGCGCGGGATCGCAGCCTTGAGCAACTCCGCATGGACCTCGAACTCGCACAGCTCGAAGCCAACCGCCCCCTTCCGGCACCCATCGGGCCCACCGAGGACGAGTTGCGGGCGCGGGAAGAAGAACGGCTGCGCCGCGAAGAGGAAGCAAGGCGACTCGCGGAACTTGAACGCCGCGCGGCCGAGGAACGCGCGTTTCAGGAGCGCCGCATCACCTCGCCCACCATCGCCTTTGGCGGCACGTCCGGAGCGAATGAAACGGCTCTGACTGAACGCACTTTTGGCGAGGTGACGGATTTCGTGCTGAACGGGGCGCTGCCCTCTACCGTGACGCAGGCCGAGGTGATCGCCAATCCCTCCAACACCGTCATCCAGGGCACCATGATCCAGGCCGTCATGGAAACTGCCCTCGACAGCTCCCTGCCCGGCCAGACCCGTGCCGTGGTTTCCGAGGATGTCTACAGCGTCGATGGCGCGCGCCTCCTAATCCCGCGCGGATCCCGTCTCATCGGGCGCTACCGCGCCGGCGTCGATATCGCGCAGCGCCGCGTCACGATCGCCTGGGACCGGATTATCCTGCCCGCGGGCCAGACCGTCCAGATCAGCTCCTTCGGGGGCGATGAACTGGGCCGTTCCGGTGTCACAGGTTTCGTGGACACGCGCTTTGCCGAGCGTTTCGGGTCGGCCGCCCTGATCTCGCTGATTTCCGCCGCACCAAGTGCCGCCGCCTCCGAGGTCCAGGATGAGACTGCCGCGGACATTCTCGAAGACGTGGGCGATGATCTGGCAGATGCGACGGACAGCGTCATAG
This sequence comes from Marivita sp. S0852, assembly GCF_046591575.1. Lineage (NCBI taxonomy): Bacteria > Pseudomonadati > Pseudomonadota > Alphaproteobacteria > Rhodobacterales > Roseobacteraceae > Marivita > Marivita sp. S0852. The sequence goes on from NZ_JBIQWA010000009.1 coordinate 94,822, forward strand.
GCGATTACCTCTCCATCGGCCCCGTCATCTATGTCGACCAGGGCGCCCGCGTCACGGTCATGGTCGACCGCGATCTGGAGATATTCTGAGCCCATGTCGCTGAGCTATCTGGAAACCTCGCTCGACCGGATCGACGCCGCCGCTCGCGACGATGTCATCGAGATCTGCATCAACCCCGACGGGACCTGCTGGGGAGAATTCCAGGGCGATCACTTCATGCGCGCGCTGGATCAAAGGCTGACGGGCGTTCAGGTCAGGGACCTCGGCAACCAGATCGCCTCTTCGGCCAATACAACGATGAGCAAGGACCGCCCCATCGTCTCGGTATCGATCACCTACAAGGGTCGCCCGATCCGCGCACAGGTCATCACCCCGCCCGCCGTGCTCTCGGCCATGTCGATCAGCCTGCGGTTCTTCTCGAGCCTGCCACTCGAGGGCATCGCACTCGATTTCCTCTACGGAAAAGAGCGCAAGCTCGAAGACCTGCGCGTCGAAAAAAAGCGCGCCTTGCGCGCCGTGGTGGCCGCGGGTTTGATCGATGACGCGCTCGCCTTCTGCGTCGAGAACAAACTCAACATGATCGTCTCGGGTGGCACCTCCACCGGCAAGACCGTCGCCGCGCGCAAGATCCTCTCTCACGTACCGGCCGAGGAACGCATCGTGACCATCGAAGAAGCGGCCGAGCTTCTACCGACCCAGCCAAATGCCGTGACCCTCATCGCCAATCGCGACGCAGAATTCCAGACCGCCGATGTGCTTCTCACCGCCACGCTGCGCATGCGCCCCGACCGGATTATCCTCGGCGAGGTGCGCGGCAAGGAGGCCATGACCTTTCTGGAAGCCATCAACACCGGCCATGGCGGCTCGATGACCACGCTGCATGCCGAAACCCCGCAATTGGCCGTGCAGCGGCTCGCGATCGCGGCGCTCAAAACCGAAATCCCGATGACCTATGCCGACATGATCCAATACATCGAGAATTCCATCGACGTGATCATCCAGGCCGGTCGCCATGACGGCAAACGCGGCATCACGGAATTCTACCTCCCCGGCGCAACTGAGATTGGAACTTCCCCATGAAGACGTTTGAATACGATATCTTGTTCTTTGAGGTGAAAAAACAAAAGGACTACGACGCGATGCGAAGCGCCTTGAATGAGCGCGGCGCGGAGGGGTGGGAAGTCATCACCGCCGAAGCGGGTGACTACGGCTACACCACGTTCTTGAAGCGTGAAACTGTTGCGACGAAGGCGGCTTCAGAATGATGCGGGTCGTTGCAACGGCAGGCCTGCTCGTCGCTCTCTGCCCAACCGCTGGCGTGGCCGAGCGGAACCTGGTCCCAACGCTCGACAATCAGCCGGATGTCTGCCCAGACCAGTCTCCCGAGCCACAGTGGATGCAAGACATCGATGTACGCGAGTCCCACAAACGGCTCCTGATCCAACAAATCTATCGGGCGCAGAGTATGCAACGCATCGTTGAAGCCCAAAGCTGTGAATGTCCCACGCGGTATCCATCTTGGGCAGCAGCCGAACGCGTATACGTTGAGCGTCTCGCCTCGTCCGAATACTGGGACATCGTGGAAGCGACGTCCCAATACCGGCGCCAAGCAAATGAGCTTCGACGCAAAGCCATGCCAATCTGCGAAGCCGCTGGAAACTGGTAGGGATCCATGAGTGTCGTCACCTACTTCGTGGAAACGGCCGAAGGCTATCTCAATACCGCTGCCGAGACGCAATTCGGCGCGGTCGCAGCAACGGTGGGCACGTTGCTGGTTCTGGGCACAACACTGGTTGTCATTCTGGTCTTCATCAACATGATCTACCAGTATCGCGCCATGGACGGCCGAACTGCCTTTTGGCTGGCCGTGAAGGTCGGGCTGATAGGAGTCTTCGCGGCCAATTGGGTCCAGTTCAATGCGCTTGCCTCAGCGATACTGAATGGGATCGACAGCATTGCCGGGGCCCTTGTGGCTTCTGTCGGCGGCGGATCACCAGGTCCGTCCGGTACCTTTGCGGAGGAATTCGACGAACTGATCGCAGCCCTCGGGGACTATCTGAACGCGGCGGGATCTGAGCTAAACTGGATGGCCGGTGCCTTGTTGGACACGCTCGGCGTCCTACTGCTCTCAATTTTGGGCGGGTTGGCAGCGTTCATTGTTGTGGCGTCACGGCTCATGATCGCTCTTCTAATCGGCATTGCGCCGGTCATGATCTTCCTGACCCTTTTCGAGGTGACCAAGGACTACTTCGCGCGCTGGCTTTCGGCACTCATATCCTTTGGGATGTATCCGATCGTCGTAGCTGGCGTGTTCGCGACGATCACGGGGGTTTCTCGGGCTCTTCTTGCCGAACTGGGCGACCCGGAGGGAGCCTCGAACATAGGGGCCCTTATCCCATTTTTCATGATGGTGCTGATGGCAAAGGGTTTCATCATAGCAACGCCTTTCTTGGTTCGTGCGATTTCCGGAAACATCATGATGCCAGCACTCTCGGCCGGGTTCGGGGGAAGCTATGCCTTCGCCAGAGGGCTTGCCGGCAGCCAGCAGGTCTACAACCGCTACGCCATCGGTGGCGCCACCGGGGCCGAATACGCAGCTCTGCGTGCCCGCCAGTTCTTCGGTGTGCAGGCCTTGCCACACCGTCCAAATACTGCTGGGGGGCCAACCCCAGCTCCTCCCGGCGACGCGACTGGCACAGGAGCCAGAATGCTTGCGCAGCTTTCAAGGTTGGGACGCCTTGGCAGGCGGTGACGGTCAACTCATAGCACTCGAGGAAGGTGGAGATCACCATCGTGAAGTACAGTTAGCGGAATGACGTGCGACTGTCAGTTAGAGCCATGCTACCGCGCCAGAATAGCAGCTTCCTAGTCAAGGTTCTCGCGCATGCGTTCCGGTAGTAGAGGATGCTGCAGTCCGGCCAGTTTGCCACGATCAATGAACTGGTCAAACGCGAGGGGATTGCTGCTCCGTATTTGGCACGAACGCTGAGGTTATCTCAGCTTGCTCTAGGCATTGTGGAGGCGATTCTTGCTGGCCGTCAGCCGCCCGGACTGACATTGGAGGTACTGCGAGGTAACGTTCCTGACGATTGATCACAGCAAGTGGGGAGTCTGATGCGCCGGGCCGAATAGGGCTTGCAGGCACTGTCACTGAAGCTGTAGCCTCCGTGAGCCATTGTCAGGTGAAAGAGCAGCCAAACCAAAGAATTGTGCATTTGTTTAAGCTGGGTTCTTTGACAAGCCGTTTACTTCGCAATGGCATGTCGAAACCGGGCGAAATAGATTACGCATGAACGAAGCTGATACCTGCAGAAAATTCGTCGTCCCAAAGCTGCAGGCAGCAGGCTGGGACAATCGTCCGCATGCAATCAACGAACAGAAAACATTTACCGATGGTCGGGTAGTTTTCATTGGCGGAAAAGCCCGCCGGGGAAAACAGAAGCGCTCAGACTATTTGCTCCGCTATAACCCGGATTTTCCAATTGCCGTTGTTGAGGCGAAGTCCCGATATAAACACGCAGCTGAGGGACTTCAGCAGGCAAAGGAGTATGCTGAGATTCTTGGGCTGCAGTTTGCGTATTCGACAAACGGCATCGAAGTCGTTGAATTCGATTACACAACCGGTGTTGAGAGTATCATTGGGGATTTCCCGGCGCCCGATGATCTCTGGGCTCGGCTCCGCCGCGCCGAGGGCATTTCCGACGATCAAGTGGCCGAACGGCTGTTGACGCCCACGTTCCCAGACCGAGCCAAGCCTCTTCGCTACTATCAGGAAATCGCTGTGAACCGCGCCGTTCAGGCGGCGCTTCAGGGCCAGAAGCGAGCACTACTCACACTGTGCACCGGAGCAGGCAAGACTGCCGTCGCCTTCCAGATCTGCTGGAAGCTCTGGTCTGCACGCTGGAATTCCAAAGGGGTCAACCGGAATCCAAAGATCCTGTTTCTCGCGGATCGCAACGTGCTGATTGATGATCCGATGGCGAAGGATTTCAGTCCATTCGGCGATGCCCGACACAAGATCGCAGGTGGTGTCGCTGTCAAAAGTCGTGATGTTTATTTCGCAATCTACCAGTCCATCGCGCGCGACGAAAACCGTCCTGGCCTCTATCGCGAATATGCACGCGACTTCTTCGACCTGATCATAATTGATGAATGTCACAGGGGCAGCGCGCGCGACGACAGCAATTGGCGCGAGATTCTCGAGTGGTTTGCACCAGCGACCCAGATCGGAATGACAGCGACGCCGCGGCGCGAGGAAAACCTCGACACCTATAACTACTTCGGCGATCCGCTTTACGAATACAGTCTCGCGCAGGGCATCGCCGATGGTTTCCTCGCCCCGTACCGCGTTCACCGTGTCATCTCGGACTATGATGCCGCCGGATGGCGCCCGACACGTGGCGAGCTTGACCGCTATGGACGTGAAATCCCCGACTCCGAGTATTCCACGCGAGATTTCGAGCGAGTCGTGGCGCTTCGTGCAAGGACGCAGGCCATCGCGAAACACCTGGCGGGCTTCATGGCGGAGACTGATCGTTTCGCCAAAACCATCGTTTTTTGCGTCGACCAGGAACACGCGCTCGAAATGCGCCAAGCGCTCGCTGCCTTAAACACCGATCTGGTGAAGGATCACCCCGACTATGTTTGCCGCGTCACGTCTGACGAGGGTGATATTGGCAGCGCGCACCGAGCCAAGTTCCAGGATGTCGAAACCCAGACGCCGGTCATCCTCACCACCTCGCAGCTTTTGACCACCGGCGTCGATGCCCCGACCTGCAAGAACGTTGTGCTTGCCCGGGTGGTGGGCTCGATGCCGGAGTTCAAGCAGATTATCGGACGCGGAACGCGCCTCAGGGCCGACTATGGGAAGCTCGCCTTCAACATCATCGACTACACCGGCACTGCAACACGAATGTTTGCTGATCCAGCTTTCGACGGCGATCCCGTCCGCGAGGATGAAGCGGTGATCAATGCAGAAGGTGATGTCGTTGAAGAGCGCGAGATAGAAGAGACGCCACTGGATCCCGACGACTACCCTGATTTGCCAGATGGACCGGTCGAGCTCGACGACGAGCCAGAAGCCGGCCCCCGGAAATTCTACGTCGATGGCGGTGAGGTTTCGATTGTCCGGCACCTCGTTTACGAGCTTGATTCCGACGGCCGTCAACTCGCCTGCCGCCAGCTGACCGACTATACTGGCGACAAGGTTCGCACTCTCTATCCCAACGCCTCGGAACTTCGGACAGACTGGCTTGACCCCGAGCGCCGGGCCGAGATCGTCGAACGGCTGGAGGAGAAAGGCATCGAGCTAGACTCCCTTGCCGAGGCGGTCGGAAAGCCGGAGGCCGACCCGTTCGACCTACTTTGCCATCTCGCCTACAATGCGCCGTTGCGCACACGTCGTGAGCGCGCGGATCGCCTGCTGCGGGAACAGGACGACTTTCTGGCCCGCTTCGGGCCTGATGCCCGCGAAGTTCTGGGCGCTGTGCTTGAGAAATATGCAGAACACGGCAGCGCTCAGTTCAAGTTGCCTGACATCCTGGAAGTGCCCCCATTCAACGAATGGGGCAATGTAATCGAAATTGCCGCCCGCTTCGGCGGGGGCAAGGAGCTGCGCAGCGCCGTCACCGAATTGCAGCGCCTGCTCTATACCGCTTGAATTGAAGGAGGCCTAGATTGGCAAAAACCGCCCGCAAGAAGGCAGAGCCGAAGCAACTGACCACTGCCCAGCGTCTCGACAGCATCATCAAGTCTGCACGCAAGATCATGCGCAAGGACAAGGGGCTGAACGGCGACCTCGACCGCCTGCCAATGCTCACTTGGATCATGTTCCTGAAGTTCCTAGACGACATGGAGCGGATTGAAGAAGGACGCGCGGACCTGGCGGGCAAGGACTATCGTTCGATCATCGAGGCGCCGTATCGCTGGCGCGATTGGGCAGCGGATGCCGACGGAATCACTGGCCCGGACCTGCTGTCGTTCTTGGTCGCTGACGAAGCCGAGCGGCCGGACGGCAGCCGTGGCCCCGGCCTGTTCGCCTATTTGCGCGGCTTACGCGGTGACAATGGCCGACGTGAGCGGCGCGACGTGATCGCGACCGTTTTTCAGGGCTTCGCCAACCGAATGGAAAGTGGCTACCTTCTGCGTGACGTTGTGAACCTGATAGATGGCATCCACTTCGACTCGTCCGAAGAGGTCCACACGCTTGGCCGCCTTTACGAGACACTGCTGCGCGAGATGCGCGACGCCGCCGGGGACTCTGGCGAGTTCTACACGCCCCGGCCGGTGGTGCGCTTCATGGTTGAAGTGACAGACCCGAAACTCGGTGAGACCATCCTCGATCCAGCCTGCGGCACGGGGGGCTTTCTGACTGAATCCTACCAACACCTCGAACGGCAGGCCGACACGGTCGAGAAGCGCCGCACCCTGCAGGAAGACAGCTTCTTCGGTGGCGAAGCCAAGTCGCTGCCATTCCTGCTGTCTCAGCTCAACCTGCTGCTGCACGGTCTTCATGCCCCGCGGATCGATCCTGGCAACGCGCTGCGGTTTCGTCTGGCTGAAATCGGCGAGGATCAGCGGGTCAATGTCATCCTGACCAACCCGCCCTTTGGCGGCGAGGAAGAGACGGGCATCCTCAACAACTTCCCCGACGATCGCCGTACAGCGGAAACTGCGCTTTTGTTCCTTCAGCTGATCATGCGCCGATTGAAACGTGCAGGGCGCGGTCGAGCGGCTGTTGTCGTCCCGCATGGCACTCTGTTCGGCGACGGCATCTCGGCACGGATCAAGGCCGACTTGCTGGAGAAATTCAATCTACACACGGTGGTGCGACTGCGTGAGGGGGTGTTTGCGCCTTACACGGACATCCCGGCAAACCTGATCTTTTTCGACTCCAGCGGACCGACCAAGGACATCTGGTACTATGAACTGCCCCTGCCGGAAGGTCGCAAGAAGTACTCAAAAACCGCACCGATGGCTTATGAGGAATTCGGCGGCTGCCTTGAATGGTGGAATGATCGCATGGAGAATGACCGCGCCTGGAAGGTTTCCGCTGCCGATCTGATCAAGCGTGATGAACAGAATCGTGTCACATCCTGCAATCTCGACATCAAGAACCCTCATTCCGGCGAAGTCGCGGACCACCGCGCACCCGCCGAAATTGTCGACGCGATCATCAAACAGGAAAAACGGATCCTTGGCATCATGGACGAAATCAAAACTGTCCTTGCGGAGCGCTCTTGATGGCGAAGACGATCAGCATTGATGAATTCCTAACCAAATCCGAGGATTGGGTGCCCGTTCAGCCGGATCAGCGATACAAGCAGATCACCGCCAAACTATGGGGGAAAGGTTTGACGTTGCGCGGCGAAGTGCAGGGCTCAGCGATTGCTGCGGCAAAGCAGTATAAAGCTAAAGCAGGACAGTTTCTGATTTCGCGAATTGATGCACGACATGGCGCCTTTGGCATCGTTCCTGCCAATCTCGACGGCGCTCTGGTTAGCAACGACTTCCCTTGTTTCGATATCGATTCATCAAAGGTGCTGCCGCACTTTTTTGAATGGTATTCGCGCACGCCGGAATTCGTTGATCTCTGCCGTCGCGCAAGCGAGGGTTCGACCAATCGAGTTCGCATGAAGGAAGATAAATTTCTAAAAATGAGCGTACCGATGCTGCCGCTCGATGAGCAGCGTGACATAGTTCGGAGGCTCGACGATGTTTCAGCCTTGGTGGATAGGCGTCGGCGGGCAGTCGAAGCTTCTGAACGTGAGACCCAGGCCATGCTGCTAAAGGCCTTCCAGCGAGTCATCGACGGCGCACCACTCCGCCCAATGGCTGAAGTCGCCCCGCTTGTCCGCCGCCCAGTCGAAGTGGAACCCGACAAAACCTACATGGAGTTGGGTGTTCGTTCGTTTGGTCGAGGAACGTTTCACAAGCCAGGTCTGTCGGGGATGGAGGTTGGCTCCAAGAAACTGTTCACCATCGAATCTGGGGATTTGGTGTTCAACATAGTTTTTGCATGGGAAGGTGCCGTCGCCATCGCAAAGTCTGAAGACGATGGCCGGGTTGGTTCGCATCGCTTTTTGACCTGCGTGACAAACCCCGACCAAGTCGCAGCTGAATTTCTGCTATTCTACTTCCGCACAACGGAAGGTTTGCAGAAACTTGGCGAGGCATCACCAGGCGGAGCGGGAAGAAACCGCACCCTGGGACTAAAAAAGCTTGAAGTCATCGAGGTTCCTGTGCCGCCTATCGAAACACAACACTGGTTCAGTCGTATCCAAGCTAAGGCTCAGGAAATCCGAAGCATCCGGATGCGAACGACGGAAGACGTAGATGCCCTTATGCCAGCGTTGCTTCATGAGGTTTTCAGATCAGAGGCCAGTGCGGCATGATTCCACACGCAGTATTGACTCGGATTGACAGAACCGCTGCCAATGGCCGCACGGCGCCGGTGCTGGCCGCCTGCGAAGCCGTTGGCGGAGCAGCAGATGATGATGATGTGGAAATGTTCGTGAAGCTTTCGGCCGGGTGCGATCAAGCCGAGATCAACCTTGCACGCGAAGCAATCGCGGCCTGCCTTGCAGCCGATCTCGGGCTGCCTGTACCCAAACCCTGGCTTGTAGAGATACCGCCGGAAATTATTCCTGTTGTTTCAGATACCCAGATCGCAGACAAACTGCGCCGCAGCAGTCGCATCGCGTTCGGGTCAACCCGAACGTCGGGGTTCTCGGCTTGGGCGACCGGCCAACGGCTGTCAGATGCCATGCGACCAACAGCATCCGGTATATTGCTGTTCGATGCCATCATTCAGAACCCTGATCGGAGGGTAGACAACCCGAATTGCCTGATATGCGGCAATGAGCTTCGAATTATCGATCACGAGCTCGCATTTATGCATAGAATGGTTCTTTTGTGGAAAGCGCCATGGATATTGGGCGGAATGAAGGATTTGGAAACGCCCGGCAAGCATATATTCGTGCAGGAGTTGAAGGGCGCACCGATCGACTTCGCGTCGATCAAATCTAGATGGACCGCCTTGTCGGATGCGCGTCTGAAGGAGTATGAAGGAAGCATCCCGTCAGAGTGGGCAACCGCCCAAGCTGATATAGATGCTGCGTTGAAGTTGATCGCTGACGCTCGGGACAACATCGACGACTGCATCAGGGAGTTAGGGAGGATACTGACATGACCACGAAGGAGCCGTACAGCTACGTCGTCTTACGCTACGTCCACGATATCCTAACCGGCGAGTTCGTGAACGTCGGCTTGGTCGTGGTTGTCCCGGGCCAGCCGCTTATCCTCACGAAGGCTCGTAAGACCTTCGGAAGGATCAAGAATATATTTCCAGACCTCGATAGCGATGCTTACAAGCGCGCCATCGAATCGATCGAACGCGGCATGAAAAGCGTTGAGCGCAGCCTGAAATCCGAAGGCCTGTTCAAGGGTGAAAAGACTGCTGGCGACTATGCGCGCATCGCTCTTCCGCTTGATGACAGTTCGCTGCAATGGTCACCCGTAGGGGCGGGCTTGACGTCCGATCCACAGAAAACCTTCGATCAGCTCTATCACCGGTTCATCACTCGCTATGATCGCCCTTCGCAACGACGCAGGTCTGATGAGGATGTTTGGCGACCAGTCGAGGCGAAGCTGAAGGAGCAAGGCGTGCAAGTCTCGTTGGAGTCCAAGCGTGTCCACGGAAGCACCGATACTGTCGATTTTCGGCATGCTTGGAAGAACGGTCGCTGGCATGTCTACGAGCCACTATCCTTCGATCTCTCGGACGCAGACAACATCAAGGACAAGGCACGCCGCTGGCTTGGCCACCTCTCTGCTGTAAAAGTTGGTGCCACCGAAGACGTCCAGGTGCATTTTCTCGTTGGCCGCCCGCAGAGTGCGTCTTTAGTTCCGGCGTACAAGAATGCGGTCGATATCTTGCGACAGGTGCCTTTCGACAATCGCGTTTTCGAAGAAGACGAAATCGACGATTTTGTCCATGAAATAGAAGACGAAGTGCGTCAACATCAAGGTCGTGTCCAGTAGCTGCCCACCTTGTGTTCAACGCTTCGATTTCGACTCGCGTCTCATCCGGCTTTCGGTTGAGTATCCAAACCTCGCGTACGCAACGAGAAAAATTATCGCATAATAACAAGCGCATGTGCGCTGACGACCGTAGTGGGTCGGTTAACAGGTCCGGAGAATATATGCCCTGAGAAACCGTTTACGGGCCTCCTGATGAAGAGTCCAGTGCTCAACTCCTTCCCGCATACCCCTAGAAAACAACGGAAAAATCCGGTCGTATCTGGAGCGTGTGAACATTTTCGCTAGGGTATATGGCGGTACGAATGAGATTCGAACGTCCGGTTTCGCCGCCCCCCTGCAAAAATAACACTCTCTTCATCCTATCGAGCAACCAGATTTTCGCTGCCGTCTTCTCGCAACATCGCTTCCATCTCATCCAAGCCTTCGACAGCGGAGCGCATCTGCATCTCATCACTCGCGCCCGCTGTTTCGACATCCACAACCTGGCTACCAAAATCCATCTCCATCTGCCGCTGTTCCTCAGCGATGACGGCTTGAACGACGGGCGCGGTCTTCTTTGGCACGACATGCGCTGACGGCTGACCTGCAGCAGCCTGGTCTGCTGCCTCGATATCGGCCTCGGATCCGCCTGACCCTTTCGCTGGCGGCGTCATCGGCATGGCGCGCATACTCAGCGGCAGCGTACCCTGTGATCCGCCTCCCCCCGGCTCCGGAAACGGCAACTCGCCTGTCTGCGCCGCGTAGATCGCCTTGAACAGCCGGTCGTCGAAATACTGGATCCGCTTCGCCCGGACCGGCATTTGCGCATCGATCACCATGACGATCTCGTCGAGCGGCAAGCGGCGCGCCTCGTCTTCAGGCAACAACGAGCTCTCTTCGGTCCGGGTCGACTGGCTGCGCCCTTCAAAGGGGTTCTTGCCGATGGATTGCGAGCGCGTGACAACGGTTTTCGTGGTCTTGCCGACAGCCTTACTCAACTCTTCGACTGTCTTTTCATCGGAGGGCGTCAGATAGAGCTTCACGCCCGCATTCCCCTGCAAGGCGCGGCGGGTGTTTTCGCCGTAGATTTCATCGAGGGCGGGAATGGTTTGGGTGACCACGGCCAGGTGACCACGATAGGTGCGCAGTGTCTCGATGCTTTCGACCACGATGGGCATTTTGCCGAGGCGATTGAACTCGTCGAGCATGATCATCACGGGCCATGGCTCATCCGGCCCGGGGTCCTTTTCCTGCATGGCGGAGAGGAGATCGGAGAAGAACAGCCGGATCAGCGGCGCGAGCGGCTTCACCATCAGCGGCTGGACCACAAGATAGACCGAGAAGGGTTTCTTGCGGATCGTGCGGAAATCAAAGTCCGACACCGCCGTCGCCTCATCGATGGCCGGGTTCTGCCATTGATCGAGCCCCGAGGTCATCAGGAGCGAGACGTAGGACGTCAGCGTGTCGTTGTTGGTCGAGGCGAGCCGCGTGAAGATCAGCTTGGCGGCCCTGTTATCGACCTCATGCCCCCGCGCGGAATACTCCTTCTGCTTGTTCCCGCCCGAGGCAGCGATGCGGTAGATTTCGCCCAAGGTCGGGCGCTTGCGCTGGAACGCCAAGAGCCCTGCCGCGACGAAGAGATCGATCCCGCCTTTGAGGAGGCCCTGCACCCGGTCGTTGTCGCTTTGCAGGAAGAGCGTCGCAAGAAGCTGCAATTCCATCTGCTGGCGCGCGGGATCTTTCAGTTGATAGATGCGCAGGAGCGGGTTGTAGCGATGCGTGCGCTTGCCCTCCCAATCGGTGGGGGCAAAGCGATAGACCTTGTCGCCTTGGGCTGCGCGGTGCCGGGCCGTGGCCTCGAAACACTCGCCCTTCACATCGAGCGTCACGGCGGAGCCCTGCCAGGTCAGCAGGTTCGGAATGACGAAGCCCGTGGTCTTGCCGCGGCCCGTGGGCGCCACGATCAGCGCATGCGGGAAAACCTTCGAGCAAATGTAATTGGCGCGAGAGCCAGGCGTCCCCAGCTTGCCGAGGATGAACCCGGTCCCGGGCGCCCCGAAAAACCCATTGGCCTTCATCTCGCGCGCACTCTGCCAATGCGTCTGGCCAAACCGTGTGAGGGCCGATCCCGAGAGGGCGAGGCTCAGCATCAGGCCGGCGGCGGCAAAGCTGCCGATGATCAGGTGAATGAGTTGGGCATCCTCCGGGCGGCGGTCCAGGATCGCCATGTAGTTCTGCGCGATATAGGCAAAGTCGATCTCGGCCCCGAAGCCGAGATCCTGGTAGGTCAGCACCGCCGAGGCGATGGTATAGCCCATGGCCCCACTCACAAGCGTCACCAGAAGGACGCCCGTGGCGATCCGCGCTTTTCCCATGGCGGCGCTCAATGGACCTGTCCCCGCTCGGTCTCGCCATCCACGTCTGTCGCGCGGTGTTTTTCGTATTCGGCATCGGCGAGGTCATCGACCACCTGGCGCAAGGCCTCCGTGTTGGCCGTGGCGGCATCGGATTGCAGATAGACCTTGGCGACATAGAGCCGGTCGAGACGATCCTCGAGAACCTTGTCCAGCGCATCGGCATCGCCGGATGTGAGCCGGTCGAGTTGGCGCACGTCCAGCACCCGCGCGATCTCCTCGCGGAAGGCGTCCCGCTCCGCCTCGGTTTCGAAGGGCGCGGACAACTCCCCTGCCCGCTCATGGTCCAGAACACGCGCGATTTCGTCTGAGAGGCGGCCGGATCGGTCAGACAGCGGTGCAGTTTCATCGCGGGCCGCGAGGATGTCGTCGCGCGTGCCAACCCCAAGTCCGTCGCGCAACTCGCTTTCGCGGCGGACCTGATTGATGGCCTCCGTGTCCCGTATCTCGACGACAGCGGCATAGGTCGCGCCGAGCCCGCGGGCGAGGTGGGACGGCATGTCCGGATAGCGCTCCCTGAATTCATCCGTGACAGCATCTGCAACGGGCGTGCGGATATCGCGTCCCTCCATGATCCGGTCGACCTCGCGGGTGATCTCGCTGGCGCGGGCCGCATCGGTAATGGTCTCCCTGTAAGGCTCAGACCGGTCAATCACATCGCCGGGGCGTGCGAGCAGATCCGGGTGTGCCTCGAGATATGCACGCTGCTCCGTCTCAATCCGGCGCTCTGCCTTTGAGACCACCTCCCAGTCCCGGTCTTCGATCCGCTGCGCTGTCAGGCCCTCTGCGCGCATCTGCTGACGGATTGTCCCTTCCATCGCCCGGACCGCGTCCCGGTGATAATGGAACCGCTCGCTGATCGGTTCCGCTTCCATGACGCCATCCCGGCGCAGCACGTTCTCGCGCTCCAACAGCGTGCCAAGTTCCACATGCACGTCATTCAGGATGTCACGCGCCTGTTCCAGATCGGCGCGGCGCTCGAGGTTCAGATCGCGCGCCTCAGCCACCTTGGAGAGATCATCTGCGATCCATTGATGCTCCAGCGCGGCATTCGCGGCCCCGGTCTCGATCCGCGCCACCACTTCCGATGTGCTGATCCCGGCGCCCCGTAGCGCTGCGTCGATCCGAGAGCGCAGGCGCGGCTCTGTGAGGCGCTCCAACTGGCTCTCTTGGATGTTTGCCTCGGAATAGACCCCGCCCTCCGAGGGCGCCTCTGACAACGTGCTCGAACGCAATCCGAGCGGCTGCATGTGCTGGACCTGCGTCTGGATCTCGATAAGGCGCTTTTCCAGCACCGGACGTTCCGCATCGGACTTCTCTGCGATCATGCCCTGCACCCGCGCGAGCTTCTCCGCATAGAGGCTTCTCAGATCCTCAAAGCTTTGATCCTCGGCCATATACACATCTCCTGTTCGATCCATCTGTCCGCCATGCGCCAGCACCTCGCCCGCGCGAAAAAGTGCCGCGGCGATATCCTCGCGGGCCTCCCGGGAGGCCTCCGCGGCAAGCGAATGGTAGACGGTTCTGGTGTTGGCGATCTCCGCCAGCGTCCGCGTTAGGTCCTGCCCAACACGTTCCCGCTCGCGGGGCGCGCGGCCCTCTTCTTTCGCCGCATAAACCTCGCGGGTAGGGGCGGGGTAATGCACGACCCCGCGATCCACCCGGCGCGTGGCTTCCAGGCGCACACCATACTTCTCGGCCTCCTCGACCATGGCGAGGCGGAAATCGTCATAGTTGAACCGGTGGTTGCGCCCGAGGAAGAAGAACTCGCCTTCTTGCGAGCGGCGGTTCAGCACCAGATGCGCATGCGGGTGATCGCGGTCCTCATGCACAGCGATGATGTAATCGAAATGCCCCGCATCAGTCTGGAAGAACCGCTCGGCCACATCCGTCGCAATGTCGCGCACATCCTCGCCGCGCGTGCCGATGGGGAAGGACATGAGCATATGGGTGGTCTGTCCCAGCTTGGGCTTGAAGCCCGCATCCCACCGCTTGGCAAAGCGCTCGGTGAGGTCCTTGATATCCTTTGCCTCGAGCTTCGCCTTGCCATCCAGAAATCCGCTCGAGTCCACGATATGGGTCGACTTCGTGGTGAGGTAATCGAGCTGGTTTGAGAGCTGCGATTTGGTATGCGTACCCCCGCTTCGGATTGCCTTGAAAACCGCCGGCCGATGCCCTGCTGCCGCGCGCGTCAACTGGGTCTGCTTGGCCACGTGCAGCCCCTGCATCGAGCCCCGGACGCGGCTCCAGCCATCTCGGAAGACCTCGCCCGTGACGGCATGGACGGCATCATTCAGCCGCATGGGCAAACTCCCTCAGCGCGGCCGTGGCCTGCAGCTGCATCGCGTCACGACGGCGGCGCAAGAGCAGATCGATCTCGTCAGCGGAATCGAGGATGAAGCGCGCCAGCCCGCGCATCTGCGCGAGGCGCAATTCGGAGAACTCGGCACTCGTGCCGCCTACGGCCCCCTGCCCCATCCGGTTGGCCCGCGTCATCTGCTTGGCGATCTGCGCAACCCCATTGCCAACCTCGTGCAGAGAGGCGCGGTAGCGCGCCATCTCTGCTGCCATCTGCGCGTCCGGAACGAACACCCCGCCTGCCGTCTGAATGAGCCGCCGCAGCCCCTCGGCCCTGCTCTCGATCCCCGCCTTCGCCAACACCGCGTCGAGCGCCTCAAGCTCCGCAGCCGTGACCTTCACACTGACCGCCGAGACCGGGATCGCGGCATCCATCTGACGCTCGGCATCGGCTTTCAGGACGTAGCGAACGGCCCGCGATGTGACCTCGAAACGCTCAGCCAGCTCAGACGTCGACACACCCTCCGCGGCCTCGCGGACGATCTGCATCTTCTCGATCTCTGTCAGGCGTTTTGTTCGGGACATGCGGAAGAAAGACCCCCTATTTCCTGCCACCTTCCACCAAGGCTGCCCCTACCTTACGATAATATACCTCGCTGTCAATTATATACGTACGTCGCATTCAGTCTCAGGCAGCCTTGGTGTCCGCTTCCCCCGCGGCCCGTAGGGACGCGGACCTGCCCCCTCACCACCGGGTGACCCACTTGCCATAGGGGTCCCCTTCCCCAGCACCGCCCGAGGGTTTGGCCGAACACGCATGTGTTCGGACCGAACCGCGGGCGGGCGCAAACCCCACCGACAGGGCGGACAGGCAGGGTCAAGGAGGGCCAGATTTGGCTTGCCAAATCTCTGCCGCAAAAACCGGGAGGCCCTGGCCGATAGGTTTTTGTGGATGGCCCCCTTGAGGCTGACTGTCCGCCCTGTCGCGGCCTGATCATTCCGGGCGGCGATCGTTCTTTGAGCGCGCGGTGACCGGCAGCTTCTCGAGGTCGCATCAGGCGATCTGACCGTCGGACCCGGCATCCCTGGAATAGGGATCGGGCCGCCCCAAGATCGTCCTGGGGCGGCCCATCCTCGTCAGAGGATTCAGTCCTGGGGATCCTTCGCGCTCGGCGGGAACATCACCAGCTCCGAGACCGCGACGGGGAAGTCGAGCTTGAGGCTGAAGAACTCCGAGCCGTCCCCGTTGCGGGTGTTGCGGAACATCGCGCCCACGCGTTGGAAGCGGGTGCGCTCCTGGCCATCGGTATCGGTGAACTTGACGGGGACGGTAGCGACGTAGTGGTTGGTCATTTGGTTTACTCCTTGTTGCGATGGGGATCACCCGGCACGGGGGCAGGAGGCCCGGTCGCAAGCGCAAATGCGGAGGGTCCGCGGCCAGCCGTGGAAGCCGTATTTGTGCTTGCCGAAGCGTGAGCTGAGGGCACAGACGGGCCGACCCCGTGCGATCCACATCAATGAGCAAAAAGGAGAGACCCGGATGACCCTTGCCATCACGCCGCAGCCACCATCCACGTCCTCGTCCCGCCAAGCCTGGCCGGGGAGCTGACGGAGCCCGCCCGCGTGGGTGCGATGTTCCGAAACCTACCCGAGGGACGCGCAAGTCTTCAGCCTCAAGTGCGACGTCTCGACCCCTCGCGTCTTGCATTGCTGACGATGTGCGTGAGGTGCGCCCCATCCCCAGCCCGCACCGATGCGGATGGGCCGCGCTCTGACGGACCGGGGAGAGGGATGACGGTGCTGGCCGCAGCGAGCTGGCGATCACGCCTGACCGACCGCACGCGCCATGAGACATGACGAAAGGGCCGCGCCAAGCGCGACCCCCTCTCTTCAATCCTGCGACGCCTTCTTCGCCGGGTCCGCAACCCGCATGACCGTCAGACCTTTCGCTTCCGCCTTCTGCCCGAGGTTCAGGGGAACCCCATTGCGGCACTCACACTCCCAACCCGTCGAGGATTAGTTTCGTCTTAGGCATCCGCTTCAGCGAGTTGCCGATATGCTCCCTCCAGCGCGGGCCAACCTCCAGAGCAGCGGCACAGGCGCGGGCCAGGTCATCAGGGCGATCCTCGGCCATTGCCTCGATCATGAAGGCCGCCTGCTCGCGGTCCTTGGCCGACTTGAGGCTCCCCTCCCCGTCCCGCCGCCGATCAGCAACGATCAATTTGTGGATCGCATAGCGCTCTGGACGCGGGACCTGCACGAGTATGCCGGATCGATAGATCGCCGCCGCATGGATCGGTTCGGCAATCAGGAAATTGAGATAGTTCAATCCTTGGGCGTTCACGCCCAATGCGGGCAAATCGCGGATGGTCTCATCTCCGAATGCCGGGGTCAGAAACTCGACCAACTGGCCACTCCCGCCTTGCGCCCATCGCCAGGTCCGACCTTGGTCAAGAGCCGGTAAGGGATCAAATTTGAGCGCCGCGAAGGTCTCGGCCAGACCCGGGTCAACCTGATCCTGCAGCGCCACGCTGAGCTTTTCGAACTGGGCGATGTCGATATCGCCGGTGTTGGCCATGCCGCCAATAGGCAGGCGGATACCAAGCTCGCCTTCATAGAGGCGAAATGCATTGGTTCCGACGATGGTGCCACCCAAACGGAAAGTCCCGGCAGCCGCCATCGCCGACAGGATGGACCCCGTTGCCCGATCGGTGGGCGTCATGCCTTCCGCGCGCAAGAGCCGAACAAGCCTCGACCGTTCCGCCTGCCGATCCTTGGCGGTCGCGCGCAGGTCCTCGATCCGGTCGATTCGTGCACGCGTCTCGTCACTGTCCTCGCCGATATAGATGAACCGCATCTCGGTTCCAACGCGCCGCGCCGCATACCAATAGGCCTTGTCGCCGCGTTCTTTGAGCGTCGGCTTGCCTTCCACACCGGACAAGGCGTCGTCCTTCAGGAGCCGCACCAGGTCGGTATAGGCGCTCATTGCGATGCTGCTGAGTGGGGTCATGCCAATCATTTCCAAGTTTTGCTTGGCACACGTATACCTATCAAAACATAAAATTGCTAGGCATAAGGTTTTGGGGAACCGTCACGCCGATGAGGAACGACGAAAGGGCCGCCCGAAGGCGACCCTCGCAGTTTAAGTCTCCGCAGTCTTCTTAGCCGGGTCAGCAACCCGCATGACCGTCAGGCCTTTCGCTTCCGCCTTCTGCCCGAGGTTCAGCGCGACCCCGTTGCCGCCGAAGAGAACAACCCCAGTCGCCGCGAACTTGTCGTCCAGCATTTCGTCGTTGCACTTGAACGGTGCCGCCCGCCCGTGCGCGGACCAGCGCGGATCGAAGCGCGCCTGTGCGACCCCGCGTGCCCGGGCCCACCGAGCCGCAATCATCTCCGCCCCGTGCTTGCCACCCTTGTGGCAGAGGAAGATCTCCTGGTTGCGGTTCTGCTTGATCCGTTCGCGAACCTTGTCGAGCGTGTTGAAGATCACATCGACATCGGTCCAGTCGGTGGCGCCTGAGACGATCAGGGGAACCCCCTCGACTTTCGACTTCTCGGCGGTCTCGCGGTCGTGCTGCTCCAGGAGCTGCCGCGCCTCGAAGACCGCCCCGGTCTCTTGCGCCCGGCCGCTCACCCGCGACCCGGCTGCCGGGATGAAGGCGTGGCCCGTCTCGACCTCGTAGCATTCCGCTGCCGCCTCGCTCATCACCTCGATGGCGCCGACGATCTCGCGCAGCTGCAGAAAGCGCGCCTGCGCCTCCTCAATGGCGGTCTCGGCGATCTCCGATCCGTCGTGAGCTTTTGCCAGCGCGCCGATCTTGTCGGCGGTGCGGTCGACCTCCTTGCCAAGCGCCACCTTGCGCCGCTGCAGGATCGTGGCGAGCCCATGGGCCAGCGGTTCGATCTCTGCTTCAAGCCCGGTCCCGCGCAGCCGCCCGAGCAAAGCCTCGAAGCTCTCGCGGATGATGTGGTCGGTCAGCACGTGATCCTCGGGGATCGGCAGCTGCGCGTCCTTCTCGGTCAGGCCGAAAAGCTCGATGGTCTCGTAGGTGTTCGCATTGTCATAAGCCATGTCTGGTCTCCAGTATTCAGTTGCAAGGCCACCACGTGAGTGTGGGGGCATGGCCGAATGCCTGGTTTCCGAATCTGCCCGGGTCAGGGACGGCGCAGCCGCCGGCTTGCCGGGCGCAAAAGTTTTCCGAGCGCAGCAACTGACACATGCGCGCCCTCACGCACGGGACCGCCCCGCGTCACAGGCCCGGCCTTCGCCGAAAAGTTTTGCGATCCTTGACGCGGGCTGATTTGGGGGCCATCCGGAGGATATGCTTCCGCACTCATGTGTGTGTGTTTTGACGGTAGGTTTGCCCGACCCGAGCAGGCAAACGGCCCGACCGGACGCGGGAGACGGATGAAGCGGCGGGATCGTTTTGCCCCGCAAAACAGACCAGAGCGCAATCTGGCGGAGCGGTCGGGGAGGGACGTGCTCGCGAGGCGGGCAAACCGGGGGCCTGGGTGCGACGCCGCGGTGAGGCCGCATGGCCGAATGCGCGACGGACCGAAGGGCCGTTCTCCCCTGCGACACGCGAAGCCGAGCAGGGGAGGCCACAAGGCTGGGACTCAGGTCAATGATCAAGTCATGCCGCTTCTAAGAAGCGGTCGCGTCGGAAACGTTAATGTCATATATGGGACGTCCGGCAGGATGGACCAGAAACAATCATTCGCTATTTAGCGGCACGGAAGCGCTCACTATTTGAAAGTGGGTCAACTCGACAGCCTTCAGTCAGCTTGGCGACAAAATGACCAATGCTAAGCCGCCAGAATATCTTCGTCTTGGCC
The DNA here is from genome assembly GCF_046591575.1 of Marivita sp. S0852. Taxonomy (NCBI): domain Bacteria; kingdom Pseudomonadati; phylum Pseudomonadota; class Alphaproteobacteria; order Rhodobacterales; family Roseobacteraceae; genus Marivita; species Marivita sp. S0852. The sequence continues at coordinate 114,390 of NZ_JBIQWA010000009.1, forward strand.
AAGGTCGCGGGGATCGATCGAATTGTCCTCGTCACCTCCAGAGTTGTCGAAAGCATAAAGCGACGAAACCTTTTCACCATCCCATGAGTACCTGAAGTGCTCACCTTGAATTGCACGGTCAAGCACATTGCCATCGAGCACGCAAATGCGAGTGCCGCTTGGTCGTTCGAATGACCGGAATAGCACGCCTGACAAACCTTCGGTCTTGGCGCGCTCCCAAAGCAACTTTCCAAGTTTACGCCGTTCTGATTGACAAAGCTCAACAGGCAACGCTCGTAGGTCTAAGAACGCGCCAGACACCTTTCGGCTTAGCATCCGCATGTCAAGCCCGATTGGAGCTTCCGCCGTGCGGCTAAGGAACAGCGCTCTTTTCGCAACCGAGACCGCCAAGGCTGTCTGTTTGTCTTGCGACATCTCTAGGCATCGTACGAACCGGTCGAAGAACCAACTACCTTCCGGATTTGAATAGGCGAACGGGGCATGGTTCCAGTTCTGAAAACGTGGAGACACATCATCTGCGGTCACACAACCTTGCCCTAGCAGGCGCTGCTTTTCCATAACACGAGGGTTATGAAGATCTGCGACAGCCGCGACCTGGTCGTCGCGCCCACCCGCGATGCGCTGATAGAGCGGCACAGGTGGAAATCGAGACGGGATAAGCACATAGAAAACGCCATTGATCTGCTTTACGTCGAAGTCATCCACCGCGTTGTGCATCAAGATATTCTCTTACTTTGTAAATATCGACAACGTTACCACCAAGCATCACGTCGAGTGCGCTTCGATCATCAAAAAACGCGTTCGGCTTTTTTATCCACCCATCCGCCGCTTCAGGGTTCGGCAACACAATTTGCAGAGACTTGTAGATGCCGAGCAGGTGAGAAATGCGTTCGATAGTGTCATGCGGAAGATTGCCACCGGATTTCTTCCACTTGAAGAACGTCGAGCGCCCCGGCGAGCCAAGCAGCGTTATCTGCTCATCAGTCGAGAGCTCCCAGTCTTCGGCAAGTCTCGAAAAAGCATCCATAATGGCTGGAATCCTGATGTTGTCCGCGCCGGGTTGAAGCGCAGAACCTATATGTGGTTGCATTGATCCTCCTATTATCCGCTTTTGGACTTGACGTCCAAAAGAGTCCCTATGTAGACTGTCCATATGAGGACTCAAATCTTAGTTTAGTCCGAATTGGCGAAGATGCAACAAAAAGGAGCAGTGCAGTGGCAGGGAAAAGAAAGGTTGGCGGTAGCTACCGAAGCGCAAAATCAGGACGCTATGTTACGCAGGCGCATGGGAAGTCGCACCCGCGAACAACCGTGAAAGAAGCTCGCGGGAAGAGCGGGTCAACCGGCGGCAGCTATCGAAGCGCCATCAGTGGTCGGTTTGTCACCGCGAAGCACGGCAAGTCAAATCCGAAGATCACCGTCCGTGAGAAATAACGACCGGATAGGGCAAAGCGGCTGACTAAACCAACCATCTAATCGCCCATTGAGGGCAAAAAATCGTGAGGCTTCAATGGGCATCTCAGACGACTTCAAGACCTTTCTCGATAATATCAAGATCGACAATGCCGCGACTATTGCCTTGCGATACGGCGAAGTCACTGCTTCTCTTAACAAGGAGTTTCGCGACACAGAGTCAAAAACGGCTAACAGCCTTCAAGTTGGCTCCTATGGCCGTTGGACGGCGATCAAGGGCATTTCCGACCTGGACATGATTTACATCATGCCCGCCGGGAAGTGGGACACCTACAAGGAAGAGGGCCAAAATAGGCTTCTTCATGATGCTAGGGATGCGATCAAGAGGCGATACCCTTCGACAACCGTCAAGGTGGATCGTTTGGTTGTCCGCGTGCTGTACAACGATTTCCACATCGAAGTGATGCCGGCCTTCAAGCTGGCTGATGGGAGCTACAAGTACCCTGACAACGCAAAAGGTGGGTCGTGGAAGATTACCAAGCCGCAGGCTGAACTCGATGAAATGAGAGAAGCCAATGAGCGCAAGAACCGAAACCTTCGCCACTTGTGCAAGATGGCGCGCGCCTGGAAGAACAAGCAGGGCGTCGCCATGGGCGGCCTTCTGATCGACACTCTCGCCTACAACTTCCTCGAGTCAACCGACGAATACGATACCAAAAGCTTCCACTACTACGATTACATGTGCCGGGATTTCTTCAAGTTCCTGGCTGATCAGCCCAAGCAATCCGAGTATGCAGCTCTTGGCAGTCGTCAACGCGTTCGTGTCAAGAAGCGGTTCGAGCGGAAGGCGAAGAAGGCATACGATCTATGTGTGAAAGCCATCGACGCGAGCGGACAGAAGAATGAGCGCCAGAAATGGCGGGATGTGTTCGGGAACGCCTACCCAGCACCGGTAAGGAGTGCTGCGGGAGAGGCCGCGGCATTCGCGCATGTCTTCAAAAATACTGAGCAGTTTGTCGAAGAAAGGTTTCCGGTCGATATTCGATACCACCTTCGCATCAACTGCGAAGTGACGCAGGATGGATTCCGGCCGGGAATGCTCCGTGACCTTTTGGAGCGGCATGGCGTCCTGCTTCCGAAGAAGAGCCTTCGATTCTTCATCGCAGATGCAACCGATCTTCCCGATGATGCCGAGGTGTTCTGGAAGGTCTTGAACCGTGGCGAAGAAGCCGAGCGTCGAGACATGATCCGGGGGCAGATCGTGCGCGACGAAGGTCGCGGTGAGCGCCGAGAGACCACAAATTTCCGCGGTGATCACCTCGTAGAATGCTACGCGGTCAGTCGGGGCGTGGTCGTTGCGCGCGACACCGTCCGGGTTCCGATTCGTGTCCGGGATGCCGAGGATGAAGACTATGCCGCCTGACTACGATATCGCGTTCGAGGATCAGGTCCGTGAATGCTTCGGACGGGTGGTCTATACCCACAAAACGCACGAACGTATGGCCGATCGCTCTGCCGACACACTTCGCCGGTACAAGATGGCTCAGATTGCGCTTTCAGCCCTAACGAGTGCTGGCGCAGTCGGCGTCGTGGTGGGAGACGAGACATGGGTCGAGATTGTAACCGTCGTTATTTCTTTCCTAACGCTGTTCGTGGCCGCTTACCTGAAGAACTTCGATCCCGGCGCCATCGCCCAAAAGCACCGTGACGCGGCCGCGAAACTCTGGAACGTCCGAGAATGCTACCTCTCGCTTCTAACCGACCTTCCAAGACTCTCACATGAAGTTGCAGTTGAGCGTCGCGACGAATTACAGGCTATGCTTGCAGCCCTTTATGAAGGAGCCCCTCAGACTGACGGAAAAGCCTACAAGGAGGCCCAAAGACGGCTGAAGGAGATGGAAGACATGACCGTCACAGATGACGAGATAGACTGTTTTCTTCCGCTCTCGCTAAAGCGATCCGGCGGACGACCTAAACAGAAATAAGTCAATCAGACTGAAGGCAAAAGGTAAATAATGACAAAGAATATCTGTATTTTTTCCGATGGAACCGGGCAAATGGGCGGATCTAGGCCAGACCAACGCCTTTCGAACGTCTACAAGATGTATCGCGCCATGCGTCCCGGCCCAGACTCACCAATTAACCCAAAGGATCAAGTCGCCTTTTACGATCCTGGGCTGGGTACGGGCGAGAGCGGGGGGCTCTTTGGCCGCGTCAAACCTATCCTCGAAAGTGCAGTCGGCACCGGCATCGATCACAATATCATCGATTGCTATGAACAAATCATCGCCCATTTTGAGCCCGGCGACCGCGTGCTGTTGTTCGGCTTCTCGCGCGGGGCTTACACGGTCAGGGCACTGGCGAATGTCATGAACCTTTGCGGAATCCCAACAGAAATGCCCGATGGCAAACCCGTTCCGCGACACGGGCCCGGTTTACGCAAGATCGCCAAGGATGCAGTGAAGTTCGTCTATAACCACGGTGCCGGAAAGCCTCGCGGGCAGAACCCTTACTTCAAGCACCGCGAAGAGCTTGGTCGCAGGTTTCGCCAGAAGTATTCGAGTGCCCCGCAGGAGGGCGATGAAAACCAAGGCAACGTCCAGCCGACCTTCATCGGGGTTTTCGATACGGTGGCGTCACTCCGGACGGCAGTCGTGCGCACTCTCGTCTGGGGTATTACGTTTGCAACCGGCGCCGCCTTCGTCGCCGGTCTTGTTCTAGGGTGGTCATTGCTACTGGTCATCCCTCTCGGTGCCTTACTCGGAGCCCTCATTTGGCAGCTTGGCTCTCTACTACTGGATAATTTCAAGTACTTCGCGGATGATCCTGATCGCAAACTGAAGATTTGGCGCCTTACAGACTGGCCGCAGATACTGAAGACCGGGCATTTCGCCGCTTGGAACAAGCGCAACTACGACATGTGGCTGGATCCCGACGTTAACCACGCCCGCCACGCAATGGCGATCGACGAAGACCGCGCAGACTTCCCACGAGTTGGATGGGCGTCCAAAAAAGCCGCGATTGAGACCAAGGATCGAGAACCGGCTTGGCTCAAGCAGGTCTGGTTTCCGGGTTGTCACAGCGATATCGGTGGCAGCTACCCCGAGGCCGAATCCCGTCTCAGTGATATCGCCCTAGACTGGATGATCGATGAGTTGAAGGAGTGTGTGCCTTCAATCAAAATCAACGAGAATTATCTCAACCGCGCTCCTGACCCCTTGGGCCTGCAGCATCGCGAGGACGCGATCGTGAGATTAGGACCAATCAGCATCCCATGGAAAAAAGGAATCCGAGAAGTTGGCGATGATTTCCCTCTCCACCCATCCGTACAAGAACGCATGCAGGCGACCGCGGTCGCTCAATTCGGAGAGGTCAAACCATATCGACCGCAACAGCTGAGCAAGCGACGCGATCTAAAGCGTTTCTATGAGACGTAAAATGCGTCTTCGGGCCCTTTCCGCAACAACTCTTTCGGCGCACCTTAATGTTGGACTGACCACGTCGCATTAGGAACAGCAAGTGAGAGAAGACCATAGTGCCGCGCGAAAGGAGCCCCCTGAGATCACGCTCTGCGCAGCAATGTGCGAGTTCATTTGACCCGGCACCCAACGACCACAGCGAGTGATTCATTTGCCAAGCTGCAGTGTAACATACCGAAATTGCTGTCAATCTCAACTTCTGGTAGTATATGGATGGTGTAGTTTCAAGGATCGTAAGATATGTCTCGCTGCGACATCGAGCCAAGACTAAAGGGGAACCGTGATCCCACGGCTCCCCTTTCGGTGCAAATCGTCTAATCTTGCGCGTTGATCATGCGACCAGCGAGAGCCCCGCGCCCGCGTCCTGCGGCTGCTCACCGCTGTCGATGAACGGGATGATCGAGAAGGTCTGCCCGCCGCGCTGTTCTTCGTTCTGCACGGCGTTGACGCGCAGATCGCCATCGGGCGTGTTGATCAGCAGCGACAGGTAGTCATTGCCCGTGCGGCTGCTTTTGGCCATCCACGCCGATCCGACGCGGATCGGTGTGCCCCGGGGCGAGCTGACCTCGACGCGGTAATCCGGGTGGGTCTCCTCGGATTTGTAGCTGTTCTCGATCAGCATGAACTCCAGATCGAACATCATGTTGGCGATGTAGCCGGTGAAGGCGTTGTCAGCGTCCATGGCGGTCAACTCGCCCGAGATCGAGCCGGACTTCATCAGGCCGTTCGAGACCAGCGGGATGATCTCGAATTCGCCGCTTTGGGCCGCACACGCCTCTTTCGTCTGCACCGCGTTGACCCGGAACGGGCCCAAGCCGACATCAATCTGCATCGAGATGTAGGGGTTGCCGCTGGTATTGCCGGTTTCGTTCCAGGCCGTGCCGATGCGCACCTTGCGGCCTGATTTGTTGACTGCCGTCACGTCGTAATCCGTAACCGGTGTTTCCGCCGCACACTTACGGCATAGCGCGTGATCTGCGATTCAGAGCTTTCTTTGGTTTGAAGGGAGTTTCTCGATGGGAGCTACAAGCGAGTTTCTGGCAAGGTTGCCGCGCCGGGCGGATGGTAAGC